>JAUHYC010000006.1 GCA_030426685.1 Alphaproteobacteria bacterium
TTGTTCACCAAACGACAAATCGCACCACCCGTCGGATAATAAACCCCCGTAACTCCACCCGTCCCAATCGTGATAAACTCCTCCGCATACGCAGATGGCGCAATAATCACCGCCGCAATCACGGCAAGGCTGAATCTACTTTTGTTTTTCATATCTGATCTCCCTGTTGTCTTCTTCGGCAGACTTGACGAGAACCATAGGTCGGCAAATGCGCGGACCCGGCAACGTAAAGCGTATCAGTATTTGATTTTTTCCAAAGTCTCCCAACACATATGAGGTTTCATTCAGAGACCGCACTTGTCAAGGGTAGCCCCCACCACAACGGTTGTATGCCTCAGTTTTGCTAGAATTCAAGGGATTTTCCCCGTTGAGCCGAACGATAGGAAACGTGAAACGATATCAACAACGTGCGTCAGGCTGTCTAGAAACGTTCATAGCCAAGTGCAGCTGCACGGAAAATGAATGTGGATGTGGTGCCCAAGGAGAGACTCGAACTCTCACGATGTTGCCATCGGGGGATTTTGAATCCCCTGCGTCTACCATTCCGCCACTTGGGCCACATAGAGTGGATTAGCGTTCAAGCGGCAGAAGGTCCAGAGGCAAAAAACAACCATTGCGTCGTTTGTTTAAGCGACGGAGGTTGACGCTCCGACAGGTGCGTGATTTGGCTAGCAGCAACAATTGCCGGGATATTTGCACCTTATGCTGCGATCACTTTATGACTGGACCATTCGTCTGGCCGAGCACCCTCATGCGCTTTGGGCGTTGGCCATTGTCGCCTTTGTCGAAAGTTCGTTTTTTCCGATCCCGCCGGATGTGTTGATGATTCCCATGATTCTGGCCCGCCCTTCGCGTGCCTGGCTGATTGCGACCGTGGCTCTGGTCGCCTCCGTGCTGGGAGGCATGTTGGGCTATGCAATCGGTGCGTTTTTCTACGAAAGCGTCGGCCAACCCATTCTGGAGGCGATGGGCAAAGCCCACGCGATGGAGGAGTTCAACACCCGCTTCAATGATTTCGGCTTCTGGGCCGTGCTGGCGGCTGGGGTGACTCCATTTCCCTATAAGGTCATCACAATCATGTCTGGCTGGACGGGGATGCCGCTGGGAACCTTTATCGCAACGTCCATTCTTGCCCGGGCACTGCGGTTTTTTGTAGTCGCCGGTCTGCTTTGGGGTTTTGGTGAGCCAATCCGGGGTTTCATCGAGAAACGTTTGGGGATGGTGTTCACCCTGTTCATTGCGCTGTTGATCGGTGGATTCTTTCTGGTGCGCTATCTATGACCAAGAAAACTCTGATCCTGATCGCGGTTTGTGGATCAGCTGCGTTGCTGCTGGGGGCATGGGGGTTTCAGTACATTGGCGGGCTGGCGCCCTGCAAAATGTGCATCTGGCAACGCTATCCGCATGGAGCTGCCGTTGTTCTCGGCGTGATGGCCCTTGCGTTTCCGGGGATTCGCCCCTTGCCTTTGTTTGGCGCGCTGGCCGCAGCGACAACTGCAGCGATCGGTTATTACCACGCAGGTGTCGAACAAGGCTGGTGGGAGGGCCCATCGACCTGCACCTCTGGACCGATAGGCGGGTTGAGCGCCGAAGAATTGCTGGATCAGATCATGTCTGCCCCGTTGGTGCGGTGCGACGATATCCCATGGGAGCTGTTCGGCATCTCCATGGCGGGTTGGAACGGGCTGCTGTCCAGCGGGCTCGTCTTGATCTGGATCGCGGCCTGGCGCGCGCGCTAGCCGCTATTGCTGATCCAGTTCGGCGTCCCAATAAAGGAAATCGATCCAGCTGTCGTGGAGGTGGTTGGGAGGAAACTTGCGCCCGATATTGCGTAGCGCCTCCGCATCGGGCTGACGTGGTGGCTTGTTCAGCGACATCCTGGCCTGTCTCAGGGATTTTGACCCTTTACGCAGGTTGCAGGGACTGCAGGCCGCCACCACATTCTGCCAACTTGTGACACCCCCTGCGGCACGCGGCACGACATGATCAAACGTAAGCTCTCCGCGGCTGCCGCAATACTGACATTTGAATTCGTCCCGCAGAAATAAATTAAAGCGCGTGAAGGCCACGCGCTTTCTGGGTTTCACATAATCTTTCAAGACAACGACCGAGGGTATTCGGATCTCGGTACTCGGGCTTCGGACCACTTCGTCGTATTCGGCCACGATGTCGACCCGATCCAGCCAGGCAGCCTTGATGGCTTCCTGCCAAGGCCACAATGACAGTGGATAGTAGGAAAGAGGGCGATAATCAGCGTTCAGAACCAATGCCGGATGATGCCTGAGCGCACCGGGTTCCCTGACAAATTCGGTCCTGAAGTCTCCGTCCATAACAGAATCGCTCCTCGCTCTGCACTGCCCGTTTGTGACATCAGAGCGGGGAACACCCGCCCCGGCCTTATCTCAACTATATCTCGTGTTAAAACTCTGACAAGTCCCGAGTTTACACAACATCTCGAGTATTCATTACGTCGGCTTCGTGACAAGAACGTGACAGTTATCCACAGCTTGCACAGTTGTGGCTTGCGGGCTATGGCGGGATTCATGTCCTGGTTCATCCGTTTCAACAAACCCAACGATGTGCTGCCGCAGTTTACCGACCGCGCAAACGCGGAATCGCCCCGCCGCACCTTGTCGGATTTCATTGATCTGCCCGGTGTCTACCCTGCCGGTCGGCTGGATCGTGATAGCGAGGGGCTGATGCTTCTGACCGACCAGGGGCGGTTGCAGGCGCAGATATCGGACCCCAAGCACAAGATGGCAAAAACCTATTGGGTTCAGGTTGAGGGTATTCCAGATGGTGCCGCATTGAAGGCGCTGTGCGATGGCGTTGAACTGAAAGATGGCCTGACCCGCCCGGCCAAAGCCCGCATGATTGATGAGCCCGACAGCTTATGGCCGCGAACACCGCCGATCCGAGTTCGGCAAACCGTGCCAGAATCCTGGATTGAACTCACTCTTCGAGAAGGTCGTAACCGGCAAGTACGCCGGATGACGGCGGCGGTGGGCCATCCCACCCTACGTCTGATCCGCGCACGGATCGGGAGCTGGACACTCGAAAATCTGGAACCCGGCCAATGGGACAGCCTGCCCCTGCCCGATCTGAACCCGGTCCGGCAACGCAAACGGGACCGTCGAACCCGTCGGTGACAGACGCCAGAATTGCGTTTAAACTGGTCTCATGAAGGTTACGCCTGACATTCCAAGCCCTTCTGCCATTCTCGAGGCTGCGCTATATGTCGATGACCTGGATGCGGCAGAGCGATTTTATGGTGAGGTTCTCGACCTCACGCTGATACAGCGTGTCGAGGATCGGCACGTGTTCTATCGCATCGGGAATTCGGTCCTGCTGCTGTTCAATCCAGATCAGACTGAACAGCCACCGACCAATCCTGACCTTCCGGTTCCGCCACATGGCGCGCGCGGCGCCGGGCATGTCTGCCTTGTCCTGACCCGTGATGAGATTGCAACCATGCGCAAGCATCTGCTGGATTGGAACGTCCCGCTGGATGCAGAATTCGACTGGCCGAATGGCGCGAAGTCGCTCTACGTCCGGGACCCCGCTGGCAATTCAGTCGAATTTGCCGAAGGTCATCTTTGGCAATAGCACCGATTAATCCGTTTTGAGCCATTGGGACCTGACGCGGCGGGCAAGCGACTGAACCGCCGCATCACCGCGCGCGTTACAAGCTCAACTTGTCGCGCATGAAGGCCAGCGCCACGCTCAGGCCATCCGGGGCGATGCCGTGGCCGGTGCCTTTCATGACATGGGCATAGACCTCTTGAAACCCGGCGGTCTGCAACGCCTCGGCTGCTTCGGGCAACGATTGCGGGGGCACAACATCATCGACATCCCCATGAACCAGAAGAACCGGCATACGGCTGACAACCTCGTCGGCCAACAGGTCGGGCTCCAGCAGCCGACCGGAAAACGCGACTATACCGGAAACAGGGTCTTCGCGGCGCGGGGCGACATGAAGGCTCATCATCGTACCCTGCGAGAAGCCGAACAATACAACCTGCTCAGGCAAAACATCTTCGTCCACCATCAGGGCATCGAGAAAGGCATTGAAATCCTCAACCGCCATTTCCATGCCCCGGCGCGCCTCTTCCTCGGACGAGCCATCAATCCACGGGATCGGGAACCACTGGTATCCGTTGGGCATACCCGGGATTTGCTCCGGGGCGTCGGGGGATACAAACAGCGTGTCGGGCAAATGTTCGCCCAACGGATCAGCCAAACCCAACAGATCGGCACCGTTGGCACCATAACCATGCACGAATACTACGACCGAACGTGTATCCCCAGAAACCGGCTCTTTCCGGAGCGCATTTAAAACCCGTGTCATCTGATCCCTTCTCTGTCTTTTGCGACCCGGTAATAGGCCCACAAAACGCGCGCCGCAACCGATCGCCAGGGCGACCATGCTTCGGCCATCTGGCGCAACTCTCTATCTGTTGGACGTTTGGGTAAATCGTACAGAATGCGCGCGGCCTCTTGCAGGGCCAGGTCACCCGGAGCAATCACGTCAGCACGGCCCAGCGAGAACATTGCATAAATCTCCGCCGTCCAGACACCGATGCCGGGCACCTCGGTCAGAATGGCGATCACGTCGTCATCCGGGGCGGTGCGCAACGCGTTGTAATCGATGCGCGCCTCAGCAAGCGCGCGGGCATAGCGGATTTTCTGACGGCTGAGGCCCACCGCGCGCAGATCCTCATCTGAGGCCCACATGATCTTGCGCGGGCCGGTCAGTTTGGCCTGCTGCATCCGCTTCCAGATCGCATTGGCTGACGCCACGCTGACCTGCTGGCTGACAATCGCGTTGAGTAACTGGGCGAAGCCGTCAGGCTTGCGCCTCAGCGGCAATGGGCCCGTCTGATCCATCGCATAGGCCATGCGAGGACAGGCCTGCGCCAACCACTCTGCACCTTCGGTCACGCAGTCCGGGGATTCGATGATGCGTCCGACGGACATGCGCTCTCCTGCAATAGATCCTTGGCCGCACGTTAGGCGGATGTGCCGCATATGCAACCCGCTTGTGTCGAGTCTCAATCGTAGATAACCCTTTGCCCATGACAATGATTGCTGCCTCTCCAGACGACAGACAGGCCAAACGCAATGTCGCCGTTCTGGTGGCGGCGCAGGCCATTCTGGGCGCGCAAATGCCGATGATTTTCATCGTTGGCGGTCTGGCCGGGCAGTCACTGGCCAGCAACGCATGCCTCGCCACGCTGCCGATTTCGCTGATCGTCTTGGGTTCAATGCTGGCCGCCACTCCGATCTCGGCCATCATGCAGAGTTGGGGCCGCCGGGCCGGGTTCCTTATTGGCGCCACAGCCGGGGCTGCAGGCGGCATCGTCGGCGCATATGGTCTGTTCCTCGGGTCGTTTCCGATTTTTTTGATCGGGAGCTTTCTGACCGGCATCTACATGAGCGCCCATGGATTCTATCGATTTGCCGCAACTGACACCGCCTCGGACGCATTCCGACCCAAGGCAATTTCATATGTGATGGCAGGTGGTCTGGCCGCCGCTATCATTGGCCCGCAGATCGTCAAACTGACTTCACAGGCCTATGTGATCCCCTTTCTGGGCACCTATCTGGCAGTCACTGCCATCAACGTGCTTGGCGCAGCCTTGTTTTTCTTCCTCGACATCCCGACACCGCCCAAACCCGCCGCGGATGCCCCCAAAGGCCGATCGCGGTTGGAGTTGCTCAGGACCCCGGGCATCGCAGTCGCCATCATCTGCGCGACGGTCTCCTATGCGCTGATGAACCTTGTCATGACTTCGACACCTCTGGCTGTTGTCGGATGTGGATACACCGAAGGCAATGCGGCGGATATCGTCACCAGCCATGTGCTGGCCATGTATATTCCAAGCTTCTTCACCGGCCACCTGATCGCCCGTTTTGGGGTCGAGAAAATAGTTGCGCTTGGGCTGGCCATCCTGGGCGGCGCCGGGATTGTCGCCTTGCAAGGTGTCGAACTGGGTAACTTCTTTGTCTCCCTGATCCTGCTGGGTGTTGGCTGGAATTTCGGTTTCATCGGTGCGACCAGCATGCTGGCCGCCTCGCATGAGGCGCATGAGCGCGGGCGGATGCAAGGATTGAACGACCTTCTGGTCTTTGGCGGCGTCACTCTGGCTTCGCTGGCCTCTGGCGGTTTGATGAACTGCTCGGGCGGATCAGCGGTTGAGGGGTGGACAGCGGTAAATCTCGCCATGATCCCACTGCTGACCCTGGCGGGTGGCGCCTTATTGTGGTTGGTCCTCAAGCCGTCAGACGCGCGAACCGCCTGAGACATCACCAGCGGCCAGTTGCAGCGATACGCATCAGGGACAAACGACGCCGAACCTCGCCCTGTGCAAGCTGACCCGCAGCTACCCGCTCAGGCTGATCGGCGACCTTCCGCAGCACCCATTCGGCTTGCCACCCGGCATAGAGCGCTGGCCGCGCTTGCGCGGATACCTGCGAGCGGGCTGAGCGTGCACGTTGCAACCGTTCCAATGCCTTATGCGACAGCATACGCACACCTTCCCTTGTGCCATCCAGCAGCGGTATCCGGCCGCGCGCCTCAAGGTCAGGGATGGCACGGAACCAGTTCGCCACCGCCATCGCATAGCCAAAATCCCGCAAAACGGATTCCTCGGCCGCGCCCAGCATCTGCGCCGACACAACCATCAGCGTGCCACCGCTGTGATCGATATAGGCGTCGAAATGCGCCTCGTCTTCGAAGGGGTCACGGTAGATATCCCATCGCCTGACAGCCACATATTCATCCAGCATTGCCGCCAGATGAGGCGACAGGACGCGCGACAGCGGTGTAACAACCTCGTGCCGTCGAACCGTCGGGCCTTCGGCGATCTCCTGCAACGCGTCGCGCCACCACTGCAGACGCATCTCGGCAATCATCGCCTCCTGCGTCACCCAAGGCGCCCGGGCGACCTCAACATTCAGGGCGTAAAGAGGGAAAAGCATAGCCCGCGTTGCAACAGGTGCCGCCATAGCCGCCATGAATCGATCCGGGTCTGCGCGATGCACCAGGGCCGCGCAAGCCTTTATGTCGTCATCAAACTCCACGTTATTCAGCGGCCGCCGATTGAGACGGGCAATCGCGGACCAGCTTCCACTGGATCGCGTCCAGCAACGCCTCGAACGAAGCATCCACTATGTTTGCACTGACCCCAACTGTCGACCAGCGCCGCCCCTGCCCGTCTTCGCTGTCGATTATCACGCGAGTCACGGCTTCGGTCCCGCCCTGCGTGATGCGCACCTTGAAATCCACCAGATGCATGTCATCGAGTATCCGCGAGTACTGACCCAGATCTTTGGCCAAAGCTTTGGCCAGAGCGTTCACCGGCCCCCGGTCGCTGCCTTCGCCATCAAGGGACTCGCTGACCGACAGTTTTTTCTCGCCATCGACCTTCACCACCACAACGGCCTCAGAAAGGCTGACCATCTTATTGTATTTGTTTTTGCGACGCTCAACGGTCACCTTGTAGCGCTTGACCTCAAAGAACTCGGGCAACTGCCCCAGCTCGTCGCGCGCCAACAGCTCAAAGCTGGCCTGCGCGGTGTCATAAGAATACCCTTCGGCTTCGCGCAGTTTGATCCGCTCCAGAATACGACCCAGAGCCGGGTCACCGGGTTCCACAGTCAACCCAGCATCAGTCAGGCGTTTCCGCAGGTTCGACTGCCCGGCCTGGTTCGACATCGGGATGATGCGCGCATTGCCAACGCTTGCCGGGTCGATATGTTCATAAGTCGTCGGATCCTTGAGGATCGCGCTGGCATGCAGCCCGGCCTTATGTGCAAAAGCCGACGCACCGACATATGCGCTCTGTTTGCTGGGCACCCGGTTCAGGATATCATCCAGCATCCGGCTGATCCGCGTCAGCCTGGCCAGAGCCTCGGGCTTCACGCCGATTTCAAAGCGCGAGGTGTAGGGCTCTTTCAGCATCAACGTTGGTATCAGCGCGGTCAGATTGGCATTGCCGCAACGTTCGCCCAACCCGTTCAGCGTACCCTGAATTTGCCGCGCGCCCGCATCGACGGCGGCCAGTGAACAGGCCACCGCATTCTCGGTATCGTTATGGGTATGAATACCCAGCCGATCACCGGGCAGGCCCGCTGCAATTACTTCGTCTACGATCCGACCGACCTCGGATGGCAAGGCGCCTCCATTTGTATCGCACAGGACAACCCAGCGCGCACCCGCGTCCAGCGCGGCACGACAGACATTGATCGCATAGGCCGGATTGTCCTTGTAGCCATCAAAGAAATGCTCGGCATCGAATAATGCCTCACGCCCCTGCGCCACCAAATGCGCCACCGAAGCGCGAACGTTTTCCAGATTCTCATCCAGTGGAATGCCAAGTGCATGAGTGACGTGGTAATCATGCGACTTTCCGACTAGGCAAACTGCAGGCGTGCCGGCGTTCATTACACCGGCCAGCACATCGTCGTTTTCAGCAGACCGGCCCGAGCGTTTGGTCATCCCAAAGGCTGTCAGACAAGCCGAGGTCTTGGGCGCGACTTCAAAAAAAGCACTGTCCGTCGGGTTCGCACCGGGCCAGCCGCCTTCGATGTAGTCAACACCCAACGCGTCTAGCGCCTGCGTGATCTGCACCTTTTCGGTGGTCGAGAATTGCACACCCTGCGTTTGCTGCCCGTCCCGCAGCGTTGTGTCATAGAGGTAAAGGCGTTCTCTACTCATCACACGTTTTCCAGCTTGCCTGCGTCAAAGCCAGCACCGGGAACCAACTCGACACCATCTTTGCTCATCCGCACTTCCAATCCCGCAGCGACATAGGCCGCCTTCAGGCGATCGACCTCCGAGAAATCCTTGCTCTGCATCGCGTCGGCCCGGGCATCGGCCAGCCTTTCCGCGTGAGAAGACAAATCGGTTGTCGTCACCTCGGCCCAGGCGCCCATCTCGTCCGACAGCAACCCAAGCACCTGCGCACCTGCAAGCAATCCCGCTGCGTCACCTTCCGACGCAAGCCGGTGGAGTTCTGCGATGGCGCCCGCAGTATTGAGGTCGTCGCCAAGCGCTTCGATCACCGCGGGTGCCGCGCTGGCGGCGGGCTCGATGCCCGCTGTCAGCGCCCGCCACTTGCGCAACGTCGCCTCGGCTTCGCGCGCCTTCTTCTCGGTCCAGTCCATTGGCTTGCGATAGTGGGTCTGCAGGAAAACAAACCGAATGACCTCACCCGGTACGCCCTGCTCCAACAGGTCGTGCACGGTAAAGAAATTGCCCAGCGATTTGGACATCTTCTTACCCTCGACCTGCAACATCTCATTGTGCAGCCAGTACCGCGCAAACTCACCATTCGGGTGGGCGCATTTGCTCTGGGCGATTTCGTTTTCATGATGCGGAAACATCAGGTCATTGCCGCCGCCATGTATATCAAAACTCTCGCCCAGCAGTTCATAACTCATGGCCGAGCATTCGATATGCCAACCCGGCCTCCCCCGGCCCCATGGGCTGTCCCAACCGGGCAATTCATCCGTCGAGGGCTTCCAAAGCACAAAATCCATCGGGTTCTTTTTGTAGGGCGCGACCTCAACCCGTGCCCCCGCGATCATGTCGTCCACTGAACGGCCTGATAGCTTTCCGTAGCCCTCCCTCCAGGAGTCCACCGCAAACAACACATGGCCTTCGGCAGAATAGGCATGACCCTTGGCGATGAGGTCTTCGATCATCGCAATCATTTGCGCGATATACTGCGTGGCGCGTGGCATCTCAGTGGGTTCCAATGCCCCGAGCGCACCCATGTCATGCAGATACCAGCCGATGGTCTCGTCCGAGCGTTCCTGAACCAGTTGCTCAAGCGATCCTTCAGCCCCGGCCTGTTTCCGGGCCAGCGCGGTGGCGTTGATCTTGTCGTCCACGTCGGTGAAGTTGCGCACATAGGTGACATGGTCCGCACCATAAACATGCCGCAACAAACGGTAGAGGACGTCAAAAACCACTACCGGCCGCGCATTGCCCAGATGAGCCCGGTCATAGACGGTGGGCCCACAGACATACATCCGCACGTTGTCAGGGTCGATCGGAGCGAAATCCTCTTTCGTCCGTGTCCGAGTGTTGTGCAGTTTGATTGTCGTCATCGGGTCTTGCTCCTGAAACAGCATGTTCGTCACGCGTTAGCGCGGGCTTAGCAACTTGTCTCTGCGATGAAAACGAAAGAAACCGGCCCGCTTGATTAATCAGCAGGTAATGCAGCAGATAATGATGCAGGTCATCGGGTTCATGGCACACCGGATAGCACGGGATGACATCCGAGCCAAGCCTTGAGTTTTCAACGGCGACCCGGCACTCTTCAAGGCATGACCCGCGAATTTGTGAACTCAGTCTGCGCCCAGCTACCGGGCGCCGAGGTTTCCGACCCCTGGGGAGGCGGCCATGACGCTTGGAAGGTGGGTGGCAAGATGTTCGCGTGTATCGGTTCGGTCGGGGATGGGGTGTCGGTCAAAACGCCCGACATTGAAACCGCCCAAATGCTGATAGATGCCGGGATCGGCACCAAAGCACCCTACTTCCACCGCAGTTGGGTCCGACTGCCCTGGGATACAGATCACGATGAAATACGACACCGACTGAATACATCATACGATATCGTGCGAGCCTCTCTCACCAAAAAGCTTCAGGCCAGCCTGCCATCACGAAACTGATTGAACCACCAGAGCGCACTGCCCCACCGAGATTATTCCAGGATGGATTCCTTCTTTGACGCCTCGCCATAGTATTATGGGCGATCAGAAATGCCCCAATCCATTCCGAAATACTCAATCAGAATCGGAACGTTGTTCGCAAATTGAAGACATTGGTCCCAAGATTGTCACCAGAGTTCGGCACGCCGTCGAAATTTTGCCGCAACGCTTCGCCGCTGATGACAAATCGCTCACCCAGCGGATATGCGACTCCGATCCCGTAGACCGCTGCAGTATCGCTGTCGCCCGACGTGCGGGCACGCGCAGTACCCACCACCACATATCCGAGCGCTGAGCCAAAATCATACCCGCCGCGCAGCTTCAACCGAGACAAGCTGTCCAAACTTCCCTCGGACTCACCCAGGTCGAGGTTCAGGCGGTTGTATTCCAGTTCTCCACCAAGAACGAAATTGCCAAAGTCATAGTCGTAACCAATCAGCGGGCCAAAGCTGCCACTGCTGCCACCAGCCCCGCCAGATCCATCCGCGTCTGCATATCCAAAGCTGAATCCCGCATAGGCCCCGGTCCAATCCTCGGCAACCACAGGCCCCGCCCCTGTCAGCAGGGCTGCGACGAGTGTGGCCTTGATCAATTTCATTCAGACCTCCAAACACTTTGTACCGATCGGGGCAAATAGACGGGGCTGTGAATTAACGAATGGTCGGCTTTGCTTTACCTAAAATCTCGGGCTTTGATTAATTAACTGTGTACAGGCTAACAGATTTCTATCGTAACGGGAAAAACAATTTCTGACGACCTTGTTGCGCGGCGCTGGCAGTCTCGTAATTGAAAATTATTGGTCTCAGGTCGCAAACAGGACAGATCATGTCGCCAAGTATTGGAACACTCGGATAACCAATTTGAGGGCAAAGATGCAAAGCGATGTCTGGAAAGTCCGACTGATCAGTCGCACGATCGGTGCGGATCGGGGGCGCGCCGCGCGTGGTAGGCCGGTGAGGCGCTGATTGCGCCTTAACTTACCCATCCTGCCCTTGAACCGGACTTACTTCCATGAACGAACAAACCCGTACCTCCTCCCGCAGCGGTGGACGCGCCGCGCGTCGTGCCGCACGTGCTTCGGCCCTGCCAGACCACCTGCGCCCCGTCCGCCCCGGAATGGAAGGCGGCACCTACAAACCGCTGAGTGCCGCAGACGTCGAAAAAATCCATCGTGCCGCCTTGCAAGCACTTGAAACCATTGGTCTTGCCGACGCACCACAAAGCGGGGTCGACTATTTGGTTCAGGCTGGCTGCGAGTTGGGTAATGACGGGCGCATTCGCTTTCCCAGCGCTCTGGTCGAAGATACTCTGGCCAAGGCTAACAGATCGGTCACTCTCTACAGCCGCGATGGAGAAACCGACCTGACGCTTTCGGGCAACCGCGTCCACTATGGCACTGCGGGCGCGGCGGTCCATATGGTTGACGTGACAGGGCGCGAGTACCGCGATTCGACGGTTCAGGACCTGCACGACGCCGCGCGGATCTGCGATCAACTGGATAACATCCACTTCGTCCAGCGCCCGATGGTTTGCCGCGATATCACCGACAATCTCGAGATGGATCTGAATACCATCTACGCGTGTTGCTCAGGGACGTTCAAACATATCGGAACCTCCTTCACAGACCCTACATATGTCGCTCAAGCTGTTGAAATGCTTCATATGATTGCGGGCGGTGAAGATGCATGGCGCACCAGACCATTTGTTTCGAATTCGAACTGTTTCGTCGTTCCGCCCATGAAATTCGCCACTGAAAGCTGTCAGGTGATGGAGGAATGCATCAAGGCTGGCATGCCGGTGTTGCTGCTGTCGGCCGGCATGGCAGGTGCAACTGCGCCGTCCACGATTGCAGGTGCAATCACACAAGCAACTGCTGAATGTCTGGCTGGATTGGTTTATGTAAATGCCGTAAGTCCCGGTGCTCCTGCAATTTTTGGCACTTGGCCATTTGGCCTCGACCTGCGAACTGGTGCAATGTCAGTGGGTTCGGGTGAACAGGCATTGCTGAGCGCGGGCTGCGCACAGATGCATAAGTTCTACGACCTCCCGGGAGGAGCGGCCGCAGGGGCCTCGGACTCAAAAATGCCCGATATGCAGGCCGGGTGGGAACAGATGTGCTCGAACGTGATGGCAGGGCTTTCGGGCGCAAATATGGTCTATGAAGCCGCGGGCATGCACTCTTCCCTACTTGGATTTTGCCATGAATCCTTGATCTTAGGCGATGATCTTATCGGGCAAGCGCAACGTTGTGTGCGCGGAATCGAAGTGACTGACGAAACGCTGGCGCTGGATCAGATGGCTGAGGTTTGCCTGGGCGGACCGGGGCATTATCTTGGCACCGACGCGACACTCAGCCGAATGCAGGCGGACTATGTCTATCCAACGCTTGGGGACCGCACCTCACCCAAGGAATGGGCGGAATTAGGCAAACCGGACTTGATCGAAAAGGCTATCGCGCGAAAAGAGGAAATCCTGGCGACCCCGTCAAACGCGCGGTTTGAACCTGCATTGGATGCTGAACTGCGCAGCAAGTTCAACATTCACTTGCCTGCATAACTATTTGAAAATAGGCGGCCCGAACAAGTCGGGCCGCCAAAATTATCTTCTGATCAACCGTTGGACGGCGGCAGCAAACCCGCTTCCTGAGCGATTGTGATCTCATCCTGATCCAGAGCGCCGTCTCCGTTTGCATCCATCTGCGCAAACCCTTCGGCGTCAACATCAGGCACCACCGCCTGAACCTCATCAATGGTCAGCACGCCATCGCCGTTGGTGTCAGCCGCATTCTGTGCGAACGCCAAAGTCGGCAGACCGAGTGCCAGAGCCGAGATAACGGCCAATTTTTGCGGTTTCATTTTATGCCTCCTGAGTGAGTTTTCTTTAATGTCAGTGTCCGGACGAACGTCAACAAAACGCTATATGCCGGGAACGTCACCCGCTCTGCTTGAAACCGTAGCGTACGCGCCAATCTCCGCGTGTTTTACAGAGTCTCGTCTGCGGACCATTGCCGGGTGAAATGGGCAAAATGGATTTCGGCAATTCTTGCCCGATGCGGATGGATTGATCCGGCAAAGCTCTGCTCAAAACCCGACTCGCACTTGAAAAAAGAAAGGGGGCCGAAGCCCCCTGTCAGTTTCGCCTTCCAGGCTCATTTCGTTGACCGCCCGGTGTTTTTTTGCCTGCGGCCTGGACTGCGCATGGGACGAGCGCACCCGCCCCGTGAGAGAGTGGGAGGGAGCAAATATTCCGCCCCACCCTGTTCCCGGCCAACACGGGCATGTCGGCCGAGTGGACCAAGGCATCGATGGTAAGTCTCAGCGCCTTGCTCCGTATTCGTCGGGGTCGGTACCTGTGGCAGCTATCCGACCCCTGCACCCCGGGTTGCCGGGGCGCTAAACTCAGCTACCCCTTTGGAGGGTAAGGGTCCTTCCCATAAGTGTTACGCTCGCGAATACGGCCATTCTCACCCTTGAGATATGCTTCTCCTCCGCGTTCACGCGCGAAGTCTTTCGACTTCTCCCACGCCTCTGCTTGAGTAGACGAAACGCTGGAAGCTCGTGTTGCTCCTTCGCGCTTAGATTCCCATTGGCCGTCTGGCCTTTTCTGAGTCCAATAGTTCTTCTCATTCGCCATCTTATTTGGCTCCTTATTCACAGGCGGTCGCGATTTCTTGTTGGTAAGTCTCGGGACAACTCTGTATTTCCAAGCACACTATTGATCCCCAAAATCCGATCTGTCTTCCTTTCAACTGTCGACCCTTCTTGGGCCGGATTTGGTTTATCTCGCAGCGTGCTAACCGATTGCGAGATCAGCCGGGGATCGGTGCGCCAACACCGGTCCCCAACCTTCAATTTCTTAGCTACACCCGCTTGTCGCGCCGCAGGTGTTGCACTTCATGCAGGTGCCGTTGCGCACCAGCGTGTAGTTTCCGCATTCGCCGCAGGGGTCGCCCTCGTACCCTTGCATTTTGGCTTTGGTGCGGGCGTCCATTCCGGTTGCGACCGACGCCTCAGCAGATGCTTCGAATGTGGCTGCGGTTTCGGCCATGCCGGTTACGTCAGCCTGACCACCGTTAAAGACCATCAGATCTTGCGGCAGACGCTTACGCAGATAACCTGTCGAACTGATTTGTTTCAGCACTTCCAATGACTTGGTGGCCGCACTGTCACTGATTTCCGAGACATTCGACAGTCCGTCCTCTTCCCCCCGGCCCAGATCGTCGAAGGTTGCGCCTTCGGGTTTCACATGCGCCAGATCGGTACGGTCCAGATAAGACACGGCCAGTTCGCGGAAGATGTAGTCTAGGATCGACGTTGCGTTCTTGATCGAGTCGTTGCCCTGCACCATCCCTGCCGGTTCGAACTTGGTGAAAGTAAAGGCGTCAACGAACTCTTCCAGCGGCACGCCGTATTGCAGGCCAACCGACACGGCGATGGCGAAATTATTCATCATCGCCCGGAAGCCAGCGCCTTCCTTATGCATGTCGATGAAAATCTCGCCCAGCTTGCCGTCTTCGAACTCACCGGTGCGCAGATAGACCTTGTGGCCACCGACGATTGCCTTCTGGGTATAGCCCTTGCGGCGATGAGGCAGTTTCTCGCGATGGCTGCGGATCATTTCCTTGACCACAACCTTCTCGATCACCTTCTCCGCCAGAACGACGGCTTTTTCTTGCGTCGAACCGCTCTCCAGCACTTCCGCGGCCTCGTCATCATCCTCGACCAGCGCCGCGGCCAAAGGCTGCGACAGTTTTGAGCCATCACGATAGAGCGCGTTAGCCTTCACACCCAGCGACCAGCTGAGTTCATACGCCTTCTGGCAATCCTCGATGGTCGCGTCATTCGGCATGTTGATCGTCTTCGAGATCGCGCCCGAGATGAAGCTCTGCGCCGCCGCCATCATGGTGATGTGGCTATCAACCCCAAGGAAACGCTTGCCTTTCTTGCCGCACGGGTTGGCGCAGTCGAAGATCGAATAATGCTCTTCCTTCAGGTGCGGCGCGCCTTCCAGCGTCATCGTCCCGCAGACGTGGTCGTTCGCCGCGTCGATATCTGCCTTGGTAAAGCCCAGATGGCGCAGCAAGTCGAAGGTCGGGTCATTCAGCTTGGTCGCCGGGATGCCCAGAACGCCGGTGCAGAAATCTTCGCCCAGTGTCCACTGGTTGAAGACAAAGCGAATATCAAAGGCGCTTTCCAGCGCGGCATCCACCTTGGCCAGTTCGTTCGGGCCAAAGCCGTGACCGGTCAGCGAGGTATGGTTAATCCCCGGCGCGTTGCCGATGGTGCCGTGGCCAACCGCGTAGCCCACGATCTCTTCGATCTGAGCCGAGGAATAGCCCAGTTTCTCAAGCGCCGACGGCACCGAGCGGTTGATGATCTTGAAGTAACCGCCACCGGCCAGCTTCTTGAACTTGACCAGCGCAAAGTCAGGCTCGATCCCGGTGGTGTCGCAATCCATCACCAGACCGATGGTGCCGGTGGGCGCGATCACAGTGGCCTGCGCGTTGCGATAGCCGTTCTGCTCACCCAGGCTCAGCGCTTCATCCCAAGCCGACATGGCCAGATCGACCAGACGCTTGTCCGGGCAATTGCCGTGGTCGAGAGGCACCGGCTTCACGGCCAGTTTCTCATATCCATTGGTCACGCCCTGCGCCGCCCGGCGGTGGTTGCGGATGACGCGCAGCATGTGGTCGGCATTGCGCTCATACCCTTTGAACGGGCCAAGCTCGCCTGCAATCTCGGCCGAAGTCGCATAGGCCACGCCGGTCATGATCGCGGTCAGCGCGCCACAGATCGCCCGGCCCTCATCCGAGTCATAGCTGTAGCCCATATTCATCAGCAGACCGCCGATGTTCGCGTATCCCAGACCCAACGTGCGGAAGTCATAGGACAGCTGCGCGATTTCCTTCGACGGGAACTGCGCCATGGTCACCGAGATTTCCAGCGTCAGGGTCCACAGGCGCGAGGCGTGCATGTAGTCCGCCGCCTGGAACTCACCATCCTTAAGGAAGGTCAGCAGGTTCATCGACGCCAGGTTACAAGCCGTATCATCGAGGAACATGTATTCCGAACACGGGTTCGATCCGCGAATCTCGCCATCTTCGGGGCATGTGTGCCACTCATTGACGGTGTCGTGGAACTGGATGCCCGGATCGGCGCAGGCCCAAGCGGCGTGGCCGACTTTCTCCCACAGATCACGCGCCTTGACGGTGCGGGCAACATTTCCATCGGTGCGGTTGATCAGCTCCCAATCCGCATCTTTTTCGACGGCAGTCAGGAATGCGTTGGTCACACGAATCGAGTTGTTCGAGTTCTGACCCGAAACCGAGCTATAGGCTTCCGAATCCCAATCCGTGTCGTAGGTCGGGAATTCGATGCTGTCGTGCCCCTGCTTGGCGTAATCCAGTACGCGTTTGATATAAGTCTCAGGGATCGCAACCTTTTTGGCCTCGCGAACCGCCTTTTTCAGGCTGTCATTCTTGTTGGGGTCATACGCATCGTCTTGAGCGCCGTCCCAGTTACGGATGGCCTCGAAAATGCCGTTCAGCATCTTCTCGTGCATCTTCGATCCGGCTACGATCGAGGCCACCTTCTGCTCTTCGATCACCTTCCATTCGATGAATTGCTCGATGTCGGGGTGATCTGCATCGACGATTACCATCTTTGCTGCCCGACGGGTTGTCCCGCCTGATTTGATCGCGCCAGCGGCGCGGTCGCCGATCTTGAGAAAGCCCATGAGGCCCGAGGACTTGCCGCCACCCGACAGCGATTCGCCTTCTGCACGCAGATGGCTGAAGTTGGTCCCTGTACCCGAGCCGTATTTAAACAGGCGCGCCTCGCGCACCCACAGATCCATGATGCCGCCTTCGTTCACCAGATCATCATCGACGGACTGGATGAAACACGCGTGCGGCTGCGGATGTTCGTAGGCAGATTTCGATTTGGTCAGCTTGCCGGTTTTGTAATCGACATAGTGGTGCCCCTGCGCCGGACCGTCGATGCCATAAGCCCAGTGCAGACCGGTGTTGAACCACTGCGGCGAGTTCGGAGCTGCGCGCTGCGTCGCCAACATATAACGCATCTCGTCGAAATAGGCGCGCGCGTCTTCCTCGGTCGAGAAATATCCGCCTTTCCAGCCCCAATACGCCCACGCACCTGCCAAACGGTCAAACACCTGTTTGGATGAGGTTTCCCCGTTGAACTCAGCACCATCCGCAGGAACCGAACGCCACAGGAATTCAGGTACGTCTTTCTCTTTGACCTTCTTCAGCTTGGAAGGAACACCGGCCTTGCGAAAATACTTCTGTGCGATCACATCGCTGGCCACCTGGCTCCACTTTGCGGGCACCTCGATTTCGTCCAGTCGAAAGACGATGGTGCCATCCGGGTTGCGGATTTCCGAAGTTGCAGACACGAAATCCAGCTCTGCATATGCATCCTGACCCGGTTTGGTGAATTTTCTTTCAATCTTCATGTCCGCTGCCCCAGCTTCAATCTGTCCAAAATTTTCGTACCCGACACCAAATCTTGTGTTGCGGGGTGCCGCCCGCAATGCCGTAGAATCTCAGGCGCGAAGGACCGGACGCTGCCTGTAACAGCGCAGAACCGCGAATACGGTCGCACGTCAAACTGGTTTGCTTTCCGTCCCCTGTCCAAGCCCTTTTCCGGTCATTACCTACCAGATTTAGTGGCTCTTCTCCTGGCCCATACAATCTGACGTATATTCCCATAGTTGGTCAACGGCCTTTTTCCCTCATTTTTGAAATCTTTTGGCTTGACCCGATTCAGCAAACCGGCTGGAAACCGCCGGTCCGTGATTCCTCCACAGGGGAGTTGTGGACATCAACTGGCCGGAAAGTCTGAGTTCAAGATTGATTTCCCGTTAGGAACGCCACAGTTACGACCGAAAGATCAGGCGGTTAACTATTAAGGACAATTCCAGAGAATCATCGTCACCATCGCGCATTGCGTGCCATAGTCGGGAACGAGTGATTTTCAGTTCGAGACAAGTTTCAGCCATGCGTCTGCATTTTCTGTTGCCCTTTCTGGCCTTCATCGTGGCCTGCACATCACAAGAGCCACCACCGGAATCCCGCAGCGCGCAGTTCGCTGAATACCCTGAAAACCTGTTCAAAACCTTCAAAACAGATTGCGCAGGCCCCGGTGACAACTACGTAAAGACTGGCTCAAACAGTTTCGAGTGCAGGGAAACGCTGTCACCTGACGCCACCGCCTATCTGATTCTGAGTTATGATGGCTATCCACAGAACTTGCCCCAGATCGTGACACGGCTGAGTTCTATGAAGAACCAGAAAGGTTATCGTGTGGATGCCGAACTGTTTTTCCTTGTTCCACAGAAAAACGGTAAAACGCTGAGGATACCGGTCGAAAGCAAGGAATTGGATCGGGATTTCTCAAGGCTCTACACGGATTTCGGCGGAACCCCAGTGTAGAGGAAGTGGTCGGGGCGGCAGGATTCGAACCTACGACCCCCTGTACCCAAAACAGGTGCGCTACCAGACTGCGCCACGCCCCGGACCGTGCGCCTTCCTAAACGCGCCGATTTGATTTGAAAAGCCCTAACAAGGCCAAATTGCAGGCCCCTGCAAAAAAACTTCGTGGCGCATCTGGGTTCCGGGCCGAATTGCATAGCGCTCAGCCAAGCCAGCGTTGATTTCCAGCACCGCATAGACCGAATCGCCGCCCTCGATTGGAGTCAGGTCTCCGGGAATGGCACCTTCATGCACATGCGTAACCAAACCGGTGCGATCAAGGAAAATCATGTCGAGTGGGATCAGCGTGTTCTTCATCCAGAACGCAACCGGTTGGGGCGGGTCAAAGATAAACAACATGCCGGATCGGCTTGGCATGGTTTCACGAAACATTAGGCCGCGCGATCTTTCTTGCGGAGTCACTGCAAGTTCGACGTCAAATCGGATTTGCGATAGATCGTTCCGCAGTTCGACCCGATCAGGGCGACATTCCGCCCGGGCGGTCCCGGTGAACAAACAAGTCAGGATCACCAAGGCTGTTGCGAAGTTCTTCATCTGAGACTTAGGTGTTCAGGGCCGCTTCCCAGGCCAGCACCTGCGCGGCCATCCGTCCGCGCTTGCCATCGATCACCCGCATGGCCAGCGCCTCACCCGGCTGCAAATCGGCCAGGCCCGAGCGACGCAATACCTCGATATGCAGGAACACGTCTTCGCTGCTGCCAAACACGTTGGCGAATCCGAATCCTTTACCTTTGTCGAACCATTTGACCCGCGCGGCCTCCAACGGAGCGCTTCCGATCACGCTCGGATCAAGCTCCGCGAAATCGGCCAACATCATGGATTCCGCGCGTACGGGCGGATCAACGCTAATGACCTCAACCGCCTGAACACCGCGGTCGGTTTTGTGCGTCATGATCTCGATTCCAGCACCATCCGCGACCGAGCTTTGCCCGAAATTACGCAGGACGTTAACATGCAGCAGAATGTCCGGACCTCCTTCGTCGGACACAACAAATCCGTACCCCTTGGCGGGGTCGAACCATTTTACGTGTCCACGAACGCGGTACATGCTGTTCATATCTTCTGGCACTGTTTTCCCATCACGATGATAAGCAGGTCGTTAAGGGTTTGTTGTTTATGGTATTGGCCCGCAAATTCAAGTTGAAAAAATCCCTTGATTACTGGCACTTGCATTTCACGGTACGCGAGCGTCATGGATTCAACCTCTGCACTTGCCAGTCCGAGGCGCCCCCATCACGCCGCCACTGAAACCTGTCATGTAACCGAAAGGCTCCATCGGCCCAGAATTCGATCTCGACAGGTGACAAACGGTACCCGCCCCAAAATTCAGGGCGTGGCGGATTGGTTCCAAGCTTCGCAGTCACTTTGGCCACCTCAGCCATCAACGACGCACGACTCTCGAGCGGTTGCGACTGGTGCGACGCCCATGCTCCCAATCTGCTCTTGAGTGAGCGAGAAGCATAGTATTCATCCGCCTGCGGTCCATTTTCACGGGTGATTGTACCACGAACGCGAATTTGACGCCGCAAAGATTTCCAATGCATCACAAAGGCGGCTTTACCCGCACCATCCAACTCCGCAGCTTTGGAACTGTGGTAGTTGGTGTAAAAGACAAATGCGTCCGGTTCGATTTCCTTCAGCAGGACCATCCGAACGTTCGGCATACCCTCTTGGTCAACGGTTGCCAGCGCAATCGCGTTCGGGTCGTTCGATTCCGACTTTTCTGCCTCGGCCAACCACCGTCCCGCAATTATAAACGGATCGGCCCCGGCAAAGATGCCACTGCGCTCGTTCATTTCCATCCCCTGGAAACAGTTGATCACGACCCTAAGGCGAGAAGCCGCTGCGGGCAAGAGCACATGGCCTTGATGCAGACCAATCAATGGCATAAACCAACCGAACGTAACGCGACGACATGCGGAGAACCGAAGATGTCAAATCAGTTGATGGCCGGAAAACGCGGCCTCATCATGGGACTGGCCAATGACAAATCAATCGCATGGGGAATCGCCCGCGCCTTGTCCGATGCCGGGGCCGAGCTTGCCTTTTCCTATCAGGGGGATGCCCTGAAGAAACGCGTCGATCCTTTGGCGGCGCAATTGGGGAGCGAGATCGTTCTGCCCTGCGATGTCAGCGACGAAGAGTCGATCGACGGCCTCTTCGCGACGCTGGAAGAAACATGGGGCAAGCTTGACTTCGTGGTTCATGCCATCGGTTTTTCCGACAAGAACGAGCTGCGCGGGCGCTATGTCGACACCAGCCGTGCCAATTTCGGGCTGACCATGGATGTTTCGGTCTATTCCTTCACAGCTGTCATGCAGCGGGCGGAAAAAATGATGTCCGAGGGCGGCAGCGCGATCACACTCACTTACTATGGTGCCGAACAGGTAATGCCGCACTATAACGTGATGGGCGTGGCCAAGGCGGCGCTGGAGGCGTCGGTAAAATATCTGGCCGAGGACCTTGGCAAAGACGGCATTCGGGTGAATTCGATTTCAGCAGGCCCGATAAAAACGCTGGCAGCCAGTGGCATCGGTGATTTCCGCTATATCATGAAGTGGAACGAGTATAACTCGCCCCTGCGCCGCAACGTGACCATTGATGACGTCGGCAAATCGGCGCTTTATCTGTTGTCTGACCTGTCTAGCGGCGTGACCGGGGAAAACCTTCACGTGGATTCGGGCTATCATATAGTCGGCATGAAAGCCGTCGACGCACCAGACGTTGAAAAGGGTTAACCAATGAGCGCCAAGGATCGTCTGCCCCATGAAAAAGGGTTCCACATCAGTTGGGACCAGATTCACCGCGATTCCCGTGCTCTGGCATGGCGACTGGACGGGCAAGGCCCTGATGATGGCGCGTGGCGCGCAGTAGTCGCAATTACCCGTGGTGGCATGGCCCCGGCAATGATCGTCAGCCGTGAGCTTGATATCCGCACCGTCGATACCATCAGCGTAAAGTCCTATCACCACCAGGCGCAGGGCGAGGCCGAGGTGCTCAAATCCCCGGATGCCGATCTGATGGGAAAAGGCGAAGGCATACTGATCATCGATGATCTGGTCGACAGTGGCAAAACGCTGGAACTGGTACGTGAGATGTATCCCAAAGCCCATTTCGCGACGGTTTATGCCAAACCCAAGGGCCGCCCGGTTGTTGATACATTCATCACTGAGGTCAGCCAGGATACGTGGATCTTCTTCCCGTGGGATATGGCATTGCAATATGTCGAGCCCTACCGGGGCACTGACTGATCCCTGGCCCGTCAGGTCAAAAGTTTCACAGAGCGCGAGGCAGTGCCTTGCAAACAGACGGTCCCCACATGACCCAGACACGCACCAGCGCCACATTCCCACCTCCAGTCATGGAGGCGCGGCGCTGGCTTGAAGGCGTCAGTTTCCCTGCCGACCGGCCTTTGATCAATGTCAGCCAAGCAGCGCCGGTTGACCCGCCCCCTCTCGCATTGCGCCAGGCCATGGCCGAGTTTGCGCTGAATCAGAGCAGCGCCCACCTCTACGGTCCGGTTCTGGGCAATGGCGATCTGCGGGCCGAGCTTGCGGAGCAGATCGGCGCGCATTATTCGGCACCGGTCTCGACCGAACAGGTCGCGATCACCTCAGGCTGCAATCAGGCGTTTTCCGCTGTAATCTCTGCCATCACGGATCAGGGGGACGAGGTGATCCTGCCGACCCCGTGGTACTTTAACCACAAGATGTGGCTGGACATGGCAGGCGTCAAAGCGGTGGATCTGCCCTGCGGTGATGACCTGCTGCCCGACCCAGACAGCGCACGGACCCTGATCACCGAGAAAACCCGCGCGATCACGCTGGTTACCCCGAACAATCCCGGTGGCGTGGAATACCCCAGCGAACTGGTGCGAGCATTTTATAACCTCGCGCAAGAGACAGGCCTGCGCCTAATCGTCGATGAGACCTATCGCGATTTCGACAGCCGAAGCGGACCGCCACATGACCTGTTCCAGCAGCCCAGCTGGGATGACACGTTCGTCCATCTATACTCCTTTTCGAAGGCTTACCGCCTCACCGGGCATCGCGTTGGTGCCATCGCAACTGGCCAGGCACTTCTGGCCGAGATCGAGAAGTTTCTCGACACAGTTGCCATTTGCCCCGGCCAGATCGGTCAGTTTGCGGCGCTCTGGGGCATGCAGAATCTATCGCAATGGGTGGAAGGCGAACGGGACGAGATTCTCGACCGGCGCGCAGCAATCACGGAAAACATGCCGCGGCTGACGGACAAGGGTTGGCGCCTGCTTGGGCTGGGGGCCTATTTCGCCTATTTGGGGCACCCGTTTAACATCCCATCGGATGAACTGGCCAAACGGCTGGTCGCCGAGGCAGGTATCCTGCTGCTGCCGGGCACCATGTTCATGCCTGAGCATGACGCTGCTGGAAAGCGGCAGATCCGCATCGCATTTGCCAATCTCGACCGGGCTGGACTCTCGCAATTGTTCGACCGACTCGAGGTGCTGTCCTTCTGAGCTTGCCCCCCGGCTGTGCGCATCGTATTCAGGGCCGCAACCGACAGGGCAGAAACAGCCGACAAATCCAAGAGGGCACCATGGCCGCAGGCGTAAAAAAGCTATCCAAAACCTTTGTGTGGATTCTCATGGGTCTGTTGATGCTGGGCCTCGCCGGGTTTGGCGCCACCAGTCTGACCGGCACGGTGCGAACCGTCGCACAGGTCGGAGATGAGAGCGTTTCGGTCGATGAGTACTTCCGCGAGCTTCAGCGCGAAATTCGTGCGGTCGAGGCACAAACCGGCCAACCGATGCAAATTTCGCAGGCTCATGATCTTGGACTGGATCAACTTGCCCTGTCCCGACTGATCGCGTTGGCCGCGCTGGACAATGAGGTCGGGCAGCTTGGTATTTCGATCGGCGACGAGAATCTGCAGCGCGAGATTGTGCAAATCCCCGCGTTTCAGGGGGTAGATGGCAAATTCGACCGCGAGGCTTATCAGTTTCAACTTGATCAGGTGGGCATGTCAGATTCCGAATTCGAATCGGACCTGCGCAAAGAATCCGCCCGCACCATCGTTCAGGGCGCTGTCATGAGTGGGGTTGAGATGCCCCGCACGCTGACCGAAGCCCTGTCAAACTATGTGCTTTCCCGCCGCAGCTTTACAGTCGCCACACTGTCCTCAGACGCTTTGGAGACCCCGGTGGCTGAACCAACGGACGAGCAGGTACAGGCGTATTACGAAGAACACACTGACCGTTTCACCCTGCCCCGAACCAAGAAACTGACCTATGCAATCCTGTCGCCCGAGATGCTGCTGGATACGGTCGAAGTTGACGAGGACTCGCTACGCCGTCTCTATGATCAGCGTGCGGATCAGTATCACCAGCCGGAACGCCGTCTGGTCGAGCGTCTGACCTACCCCAGTGAAGCGGCCGCAACCGAAGCACTGGCGCAGTTGGAAGTTGGTGGTGCCGATTTTGAGCAACTGGTTCGGGACCGCGAACTGGAACTCAGTGATGTTGATCTGGGCGATGTGACCCGCGAGGATCTCGGTGATGCCGCTGACCGTGTGTTCGCCGCTAAGATTGACGAAGTGGTAGGTCCCTTGCCGTCGACCTTCGGCCCCGCGCTATTCCGGATCAACGGCATGCTGGCAGAAAACAACGTGACATTCGAAGAGGCCGAGCCTGAGCTGCGCGAGGAACTGGCCGCCGACCGCGCCCGCCGTCTGATTGAGGCGCAGGCCGAAGACATCAACGACATGCTGGCAGGTGGCGCGACGCTGGAAGAGCTGGCCAATGAGACCGAAATGGAACTCGGTCAGATCGACTGGACCCGGCAAAGCGACGAGGGTGTCGCCGCCTATGACGGCTTCCGCGAAGTCGCCCTTGCCGTCGAGGAAGAGGATTTCCCTGAGATTGCGTTCCTCGAAGACGGTTCGATCTTTGCCCTGCGTTTGAACGAGGTTCTGCCGGAACGCCCCGAACCACTGGAGAGCGCAAGGGCGCGGGTTGCCGGTGCCTGGGTGCAGGAAGAAATTGCGAAGGCGCTGCAGAACCAGGCCAATACTGTACTGACTCAGCTTGCAACCGATGGCGATTTCAGTGCCACCGGCCTGCCCTTCCGCGTCGAAAATGCCCTGACCAGAACCGCGTTTCTGGACGATGTTCCTGCAGATTTCATGACTCAGGTATTCGAAATGAAACCGGGTGAGTTGCAGGTCATTCCGGGTGCTGACAGCGCGATGATCGTGCGTCTTGATGATGAACTGCCCCCGGCAGAAACCGATGAGCAGCGCCAGATGCAGGATGCGCTTGCCCAGCAGATGAATCAGGCGCTGGCGCAGAACATCTTTGACATCTATGTGCGCAACGCCCGGACACGTGCGCGCCCCGTTCTGGATCAGCAAGCGCTGAACGCCGTGCGGGCGAGCTATTAAAAGAGACGACTGATGGCCCTTACCCCGGATTTTGACAGTTTCGCGCGCGCCTATGACGCCTGCGAAAATCAGGTCGTCTACACCCGTCTTGCGGCTGATCTGGATACGCCCGTGTCCCTTATGCTCAAGCTGACCGGCGCGCAGAAAGATGCGTTCATGCTCGAGTCGGTGACAGGTGGCGAGGTGCGCGGGCGGTATTCAATCATCGGGATGAAGCCTGATCTGATCTGGCGCTGTCACGGCGAGAGTTCGGCCCTGAACCGGTCAGCCCGGTTCGACGCGGATGCCTTCCAGCCGCAGGACGGCAATCCGATGGACAATCTGCGCGCCCTGCTGGCCGAGAGTCGCATCGCACTGCCCGACGATCTGCCTCAGGCGGCTGCCGGGCTGTTTGGGTATCTGGGCTATGACATGGTGCGGCTGGTGGAATACCTGCCGGGTGTGAACCCCGATCCGCTTGGCCTGCCGGACGCGATCATGCTGCGCCCATCGGTCATTGCGGTACTGGACGGTGTAAAAGGCGAAGTGACCGTCGTGTCACCCGCATGGGTTAGCGACGGCCAATCGGCCAAGGCAGCCTATGCGCAAGCGGCGGAGCGCGTGATGGATGCAGTGCGCGATCTGGAACGCGCCATGCCTGCCGAGACCCGCGATCTGGGCGAAGCGGTCGAAGTTGCCCCCCCGGTGTCGAACTTTACCAAATCCGGCTATATGGAGGCGGTCGAGAAAGCGAGGGAATATATCCGGGCCGGAGACATCTTTCAGGTCGTCCCAGCACAGCGCTGGACGCAGGACTTCCCACAGCCACCGTTTGCGCTCTACCGCTCGCTGCGGCGCACCAATCCGTCGCCCTTCATGTTCTATTTCAACTTCGGCGGCTTTCAGGTTGTGGGTGCAAGCCCGGAGATTCTGGTGCGTGTCTTCGGCAACGAGGTCACCATTCGCCCCATCGCAGGCACACGTCCGCGTGGTGAAACCCCCGAAGAGGACAAAGCGAACGAGGTTGATTTGCTGGCCGACAAAAAGGAACTGGCAGAGCATCTGATGCTGCTGGACCTTGGCCGCAATGATACGGGCCGCGTGTCGCAAATCGGCACAGTGCGCCCCACCGAAGAATTCATCATCGAACGCTACAGCCACGTGATGCACATTGTCTCGAACGTGGTGGGTGAACTGGCCGAGGACAAGGACGCGCTGGATGCTTTCTTTGCCGGAATGCCCGCAGGCACCGTTTCTGGCGCACCCAAAGTGCGTGCGATGGAGATCATCGATGAGTTGGAGCCCGAAAAGCGCGGCATCTATGGCGGCGGTGTGGGATATTTCAGCGCGGGTGGCGACATGGATATGTGTATCGCGCTGCGCACGGCCATCGTGAAGGATCACAAGCTCTATATTCAGGCGGGCGGTGGCGTTGTTTATGATAGCGATCCCGAAGCGGAATACATGGAAACCGTGCATAAATCGAACGCAATCCGCCGTGCTGCGGCCGATGCGGCGCGCTTTACCGGAACCGGAAACGGATAGGAGCACGGCGACAGACCGCTGCCGCCGCTCATTGATTACGATCCGGAATCGTCTTTCTGAACCTCGTTCATCATCACGGCCGAGATCGGCGCCATCGCCACGCGGCTTCCGCGATCTTCAAGACCCCACAGCAACAGGGCCGAGATTGTCTCGGGGCGTAGGCGGCCCAGCATCACCACGGCCCCCTCCTGCCCGGCGCGGAAGGCTGCCTGATCCAGAAAACGCCGCATGACCTTGGGGTCCTGCCGGGCGCCGTCAAAATCCCGGAATACAACGCTGGAAGGGACACCATTGCGTGCCGCCAGCTTTTGGACCGTGTTCAGACCATTGTCCTGTATCACCAGCCCGCGCCCCGTATCGCCAGCAATCGCTGCGACCTGATCGGCCAGTTTGCGGTTTCCCTGAATGCCGCTGCCAACACCTTCCAGAATACCAACCGTGTGCGGCAACTGATCCAACCAGACCGACAACGAAACCTCGGCATCCTGAGCGCTGGCCGCTTCGTGCATGTCGATCAGGGCCAGCACCTCAAACCCAGCCTCACGATGGCGCGCCATTTTTTCGGCCGCATCCGGGTCCGAAGGGCTGACGGCGAAGCTTAGCGGATAAGGAAAGTCCTTCAGCGCCTCGGCCCCGAACGCGCCTTCATCGTCGATCAGAACAATCGACATCAGCGGCTTTGCATCGGGGTTCTCGAACGCCGCGGCATGTTCCTCGATCGGCTTCACTTCAGCGGCAACCACTTCTTCGACTGGCTCGGCGGGTGGATCGTCGCGTTCCGTCAGCGGTACAACACGTTTGCCGATCTGGATTCCGGAATTTGTAGGTCCATCGCCACTGATCTGCGGTAAAGTCAGGACGCGGGGCTGAACGACCGGACGAGTGTCCTCCTCGCCCTCAACCGCGATAGGGTTGTCCTGGGTCGAAGTTTCTGGCTCAGAAGCTTCTGGTAGGACCTCGGGGGTTTCTTCGGTTTCCGGCTGCAGGGCGGCGATTTGTGGGGCCTCTTCTTCGGGAATCTCCTCAACCACTTCCGGCTGCTGCGCCTCTTCGGACGCCGGGGGCGGCGGTGCCTCGGCGATCACTTCGGGCTCCACCTCTTGCAAGGGCGAGTCAGGCTCGGGCACAGGTGCCAGAGGTGCGGCGGGCGCGTCGGTTTGCACGGTTACTTCAGCTGACGAAGCCGTTGCCGGGGCATCGGAATCTGCGGGTGTATCGACTGCGTCAGGGCGTTGTCCGGGCTCAAGTTCGATCCCTGCGAGGGCATCAAGTGAATACGATGCTGCATCCGGGCTTTCCGGACCCGAGGGCGGCAATTCAACCAGATCGGCATCTGCGCCGGTATCATCAACTTCGATTGCCTGTACGGGGGCCGGAGCCTCCGCCACCTCAGGTGCATCAGCCGACAGGTCAGGTTTGCGGGTCAGCGGTGTTGTCAGAGACAGAACCGCGCCCAATGCCAATACAGCGACCGCCCCGGCGATCAGTCCACCGAAAAATCCGCCCATCGAAATCTCGCCTCTCGCGTTGTTTCTTGCCTCAACAGCCCGGTGCACCATCTTTTTGTAGTGCTCACCTGCACGGCACCAAGATCGGTATGTCCTCTTGACGCTGCCGCACAAGCCTGAGCATGTATGTCCCGACATCATACCGTGGCTATGGGCTGTATCGCCAGCCTGAAATGCCCATAGGAAGATAAGTGCTCAAATGCTGCTGCTGATCGACAACTATGACTCGTTTACCTACAACCTCGTTCACTATCTGGGTGAGCTCGGGGCCGAGATGGTCGTGCGTCGGAACGACGCGCTGGATGTGCAGGAAGCGATGGCGATGAACCCGGCCGGTATCCTGTTGAGCCCCGGCCCCTGCGACCCGGATCAGGCTGGCATCTGCCTGGCCCTGACCGAAGCCGCCGCAGAAACACAGACGCCGCTTATGGGCGTTTGCCTGGGCCATCAGACGATCGGACAGGCGTTTGGCGGCAACGTCGTGCGCTGCCATGAAATCGTGCACGGAAAAATGGGCACGATGAACCACACCGGCAAAGGCGTGTTCGCTGGTCTGCCTTCACCTTTTGAGGCCACGCGCTATCACTCGCTGATTGTTGATCGCGAAACTCTGCCCGAATGTCTTGAGATCACTGCAGAGCTTGACGACGGCACGATCATGGGCCTGCAACACAAAGAGCTGCCCATTCATGGTGTTCAATTCCACCCTGAATCCATCGCGTCCGAACACGGGCACGCCCTGCTCAAGAATTTCCTGAACGAAATGAAAGTCCCCGCATGAGCGAAGCTCTGAAACCACTGATCGGTGCTGCGGCCGATCGACCTCTGACCCGTGCCGAAGCCGAACAGGCTTTCAGCATCCTGTTTGAAGGTGCCGCGACGCCAAGTCAGATCGGCGGGTTGCTCATGGCAATGCGCACCCGGGGCGAGACGGTGGACGAATATGCCGCCGCCGCCGCCGTGATGCGTGCGAAATGCAACGCAGTAAAAGCCCCCGCCGGTGCTATCGACATTGTTGGCACGGGTGGTGACGGCAAGGGCACTCTGAACATTTCAACTGCGACTGCCTTTGTGACGGCGGGCGCCGGGGTTACGGTTGCCAAACACGGCAACCGGAACCTGAGTTCGAAATCCGGTGCAGCAGATGCGCTTGGCCAATTGGGCATCAATGTGATGGTCGGGCCGGACGTTGTTGAAAAGGCGCTGCAAGACGTCGGTATCGGCTTCATGATGGCCCCGATGCACCATCCCGCAATTGCCCATGTCATGCCCTCCCGGCAAGAGCTGGGGACGCGCACGATCTTCAATATTCTTGGCCCGCTGACCAATCCCGCTGGGGTCAAACGACAACTGACCGGCGCGTTCAGCCGCGATCTGATCCGTCCGATGGCTGAAACACTTGGCCTGCTAGGCTCTGAACATGCCTGGCTGGTACACGGCTCGGATGGCATCGATGAATTGACGATCACCGGCGTAAGCTGGGTCGCGTCAGTCGAGGACGGCACGGTGAGAGAGGTCGAGCTTCACCCCGAGGATGCAGGCCTGCCAGTGCACCCGTTCGAGGATATCATCGGCGGTACGCCCGAAGAAAACGCCGTCGCGTTCCGGGCTCTGCTCGACGGGCAGCGCTCCGCCTATCGCGATGCGGTTCTTCTGAACACTGCCGCAGCCCTTGTGGTGGCTGACACCGCTGCCGACCTGCGCGAAGGCGTTGCGATGGCCCGCGAAAGCATCGACAGCGGCAGCGCACGGGAAAAGATCAACGCTCTGGCACGCATAACACAGGAAGCCGCATGACCGAGACCGCTCTGGAAAGGATCAAAGCCTACAAGCTGGAAGAAATCGCTTCGGACAAAGCCAGTAAATCGTTGGAATCTTTGGAGGCCGAAGCACGAAACGCGCCCGAAGTCCGCGGTTTTGCCAAAGCCCTGCAAGACGCCGCGCGTAATGGCTATGGGCTGATTGCCGAAATCAAAAGAGCCAGCCCTTCCAAAGGATTGATCCGCGCGGATTTCGACCCGCCGGCGCTTGCCAAAGCCTACGAGGAAGGCGGTGCAGCCTGCTTGTCTGTCCTGACCGACACGCCCAGCTTTCAGGGTGCTAAGGAGTATCTTCCGGCAGCCCGTGCAGCCTGTTCTCTGCCCGTCCTGCGCAAGGATTTCATGTACGACCCCTATCAGGTGGTTGAGGCCCGCGCGCTGGGTGCGGATTGCATCCTGATCATCATGGCCTCGGTTGAGGATGCACAGGCGGCAGAACTTGAGCAGACCGCGTTCGACTGGGATATGGATGTCCTGATCGAGGTGCACGATGCCGAAGAGCTGGAGCGTGCAACGCAGCTGAATAGCCCGCTGATCGGAATAAACAATCGCAATCTCAAGACCTTCGAAACCACTCTTGATACCACACGACACCTGTCAAAGCTGGTTCCGGCGGACCGGACAATCGTGTGCGAGAGCGGTCTTAGCACTCCGGCTGATCTGGCTGATATCGCCCGTTATGGCGCGCGGAGTTTCCTGATTGGCGAAAGCCTGATGCGGCAGGACGACGTGGCCTCTGCCACCCGAACCCTGCTGGCCAACCCGCTCATACCCGGAGTGATGTGATGCCGCTCACGCATTTTGATGCTCAGGGACAGGCGCATATGGTCGATGTTTCGGACAAAGCGGTGACCGATCGTGTCGCGGTTGCGGCGGGTCACATCAAGATGGCGCAAGAAACCTTTGATATCATTTCAGAAGGTCGTGCAAAGAAGGGTGATGTGTTGGGCGTTGCTCGGCTTGCGGGGATCATGGGTGCGAAAAAGACACCCGAATTGATACCGCTCTGCCATCCACTGCCCGTCACCAAAGTGGCGGTGGAAATGACGCTGGACCCTGACCTGCCCGGCGTGCAGATTGAGGCGACCGTCAAGACTTCGGGCCAGACCGGGGTGGAGATGGAGGCGCTGACCGCCGTGTCGACAGCGGCCCTGACCGTTTATGACATGACCAAGGCCGTCGATAAGGCGATGGAAATCGGCGGTATTCGCGTCCTCCTGAAAGATGGCGGTAAATCAGGTCGTTACGAGGCGTCATGATCACGGTTGAAGACGCCCGCGCCCTGCTATTTGATCTGGTCGCACCTCTACCTGCCGAAATGGTCCCGTTGATCGATGCAGCCGGACGCGTGCTGGCGCGGGATGTCACGGCTACACGCGATCAACCACCTTTTGCGGCCTCGTCGATGGATGGCTACGCCGTCAAATCAACCGAAGTCGAACTGCACGCCATGTTCAAGGTGGTGGGCGAATCCGCGGCGGGCAAACGCTTTGAAGGAACGGTAGGCGCGGGTCAGGCCGTTCGCATATTCACAGGCGCGCCTGTGCCCGAAGGGGCCGACTTTGTTGTCATTCAAGAAGATGTCGACCGTCGTGGTGACCTGATCACGATAACCGACGCTCCCGGAGCAAAATCCAATATACGTCCGGCAGGCGTGGATTTCACCATCAGTTCACGCATCGCTGCACCACGACGGCTCCGGCCAGAAGATGTTGCGTTGATGGCGGCCATGAATATCGCTTCGGTGCCGGTCACCCGCAAACCTGTGATCGCGCTGATTTCAACCGGCAACGAATTGGTCATGCCAGGTGACACCCCCGGTCCTGATCAAATCATCGCCTCGAATACTTTTGGCCTGAAAGCGTTGCTGGAAGAATCCGGCGCGCATGTACGCGTGCTGCCAATCGCGCAGGATATCGTGTCCTCACTGGAGACAGCTTTTGGTCTGGCGCAAGGTGCCGATCTTGTGGTCACCATCGGAGGTGCTTCGGTAGGTGATCACGATCTGGTCGCTGAAGTCTCCCAAGCGCTGGGGATGGAACGGTCATTCTACAAAATCCGAATGCGCCCCGGGAAACCTCTCATGGCTGGGCGATTGGGGGACGCGGCGATGGTGGGACTGCCCGGCAATCCCGTTAGTGCCATGGTGTGCGGCTATCTCTTTCTAATCCCGATGGTGCGTCGCATGTTGGGGATCGAGCAGATCGTAGCTCCATTTCGACGCGCACGACTGGCGGCGCCGATTGCGGCAAACGGTCCACGCGAGCATTATATGCGTGCGATACTGGACGACGATGGCATCCGCGCCTGTGACGATCAGGACAGCTCGCTTCTCAGTGTATTGGCACGGGCAAACGCTTTGCTGGTGCGTGAGCCACACGATCCTGCACGCCCCATCGGCAATGAGGTTGCTTACCTGCCAATCTAGCAAATCCGTTGACACAAAACGTGAACATGCGTAGAACAAAAGAAAACGCATGAGCGACGAGGTGCGAGCGATGCTGACCAAGAAGCAATTGGATTTGTTGGAATTCATCCACAAACGCGTTCAGGCGGACGGAGTTCCGCCCAGTTTCGACGAAATGAAGGCAGCGCTGGATCTTCGGTCGAAATCCGGCATTCATCGCCTGATCACAGCGTTGGAAGAGCGCGGCTTTATCCGTCGCCTCGCCCATCGGGCGCGCGCGATTGAAATCGTGAAGCTGCCCGAAAGCCTTGGGGGTGAACCGACCGCTGCCTTTAAACCACGTGTGATTGAAGGCGACCGCCCCGAAGGTCCGCGCCCGGCCAATTTCGAACCAGTAACCGTGGATGCGATGGAATTGCCGGTCATGGGCCGAATCGCCGCCGGTGTGCCGATCGAGGCGATCAGCCATGTTTCCCACCGCGTTGCCGTGCCGGGAACGATGGTCTCGGGCAAGGGTGAACACTATGCGCTTGAGGTACGCGGTGACTCGATGATCGACGCTGGCATCAATGACGGCGACGTTGTGGTGATCCGCGAAACTTCGGCGGCGGACAACGGGGATATCGTCGTTGCGCTGGTTGAAGATCAGGAAGCAACGCTTAAACGGTTCTTCCGCCGCGGTCAGGCCATTGCGCTTGAGGCCGCAAACCCCGCCTATGAGACGCGGGTGCTGCCCGAGGATAAAGTGAAGGTGCAAGGCCGCCTTGTTGGGCTGATCCGCAGCTACTGACGTGGTTTGGGCGACCAGAGCCGGTTGCCCGACATCTCGGCGCTTGTGAGCAGCCTCCCCTTGGAAAACGCCAGACTGCCGGTCGTCTGCAATCGACCGGGGTCGTAGACACCGCAATCTCCGCTCAAATTCAAAGCAACAGGGGAAATGACAATCTGGCCTTGTTTGCACTCGGCAAAAGCTGTGGCGGCCCGTTTTCCAGTTAGATGTACCAATTCCTTATCGCCAAGCAGGTAGCGCTGGATCCCAGGCGACGCATCGGGCCAGCGGCGCGCCGCCATAGTTTGATCAGCAGAATCGCCATCGTTCTCCAACCACACCGAAGCAACAAAGCCACTGCCCTTTTCCTTGCTTAATGCTCGCCCCCACTCAGTCATCACACCGACAAGGCCACCCGATTCTGCGATCAGCGCCTCAGGCCGGTGCCCCTGCCCCCACATCGCCATCGCAAAACAGGCCGGAATAACGCCCAGCCATCGCGCGCGCCCTTGCCAGAGGATGAGCCACAGCAATGCTGCGGCCAGAACCGGCAGTGTAAAATCCGGAGGACTGACGACATAACCCTGCGCCCCGTCAAGGCCCGATATCCACCGCGCAACAGTCAGTATCCATTGAAGCCCCAGGCCCATAATCTGAAGCGGTAGGCCATCGAACCCAAAGGGAGCCAGCAAAGCCGCCACAACCGCAGCCGGTACAACGATGATGCCCATGACCGGCACGGAGAGCAGGTTTGCCAACAGACCATAATGCGACATCGTATTGAAATGCGCCGCTCCGATCGGGGCGGTGGCCAACCCTGCAACGCCGGACGAGATCAACAAAGCCCAGAGCGGTCCCAGCCATCTTGGACCCGGTAGAGAACCATAGTCGCGCAATGCCCCGAACACCGCCACCAGCGCTGTTGTTGCCGCGAACGACATCTGAAACCCGGGGCTCAACAGCGTTTCCGGACGTAGAATCAGGACAATCAATGCAGCAACCGCCACCGCGCGTAGTGAAATCGCTCGGCGGTCCAAAAGGACTGCGCCAAACATCACGCAGACCATGACGAAGGCACGTTCTGTTGCGACATTCCCGCCGGACAGGAAGAGGTAGATTGTTGCGGCGAACAACGCACAAACCGCTGCCAGCTTGCGAACTGGCAGCCGTAAGGCCAATGCTGGCAGGGCCGTGAAACCGATCCGGCAAGTGACAAAGACGAAGCCGGTCAGCAATCCCATATGCAGGCCGGAAATCGCCAGCAAATGTGCCAGATTCGAGGCCCTGAGCTGGTCAAGCGCTGCCTGTGCCATGCCGCTGCGATCCCCGGTGGTAACGGCGGCGGCAAACCCACCCACTTCTCCGGGCAGAACAGCGCGCACGTGGTCTGAGATCGTCATGCGCCAAGCCGCTACCTGCACGCCCTCAACCCCCATCTCTGCGGGAGCAACAGCCAGAACCGGGACGCGTGTATACCCGACGGCACCGAGTTTCTGGAACCACGCATGGCGGCGGAAATCAAAGCCAGCAGGCTCAACTGGTCCCTGGGGTGGTGAAAGGTGGGCCGTCGTCATCACCCTCTGTCCCGGTTCGAGATGCGCCGGGTCGCCATGCAAAGATAGCCGGATGCGCTGAGGCCTGCGATCCACAGGCACATCCCCGATGCGTACCTGATCCAGAGTGATCCTCAGCGCATCCGACGCAGAGCGGTCAAGCGCCACGACCCTCCCCTCGACCGGGCCGTAATAGCGCCATTGCAGAACCGGCCCTGCAACCACATGCGCCCGCGCGCCGGCAAGCAGAAAACCAACCGCGACAAGCGCGGTGCCAGCTGCCAGCGGTGCCCAGGCCGCGTTCAGACGCCAACCGACGAACACGCAAGCCAACGCCAGCGCAATCATCCCGCCATAAAACACAGCCCCGGGTTCGAACCGAAGCCCGAAATAACCTCCGATTCCAACGGCCAGACAAACCGGAGCCCATGGAAACAAGTACCCGCGCTGGGTCAGTAATGCGGCCTCGGCCTGTGCCAGTACACGCATGGTTGCCCCCGTGCTTCGGGCTGGGTAGATAGTCGCCAATCTATGCCCGCCACGGTTACCAAAAGGTTAATCCATACAATGTCCGATCAGGTCGTCACCCGTTTTGCCCCTTCTCCCACCGGATTTCTGCATATCGGTGGCGCGCGCACCGCGTTGTTCAACTGGCTGTATGCGAGAGGCCGTGGCGGTAAATTCCTGCTGCGGATCGAAGATACCGACCGTGAGCGCTCGACCCCAGAAGCGACGGCAGCGATTCTCCAGGGGATGGAGTGGCTGGGCCTGGATTACGATGGCGATGTCATCAGCCAGTTCGAAGGCGCCACGCGCCATGCCGAGGTGGCGCATCAGTTGCTGGCAAAAGGCAAAGCATACAAGTGCTTCTCGACCCAGGAAGAAATCGCCGCTTTTCGCGAACAAGCCCGGGCTGAGGGGAAATCGACCCTGTTCCGCAGCCCGTGGCGCGATACAAATCCGGCCTCACACCCGGATGCCCCCTTTGTGATCCGGATCAAGGCCCCACAGGGCGGTGCCACGGTGATCCGTGATCAGGTGCAGGGCGATGTGACCATCCGCAATGATCAGCTGGATGACATGATCCTGCTGCGTTCGGACGGGAGCCCAGTTTATATGCTGGCAGTGGTTGTTGACGATCACGATATGGGCGTAACCCATGTGATCCGGGGCGACGATCACCTCAACAATGCCGCGCGTCAAATGATGATCTACGAGGCAATGGGTTGGGACGTTCCTGTCTGGGCACATATCCCCTTGATCCACGGACCCGACGGCAAGAAGCTGTCCAAGCGTCACGGGGCACTGGGCGCGCAGGAATATCAGGCGATGGGCTATCCCGCCGCTGGAATGCGCAACTATCTGACCCGCCTGGGCTGGAGCCATGGGGACGATGAGTTCTTTACCGACGCGCAGGCAAAGGACTGGTTCGATCTGGATGGCATTGGTAAAAGTCCTGCGCGGTTCGATCTGAAGAAGCTTGAAAGCCTCTGCGGGCAGCACATCGCTGCGTCAGAGGATGCTGCATTGCGGCAAGAAATAGTCGCATATCTTGCCGCAGCCAATCTGCCCGCTCTCACCGAGACACAATCCAGTGATCTTGAACGTGCGATGTATTGCCTCAAGGATCGAGCACGGACGTTCCCGGAACTGCTTGAAAAGGCTCATTTTGCACTAACTTCACGACCGATCTCACTTGATGAAAAGGCGGCGAAGGCGCTGTCATCGGTATCCGATGGTATACTGGATGAATTGACGCCGCAGCTGCAAAATGCTAGCTGGTCTCGGAACGAACTGGAGGAGGCCCTGAATTCCTTCGCAGAAGCGAAAGGGACAAAGTTCGGCAAACTCGCTGGCCCACTTCGGGCAGTATTGGCGGGTCGTGCGGTCACACCTTCGGTTTTTGACATGATGCTTGTGCTGGGGCGGGAGGAAACCCTGGCGCGGCTTTCTGATGCAGCGACTTAAACCCAACCTTCATATTAGGGTAACGCTGCTCCGCTAACACCCGGACTGCGCGCTCACGCGCAGCCGTTGCCCGCAAGGTCGGACAGCGATCTGACATGCGCATGAATGAGGAAGGGACAAAAATGACCGATAGCCAAAAAACAGCGACCCTGACTGTCCACGGCAACACATACGAGCTGCCGATCCACTCACCCACCGCTGGCCCTGACGTCATCGACATCCGCAAGCTCTATAGCGAAGCCGATGTGTTCACCTATGACCCCGGCTTTACGTCGACGGCGAGTTGCGACAGCACCATCACCTATATTGATGGCGAAAAAGGCGAACTGCTCCACCGCGGTTATCCGATTGATCAGCTGGCGGAAAAATCCCATTTCCTCGAAGTCTGCTATCTGCTGCTGTACGGAGAGCTTCCACAAGCCAAAGATTTGGAGCATTTCGAAACCACGATCACCCGCCACACTATGCTGCACGAGCAGATGCAGTATTTCTATCGCGGCTTCCGCCGCGATGCGCACCCGATGGCAATCATGGTCGGTGTCGTGGGCGCGATGTCCGCGTTCTATCACGACTCGACGGATATTTCCGACCCGCGCCAGCGCGAGATCGCCTCGCATCGGCTGATTGCCAAGATGCCTACGATTGCGGCCTGGGCGTACAAGTATCATACTGGCCAGCCTTTCGTATATCCGCGCAATGATCTGGACTATGCCTCAAACTTCCTGCGCATGTGTTTCAGCGTTCCTGCCGAAGATTACGAAGTCAATCCGATCCTCAGCCGTGCGATGGACCGCATCTTTACCCTGCACGCGGATCACGAGCAGAACGCATCAACCTCGACAGTACGTCTGGCCTCGTCCTCGGGCGCAAATCCGTTCGCCTGTATCGCTGCCGGTATTGCCTGTCTGTGGGGTCCGGCCCATGGTGGCGCGAACCAGGCGTGCCTGGAAATGCTCGAAGAAATCGGTTCCGTGGATCGCATTCCCGAATACATCGCACGCGCCAAGGACAAGAGCGATCCGTTCCGCCTGATGGGCTTTGGTCACCGCGTTTACAAAAACTTCGACCCGCGCGCCAAAGTGATGAAACAATCGGCGGATGAAGTGCTTGATCTTCTAGGGATCGAGAACAATCCCAAGCTGCAGGTTGCCAAGGCGCTGGAAAAGCAGGCCCTGGAGGATCCGTATTTCTCCGAGAAAAAGCTGTTCCCGAATGTGGACTTCTATTCCGGTATCATCCTCGAGGCGATGGGCTTCCCGACCTCGATGTTTACCCCGATCTTTGCACTGTCGCGCACCGTTGGCTGGGTCAGCCAGTGGAAAGAGATGATCGCAGATCCTCAGAACAAGATCGGTCGCCCGCGCCAGTTGTATCTGGGCGAGACGACTCGGGACTACGTGGATATCGAAAACCGCTAAATCAGCATCACCGGCACGAAACAAGAAACATACAGGGGCTCCGGCAATCCGGGGCCCCTCTTTTGTATATGTGAGTGTTACCCAAATGCTCCCATGTGCGTAAATCCAGAGCTCACAATCCGGCTGATCTTTGCGTCGATTGCGGTACCGCCTAGTGTTCCCGACAAATTTTACCATAGCACCGGAACCATGCGCGCCAGTTTTGTTTGTCTCGCCCTCCTATTCAGCAACCCAGCCACCGCGCAAACGCCGTTGGAGAACGCCTTCAAAGAAGCTCAGCGTAAGTATGCAGCGGGTTCGCTCGCCGTTCTGGGGCTGACAGGCATCCCTGATGACTCGGCAAGTGCGATTTCGTTGCAATCCGACACCGGAAACCGGGACTATGACTTCAAATCGGCGCAATTGGGAGGTGGGTTCCGCCTGAGCGAAGATGTCCCCCTCTATCTCGAAGGGTATATCGGCTACGCAAGATATGACCCGGCCTTTACATTCAGCGGTTCGGATCAGACAACAAAATTGCCGTTGAAATGGACCAGTGTCGCCGTGACCGGAGGCATTGGCTATCAGTTCGATCTGGGCGAGCGTTGGAAAGTCACGCCGATGGCGCATATTTCTGTCGGGCGCACGCAGTCCGATGCCTCAGTCGCCACGCAGGTGGTCGCCAACAGGCTGGGCATAGATCGCGATTTCGTCGAAAGCGGCGGGCTCTGGGCCGGTGGTGCGGGGGGCTCGCTAACGTTGGACTATGATGTGCCGCTCGAAAACGAGCGCGAATTCGAGGCCAGCTTGCGCTACACGCATCTCGAGTATTGGCCGATTGGAGATGATGAGGACCTGTTGGTTCAATCCACCGCAGCCAACGCGGTTCTGTGGACGCGGTATCGGTTTCCAACCGGCAGGCGGATGTTCGGGCGGCCTGTCCGCTGGGTTGGTGATCTGTCAGTATCTTATCTGATCGGAGATCAATCGGTCGTGCTGGGCACGGATTGGCTGGCACGCGTAGGCGGTGGGATTGAGGTGGATCTGTCTGACACCTGGGTCCCCTGGGTCACCACCACTCGATTTATGGTCAGATATTATGGCAGCGATACGGTGAATGGATACACCATCGGGCTGGGGATCAGTTTCTAAACGTTCGCTTTAAAACAGCGAAAGCTGATCACCCGGTTGCGGAGGCGGTGCGAAATGCGCACAGCTGAGAGGTTGCGTCTTGATCGCCAGCCCCAACCGTTTGCAAGCCGCCTTGAAACGCTGCGCAACCATCTGCGCATAGGTCCCCTCGCCCCGCATACGGTGCCCCCAACGCGGATCGTAATCCCTGCCGCCATGCATTTCCCGCAGTCGCGCCATGACCTTCGCCGCACGGCCCGCTTCATGGTCTTGAAGCCACTCTTGCCACAAGGCCGACACTTCACGTGGCAGGCGCAGCATGATCCAGCTGGCTGCATCCGCCCCGGCTGTTTGACCCGCCTCCAACAGATGCTCAAGCTCATGATCCGTCAGACCTGGAATAATGGGTGAAGTCATAACCCGCACTGGCACTCCGGCATCTGTCAGCTTTTGAATCATGCGCAACCGGCGCAGCGGAGATGGCGCGCGCGGTTCCATCCTGCGTGACATATCAGGGTCCAGCGTGGTTAGGGAAATGCCGACCCGAACCAGATTCTTGCGCGCCATGGGGGCAAGAATATCCAGATCACGCTCGATCAACGCACCCTTCGTGACGATACCGACCGGGTGTTGGAAATCACTCAGGACCTGAAGACAAGATCTTGTTATTCTGCGGCTTTTCTCAACCGGCTGATACGGGTCGGTATTGGTTCCCAATGCAAGCGTCGCGACCTTATATGCACGCGCTGACAGCTCGCGCCTGAGAATGTCAGCCGCATTGGACCGTGCAACCAGGCGCGTTTCGAAATCCAGCCCCGGCGAGAGACCCAGATAGGCATGGGTCGGGCGCGCAAAGCAATAAACACAACCGTGTTCGCACCCGCGATATGGATTGATGGAACGATCAAATGGCAGGTCCGGTGATTTGTTATAAGTGATCAGCGTTCGCGCAATTTCATCCCTGACTTCGGTCCGCAATGGCGGCAGATCATCTTCTTGCTCCCAACCGTCGTCCACCGTCTCTGTCGTGAACCGCTCAAACCGGCCGACAGAGTTCGAGGCTGCACCACGCCCTGGATGTTTCAGAAGATCCTTCATTTGTTCCCTTTATGTTCTTATTTTGATGTAGTCGAATCCGAGCTTACTGGCAAGGTTAACCTTCAGTGTCCGCATGACGTGCAGGTGGGGATTACAAGCCGACAGAAAACGAATTTTAGTCAGAATAATGAATTGTCCGCAGGATGATCTTGTAAAAAAATCCATCGCAGATTGTCATATTTTATCATTAAAGTCGGTCTCGAACCGGTCGACGTCGCAATCGTCACAGTACACCTGCGACGAAATGGCCAAAACGATGAAAATTGCCACCACGGGCCGCAAGCCCGCCAAGCTCAGGGAAGCGCCCCATGTCTGAAGAAGAAGACATCGTCCTGTCCGAACTCAACGACGACGAACTCGTCGAACAGATGTTCGATGACCTTTACGACGGCCTGAAAGAAGAGATCGAAGAAGGTGTTAACATCCTTCTCGAGCGTGGATGGCAGCCGTATGACATCCTGACCAAAGCGCTGGTCGGCGGCATGACCATCGTTGGCCACGACTTCCGTGACGGCATCCTGTTCGTGCCCGAAGTTCTACTGGCCGCCAACGCCATGAAGGGCGGCATGGCCATTCTGAAGCCTCTGCTGGCCGAAACCGGTGCGCCACGCGTTGGCAAGATGGTCATCGGTACCGTCAAAGGTGACATCCACGACATCGGCAAGAACCTCGTGGCGATGATGATGGAAGGCGCTGGGTTCGAGGTTGTCGATATCGGGATCAACAATCCGGTCGAAAACTACCTGGAAGCGCTGGAAAACGAAAAGCCCGACATTCTTGGCATGTCTGCCCTGCTGACCACCACCATGCCCTACATGAAAGTCGTAATCGACACGATGGTCGAACAAGGCCTGCGCGATGATTATACTGTGCTGGTTGGCGGTGCGCCGCTGAACGAAGAGTTCGGCAAGGCGATCGGTGCCGACGGCTACTGCCGCGACGCTGCTGTGGCCGTTGAAATGGCCAAAGATTTCATGTCGCGTCGACACAACCAACTGGCCGGCTAAGGCACAGACACAATACTGTGAAGCAGGCCGTCCTTTTTTGGGCGGCCTTTTTTGTTCAAGCAGTGCGATCCTATATGAATCACGACAAGCCCGGTGGAGAGATCAGATGACGGATACCCCCCTGCCAGATGATGACAGCCTGACCCGTCAGGGCTATGCCACTCCGCAGGCGGCTGAATCCATCCTGCTGATCGCCTGCGGCGCACTTGCGCGTGAGATTCTGGACCTGAAAAAACGCAATGGCTGGGATCACATCGCCCTGACCTGCCTGCCCGCCATTCTGCACGTTTACCCCGAGAAGATTACTCAGGCCGTCGAAGAAGCCGTTGCCAAACACCGAGGCAACTATGATCAGATTTACATCGTCTACGCCGATTGCGGCACCGGAGGTTTGTTACAGTCCGCCTGTGAACGGTTGGGTGTGAAGATGATCAAGGGGCCGCACTGCTACTCCTTTTTCGAAGGCAATCAGGCATTTGCCGCCCATGGCGATGATGAAACGACCGCCTTTTACCTGACCGATTTCCTCGCACGGCAATTCGATGCGTTTGTCTGGAAACCGCTCGGTCTGGACCGGCACCCCGAACTGCGTGAGATGTATTTCGGGAATTACACCAAACTTGTCTATCAGGCGCAGACCGACAATCCCGAGCTCACGCGCAAGGCTCAGGAATGTGCTGAGCGAATGGGGCTTGCGTTTGAGCGCCGCCAGACCGGTTATGGCGATCTTGAAACCACGTTGTCAGACTGGGCCGCACGCGGCGGATCGGACCAAACCGGCTGAGCGTCAGGCACTTGCCAGCGCCACCTCGCGGATCCGCTCGATCATCGCCCGCAAACCATTTGACCGCTGTGCCGAGAGATGTTCGTGCAATCCCAGGCGGGCCAGTTCCCCACCGGCATCCACCTTGGGCACTTCGGACACAGGCAACCCGTTGTAAAGCGTTCGCAAAACAGCGATCAGGCCGCGTACGATCAGGGCGTCACTGTCGCCGTCAAAACGGAACTTCCCCTCTTCGATCACCGGATGCAGCCAAACCTGACTGGCGCACCCATTCACCTTGGTCGCGGGAACCTTGAAGACCTCGTCCAGGGGCTCCATTGCTTTGCCCTGCTCGATGACATGGCGATAACGATCTTCCCAGTCCTCCAGGAACTCGAAATCCTCGACAATTTCTTCGAAGGCGGGCGTTGCCATGTTGGGCTGTCCTTGCGTTGCGCGATCACAATCTTGACCTATGCTCAGCTTAACCGTCTGTCCAGCCCCTCGCGCGGCTTTTCAAACCGCTGAAATTGCGCTAACCCGTTGCGGGTAAAGTTGCGCAAAGTGTTGGGTCCATGCACAAAACTCTGTCTGTTCTTCTGTTCGCTGCGATGTCTGTCTCTGCATGTGGTGGTTGGCGCGATTCCCGAGCGAACCCGTCAAACTGGTTTGGCAGCAGCACACCTTCGCCGACTGAGGTTTCGGCCGATGACGCAGATGCGCTTGTTCCCCGGCAAAGTTCAGGCAAAGGCCTATTTGCGCGTCCCGATGCCGAGGACAACAGCGTACCAATTGCCGTAATCAATGAGTTGCGGATTGACCCGACCCCGACCGGGGCGATCATCTATGCCTCAGGGACTGCGATACGCCAGGGGGCCTTCAACGCGCAACTGGCGCGGGTCAGATCCGAAGAGTTAAGCAAAAACGGCATCATGGAATTCACCTTCCGGGTCGATTACCCCGAATACGCCACCGTTCAAGGCAACGAACGGTCCCGTATGGTGTCTGACGCGACCACCGTCAGCAACCAGGATCTGGAAGGTATTCGTATGGTTCGCGTCGTGGGTCAGCAGAACGCGCTGGAATCGCGTCGCCGCTAAAGCGACACGACCCTTACCGCCTGCCCTTTGGCAGCCAGCGCAATCTTACCTTCACACAGTTTCAGCGCGTCTTCACCGAAGACCTCGAACCGCCAGCCGGACAAGGCGGCAACCTCGCGTTCACCGGCGGCAATCTGATCCAGATCGGCGCTTGATGCGATCAGCTTCGCCGCGACCCCGGCACTTTCGGTTTTGGATTTGAGCAGCACCCGCAGCAAATCAGCCAGTGCCGGGTTCACCTTCAGCTTGTCGCGGCTGGTATCCACCTTCGGCAACTGGTCCTGCGGGCAGTTTACACCCCGCTTGACCGCTGCCAGAATTCCGTCGGCAATCGGGCCTTTGCGCGCCTCGCGCAGCAACATACGCGAGCCGCCCAGATCCGAGGGCGTTTTTGGCTTGGTCGAGGCCAACTCGATCAGCGCGTCATCCTTGAACACCCGGCTACGGGGGACGTTGTTATCCTGCGCATAAGCCTCGCGGAATTGAGCCAGTTCCCGCACAACGGCCAGGAACTTCGCCGAATTTGTCCGTGTCTTGACCCGCCGCCATGCTTCTTCAGGCCGGATATCGTATGTCTCGGGGCGCGTGAGAATGCGCAGCTCTTCCGCCACCCAGTGATCACGCCGGGTCTTCTCCAGCTCAGCCGCCAGATATTCATAGATGCGACGCAGATGAGTCACATCCGCCAGAGCGTAAGATTTTTGCGCATCGGTCAGCGGGCGTCGCGACCAGTCGGTAAAACGAGAGGTTTTATCGACCCCTTCCTTGCAGATCTTGCGGACCAGCGTCTCATAGCCGACCTGCTCGCCAAATCCGCAGACCATGGCCGCCACCTGCGTATCAAACAGCGGCGTCGGGAAAACACCCGCATCCACCCAGAAAATCTCAAGATCTTGCCGCGCGGCGTGGAAGACCTTGACCACATTTTCGTTTCGAAACAGCTCGTAAAGCGGCTCCAGCGACATGCCATCAGATAGCGGATCGACCAGCACCGCGCTATCGGGGTCATCAGAGGGAACCGCAAGCTGAACCAGGCACAGCTTTGAGTAATAGGTCCGTTCACGCAGAAATTCGGTATCTACGGTTACATAAGGATAGTCCGCAGCAGCCGTACAGAATGCGGCAAGCTCTTGCGTCGTTGTCAGGGTTTTCATTCGCCGTGCTGTTCTTGCTTTTTTGGTTTTTGTAACTGCCCGTTTGTCCTCGTCCCGAGCGATATGCGACCATAAGACGATAACGCCGGGTGTGTAAATCACCCGGACAGATCAGGGCAAAAGAACCGGCTCAGTGTTGCCCATTGAGAACCGCCGCAAAACGGCAGGGTAAAGCTTGTGTTCCCAGGTCAGCACGCGCGCGGCCAGATCTTCGGGCGTATCACCCGGTCTGACGTCAACCCGTGCCTGCCCCAGAATCGGACCGTCATCCAGCGCAGCGGTTACCTCGTGAACGGTGCAGCCATGTTCAGTGTCCCCCGCCTCGATAGCGCGGGCATGTGTGTGAAGACCCTTGTATTTAGGCAAGAGCGATGGGTGAATGTTCAACATCCGCCCCTGAAAATGCGAGACAAATTCCCCGGTCAGAACCCGCATGAACCCCGCCAGACAAACGATATCCGGCTGTGCCTGTTGCAGAGGCTTCAACAGTTCGGCCTCAAACGCGGCCCGGTCTTCGCCAAAGGGGCGATGATCAACCGCGGCGGTTGGAATGCCGCGCGCGCGCGCCTTCTTCAAACCACCTGCATCCGCATCATTCGACAACACAAGACACGGGCGCGCCGGGTGACCCCCAATCATGCTGTCGACCAGCGACAGCATGTTCGAACCTCCTCCGGATATCAGGATGGCGACGCGCTTGTGGCTCACAGCAGCTTGCCCGAATAGGCAACACCAGACGCCTCGGTGACAGTGCCGATCCGCGAGACGGTCTCACCGCTCTCTGCCAGCAGAGCCGCCTGTTCGTCGGCGCTATCGGCGGCACAGACTACGATCATCCCGACACCGCAATTGAAGGTCTTGAGCATTTCTGCCTCGGCAATCCCGCCGGTTTCCGCCATCCAGCGGAAGACAGGTGGCAGTTCCCAGGTAGTCAGATCGATTTCGGCCCCCAGCCCTTCGGGCAGCACGCGTGGCAGGTTTTCGGTCAACCCACCACCGGTGATATGGGCCAGCGCATGAACACCCCCTGCCCGGATCGACTGCAATGCCGGTTGCACATAGAGCCGCGTCGGCGTCAGCAGCGCCTCTCCCAGAGTTCCGTCGCCGAACGGAGAATCCGCGTCCCAGCCCAACCCAGACATCTCGACCAGTTTCCGCACCAGAGAATAACCGTTGGAATGTACGCCGTTCGAAGCGAGGCCCAACAGGACGTCGCCTTGCTCTACGCCCTCAGGCAGCGCCGTGCCACGCTCCATCGCGCCAACCGAGAACCCGGCCAGATCAAAATCTCCATCGGGATACATGCCCGGCATCTCGGCGGTTTCGCCGCCAATCAACGCGCATCCCGATTGTACGCAACCCTCGGCAATACCTTCGATGATCCGCGCAGCGGTATCTGTATCCAGTTTACCCGTGGCGAAATAATCCAGAAAAAACAGCGGCTCGGCACCCTGACAAATCAGGTCGTTGACGCACATAGCCACCAGATCGATACCAACGCCGTCAACGACGCCGGTATCGATGGCAATCCGCAGCTTGGTACCAACCCCATCGGTTGCACCAACCAGAATCGGGTCCTCGTACCCGGCGCCCTTGAGATCGAACAAAGCGCCAAATCCACCCAACCCGCTCATTACACCAGAGCGGTTGGTACGCTTGGCCACAGGTTTGATCCGATCGACCAGAGCGTTCCCCGCATCAATGTCGACACCTGCATCCGCATAGGTGATCCCGTTCTTGCCCGCTGTCATGGCCAGTCCCTCATGAGTGCTTTGCGCGCGGGTTATTCGATTGTGGCCCATGTTGCAACGGTCAGGCTTGACGCGGCCAGTGATCGTGATACGCAAGGCGCCATGGCGGGCCTGTAGCTCAATTGGTTAGAGCAGAGCGCTCATAACGCTTTGGTTGGGGGTTCGAGTCCCTCCGGGCCTACCAAATCACCGCCCGATCACGATATCCGCGCATAAACCGCCCAGCCGCTCACTGCTGCCCAATCGCAGTGTTCCCCCGTGTACGCGAGTAATGTCAGCGACGATGGCGAGCCCCAGCCCTACGCCGCTCCCCTGATTCTGGTTGCGCGCTGGATCGAGTCGGGTAAAGGGCCTAACCGCTTCGGTGCGTTGCTCAGCCGGGATACCGGGGCCATCATCCTCGACCCGAATTCGCATGGATTTTGGTGTCAACGACATGCTGACCTCTGCCCGGGTGCCATAGCGGATCGCATTGCCAATCAGGTTTTCAACGGCCCGCCTCATCGCGCTGGGGCGCAGCATCGCAGTGCCCTGCCCCTCGATAGACACAAGTTCAACCGGCTGCCCGGCGCGCTGGGCATCATCGATGATCTGGCTTAGCCAGATATTGGGATCAATCGACTCGGGGGCGCTTTCGGCCGTACCACGGGAAAACTCAAGAAACGCATCCAGCAGGGATTGCATCTCGTTTACGTCTTGCAGCAACGGTGCCGCTTCGTCTTCGGGCAACAGTGCCAGGCCCAGCTTAAGCCGGGTCAGTGGGGTTCTCAGGTCGTGACTGACCCCGGACAGCATCAGGGTCCGCTGCTCGATCTGCCGTTCGATCCGGGCGCGCATGTCGACAAAGGCGCTCCCTGCCGCGCGCACTTCGATCGCACCACCGGGTGTATATGGAACAACCCGGCCGCGCCCGAATGCCTGTGCAGCATCGGCCAGCCGGGTTATCGGACGCAGCTGATTCCGCATATAGAGGAACGAGATCGAGGTCATCAGGCCTGCGAAGAACACCATCGTTACGATCAACTGATGCGGTGCAGTGGGCGACAAACGACGACGATCAAAGCTTAGTTCGAGCGTCCCAAGATCGGTCGCCAGATACAGCCGCACCTCTTGCCCGTTAGGCAGCGCAACCTCCTGTGTGTTGGGCAGAAGCGCACGTATTTCAGCCTCGACCTGCGGCGCGATGAAATCATACCAACGGCGCGTCCCGTTCTGCGGCGCCACGTTTAGGGGCAGGAACCGGGCTGACATCTCCAAAACCGACAGGTCTTGCCGGGCTGCGGCCAGCGCCTGTTGCTGCGTTTCAGCGTCTTCCATGACATCCACCACCAACCTGATCTCGCGCACGGCGGTGCGGGTCATTTGCGACGTAACCTCTTCCAGATGTTTTTGCAGAAAGGCAATCGAAACAACCAGCAGTACGACGATCACTGGCAACACCAGAATCAATGCAGCCCGCGCATAAAGGCTGCGCGGCATATAGGGTTTGAGCCATTGGGTCGACATGCGCTAAACCTAGCGGGCTGCCCGGGTAAGAGGAAGAGGTCAGAATGCAGGCTCCCGACGAATTCAACCCGACACCCGGGCGGGTTTACAGGCTCGCCCCCGGCCTCAGACGCATACTGGCACCCAATCCTTCGCCCATGACTTATCGCGGCACAAACACCTATCTATTGGGCGAGACAGATATCGCCGTGATCGATCCGGGCCCGCTGAGCGACGCTCATCTGCACGCCATTCTTGACGCACTGGAACCCGGCCAGCGCATCAGCCACATCTTCGTCACCCACACCCATCTGGACCATTCGCCACTGGCAGCACCGCTTTCCACCCGCACCGGCGCAACCATACTTGCTTTTGGAGGCCCGCAAGCCGGACGCAGCGCTGTCATGACGAAACTGGCCCGGCACGGCCTCGCTGGCGGCGGCGAGGGGATCGATTCCGATTTCCGCCCCGATATTGAGCTCGAAGATGGTGAATCGGTCGCCGCCGAAGACTGGCAGCTTGAGGTCATCCACACGCCCGGCCATCTTGGAAACCATGTCGCCTTAGCCTGGAACGATATCTGTTTCACAGCTGACCATGTTATGGGGTGGGCCAGTTCGCTGGTATCTCCGCCGGACGGAGACCTGACCGATTTCATGGCCGCCTGTCGGCGCCTGCGCGCACGCGACTGGTCGGTTTTTCATCCCGGCCACGGCGCGCCCATCAACGCCCCCCGAGCACGGTTGGACTGGCTGATCCAGCATCGATTGGACCGCGAAGCACAGATTCTCGAGGTCTTGGCGCAGGCACCGGCGACAGCACAACAGCTTGCGCAACGAATCTATACGGAAACACCCAAAGCGCTGCTGCCTGCTGCCGAGCGCAATGTGTTTGCCCATCTGGTCGATCTAACAGGCCGGTCCCGCGTCTCACCCGATGGGGAATTGTCCGCTACCGCCTGTTTTCGGCGCATCGACTGAACCGGGAAAATTTTTGCCCGACCATGCGCTTCACCTCTGGACGGCGAAAAACCGGATTGTTATACGCGCCTCAGTTCCGGCGTAGCTCAGCGGTAGAGCAGTTGACTGTTAATCAATTGGTCGTAGGTTCGATCCCTACCGCCGGAGCCAAGATCCCCAAAAAACCAGCCCGTTTCTCACCCGTTCAACAAGGGCGAGTTTTTTCGTCGAAAAAACTCCACCACCCCTCTGGACGTCGCAGAGTCAGGTTGCTATACGGCGCGAACCGTTCCGGCGTAGCTCAGCGGTAGAGCAGTTGACTGTTAATCAATTGGTCGTAGGTTCGATCCCTACCGCCGGAGCCAAAATCCTCTGAATTGGCACTCAATCCAACAGGATGTTGCTGAAATCTGCACGCAGGTTGCGCTTCAGCACCTTACCTGTCGCATTCAGCGGTAACGCATCTACAAAAACCACTCTGTCGGGTACCTGCCACTTCGCGATCTTCCCCTCGAAGAACGCCAGCAAGTCCTGCTCGCTCGGGTCTTCTCCGTCCGCTTTCACAGCCACCAGCAATGGGCGTTCGTCCCATTTGGGGTGTGGCACACCTACCACGGCGGCGGTTGTCAGCTGCGGATGAGCAACCGCGATATTCTCCAGCTCGACCGAACTGATCCACTCACCACCTGATTTGATGATGTCCTTCGAGCGATCCCGGATCGTCATGTATCCGTCCGGGTCCAGCGTGGCCACATCACCGGTCGCAAACCAGCCATCCCGCAACAGATTCCGATCCTGCATGTGGAAATAGCTGTCCAGCACCCAATGGCCGCGCACCATCAGATCCCCTTGTGTCTCGCCGTCATGAGGCAGATCGTTGCCATCATCGTCCACGATCTTCAGTTCGACCCCAAAGGGCGGGCGCCCCTGATTCTCACGCAATTTGTGCTGGGCGTCGATCGGCAGATCCCTGTGCTTGGCCATGGGGTTATTCGCGGTGCCCAGCGGGCTCATCTCGCTCATTCCCCAGGCGTGGATGGTGTCGACGCCATATGTTTCGCGGAAAGTTTCGATCATCGACGGCGGGCAAGCCGCGCCTCCGATGACCGTTCGTTTGAGACTTTCCAGTTTGGTTCCACAATCGGCGGCATGGGTCAGAAGCCCCTGCCAGATTGTCGGGACGCCCATGGCAAGTGTTACCCCGTAGGTGTCGATCAGTTTGACAAGTGCTTCACCATGCAGATCAGGCCCCGGCATAACCATCCGCGACCCCGACATGGCGCAGGCGTATGGTGAGCCCCAGGCGTTGACATGGAACATCGGCACGACCGGCATCACCACGTCCATGGCGGAATAGCCGATGACATCGCAGGTATTTGACGCAAAGCTATGCAGAACCGTAGAGCGATGTGAATACAGGACGCCTTTTGGATGACCCGTCGTGCCCGAGGTATAGCAGAGGCTGGATGCCGTATTCTCGTCAAAGCTGGGCCAGACGAAATTCTCATCACCGGTTTCGATCAACTCATCATAAAACATCAAGCCCGGCACCTGAGACATCGCGGCTTCATCCCGTGCGCCCATCAGTACGAAGTGCCGAACTTCGGGCAGATTCTCGTGCAGTGCTGCCACCAACGGCAGGAAAGTGGCGTCAAAGAACAGAACCCGGTCTTCTGCATGGTTGATAATATAGGTCAGTTGTTCCGGGAACAGACGCGGGTTGATCGTATGGCAAACATACCCGGCCCCCGACACGGCATAGTAGATCTCAAGATGGCGGCGGTTGTTCCAGGCCAGCGTGCCCACACGATCCTGCGGTTCAAGCCCGAGTTTGCCAAGTGCCGAGGCCATCCGCCGGGCGTTCCGGGCGATGCCGGCCCAATTGGTCTCGGTCACGGTTCCGTCGGTTTCGACCGAGATGATCTCGGTCCCGCCGTGATAGCGTTCGGCATGGTCGATCAGCGACGAAATCAGCAGAGGCTGCGTCATCATCTGTCCCAGCATGGACATTCCTCCCTTTGTCGGCGCTTTGTCACCCTGGCCGCGCCCTTGTAGCTTGGCTACGACCCTGCCAATGTTTCAATTGTCTGACAATAAAAGAATGCAGCAGGACTCGCGTCAGTCGCGATGCCGAATGGCGTACTCGACCAACGCTGCGGTCGAGCCGTCTTTACCTTCGGTACCGACATCGCCGTCCACAACCGGACCCAGAGAGGTCGCCAGTTCCTTGCCCAGTTCAACCCCCCACTGATCGAAGGAGTTGATGCCCAGCAGCACACCTTCGACAAACACGCGATGTTCATATAGCGCGATGATCTGGCCCAGCAAAAAGGGCGTCAGTTGCGGATAGATCAGCGTTGTCGAGGGACGGTTGCCAGAAAAGACCCGGTGTCGGGCCTGCCGCTCCAGTTCCTCTCTGGTCAAGCCTTTATCGGCCATCAGCGCGCGTGCTTCGTCCAGTGAACGGCCTCGCATCAAGGCCTCTGACTGAGCCAGACAATTTGCCAACAGCAGTCGGTGATGATGCGCCAGTTCGGGCTCATGCCCTTCGGCAGCCACCATAAACTCGCAGGGGATCACATCGGTGCCCTGATGAATCAGTTGGTAAAATGCGTGCTGGCCGTTGGTACCGGGTTCGCCCCAAACCACCGGGCCCGATGGCATGGTCAGGGCACTACCATCCATCGCAACGGATTTGCCGTTCGATTCCATCTCAAGCTGCTGGAAATAGGCCGGAAGGCGCAGTAGGCGCTGATCATAGGGCAGCACGGCTCGGCTAGCGTGCCCCAAAACCTGACGATGCCAGATACCAACAAGGGCCAGCATGACCGGCATGTTCTCGGCCCAGTCGGCAGATCGGAAATGCAGGTCCATTGCCTGCCCGCCTCTCAGAAATGCATCGAACGCATTTGACCCGACTGCGATCATCACCGGCAGCCCGACCGGCCCCCAGACCGAATAGCGTCCGCCCACCCAATCGGCGAAACCGAAAACCCGCGCCTCGGGGATACCAAACGCAGCGGTCTTGTCGACGGCGCTTGAGACGGCTGCAAATTGCCGGGCTGGGTCACCGCCACCATCCTGCATCCACGCCCTTGCGGTGCGCGCGTTGGTCATGGTCTCGACGGTAGTAAAGGTCTTCGACGCCACGATGACAAGCGTGCGCGTCGGATCCAGCTGACGCAGAGTATCCGCGATATGCGCGCCGTCTACGTTCGAGACATAGTGCAGCCGGGGGCCATCGTGATAAGGCGAAAGCGCAAGCGTTGCCATGACCGGCCCCAGATCCGAGCCGCCTATGCCGATATTGACCACATCAGTGAAGCTGCCCCCTGCCCCCTTGATCGCACCGCCACGCACTTCCTCGGCAAACACGCGCATACGCTGCAAGGTTGCAAGCACGTCGGGCATCACATCCTGCCCGTCGACCTCGACCGGTCCGCCGTCGAGATTTCGCAGGGCTGTATGCAGCACCGCGCGATCTTCAGTCTCGTTGATCCGTTCCCCGGCAAACATCGCGGCGCGACGCTCTGCCAGCCCGGCCTGATCGCAAAGGTCGATCAAGCCAGCCTGAATTTCCGCATCAATCTGCGTTTTTGAATAATCAAACAGCAGATCTCCTGTCGAGGCCGAAAAGGTCTGCGCCCGGTCTTGATCCGAATTGAAAAGCTCCGCGATACGGCGATCCGATGCCGCTGCGGCCAATGATTTGAGGTTGTCCAGTTGCACCGCGTCTACTCCGCCCAATGGATTGTCATGCCGCTCAACACGGCCCCTATCGGGGCCTCTTCGGGGGGCAAAGTCATCGCCCGTTCCAAAGCATCGCGTTTGGCCGCGCCAAAGATAATGAGATGTTTTGACAGCGCCCCATCCAGCACCGGTGCTGTCAGTGTGATCCGCGCCTCCGGCTGAACCTGCGTGCGAGCCACGGCAAGCGGGGGCGCGTGGCTGTCCAGCGCCGCCTCCAGGTTCTCCATCCCCGGGAACAGGGACGCGGTATGCATATCTTCGCCCATCCCCAGCACCAGCACCGAGAGCGGAAGAACCGGGGTAATCAGGCTTTCGATTTCGGGCAGCACATCTTCGGGCTCATGGCCTTCGACGAAGAGAGGCACATATTGCGCAGCCGAGGCACGGCTTGTCAGCAGGCGTTCGCGGATCAAGCGTTCGTTCGAACGTTCATGATCGCCTGGTACACAGCGTTCATCCGTAGGCAGCACACGCACCCGATCCCATTCCAGATCGGCGGCGCAAAGCCCGTCAAAGACCGGCCCCGGCGTTGTACCACCCGGCACGGCAAGCGAGACCAGATCATGATGGAGCAAGGCAGCCTCAAGATCCCCCGCCAGATTGTTTGCGACATCGATGGCCAGCATGTCACGGTCGGCGTACTCTTTGATATTCATGGGTTGATTCCTTGCCATTGGCGACCATCGCGTTTCATCAGCAGTTCGGCGTCGCCCGGGCCTGTGCTGCCACTTTCATAAGGTTTGGGCACATCGCCCCGGGCCTGCCAACCGGCGATGATCGGGTCGGTCCAGGCCCAGGCGGCCTCGACCTCATCCCCACGCATAAACAGGGTCTGATTGCCGCGGATGACATCCATAACCAGCCGCTCATAAGCATCGGGCGGGTCGTGGCTTTCCGGCCCCAAAGCCTCGGCAAAACTCATGTCGAGCGGTACGTCGACCAGACGCATTCCGCCCTGACCCGGCTCTTTGATCGTAACCTTCAAGGTGATGCCCTCATTCGGTTGCAACCGGATCGACAAGGCATTGGCATGACGCCCGGCCTCTTCGCCGAATATCGAATGCGGTGCATCCTTGAACATCACGTTGATGACCGACGACCGCGCCACCAGCTCCTTGCCCGTGCGCAGATAGAACGGAGTACCCGCCCACCGCCAGTTGCTGACATGCGCGCGCAGCGCCACGTAGCTTTCTGTCGTGGACTTGGGATTGCCAACCGCGTCACGATAGCCTCTGCCATCCGCCCCACCCGTGAACTGACCACGGACGATGTGATGTGGCTCAACCGGGTCCAGCGCGCGGATCACCTTGAGTTTTTCATCCCGCACCGCGTCGGGGTCGAATTTCGCCGGTGGCTCCATCGCGATGAGGCACAATAGCTGCATCAGGTGGTTTTGCATCATGTCGCGCATGGCGCCCGCGCGCTCATAATATTCTTCGCGTCCATCGATGCCTACGGTTTCGGCAACCGTGATCTGGATGTGATCGACATACTGGCTGTTCCACAATGGCTCAAACAGCATATTGCCAAAGCGCACAGCCATGAGGTTCTGAACCGTCTCTTTGCCCAGATAGTGATCAATTCGATAAATCTGGCTTTCATCGAAATGTGCAGCCAGCGTCGCATTCAGCGCGCGGGCACTGTCCAGATCGTGACCAAATGGCTTTTCGACCACGATCCGTGTCTTATCCGTCGCCAGATCATGCGCCTTGATCTGCTCGGCCAACGGGCCGAACAACCTCGGCCCCACCGAGAAGTAAAACGCACGGACCCGGTCCTCGTGCAACTGACCCGCTAGCTCCGCCCAGCCCTCATCCGACAAAGCATCCAATGACACGTATCCGACGCGTTTCATGAAACCATGCAAGGCCTCCGTATCGCTGGCCTGGTTGGGTACGTGACGGTGAAGCGATTCCTGAACCATCGCCTGAAACGCGTCTGCGCTCATCTCAGTGCGTGCAGCACCGATGATACGGGTGTCCTGTGGCCACTGACCGGCACAGTAGCGTCGAAACAGCGCCGGAACGATCTTGCGCTGTGCCAGATCGCCGGTTCCGCCAAATATGACCAGATCAAATGGGTCAACAGGTATGACACGAGAAACCATGGATTTTCCTTACCTTGCCTCTTGGGCCATGTCCAATGTTAGCGCAATCATTCGGCAAGAAATTTCTGACATCAATTCTCTGTCAGCGAAAGGCCAGCCCACTTAACTAAACCGGCTCAAACGGTTAAGTCTGATCGGCACGCGCACAGAACCGGATACCGGAATGAAAGACAACGCCCCTCAGGCCGCCAACAACGGAAAGTTTCAGAACAGTTTGGTGACAGCGGACGGGCAGACCCGCGCATCCGTTGCACTGACGAATCCCCAGACCTTGTGGTTCAACACCGGCACGCTCTGCAATATTGAATGTGTTAACTGCTACATCGCAAGCAGCCCCACCAACGATGCTCTGGTTTACATCACTGCAGACGAAGTGCGCGATTATCTGGATCAGATCGAAACCCGCCAGTGGCCGGTTCGCGAGATCGCCTTCACCGGGGGTGAGCCGTTCATGAACCCTCAGATGATCGACATGACCCGAGCGGCACTCGAACGCGGGTATGAGGTGCTGATCCTGACCAACGCGATGGCCCCGATGATGCGCCGAAAGACGCGCGAAGGGCTGCTGGAATTACTGCGAGAACATGGTGACAAGCTGACCCTGCGGATCTCGGTCGATCACTATCGACCCGAACTTCATGACGAAGAGCGCGGCAAGGGCAGTTTCGCCAAGACACTGATCGGCATGGAATGGCTTCGCGACAACGGGTTCAGGATGACGGTTGCCGGCCGCACCGTCTGGGGGAACATCGACGACCAAAGCCGCACGGGCTATGCGGCGTTCTTTGCCGAACATGGCTTTGACATAGATGCGCATGATCCGGGTCAGACCATTTTGTTCCCCGAAATGGACGAATCCGTCGAAGTGCCCGAAATCACAACCGCTTGCTGGGGTATTCTGAACAAATCCCCCGACGCGGTCATGTGCGCGAGTTCCCGTATGGTCGTCAAGCGGAAGGGCGCTGTTCGCCCTGCAGTTCTGGCCTGCACGCTGCTGCCCTACTCGCCCGAGTTTGAATTGGGCGAGACTCTGGCCGAGGCCGAGGCTGATGTGTACCTGAACCACCCCCATTGCGCCAAGTTTTGCGTTCTGGGCGGGGCAAGCTGCTCTGCCTAACCTGCGTAAGCGCAATGTGAATTTCCTGCATTCTGTGCTAGGCTAATTCTTTGCGCTGAACCAATCGGAACGGCGCAGCCAGTGCCTTTTGGGGGGTATTTTCTTGGACCATTCCGTATTCTATAGCCGCATTCGTCATTCTCTGTTCGGAGGAAGCCTGAACCAGAGCGCCGTCGATAACATCAACATTGTACTGCAGTATTGGGACGACACGCATTCGGGAGAACCCGACAATCAACTGGCCTATATACTGGCCACAGTGCTCGCAGAGGTCGGGCGCAACATGCGACCCGTGCGTGAAACCTTTGCAACATCCGATGGGCAGGCCCGCGCGCGACTTAGTCACAAAACCTATGCTCAATCCGTGCCACCGCATGGTCACGCCTATTATGGGCGCGGTTATGTTCAACTGACCTGGCTCAGGAACTACCAAAGGCAGGAAAACGTACTCAGCGAACCGCTTGTTCAGGAGCCCGATCTGGCATTGCGCACCGACATTGCCATTCAAGTTCTTGTCGGAGGCATGATGGCGGGTGATTTCAATGCGCATGGACACGGATTGCCCCACTACGTCAACACGCAAGGTCAGGATTTTGTTGAAGCGCGGCGCACGGTCAATATTTTAGACCGCGCCCATGAAATTGCTGACTACGCGACCCGTTTCCTCAATGCCATCGAAGCCGCTCAGTTAGCCGAACGCATGATGCTCATCGCCGCGGCCGAGGATGATACCACCGAAGATGGTTCCGGCCAGTTGATGCTGCCGTCGTCCGAGCATCTGCAAGCTCAGCAGGCGCTTTGGGATGACCTTCGGGGCTAGTTTACCCGAAACTCTCCCACCATGTTGCGCCATTCGCCTGGCGCGATCATTTTGCGGTGGGTGAATTTCACCGAATGCAGCGGACCGTCGATCTCGCGCTGCCAGAACTCAATGAATTTGAACAGTCTCGGATGATCCGGCGCGAGATCGTATTCCTGCCAGATGAATGTATTCAATACGTGAATATAATCGGGCATGTGATAGAAGAATTCCGCCGTCGTCAGCCCGTACCCCTTAAGCATTAACTCTGTTTCGTTTCGCTCCATGCAGACCTCCAATCCAATTCAAGGTCTCTTCAGCATAACACGCGATCTGCCTAACACTTAGATAACAATATGTTACCACGGTGTTACCGGTGTTTTTCCCTTCCAAACAGGTTGCTTGCTTGCACCTTATATGCCGGGTCTGGTAAGGTGCATCCACAAGATATAGACCCAAAACAAGACACGGGCAGTTTACGTGAGCGATACGCCAGAAATCCCCGAAAACATGGATGAAACCCCGCCCGAGCGTCCCGTTTATGACGGCCCGACGGTGTCCATCGAATCCGAGATGCGCACTTCCTATCTGGATTATGCCATGTCGGTCATTGTCAGCCGCGCGATCCCCGATTTGCGCGACGGGCTGAAGCCCGTGCACCGGCGCATTCTGTATGCAATGCATGAAACCGGGAACACGCATGACAAAGCCTATCGCAAATCGGCCCGACCGGTGGGTGACGTGATGGGTAAGTACCACCCGCACGGTGACAGCGCGATCTATGACGCGCTTGTGCGGATGGCGCAGGATTTCTCGATGTCATTGCCGCTGCTGGATGGTCAGGGCAACTTTGGCTCGATGGACGGCGATAACCCTGCGGCAATGCGATACACCGAAGTACGCATGGACAAACCCGCCGCTGCCCTGCTGGCCGATATCGAAAAAGAGACGGTCGATTTTCAGGACAACTATGACGGCAAGGACAAAGAGCCCACCGTCCTCCCTGCCCGCTTTCCGAATATGCTGGTCAATGGGGCCGGTGGTATCGCCGTCGGTATGGCGACGAACATCCCGCCGCACAATCTGGGCGAGGTCGTTGACGCCACGTTGGCGCTGATCGACGACCCGGACCTGACCAGCGAACAGCTGATCGAATACGTTCCTGGCCCCGACTTCCCGACAGGTGGGGTGATGCTTGGCCGATCAGGCGCACGCAAGGCCTATCTGGAAGGTCGCGGCAGCGTCATCATCCGCGCCAAGACCCGTGTCGAGGAACTGCGCAAGGATCGCTATGCCATCGTCGTCGATGAAATCCCCTATCAGGTGAACAAGGCTGCGATGATCGAAAAGATCGCCGAAGCGGTGCGCGAAAAGCGGATCGAGGGCGTCAGCCACGTTCAGGACGAATCCGACCGCAACGGTGTGCGCGTCGTCGTCGAACTGAAACGTGATGCGACGCCTGAGGTGGTGCTGAACCAGCTCTATCGTTTCTCGCCAATGCAGACGTCCTTTGGCTGCAACATGCTGGCGCTGAATGGTGGTCGCCCTGAACAACTGACCCTGCGCCGGTTCCTGACCTCGTTCATCGATTTCCGCGAGGATGTCGTGGCCCGTCGCACCGCCCATGACCTACGCAAAGCGCGTGAACGCAGCCATATCCTGTGTGGTCTCGCCGTTGCCGTGTCGAACGTGGACGAAGTGGTTGCCACGATCCGATCATCGGCTGATGCCGCCGAGGCGCGCGAAAAGCTCATGACCCGCCGTTGGCCTGCAGCCGAGATCGAAGGCTATCTGCGCCTGATCGACGATCCTCTGTCCAAGATGAATGACGACGGCACCTATAACCTGACTGAGGTTCAGGCCCGCGCCATCCTCGAGCTGCGCCTGCAGCGCCTGACCCAACTGGGTGTCAAAGAGGTCACGGACGAGCTGGAACAACTGGCCGCCAAGATCAAGGAATACCTGGATATTCTGTCCTCGCGCGAGCGGATCATGAACATCATCGGTGACGAGTTGCGTAGCGTCCGCGAACAGTTCGCCGTACCGCGCCGCACCGAGATCGTCGATTGGTCCGGCGATATGGAAGACGAGGACCTGATCGAGCGTGAGGATATGGTCGTGACCGTCACCTCGGGCGGTTACATCAAGCGTACCCCTCTGGCTGATTTCCGGGCGCAGAAACGCGGCGGCAAGGGCCTGTCGGGGATGCAGACCAAGGAAGAGGACGTGGTCACGACCCTCTTCGTGGCGAACACGCATACGCAGCTGCTGTTCTTCACCACCGACGGGATGGTCTATAAGCTCAAGACCTGGCGCCTGCCCCAATCGGGGCGCACCGGCAAAGGCAAGGCCATCGTCAATATCCTGCCGATCCCGACCGGTGTCTCCATCGCGGCGATTATGCCGGTCGATGTACCGGATGAAGAATGGGAGAACCTGCAGATCGTCTTTGCCACCAGCGCCGGTGATGTCCGCCGCAACGCACTGAGCGATTTCACCAATGTCAAACGCAACGGCAAGATCGCCATGGACCTGCCCGAAGGTGTCGAGTTGGTAAACGCGCGCATCTGTTCCGAGGATGACGACGTGATGCTGGTCACCAATTCGGGCCGTGCGATCCGCTTCCAGACCACGGCTGTGCGGGTCTTCAAGGGCCGCAAGTCGACAGGTGTGCGCGGCATCAAGCTGACCAATGGCGACAGGGTTGTGTCGATGTCCGTGATCCGCCATTTCGAAGCGACCTCGGACGAACGCGCTGCCTATCTCAAAATGCGTCGCCTGATGGCCGGTGTGACCGAAGAGGCCGACAGCGACGAAGACGAAGGCAACGCCGACAGCGTGCTGCCACAGGAACGCTATGCCGAAATGTCCGCCGCCGAGAACCTGATCCTGACGATCACAAAAGGTGGTGCAGGCAAGTTGAGCTCCAGCCATGACTACCCGGTTCGCGGACGTGGTGGTATGGGTGTTGCGGCCATGGACAAGGCCATGCGCGGCGGCGAACTGGTGGCCTCCTTCCCGGTCGAGATTGACGATCAGATCATGCTGGCGACGTCCAAGGGCCAGTCGATCCGGGTCCCGGTCGACGGTATCTCATTCCGATCCCGCAGTGCGGGTGGTGTGCGGGTCTTCAACACCGGCAAGGGAGAAGAAGTGGTCAGTGTCGCCTGGATCGCGGATCAGGGCGAAGAAGACGACGCTGAATAAACCCAAGACGGTTTTGCACATCCCCCCCGCAGCATGAATCTGCGGGGGTTTTGAATCCGCCCAATTCACGCATAATCGCGCTTCCCGTAAGTCATGCTATCCTTGAGGTATTTCAGATAGGAGTTGAGCGATGCTTGATGGCGCCATGCTGGTCTGGTTCCTGCTCACAGGCGTCAGCGTTTTGTTCGTTCTATGGGATTCGATCTCCAACGGCGTCACAAGCTGGGTTCAACGCGCTGCGTGGTGTCTTGTCACGCTGTACACAGGCCCCATCGGGTTGTTCTTTTACCTTCTGGCCTGCCGGCGCCCGTTTCCGGGCGGGCATGATGAGTTCACAAAAGCCACGTGGAAGCAGGGCATTAACAGCGAAATGCACTGCGTTGCCGGTGATGCAACTGGTATTATCGTGGCCGCCATTCTTCTTTACTTCGTTTCCATCCCAAATGGCTGGGACATTGTTATCGAGTACGGTTTTGGCTTTATCTCCGGCCTGTTCATCTTTCAGGCCCTGATGATGTTGCCAATGTTCGGAAGCTACGCGCAGGCGGTTCGCAAGACGATCTTTGCCGAGACAGTTTCGATGAATTTCGTCATGACCGGCATGATCCCCACCATGGTGATCCTCTCGGCCCAATGGCCCGGTTCCGACGATCCTCTGATGCCAGCGTTCTGGTTCAGGATGAGCCTGGCGACGGTTATCGGCGCGGTCATCGCCTTTCCCATAAACTGGTGGCTGGTTGTGAACCATCTCAAGCACGGCTGTATGACGCTGCCCGGAGCCGATGGCGCCGCGCCCGCGCTGGGTCATTCCTCACCCGAAGGTGCCGAGCAAGTGAATGATGAGATGCCAGATCACAAAATGGAGATGCAAACACTTACGACAACACAGATGTACATCTGGGTCATCGCCACTTACGTAGTGCTGTTTGCATCGCTCTGGTTGACCTCGCGCTATGTGCCGATCACGTTTTGAGCGTGGTGTTCACCGGGCCACTTTCGCAAGCCTGTCGGCGCTCAGGTCAGGTAGGTGTTGAAAAACGCGATCGTCCGTTTCCATGCCAGATTTGCCGCTGCTTCGTCATATCTCGGCGTCGTATCGTTGTGAAAACCGTGGTTCACATCCGGATAGAAATGCACGCTGAACTTCTTTTGATTGGTCTTCAGAGCCTCCGAATATGCGGGCCATCCTGCGTTAATCCGGTCATCCAGCCCGGCATAGTGAATCATCAACGGCGCCTGAATGGCGGGAACGTCCTCAGCCGGTGGCTGCCGGCCATAGAACGGGACCGAGGCCGCGAGGTCCGGGTAAGCCACGGCCAGCGCATTGCACACTCCACCACCATAGCAGAAACCGACCGCCCCGACTTTGCCGGTTGATCCTTCCAGATCGCGCAGAAACTCATAGGCGGCAAAGAAGTCTGCCATCAGTTTTGCCCTGTCCATCGATCCCTGCATCTCGCGGCCCTCATCATCCGTGCCCGGATAACCACCAAGCGGCGACAGGCCATCCGGCCCGAAGGCCAAAAAACCGGCCTTTGCTGTGCGCCGTACCACGTCTTCGATATATGGGTTGAGTCCGCGGTTCTCGTGCACAACGAGAACGGCTGGCAGTTTCCCCTGAGCATTTGCAGGCTTGGCCATCAGCCCGCTCACGTTGTCATGGCCATCCGGGCTTTGAAACTCGACGACCATCGTCTCTATATCCGGATCATCCGGCGCGACCTGCTGCGCCCATGCATAGTTGGGCTGCAATTCTTCAAGGATCATCGCTCCGGTCACACCGGCGGCGGTGAATTTACCGGCTTTCGAAATGAACTCGCGCTTGGTCATCTTGCCATGCACGTAGCCGTCGAAAATTTCGAGTATCCGGGGATCGAAGTCACTTGCTTTCTTACGGGCGGTTCCAGCCATCGTTGCCTCCCAAGCGATGCTACAGGTGCGCCTATCCTACCGCATTTCGGCTTTGGAACGTACTCACAATCCGTAAAGCCCGCCAAACTTGGACTCGAGATACTGCAAAAGCGGCTCTGGCCCCGGCTCCATCCCGCTGGCGCGTTGGATCACCTCTCGTGGCGTATATAGCCCGCCATATTGCTGCACGTTTTCACGCAGCCAGCCTGTTGCGCCCGAGGTGTCACCCTCTGCCAGTTGCGCATCAAGATCAGGCACCGCCGCCCGCAACGCCTGATTGAGGCACCCGGCATAGACATTGCCCAGCGAATAGGTCGGGAAGTAACCAAACAGCCCCACAGACCAATGCACATCCTGCAGGCACCCGTTCGAGGGCTTGTCGACCGCATACCCAAAATCGGCCTTGAACCGGTCATTCCACGCCGCCTCAAGGTCGCCAACTTGCAGGTCACCTGCCATCAGGGCGCGTTCCAGATCAAAGCGCAGCATGATGTGCAGATTGTACTGCACCTCATCGGCCTCGGTGCGGATGTAACCGTTGTGGACACGGTTGACGGTGGCAAAAAATGCGTCAGCGTCCGCAATACCGAAATCGCCAAATGCCTCTTTCATTTGCTCAAACAGCCAGCCGGTAAAGGCGCGGGAACGGCCCAATTGGTTTTCATAGATCCGGCTCTGGCTTTCATGCACACCCATCGACACACCGCGCCCCAGCGGCGTCAGCAGATAATCCTTGTCGATGCCCTGCTCGTATGCCGCGTGGCCGACCTCGTGAATGGTGGAATAAAAACAGTTGAACGGGTCGGTTTCGCTGGTCCGTGTGGTGATGCGCACGTCCAGACCACTGCCCGAGCTGAACGGGTGCACGGCCTTGTCCACCCGGCCATTGTTCAGGTCATAGCCAAACGCAACCGCCAGTTTCTGCGACAGGCGCATCTGGGTCAGCTCGTCAAAACTGCCCGAAAGTGCCGCTGGCTCCGGGCGGTCCAGAACGGCAGCCCGCAATGCCACCAGACGCGGACGCATCTCATCAAAAATCGCGGCGATCTGGGCGCCGGTCGTATAAGGTTCATAATCCTCGACCATGGCGTCATAAACATCGCCGCCTTGAGCCAAAGCCTCACCTTCCTGCCGTTTCAACGAAACAACTTCGCTCAGCACCGGCAAAAAGGCTGAGACGTCTTCGTCCGCGCGCGCTTGCGCCCATTTCCCCTGAGCGGCTGAGGTGACACGTGCAATCGCCGTTGCAAGGTCGGCAGGCACCTTCACAGCGCGCTCATAAGCGCGGTGGATTTCGCGCAGCTGCGCCTTGCCAACTTCGTCCTGGGGGGCCGCCTGCTCCAGCCACTCGGCAACACGAGGGTCAGACCGGCGAGCGTGGAGCACCGCCTCGATCGCGGCCATTTCCTCGGCCCGCTGCGGCGCGGCCCCGCGCGGCATTACGGTTTCCTGGTCCCATCCCAGCCGCCCTGCGATCTGGCCAAGGGCCGAGGTTTCACGCTGAAAGGCCATCAGGTGGTTGAATGCGGTCATGAGATCAAACTCCGCGCAGAGAGGTTGCAATGGGATAGGCTGTCAGGAATCGCGCGCGCAGGATCAGGGTCCAGACAACGATAGCCATGAACTGGTGAAAAATGGCGATCTGCCATGGAGCGCCGTAAACCACGGTCACGATCCCGACAACGACCTGCAGCGAGAGCGCAGCAAAAGCGGCGTTGAAGGCAAACCTGGTTTGCGGATGCGCGCTGGCTCCACCCCGCCGCCAGACGATAATGCCAAAGATGAATAGCAGATACCCAGCACAACGATGGATGAACTGCACCAGACCGGGGCTTTCAAAGAAATTGCGCCACATCGGCTCTAGCATCGTGGCATCGGGTGGCAGCACCTGCCCGCCGATCAGCGGCCAATCCGTATAAGACCGCCCGGCATCGATACCCGCAACCAGCGCGCCAATGAGTATTTGTAAAAAGGCGAAGTGCATGAGGCCGGTGGAAAGCGAGAACAGCTTTGCCTCTTTGGCGCGGCGCGCCTGCATCAGGTCACGCTCTTCCCTTCCCAGCATCAGGATATACCACGCAAGGAAGCCGAGGATGACGAAAGCCAGACCAAGATGCACTGCTAGTCGGTAGCTGGCAACGGCCGTCATGCCTTCGCCCTGCGTCACGCCCGAAGCGACCATCCACCAGCCGACAGCACCCTGAACCGCGCCGAGCGCACCGGGTATGACAAGCCGCCCGGTCCAACCGGCCGGGATTTTGCGGGTGACGAGGAAACCCAGAAATCCAATAGCCCAGACCAAACCGATGACGCGGCCCAACTGGCGATGGCCCCATTCCCACCAGTAGATCGATTTGAAATCCTCCAGTTCCATCCACTGGTTTTGGATACGCCACTGATCGATTTCTTTGTATTTGTCGAATTCAGCCTGCCAGTCGACTTCATTCATCGGCGGGATGGCACCGGTGATCGGCCGCCATTCGGTGATCGAAAGTCCGCTATCGGTCAGACGCGTCAGACCCCCCACCGCGATCATCACGACGACCAGCGCAAACAGGATCATCAACCACGCGCGGATCGCGCCGCGCGCGCCGCCACGGCCCCGATCAATCATGCCAGGCTGAACCGCCTGTTGCTTTTCGGTGTCCGTAACCTCTTCGAAGATGCTGCGTTTACCGCTCATGCTGTCCTCATGTCCTGATTTTGTCGCAAGCTAGGGCCAGTGCGGGGTCAGGTCCAGCCTTAGCCTTTGTCTTTCCAGCGGACCATCTGCCGCATGATCCCGTGCAGCATCTGCACATCCGCCCGCGTCATCCGCATCCGCGACCACAGGTTGCGCAAATTGGTTTTCATGCCCTCAGCTTTCTCGGGCGGATAAAAGAATCCCGCCTCTTCCAGCCGGTCTTCGTAATGTTCAACCAGCTTTTCAACCTCGATCCCCGTTGCCCAGTCGCCCTTACCGAGGTCGGTGGCTTCGTGAACCACGTCTCCGGTCTGACGCATCCACTCATAGGCGGTCAGCAATACGCATTGCCCAAGATTCAACGAGGCGTATTCCGGGTTCACCGGGACCGAGATGATGGCATTGGCCTTGGCGATATCCTCATTTTCAAGCCCCGCACGTTCGGGGCCGAACAGAACGGCGACCTTCTCGCCCGCCGCGACTTTCTCAGCCGCGATCTGCATGGCGCGTTCCGGGCTGTAGACCGGTTTGGTCAACCCGCGTTGCCGGGCGGTCGTGGCAAAGACAAAGGTGCTGTCTGCCAGCGAACCTGCCAGATCATCATAAAGCTGCGCCTCATCCAGCAGCCGCCCTGCCCCGCTGGACATCGCCACCGCTTTGGGATTTGGCCAGCCGTCACGCGGGGCCACGATCCGCATCCGGTCGAGCCCGAAGTTCCACATCGCGCGCGCGGCTGCGCCGATGTTCTCGCCCATCTGCGGGCGCACGAGCACAAAGGAAGGTTGGGGCTGATCGCTGGGCATGGCTCACTCCGAAAACTGGGCCTGCTCTAATCGCCACGACTGGGCAGGGCAAGGCCGCGCCATCCTCTTCTGCGCTTCAAAACGGCTCGACGAGCATAAAAGTTTGCTTCCCTGTCGCAATCCGCTAAACCGCGCCAAGAACTGAAAGCCGAAGGATGCGCCCATGGATACCCCCGAGCAGCCGCAGATTTACCTGATCACGCCTCCGACCATCGCGCTGAGCACATTTCCCGAACAGTTGGCTCGCGTTTTGGATGGTGTCGAAATCGCCTGTATTCGGCTGGCACTGGCCGGCAGCGACGAAGACACCATCGCCCGTGCTGCCGATGCCTGCCGCGAGGTCGCCCATGCGCGCGAAGTGGCCATCGTAATTTCGAACCATGTTCTGCTGGCTCAACGGCTGGGTCTGGATGGGGTGCACCTGGACGACGGCGCACGTTCGGTCCGTGCTGCGCGCAAGGAACTGGGGTCCGACGCCATCGTCGGCAGTTTCTGCAACGCCTCCAGCCATGACGGCATGAGCGCGGGTGAGGCCGGTGCGGATTACGTTGCCTTCGGGCCGGTGGGCAACGCCGTTTTGGGTGATGGCTCACGTGCTGAAAAAGACCTTTTCCAATGGTGGTCCGAGATGATCGAAATTCCCGTTGTGGCCGAAGGTGGCCTGACCACCGATCTGATCCGTGACCTGACCCCCTGCACCGATTTTTTTGGCATCGGCGACGAAATCTGGTCACAGGACAGCCCTCTCGACGCGCTGAACAGCTTGACTGCCGCGATGCGCTGACCACCGTGAGCGTTAACCCTTGCGCCTGTGCCGGGGCTGCGGCATGACACAGGCATGACTCAGAACAGTGAAATCCTGTGCATCGGCTCCGTCCTTTGGGATGTGATCGGGCGATCTGCCAGCGTCATGCGACAGGGCTCGGATGTGCCGGGCCGCATCACCCGCCTACCTGGTGGCGTGGCCATGAACATCGCCATGACGTTGGTGCGCTTTGGCATGACCCCCACTTTGCTGACCGCAATTGGACGTGACCCCGAAGGTGACGAACTGGTTCACGCCTGCGCACGGCTGGGCATGGTGACCGATCATATCTACCGCTCTCAAGACCTGCCGACCGATCGCTACATGGCCGTTGAAGGGGCCAATGGCCTGATTGCGGCGATCGCGGATGCCCATTCGCTTGAGGCCGCAGGTGCCAAGATCCTGCGCCCACTGATGCACGGGCCACTGGGCTACGAGAACGCACCGTTTGAAGGCCCCATCGCTTTGGACGGCAACCTGACGCAGGACCTTCTGGAAGAGATCGCCCAAAGCCCCGCCTTTGCCCGCGCCGATCTGCGCGTCGCCCCGGCCTCACCCGGCAAAGCGGAACGCCTGCTGCCCTTCCTCAAACACGCCCGCGCGACGCTCTACGTGAACCTCGAAGAAGCCGGGCTGCTCTGCCAGCGTGAGTTTAGTGATTCAACCAGCGCCGCCCAGGGTCTGTTGGAGCGTGGCGCATTGCGTGTGCTGGTGACGGATGGCGGCAATTCGGCCACCGTTGGTAGCGCCGAAAATGTTTTGACCCAAACACCGCCATCCGTTCTGGTCACCCGCGTGACCGGAGCAGGCGACACATTCATGGCGGCCCATATCGCCGCCGAAGCGTCTGGTGCAGACAATGACGCTGCGCTGACCCGCGCCCTGCACGCCGCCGCCACCTATGTTTCCGGAGAAACCCCGCTGTGATCACTATCCACTATTCCAACGAAGTCCGTACCGCCAGGAATGCAGGCCTTCCCATTGTGGCGCTGGAAAGCACCATCATCACCCATGGGATGCCTTACCCACAAAACATTGAGGTGGCCGCGCAGGTAGAACAAGATATCCGCGATGCTGGTGCTGTTCCGGCCACGATTGCCGTAATCGACGGCACTTTGAATGTTGGTCTGGAGGCTGATCAGCTGCAGGCGCTGGGTCAGGCACAGGGTGTCGCCAAACTGTCGCGCGCCGATATGGCGGCCTGTCTGGCCACAGGCGGCACTGGCGCGACCACCGTCGCGGCTACGATGATCGCAGCGCATTACGCCGGAATAGAGGTATTTGCGACTGGCGGCATCGGTGGTGTGCATCAGGGCGCTGAAACCTCGTTCGACATCTCTGCCGATCTTCACGAGCTTGCCCAAACACCCGTGACCGTCGTGGCCGCCGGAGCCAAAGCCATACTGGACCTTGCAAAAACGCTCGAAGTGCTGGAAACCCTTGGTGTACCGGTCATCGCGCATGGACAGGACGAATTCCCCGCCTTCTGGTCCGCAAAATCACCATTGGCTGCACCGTTGCGCATGGACAGCGCCGCAGATATCGCCAAGGCACACGCCACCCGCCGCGCGCTGGGTTTGCCGGGCGGGCAGCTGATCGCCAATCCGATCCCCGAGTCCGAGCAGATCCCGTCCGAGGAACTGGCTCCGATCATCGCATCTGCTCAGGCAGATGCCGAAACTCACAGGATCAAGGGAAAAGGTGTCACACCTTACTTGCTGCAGCGTATCTATGAGCAGACAAAGGGCCGCTCTCTGGCCGCCAATATCGCGCTGGTTCGCAACAACGCGCGGCTGGCCGCCAGTATTGCACGCGCGCTGACAGGCCCGGCAGAGTAATCCATAGCTATTGTACCAAGGCCCCGGACTGCTTAACTAAATCCGCAAACCACTCAGGACCGCAATGAATACGCCGTTTGACGAAGAACCCCATCGCCGCTCTGGCCTGCTCAGCGGGTTGCGCGCGTCATTTCTGACGGGCATCGTCGTCATTGCACCGGTCTGGCTGACCGTCTGGCTGATCTGGTCTGTCGTCGGCTGGATCGACAGCGCCGTCCTGCCGCTGATCCCGCAGCGTTTCCAACCTTCGGAATATGTAGGCATCAACCTGCGCGGCATCGGCGTGGTCATCTTCCTGCTCTTCACGGTTATCGTCGGCTGGGTGGCCAAGGGCATTCTGGGCCGCTCCCTGATCCATTTCGCCGAAAGCCTCGTCAACAGGATGCCGGTTATTCGTTCGGTCTATTCCGGGATCAAGCAAATCTCGGAAACCGTATTTGCGCAAACAGAACGGTCTTTTGAGAAAGCCTGCCTGATCCAATACCCCCGCCGGGGCATCTGGGCGATCGGATTCGTCTCAACCACCGCCCGGGGTGAAGTCAGCCAACGCGCGGAAACCGGGGGCGAGTTGCTGAGCGTCTTCGTCCCCACAACACCAAACCCCACCTCGGGCTTTCTGTTGTTCTTCCCCGCTGAGGACGTGATCCTGCTGGATATGACAATCGAAGATGCGGCCAAGCTGGTGATTTCAGCCGGACTTGTTTACCCCAACGAAAAAGACCCAACCCTGCCGCCTGAATAGTCAGCCAAACATCGCTGGCAGATCAACGGTGCTGCGCTGCCCCAGATCGTCCTTGTGTAGGCGCAGGAACTGGTCCGCCGCGTTGCGACCAGCCTGTTTCAATCGGTTCAGTACAACCGGGTTCGGAACCATCTTCGTTGCCGCCGACAGATCATTCATCAGCTCGTCATCCGCGATCATATGCACAAGAACCCGGCTCATCTCACCAGCCTCTAGCCGACCCTCAGCCAGCAAACGCTGCACGAAACTGATCGCGCGCAACTCACGCAACAGGGATGAATTAAAGCTGATCTCGTTGATCCGGTTCTGGATTTGCTGCGGTGTTTTGGGCACCTCATCCCGCTCCAGCGGATTGATGTTCACGACCACCACATCGTCCGGCAATCCGCCGTTGAACAGCGGATACAGCGCCGGGTTACCCGTATAGCCCCCATCCCAGTAGGCTTCGGTCCGGCCGGATTTCGGATCATAGATCTCTACGGCCTGAAACAGGTTGGGCAGGCAAGCCGAGGCCAGAATGGCGTCGGTCGAGATCTCTTCACCCGTGAAAACCCTTATCTTGCCGCTGCGCACACAGGTCGCACAAACAAACAGGCCCGGCCCTTCATCGGCACAAATCTCCTCAAAGTTGAACCGGTCAACGACTGCGGCCAAAGGATTGCGATAAAATGGTCCATAGGAATAAGGAGACACCAGCCGCGACCAGGTCTCGGCCATCGAAAACGGCATCGAGTATTCCAACGCTTGCGCAACATGGGCAGGCTCTATGCCTCGCATCCAATGGGCAATCCGCATGTCGCCCACAGCGCCCATACGCTTCCACAACCCGTCCAGAGATGCACGTGCGCCCTGGCGTCCGGCCCGGACCATACCAGATTTGAACGCTGCCCCGTTCAACGCCCCGGCCGAGGTCCCAGTGATCGCCGCGACCTCGATATCTTCTTCATCCAGCAACCGATCCAGCACACCCCAGGTAAACGCCCCATGCGCCCCGCCACCCTGTAACGCCAGATTGATCCGCTTCACCTCAGCACCCCTTCATCTTTTCCCAAATACTCCGGGGGTATGGGGGCAGCGCCCCCATACAACATCACAATGCCGTCCACCCACCATCGACCGAAATCGTCGTCCCCGTGATCTGCGCCGCCGCGTCCGAGCACAAAAAGATCGTCGTGCCGCCAAGTTGTTCAACCGTAGCAAACTCTTTGGACGGCTGCCGCTCCAGCAGGATGTTTTTCACGACATCTTCACGGCTCATATTGTATTCCTTCATGGTGTTGGGAATCTGCGCCTCGATCAGGGGCGTCAGAACATAGCCCGGACAGATGGCGTTGCAGGTGATCGGTTCCTGTGCGGTCTCCAACGCTACGGTCTTGGTCATGCCGACCACGCCATGCTTGGCGGAAATATACGCTGCTTTATAAGGTGACGCCGTCAACCCGTGGGCCGAGGCGATGTTGACGATCCGTCCCCATCCCGCCTTACGCATCATCGGCAAAGCGGCGGCCATCGTGTGAAAGGCCGAGTTCATGTTGATCGCAATAATCGCATCCCACTTATCCACCGGGAACTGATCGATCGGAGCCACATGCTGAATACCGGCATTGTTCACCAAGATATCGCAGGCCCCTGCCTGCTCGATCAGCGCGCGACATTCCTCGCCCTTCGACATATCGGCTTTGATGTAACGCGCGTTGGTGCCGGTCTCTTGCGCGATCTCGGCGGCCAGCGCGTGATCTTCATCCCGGTCGGTGAACGAATTCAGAACAACATTAGCCCCGGCCTTTGCCAACTCGCGTGCAATGCCCAGGCCGATCCCTGAATTTGACCCCGTAATGATGGCCGTTTTTCCCGAAAGGCTCATGACTGCTCTCCTGCGTGACTTCGTTTCAGACACACAGTGCCATGCTGCACCTGCAAAGAAAACGGAGAATATACACGGGTCGGTTACTGCTTCGAATGCGCAAAAAAAACGCCCGCGCGAAGCGGGCGTTAAGTTATTGAGGCAGGTTTCATACAGGCAAGAAACCTATCGAGCAGTGCATCCTTTATAAGCAATTCTGCGCCTTCGTCCAAGCTAAAAGTTTGATAATAAGAAAAATCATGGCTACGGTGAATCCCAAACAAAATAAGGCCAGAGCAGGATTGTTTCCAAAATGAGCCCCGATTATCTCAACCCCATTCGTCCCGTGATCGCGGGAATCGCCTGCATTTTCGCCGCCTCGATGGCCACGGCAGAATCGGCCCATGGCATAGCTATGTATGGCGACCCGGCCCTACCACCGGATTTTGTGTCGTTGCCCTACGCAAACCCGGACGCACCCAAAGGCGGCAAAGTCGTATTTGGAAATACCGGCGGTTACAACAGTTTGAACCCATTCGTTCAAAAAGGCACGCCACCCTGGCAGTTGCGATTTTGGACCCATGAAAGCCTGATGGGCCGGTCTTGGGACGAACCTTTCACTCTTTACGGGTTGTTAGCCGAATCAGTTGAGACGGCTGAGGATCGGTCCTGGGTCGAATTCACCCTGCGTGAAAATGCCCGATTCTCGGATGGCAGCCCGGTCACCATCGATGATGTGATTTGGTCGTATGAGACATTGGGAACCCAAGGGCACCTGCGCTATCGCGGGTTGTGGGGAAAAATCGACAGCATCGAACAGACCGGTCCCCGCACCGTCCGCATCGCTTTCAACGAACCCGACCGCGAGCTTGCGCTTATCGCAGGAATGCGCCCCATCCTTCAAAAAGCGCAGTGGGAGGGGAAAGATTTCGAGAATGCCTCGCTGCATGACATCCCCATCGGGTCGGGCCCCTATGTCGTGGATGGCTATGAAGCCGGGCGTTTCGTTACCTTGCGCCGAAACCCCAACTATTGGGGCGCCGATATCCCGTTCCGCAAAGGCACCATGAACTTGGATGAAATGCGGATCGAGTTCTATGGCGACGCAACCGTTCTGTTCGAGGCGTTCAAGGCTGGAGAACTGACCGCCGTCCGTGAATTCAATGCCGACAAGTGGGAGACCCAATATGGGTTCCCGGCGGTTCTGCGCGGCGATGTAATCAAAACCGAGATTCCGCACGGCAAGCCCTCTGGCATGACCGGCTATGTCATGAACACCCGCAAAGCCCCATTTGACGACTGGCGTGTGCGCGAAGCTCTGACGCTTGCTTTCAACTTCGAGTTCATCAACGACACCATCACTGGCGGGGCGCAGCCACGGATCACGTCGTATTTCTCAGGTTCTGATCTGGCGATGCAACCCGGACCAGCGACGGGTCGAGTCGCGGAATTGCTCGAGCCCTACGCCGCAGATTTGCCGCCCGGAACGCTCGAAGGTTATGCCCCGCCGGAAGGTGATGGATCGGCCCGGAACCGCGCCAACATCCGACAGGCCACAAAACTGCTGGCCGAGGCAGGTTGGACCATTCAGGATGGTGTTCTGCGAAATGAAAACGGTGATCCCTTTACCATTAATGTCCTGCTGCAACAGGGCGATACCGACAATCTGACCGCGATGGAAATTTACACCGGGGCGCTGGAACGTCTGGGCATTCAGGTGATGATCGAACAGGTGGACAGTGCGCAGTTTTCTGGCCGCACCTCCGAGTTGGATTTCGATATGACCATCTTCCGCCGTGCCCTGTCGCTTTCGCCGGGTAACGAACAGCGCCTGTATTGGGGCAGCGAAAACGCCGATACGCCCGGTACGCGGAACCTGATGGGTGTCGCCTCGCCTGCGGTTGATGGTTTGATCGACGCGATGCTGGCCTCTGAAAGCCATGAGGATTTCGTCGCCGCCACCCGCGCACTGGATCGCGTTCTGACCGCCGGGCGCTATGTCATTCCGATCTGGAGCTTCGATGTCGGACGCATTGCCCATGCCAAAGAGCTGAAGCAGCCCGAAACTCTGCCAATCTACGGCGACGGCCCCGAATACATGCCTCAGGTCTGGTGGTATCAGGAGTGACGTAAGCACGCGGTTTCTATCAATTCTGTTTGCTGAAAGCTTCGGTTCGCGACCAAATGGGCGCATTTCCATCCTGCTGCGACATTGGTCATACCCTGCGTTGTGGGAGACCTTTGAGCACAATTGTGCCCTAATAACCGGGGCAGATCGCGAGTGTCTGACTGGGTCGCGATGTGTTTGACCTGCTGATTCTTCGGCGCGCAAAATCACTGAACCGGATCGCACAAATGGTTCTCCAAGATCAGCGCCAAGGTGGGTCGGTTTTTCATAGCTTTCGGCGGAATTCAGCACAAACCGGATATAACACCAAATCTTGTGGGTTACTATGCGCTTACCGACTACCCGTTCACACCATTCGCAAGTTTTGCGAATCCGGTCGCTCCAACCGCAAGGGGCTTTACGGATGCACTGGTTGGGATATACCTTGCACGTATCCAGATGCTTCCCTTAATACAGATAATTGCTGTATTTTTCGGACATCTTATTTCGAATTGGCTGCACAAGCCACATGTATGACGGACCGGCCGCCACTCACTTAACAGCAGGTCCGTTGGCCCGTTGCGGTTTCGCCGCAGCGGGTTTTTTTGCACCCAAGTTACGCTACGGCAGACTGCGACATTTTGTCATGTCCGCTAACAAGCGCCTCCATCCGTACTCTGAATTGGGGAGAGCGGTCCTGAAACAAAGTATAGGAAGGCTCGCAGATGCTAAACTGGGTTGATCTGACGCAAGATTGGGGAGCGTCTTATGCACGCGCAAAACGCAGGTTTCCAAACCTGCGAGATCAGGACATGGCACGCGTTGGCGAAGATCGCGAACAGTTCGAGGCTTATCTGGCCGAACGCCACCACCTGACAGTGAACGAAGCGCGCGAAGAGCTTGAGGATTTTCTGTTCACCGAAGCACTGAACCGCGAAGCTGCACAGACTTTAAGTAAGTGACGTAACCCACAGAATTGTTGCATCTTCATCGCTGACAGAGATGACATTGTGCCCCATGCTACCATCGTAATAGGCGCTGTCTCCGCGGCGCATTTCAACAGGTTCATAGAACTCGGTGAACAGCCGCACCACACCCGTCAGGATATACAGAAATTCCTCACCATCATGGCGTACCCAGCCATCGAACTCTTCCATTGAGCGTGCACGCACACGGGCGCGGTAGGGCAGCATCTGCTTCTTGGTCAGCGTTTCGGCCAGCAATTCATGTTCATAGGTCGCAGTCGCATGCGCCGCCCCCTCGCCCATTTTGGTCACAGCCATACGACCAATCACTTGGTCGCGCTGGGGCGGAGTGAACAGTTGCGGCACTGATATTTCCAACCCGATTGCCAGCTTTTTCAGCGCATCATATGTCGGAGACATCTGGCCGTTTTCGATTTTGCTGAGTGTCGACCGCGCCAACCCGGCCTGGCTGGCCGCTTGCTCCAGCGTCCATTTGCGGGCCTTGCGCAGTTCGCGCACACGCGCGCCCAGATCGACGGGCTCCAATTCGGTGCTGACACCGTTGTCGCGGGCAATGCGAACGATGGATTTGTGGTCATTTGTGCTCATGGGTATTTCTATAGGGCCAGCCCGCCCGGCTTGCAACGCGCCGCGCCGGGGGATAGCCATTTGCCATGTTGTCGATCTTTGATCAGGGGCCTTACACACCCTGCCCCAGCCCTTTCAATCTGGCCGCCCATGTGCTGCGCCACGCGAACGACAGAGCCCAGAAAACTGCGCTCTCGGTTCTGGGTGCGCAATCGGCGCGCGACTGGAGCTATGCGGAACTGAAAGCCGCCATTCTGGGAACTGGAACCGGGCTGCTGGAAATGGGCCTTTCGCCGGGCGATATCGTATTGATGCGGCTGGGCAACACGGTCGATTTCCCGATCGCCTACCTGGGGGCCATCGCCGTCGGTCTTGTCCCGGTCCCAACCTCATCGCAGCTGACCCAAGCCGAAACGGCGGGTATTCTCAAAGACCTCAAACCCGCCGCCATTCTGCGCGACCCTGACGTGCCCTGCGCACCGCATGCGCGTCAGATCACTCTGTTTGATCTGGCTGAGATGCGCAGCCTGCCCCCTGCGCGCTTTGAAATGGGTGATCCCGACCGGTTAGCATATGTGGTCTATACCTCGGGCACCTCAGGCAAACCGCGCGCGGTTGCCCATGCGCATCGGGCGATCTGGGCGCGGCAGATGATGGTAGATGGATGGTATGGACTTCGGCCCTCGGACCGGTTGTGCCATGCGGGCGCGTTCAACTGGACCTATACGTTGGGCACAGGGCTGATGGATCCCTGGACCATCGGAGCAACCGCCTTAATTCCTGAGCCGGGAACGGATATCGCCGACCTGCCCGTGCTGCTCAGCCAGCACCGCGCCACCATCTTCGCAGCCGCACCCGGCGTGTATCGCAAAATGTTGCAAACAGCGCAACGGTTGTGCCTTCCCGATCTGCGCCACGGCCTCAGCGCGGGCGAAAAACTGTCCCGGCACCTCCACCAACAATGGGTACAGGCCACCGGAACCGAACTTTATGAGGCTTATGGGATGTCGGAATGTTCGACCTTCATCTCATCCAGCCCCTGCCATCCGGCACACGGCGAGGCTTTGGGCCAACCGCAGCCCGGGCGCCGTGTCGCGATCGTGGGTCGCGACGGGCCGGTCCCGCAGGGACACGAGGGAACGATCGCAATACATCGCGACGATCCGGGTCTGATGCTGACCTATCTGAACGCACCGGACGAGGCCGCATCGCGTATGAGGGGCAACTGGTTCCTGACCGGCGATCAGGGCGCTATGGCCGCTGATGGGCAGATCACCTATCTGGGCCGCGACGATGATATGATGAATGCAAGTGGCTACCGGGTTTCCCCTGTTGAGGTTGAGGCTGCACTGTCCGCTCATCCCGGCATCACGCAGGTTGGCGCAGCGATGGTTGAGGTTAAACGGGACACAACCGTCATTGTTGCCTTCTATACCGGCCCGGAAGAACTGGACGAGAGCGCGCTGCGGTCCTATGTGTCCGACAAGCTGGCGCGCTATAAACAACCGCGCGCCTTTGTTCATCTGTCCGCGCTGCCCACCGGAGGCAACGGCAAACTCCTGCGCCGCGCCCTGCCGGCCTATTTCAAGGCAACGTCCGAATGACACAAACCGTCAAACTCGACATCATGTCCGACCCGATCTGCCCATGGTGCTATATCGGCAAGACCCATCTGGACAAAGCACTGGCCGCAGTCCCAAACCACCCGTTCGTGATCGAATGGCATCCGTTCCAGTTGAACCCGGACTTGCCCGATGAAGGCATGGATCGGCGCGAGTATTTGGAACGTAAATTCGGTGGCAAAGAAGGTGCCGTACGCGCCTATGCGCCGGTTGTCGAGCATGCGGAAAACGCCGGCCTGAAGATTGATTTCGAAGGCATGACGCGCACGCCCAACACGCTGGACGCCCACCGCCTGATCCATTGGGCCGGGATCGAGGGCAAACAGAACGCCGTGGTCGACGCGTTGTTCCATGCCTATTTTGTCGAGGCGCGTGATTTTGGCGATCATGAAGTTCTTGCCGACATCGCCGACAGCGTGGGCATGGACGCCGCCGTGGTTTTGAAATTGCTGCAATCAGACGCCGACCGAGAAGATATCCGCACCCGTGACACACATTCTCGCGAAATGGGCGTAAACTCGGTCCCAACATACATCGTTGCCAATCAGCACGCGGTACCTGGCGCACAACCTCCTGAATTATGGGGAAAAGTGATCGACGAGATCATGTCTCAGATTGGGACAAGCTCTGCAGAATAGCACATACTACTGTGCATTTCTGATCTAGCCCGATCCCGTTTGCCGTGATAGCGCAATTGGGAAGGAGTTCCCCATGGCCAATCGCATGTCTCGGGGCGAATTCATTGCGCTTGTCGCGATGATGTTCGCCACGATCGCGTTTTCGATCGATTCAATGCTGCCTGCCCTGCCAGAGATTGGCGCAGAGCTCAGCCCCCTTGATCTGAATAAGGCGCAGCTGATCCTGACCTCGTTTGTTCTGGGCATGGGAATTGGCACCTTCTTCACCGGGCCAATTTCCGACGCGGTTGGACGCAAACCTGTGATCTACGGCGGCGCGATGCTGTATATTCTCGCATCGGCTGTGGCCTGGGCCAGTTCATCACTCGAGTTGGTGCTGGCTGCACGCATCCTGCAGGGATTGGGCGCAGCCGGGCCGCGTGTGGCTGCCATGGCAATCATCCGAGACCTTTATTCAGGCCGCGAGATGGCCCGGATCATTTCGATTGCAATGATGATATTCACGCTGGTTCCGGCAATCGCCCCGTTGCTCGGCGCAGGTGTGATTGCACTGGTGGGATGGCGCGGTATCTTCGTGTCCTTCATCCTGTTCGCCACCGTAATCATCATCTGGATGAGCACGCGCCTGGCCGAGTCCCTGGCGCCAGAGAACCGCCGCCCCTTCCGTCTGCCACTGATGATCGCCGCGGTACAAGAGATGTTTGCCCACCCCACCGTTCGCCTGTCGATCCTGGTGCAGACATTTTGCATGGGGATCCTGTTCACAATGCTGACTATGGTGCAGCCGGTTTTCGATGTCATCCATGATCGCGCAGAAAGCTTTCCATTCTGGTTTGGCTTCGTCGCCCTGATCTCGAGTTCAGCCAGCCTTCTGAATGCTGCGCTGGTCGTGCGGGTGGGTATGCGCCGCATGGTGACCTGGGCCTTGGGTGGTCAGATCCTGATCACAAGCTGCGTCATTTTGCTGAACATGACGCCGTTGTCGCCCGGCGCCTCATTCGCTTTGTTTGTGGCGTGGCAGACCTCAGTCTTCTTCATGGCGGGTATCACCATGGGCAACCTGAACGCCATCGCGATGGAGCCGATGGGCCACATAGCGGGCATGGCGGCCTCTGTGATCGGCTCGATTGCGACCGTATTGGCAGCAGCCATTGCGGCCCCGGTTGGGCTGCTGTTCGACGGTTCGATCACTCCGCTGACGACCGGCGTTCTGACGATGTGCGTCCTCGGTTTTGGCCTGATGGTTCACATGGGCCGGATCGAAAATCGACTACCCGCCTGATCTGTGCAGAACGTCTGAATCGCGCTAACCTGCCTGAAATCAGGGGGAGGTTCTCAATGGGCGATTACTATGATCTGGGTACGCATACCTGCCCTGTCACCACTTCGTCAGCCGAAGCTCAGCTTTGGTTCGACAGGGGTCTGATCTGGACATATGCCTATAATCACGAAGAGGCTGTAACCTGCTTTCAGCGCGCGCTTGAACACGATCCCAACTGTGCCATGGCCCATTGGGGCGTCGCCTATGCGGCTGGTCCGAACTACAACATGCCATGGTGGAGGCGCGATGATCAGGGGCGGGAAACAGCCTTGGCCACCGCCTATGACGCCACGCAAAACGCTCTGTCAACGATGGATGGCTGTACGCCTGCCGAACAGGCCCTGATCCGCGCCCTGCCCGCACGGTATCAGCAGAGACATCCGACCGAGGACATTCAGTCATGGGATCACGATTTCGCAGATGCCATGCGCGCGGCCTTTGCGGAACAGCCGGATCAACTGGACCTGCGCACGATCTATGTCGAATCCCTGCTGAATCTGACCCCCTGGCAGATGTGGGACCTGAAAACCGGACAACCCGCCGATGGTGCTGCCACGTTTGAGGCGCAAGAGGCGCTGGAATGGGCAATGGCCAACGATCCGGCCGCCATGTCGCATCCCGGCCTGCTGCACCTGTATGTTCACCTGATGGAAATGTCACCGACCCCGGAAAAGGCGCTCAGGGCCGGGGACGTACTGCGCACGCTGGTACCGGATTCCGGCCATCTGATCCACATGCCCACCCATATCGATGTGCTGTGCGGCCATTATCACAACGTCGCTTACTGGAACCAGAAAGCCACCAAAGCTGATCTGAAATATTTCGAACGCGAAGGCGCGTTCAATATCTACACCGGCTATCGTCAGCACAATTATCATTTCACCATCTACGGCTCCCTGTTTCTGGGCCAGATGGAACCGGCCTTGCGCGCCAATCAGGGCCTGTGGGACACCACGCCCGAGGATTTGCTGCGCATCGAAAGCCCGCCCATGGCGGATTATTTCGAAAGCTACATGGCCATGGGGCCGCATATCCTGATCCGCTTTGGCCGGTGGGAAGAGGCAAAAGCACTGAAACTGCCCAATGAGCCCGACCTCTATCGCACACTGACCGCGACGGTCCATTACGCCCGCGCAATCGCCCACGCGGCAACTGGTCAGGTGCCCGAGGCCGAAGTCGAAGAGCAACTGTTCCTTGCCGCCAGAACCTGCGTGCCCGAATCGCGGCTGCTGCACAATAACCGCGTCGTCGACCTTCTTGATATCGCAGGCGAAATGCTGCGCGGTGAAATCGAGTACCGCAAGGGCAATCTTGAGATCGCCTATGCCCACCTGCGTCGCTCGGTCGAATTGGACGACGGGCTGCCCTATGACGAACCGTGGGGATGGATGCAGCCAACTCGGCACGCTCTGGGCGCGCTGCTTTTCGAACAGGGTCATGTGGATGAGGCCGAGGCCGTCTATCGCGAAGATCTGGGTCTTGGTGGAACCCTCAGCCGCGCCTCAATCCACCCTGACAATGTCTGGAGCCTCAAGGGTTTGCACGATTGTTTGAAGGCACACGGGGAAACGGTGGAAATCAGACAGATCAAACAACGCCTCGATCTTGCCTTGGCGCGCGCAGATCGCGCGGTCGGTGCTTCGTGTTTCTGCGCTCAGGCTGCGATGAAGGCCGCCGAATGAAATTTGCACTTCTAGCAGCAGCCGTCCTGATAGCTGGCCCCGCCCTCGCGCAGCGTCAGAGCTTTCCACCCGTCGACGAAGCCGAGCGCGATCCCTCACTGGTCGCATTCCGCACCGACCTGCTGGCCAAAATCGCAGCGCGTGACACTGACGCCGTCGTTGCCGCCGCTTGTCCGGAAATCTATCTCAGCCATGGCAGCGCCGGTGGGCCGGAGGAATTCCGCACCAATCTGACCGTGCCGCCGGAAACGCTTGGTGAAGAATTTCAGGATGAGGCTGCGGAGCTTCGTGATTACTACTGGTCGCGCTTACATGAAACACTTTCCCAACCGGGGTATTTCGACGATCAGGGCGAATACTGGATGCCGCATCACTGGCAGATCACCTTGCCCGCGACGGTGGACCCTTTCACGGCCTTCTTTGTTTCGGGTGAAAGCATCACTCTGCGTCAAGCCCCGTCTCGCGGCGCGGCCATCCTCGCGTTGATCAGCCATGAAATCGTAATAGTCCCGGATTTTCAGCCCGACGAAGAATACCAGAAAATCCGACTGACCGATGGGACAACGGGCTACCTGCTGAGCGGCTTTCTGACTTCGATGGTTGGCTACCGCGCTGCATTCGTAAAATCCGAACTCGGTGAGTGGAAGCTCTGCACCTTTGTGACCGGCGACTAGTGTCAGAAATCTTCTTTGGACGTCTATCAAACAAGCTTTTGGAAGCTAAGAGAGGAGGTATTTTCAATATTTAGCTAACTTTCTATTGTTGATGTACTCAATCTGGCATTTGGGCTGAACTAACAAATAAGGAGAAATAAATTGGGCGCTTCAGAAGAACTCGCGAAATTCGGTCGACTTGCCGCTACCAACCCAAACCTTATGAAGTCATTTGGCGCATTCGATGCCGCGGCAATGGCAGACGGGGCATTGTCGAAAAAACCAAGGAACTAATTGCTGTTGCCGTCGCACTTACGACGCAATGCCAATATTGCCTCACGATTCACACTGAATACGCTCGTGAAGCGGGCGCGACGGATGAAGAGTTGGCAGAGGTAACTTACGTTGCAGCGGCGCTCAGGGCCGGTGCCGCAGTCATCCATGGCGTTAACAAAGTTCTTCCGCCGGAATAAGAAACCAATGTTTCCCCAATATTTCGAAACACTTGGCAGATATCCAACTGAGCCGTGTTGGCGAAAGGCATGCGCACCGAGGCGCCCGCGTGGTTCAGGTTAGGATCCGCTAAGGGCCTTGCTTTCCGGTACGACAAAACCGCCGAAAGCAACCCTGGCTTCTTCAACATCGCTTCAATCAGGCTCTGCATCCGCCATTTGTCGACCTGACCTAGGTCTTTGCCTTCTTCTTTTCAGCCACAACCTTTTCGGCAAGGTCACGGGCGATGGCGAAGGCCCCTTTAATCTTGTCGCTGTCCTTCTTCCAGTCCCGGCGCACTATGATTTTGTTGTCCTTGACCTTGGCCAGCCCACGTTGGTTCTGAATGAACTCGACCAGGCCCTGAGGTGAAGCGAACTTGTCATTGTGGAACTGAATCGTCGCACCTTTTGGTCCGCCATCCAGCTTGGCGATCCCTGCCCGCTTGCACATCGCCTTGATCCGCACGACCAACATCAGAGTGTTGACCTCTTTCGGCAGCGCACCAAACCGGTCGATCAGTTCGGCGGCGAAGCCCTCCAACTCGACCTTGGTCGACAGCGACGACAGGCGACGATAGAGGCCCAGACGCACATCCAGATCAGGCACATAATCCTCGGGGATCAGAACCGGCACACCCAGATTGATCTGCGGTGCCCATTGGTCGTCGGCGTCTGACAGCCCCTCCATCTCGCCAGCCCTGATCTTGGCAATCGCCTCTTCCAGCATCGACTGGTAGAGCTCATATCCCACATCGCGCATCTGGCCGGATTGTTCCTCGCCCAGAAGATTGCCCGCGCCGCGAATATCCAGATCCTGCGAGGCCAGCGTGAATCCGGCCCCCAGCGTATCGAGAGAGCCAAGCACGCGCAGTCGTTTTTCAGCAGTGGCCGTCAGCCGCGCGCGCGGTTTGGTGGTCAGATAGGCATAGGCGCGGGTTTTCGACCGCCCCACCCGACCGCGAATTTGATACAGCTGCGCAAGGCCGAACATATCCGCCCGATGCACAACCATCGTGTTGGCAGTCGGGATATCAAGCCCGCTTTCCACAATCGTCGTGGCCAGCAGAACGTCGTATTTACCGTCGTAAAACGCGTTCATCCGGTCATCAAGCTCACCCGCAGCCATCTGCCCGTGTGCGACCACGTAGGATAATTCAGGCAACTGCTCTTTCAGGAATTCCTCGATCTCAGGCAGGTCCGAGATACGCGGCACCACGTAAAAACTCTGCCCGCCGCGGTAGTGCTCGCGCAGCAAAGCCTCGCGGATGGTGACCGCGTCGAACTCGCTAACATAAGTACGGATCGCCAACCGGTCGATGGGTGGCGTGCCGATGATCGATAGATCACGCACCCCGGTCAGCGATAATTGCAAAGTTCGTGGGATCGGTGTCGCTGTCAGGGTTAGGACGTGCACATCCGAACGCAGCTGTTTCAGGCGCTCTTTGTGGCCGACACCGAAATGCTGTTCCTCGTCGATGATCAGCAGGCCCAGATTATTGAACCGTATCCCTTTTGCCAGCAACGCATGGGTGCCGATCACGATATCTACAGTGCCCCGCGCCAACCCATCGCGGGTTTGTTGCGCTTCTTTAGCCGAGACAAAGCGCGAAAGTTGGCGCACCTCCAGCGGAAAGCCCCGGAAACGGTCCTTGAAACTGGCCGCGTGCTGACGCGCCAGCAGCGTGGTCGGCGCGATAACTGCCACCTGAACGCCCGACATCGCCGCGACAAAGGCAGCGCGCATGGCGACCTCGGTCTTGCCAAAGCCCACATCGCCGCAAATCAAGCGATCCATTGGCGCGCCGGAATGCATGTCCTCCATGACTTCTGAAATGGCCCGCAACTGATCGTCGGTCTCTTGATACGGGAACCGCGCGCTGAACTCCTCCCACGCGTGCGGCGGCGGGTCCATGACCGGCGCCTTGCGCAAGGCGCGCTCGGCGGCGATACGGATCAGCTTGTCCGCCATCTCGCGGATGCGCTCTTTCAGCTTGGCTTTCTTGGCCTGCCATGCGCCACCGCCCAGACGATCAAGAAGCCCTTCGTCATGACCGTATTTCGACAGCAGTTCGATGTTTTCGACCGGCAGATACAGCTTGGACTGTTCCGCGTATTCCAGCAGCAAGCATTCATGCGCCGCTCCGGCGGCGGTAACCACCTCCATTCCCTGATAGCGCCCGATCCCATGATCCACATGCACCACCAGATCGCCAGGGCTGAGCGACTGGGTCTCGGTCAGGAAGTTCTCGGCCTTGCGGCGCTTCTTGGGTTGTCGGATCAGGCGGTCGCCCAGCACGTCTTGTTCGGCGATCACAGTCAGGTCGGGTGTTTCAAAGCCGTGTTCCAACGCCCAGACGGCCAGATGCAGACCGCGTTTGCCGATGCGGGTGCCATTGGTCACGGGAATCGCCTCAGCCAGCCCCTCATCCTCGATCAGCCCGGTCAATCGTTCACGAGCGCCTTCGGAGTAAGAGGCAATGAGGACCGGCCCTTTGGTCATCTTGTCGGTGATATGGCTGGCCAAAGCACCGAACAGACTGACGCTTTCCTGCTGGCGTTCTGGGGCAAAGTTGCGCCCGATCCGCCCGCCCGCGTCGATCACACCCGGCCCACTCGCCTGCGGCAGAGGGCTGAATTGCAGCACTCGCCGATCTCCTACCGCCTGCTCCCATGCTTTGTCATCCAGATACAGCAATCCCGGCGGTGTCGGTTTATAGACGGTATCCATGCGCGAGCGGTTCTCGATTGCCAGCCTACGCGTTTCATATTGATCTTCAATGCTCTCCCACCGCGCCAGCCGTGCGGGTGTCACCTGATCATCCAATGAGATCGTGGCGTCGGGCAGATAATCGAAAAGCGTCTCCAGCTTCTCGTGGAAAAACGGCAACCAATGCTCGATCCCCTGATGTTTGCGGCCTGCGCTAACGGCCTCATACAGCGGGTCGTCAGTACCCGCCGCCCCGAACTCAATGCGATAGTTCTGCCGGAACCGGGTGATCGCGGCCTCGTCCAGAATAACTTCCGAGACCGGGGCCAACTCAACCACATCCAGCTTCTCGGTCGTCCGTTGTGACACCGGGTCGAACCGGCGCGCACCGTCCAGAACATCACCGAACAGATCCAAACGGACTGGCCCGGTTTCTCCGGGTGGAAAGATGTCTATGATCCCGCCCCGAATGGCATAATCGCCCGGCTCCATCACGGTCGGACTTTGGGTGAAGCCCATACGGACCAGAAAGTTCCGCAATGCGTCTTCATCGATGCGTTGATCGACGCGCGCCGTAAACGCGGCCTCGCGCAGGACCGCGCGCGCAGGCACGCGTTGGGTCGCTGCATTCAACGTCGTCAACAGCACGAATTTCTGCGGCATCTGATGTACCAGCGCCGCCAGCGTGGCCACCCGCGCCGCCGAAATATCTGCGTTGGGCGATACCCGGTCATACGGCAGACAATCCCACCCCGGGAAGACAAAGACTGGCATATCGGGCGCAAAAAAGGCCAATGCTGAACGCATTGCCTCCATCCGCTTGTCATCGCGGGCGACATGACATACGGGACCGCCCAATCGCGCGACCTCGTTCAGGACAAGCTGCGCGTCAAACCCCTCAGGGGCGCCGCCGACTGTTACGTGGTTCGGAGCCTTCATTCCCTCGCCCTTTCAGAAATCACCAGCCCAGGATGCCGATCGAGAAGTTCTGGTACATGCCCCACAGCGAGGTGATCAAGATCGAAATCATCCCGATGATCTGAGTATAGATCCGGCATCGCGTCAGCGTTTTTGATACGATCTCAAGCGTTGCTTCCTGCTGACGCAACCGCCGCGCCGCGACGATATTGACCAACATGACGAAACACAAAGGAAACAACAGCAGAAATACGGCCTGCGCGAACTCAAGTCCGTAATAGAAGCCCGTGATTGCCAGCCCGGTAAAGATGAAACAACTCAGGGCAAATATAACAAGCCCCGAGACATCGACGATATAGAGCAGCCGGTTCACATTGATGCGAACGATATCCAGCAGATCCTGTTCCGACTGCCCCCCAACCCGGCGCGCGCGCACAACAAGATCGTAAGGCACCCCCATCGCCCAATGGCTGGCCGACGACCACAGCGCAGCGAGCCCGATCCAGTACCACAGATTCGAAAAGCTCCGCATGTCGATGAGTTCGAAAATCGAAGAGTATATGTCCAAGCGTCAGCCCTTTGTTCACCGTCCGCAGGGACCCTCATCGCACCGACGCGTCCATTGTTACCCTTGAGACTACCGGGAATTCATGCCACCCAATGCGCAATTGTTCAAGGAGAGCGCGCCATGAAACCGACCATCGCCCCTTATCCCCTGACCCGGTTCCGCCGGGCGCGGCAATCCGAGGCGATCCGTGGGCTGGTCCGTGAGAATACTCTGACCGCGCAAGATTTTATTTGGCCCGTGTTCGTGCGCGACGGGGAAGGCATCGAAGAACCCGTGCCCTCGATGCCCGGCGTTGTGCGGCGCTCGGTCGATCTGGTCGCCAAAGCCGCCATTGAGGCGCAGGCGCTTGGCATCCCAGCAATCTGCATCTTTCCTTATACCGATCCCAGTCTCAAGACCGAGGATTGTGCCGAAGCTTGGAACCCGGACAATCTGTCAAACCGCGCCATCCGGGCGATCAAGGCCGCTGCGCCTGATATCGCTGTGATGACCGATGTGGCGCTGGATCCCTACAACATCAACGGTCATGACGGTTATGTCGTCGATGGCGAGATCGTGAATGACGAGACGGTTGAAGCGCTGGTGAAGATGACACTGGCACAAGCCGAGGCCGGGGCCGACATCATTGGCCCGTCTGACATGATGGATGGTCGCATCGGTGCGATGCGCCGCGCACTTGAGGCTGCCGGGCATCACGATGTCATGATCCTTAGCTATGCCGCCAAATACGCAAGCGCTTTCTATGGTCCGTTCCGCGATGCCGTGGGGGCCTCAGGTGCGCTGACCGGCGACAAGAAAACCTACCAGATGGACCCGGCCAATTCGAACGAGGCGCTGCGTCTGATCGAACGCGACCTGACCGAGGGTGCGGATATGGTGATGATCAAGCCGGGCATGCCGTATCTGGACATTTGCCGTCGGGTAAAGGACAGCTTCGGCGCACCGACTTATGCCTATCAGGTGTCCGGCGAATACGCTATGATTCAGGCGGCAGCGCAGAACGGTTGGATCGATGGCAAAAAGGTGATGCTGGAAAGCCTGCTGGCCTTCAAACGCGCCGGTTGCGATGGAATCCTGACCTACTTTGCACCCGAGGCTGCACGCATCCTGCAGGGCTAACACCTCAGATTGTCGCAATTTTTCGCCGATTTGCTGCGCCTGCGGCATAGCTTTCCCGTGACACTCGGGCGCAATCGGCGTATTCTTGCACACAAGATCGGGAACACCCGACATTTCAGGCACATATACAGAGACAGAGAAACATGAGCAGTTCCAACTCCCCCCGACTGAGCCGTCGTGGCTTTGCTTTTGGCATGGCCGGGCTGACGCTGACCGCCGCATGCGGAAACGGCGTTGGCAATACCAATGCGACAAAGCTCGATGCCCGCGTCGATGCCACGCTGAACGAAATGTACAGCAAATATCCCAACACTGTTGAGATCGCCAACAAGGCTAACGGTATGCTGATCATGCCGCTGATCACCGAGGCCGGATTCATTTTCGGCGGCGCCTATGGCCAGGGTGCGTTGAGGATTCAGGGCGCAACGGTCGACTATTATTCCGCCGTGTCCGGCAGCGCGGGCCTGCAGATCGGCGCACAGCAATATGCGCATGTGTTGTTCTTCATGACCGAAGAGGCGCTGAACGATTTCCGCCGTTCCAGTGGTTGGACCGCCGGGGCCGATATCGGCTATGTCGTCGATGCCACGGGTGAGTCGATTTCGACCGACACCAATCAGCTGCGCAAACCGGTTCTTGCCGCTGTCTTCGGTCAGGCAGGTCTGAAGTTCGGGGCCACGGTTGAGGGCACCAAATACACGCGCATCATCCCCTGATCTCTCGCAATACCACCCTCCCCTCTGACGAGCCCTGCTACATCTTGTGGCGGGGCTCTGAGTTTTGGTGGAAATACACAAATTCAGGTAGCATTCCTCTTTCGGTCGGACTGGGGTTCCAGTAACCTCGGGCCAAACGGAATGTGCAGATAACGTGGGGCGCGGATGGGTCTAGTTTTTCGCTGGCTGGTGAGGCTTACGACAGTCTTGATCCTGCTTGCTGTCGCCGCTGTTGGACTGGTCTATTTCCTGGCCAGCCAGTCCCTGCCCGACTACAACCAGACCGTTGAGGTCAAGGGAATAAACGCCCCGGTCGAGATCGTGCGCGACACCGCAAACGTGCCGCATATCCTGGGTCAGTCCGACCCGGATGTGTTCTTTGGCCTCGGCTACGCTCATGCGCAGGATCGGCTGTGGCAGATGACCGTGTTGCGCCGCACCGTGCAGGGCCGCCTTTCCGAGGTGTTCGGTCGGCGCACGGTGCCTGTCGACAAACTGTTGCGGCGGCTTGACCTCTATGGGCTGGCTCATCGTTCGGTCGAAGTGCAGGATGACTATACCAAGGCTGCGCTGCGGGCTTATGCGGCAGGGGTCAACGCTCGGTTGGCAGAAATAAACGAACAGGCGCTTGGCCGTGGCGCGCCCGAGATGTTCCTGTTCAATGCTCCGGTTCCGCCATGGCAGCCCGGAGACAGCGTGGCCATCATCAAGCTGATGAGCCTGCAACTGTCAGGCCACCTGGAGGATGAGGTTCTGCGCGCCCGCACCTCGCTGATGCTGGACGACCCGGCCCGGCTAGCTGACATTCTGCCTGACGTGCCGGGGCCGGGAATTGCCGCCCTGCCCGAATACGCCACGCTGTTTCCGAACCTGCCCCGCTTTGCGCAGGGCACGCCGATGCCTGACACGCCTCTGTCTCCGTTCCCGCAGCGCGGGCTGTCGGGTGCGTCAAACGCATGGACAGCCGCGCCCTCACGTTCAGCAAGCGGCGGCACATTGCTTGCCAATGATCCGCATCTGGGCTTCACCGCACCCGGTATCTGGTATCTGGCGCGCCTTGAACTGGCCAAGGGTGGCGTGATCGGCGCGACCATTCCCGGTGTACCAGCGATCTCAGCCGGGCGTAGCGAGCGGCTGGGTTGGGGCCTGACCTCATCCTATTTGGACGATCAGGACATTCACATCGAACAACTGAACCCCGATAACCCCGAGGAATACCTGACGCCCGGCGGCTACAAAAGCTTTCAGACCCGTCCTTCGATCATCGAAATCAAGGATGAGGCTCCGATCACCCTGACCCTGCGCTGGACCGAGAACGGCCCGATTCTGCCCGGCACTCACTATGATCTCGAGGCCATCACGCCGCCCGGTCATGTCGCCTCGCTATCCTGGAGCGCGCTGAGCCCCCGCGATACTTCGATGAGCGCCTCACTGGCTCTGATGAACGCCGACAATGTGCGGCAGGCCATCGATCTGGCCGAGGATTTCATCGCCCCGTCGCAAAACCTGTCGCTGGTCGACAAGGACACGATCGGGCTTAAGCTGATTGGCGCGATGCCCCGGCGCGATCTGAACAACCAGAGCCGCGGACGCATCCCCACTCCCGGCTGGCTGGACCGTAACCGCTGGCAAGGGCGTCTGCCCTATGCCGACAATCCCGAATTCGTGGCACCGGTTGGCGGTGTGCTGGGCAATACCAACAACAAGATCATCGACCGCCCGTTCCCCAACCATGTCTCGTACGAATGGGGCGACACGCAGCGTGTGCATCGCTGGGAACGCTTGATGCAATCGCGTGAGGTTCACACCCGCGACAGCTTTATCGAGGCTCAGTTGGATACCGTCAGCTTCACCGCGCGATCCCTGCTGCCTCTGATCGGGGCCGACCTGTGGTTCACCGGCGAAGCCGCGCCCGAAGGCACCCCGGAACGTCAAAGACAGATCGCACTGGACCTGCTGGCCAACTGGAACGGCGAGATGAATGAACATCTGCCCGAGCCATTGATCTATGCGGCCTGGCTCAGAGCGCTGCAAAATCGTTTGATTTCGGACGAGCTGGGCCCGCTGGTCCGCGAATACAAGCATGTCGAGCCATTGTTCATCGAACGGGTCTACCGAGACATCGACGGGGCCTCGGTCTGGTGCGACGTGCATCAGAGTGCCCCGGTCGAGACTTGCACCGATATGGCGCGGCTGGCGCTGGACGATGCTCTGATCTGGATATCCGAGCGTTACGGTACCGCTCTGGAATCCCTGCGTTGGGGGGATGCGCATCAGGCCACCCACGACCATCCGGTGCTGGGCGAGGTGCCGGTGCTGCGCTTCTTCGTCAATATCCGCCAATCCACCAGCGGTGGGGACAATACCCTGCTGCGCGGACGCACCTCGGGTGAGGGGCCGGACCCATTCCAGAATGTGCATGGCGCAGGCTATCGCGGGGTTTATGACTTTGCGGATCCCGACAGTTCAGTCTTTATCACCGCAACCGGTCAGTCAGGCCATTTCCTGTCTCGCTACTATGACGATCAGGCACAGTTGTGGCGGCGTGGCGAGTATATTCCGATGTCGCTGGATATCGGGCTGGCGCGTGCTGCGGCGGTTGGGGTCACAGTGTTGAACCCGCGCTAGAACGGTCCTTTCGGCAAATCCCCGCCCCTTTCCAGACATCGCGTGGACGCGACCGTTCGTTTTCGCCTAAAATCAGCGGATCGCTGCAGTGGCACAGAGGGGGATTTGCATGGGCAGTCTTCGCGATACGCTCAACAATCTGGCACGCGATTACGCCATTGCCTGGAGCTCTGGCGATGCAGACGCGGTTGCCAGTTTCTTCGCGCCCGAAGGCCAGATCAGCATCAACCGGGGTGAGCCGCTGCAAGGCCATGACGCCATCGCCAACATGGCCCGCGATCTTTATGCCCAGTTCCCCGACCTCGAAGTCCGCTGTGATATGATGCGTTGGGCCGGGCCGCACGCGCTGTTTGTCCGGACGCTCGAAGGGCATCACAACCGAACGGGCAACCGGGTCGTGACACGTGGCTGGGAACAGTGGGAACTGACGCCCAACAACAAGATCAAAAGCTCTTTGGAGTGGTTCGACGCAGAAGAACAGCAGCGCCAAATCGACGGGGCGTGATACCGACCCCGGATTGTCGCCCTACCCGGTTGATATGCAATATTCGCGCGAAATACCCTGCTTGATCTCAAACCAGCTAGACCGAGTTGTCCGCTCTTGATGCACATCGAACGCAGCCTGGTTCTCAAATTCTTCGGACACGTAGAACCGCCCGGGCTGTTCGCAGTCCTCGACCACGTCGAATGAAAGACAGCCCTCTTCCGCACGCGTTAGGGCGATATGCTCAGGCAGGGCCTGCCGTACCTGTTCAAGCCTGTCCATTGGGACGGTGATATGGCCTTGCAAATAGATCTGCATCGTCTTCATGCCACTTGATGAGCCACTTGTCGCTTTGAACTGCATTCAGATAGCGGCGAATTTCGATGCCTGCTTGTCAGTCCAAAGAACGGTAATCTCAAACCCATTTTCAGTTTGCTCTTCCGAGCGCACAACATCCTGACGAAACAGCCAGGCGCGCTTGTCTCCTTCGGCGAAACTCAGCGTCAGCTTTTCTTCGCGGCGCGCACCCCGCAATATCGTCGCTATCTCGGCCAGCAGGGTTTCGACCCCCTCGCCTGTTACTGCCGATATCGCGAAAATCGCCGGGTCCCGTTCGGCGCGCGCCAGCGTCGCCTCGCGGTCCTCATCCTCCAGCAGGTCGATTTTGTTCCAGACCTCAAGCCTGGGGCGGTCATCTTCGACACCCAGCGAACTTAAAATCGCCTCGACATCCTGCGCCTGCGCCTCGGTCTCTTCGTGACTGATGTCGCGGACATGCACCACCAGATCGGCCCCCAACACCTCTTCGAGCGTGGCGCGGAAAGCAGCCACCAATTCTGTCGGCAGGTTCGAGATGAACCCCACCGTATCCGACAGGATCACTTCTGGACCGTCAGGCAGCTCGACTCGGCGCATGGTCGGATCGAGCGTGGCAAAGAGCATGTCTTTGGCCATAACCTCAGCCCCGGTCAGGCTGTTGAAAAGCGTGGATTTGCCTGCGTTGGTGTATCCGACCAACGCAACGATCGGGTACGGCACCTTGGCCCGCGCGGCCCGATGCAGGGTGCGGGTTTTGATCACCTTCTGCAACTGGCGGCGCAATCGCACCAGTTGGTCATCAATGGCGCGGCGGTCGGCCTCGATCTGGGTTTCACCCGGACCACCGACAAACCCCAATCCGCCCCTTTGGCGCTCCAGGTGGGTCCAGGCCCGCACGAGGCGAGTGCGCTGATAGCTGAGCGCGGCCATCTCAACCTGCAACACGCCTTCGCGGGTGCGGGCACGGTCGCTGAAAATCTCAAGGATCAACCCGGTCCGGTCGAGGATCTTGACCTTCCACGCCTTTTCAAGATTGCGCTGCTGCACCGGTGTAACGGGTCCGTCGATCAGAACAAGCTCAACCTCATTCTCGTGGAAACGCTCGCCCAATTCCTCAATCTTGCCGCTGCCGAACAGCAATCCCGGTTGGGCACGTGGCAGGCGCACAATCTCGGAGCCGATCACATCCAGATCGGGCAGTGCGGCGGCCAGCGCAACCGCCTCAGTCAGCGCCGGTTCAGGGACACGGCGCTGTTCATCAGATTTGATTTCGGGGTGCAGCACCCAGGCCCGGGTGCGCACCCTATCATGTTCCATCAAGAGGCGTCTTCGCCCTCATACAGGCTGATCGGCTGTGACGGCATGATGGTCGAAATCGCGTGTTTGTAGACCAGCTGCGACTGTCCGTCGCGGCGCAACAATACGCAGAAATTATCGAACCAGGTGATCACACCCTGCAATTTCACGCCGTTGATCAGGAATATCGTGACCGGGACCTTTGCTTTCCGTACATTATTCAGGAACGCGTCCTGCAGATTCTGTCTGTCCGAAGCCATATTTTATTAACTCGCCATTGTTCTTGCTACGCGATGCGGACCAACGCGCTCCCTCTGGCCGAGTATGGAGTGCTGCGAACAGATATTCCAGATGAAAAATCAGGCATTAACGCCTGACGTCTACCGTAGGGTCAATCGCGCCACAGAGCTGGCGTGATCAGCGCAACGATCGCTAGTGTTTCCAGGCGTCCGATCACCATCGCTGCACAGACCGTCAGCTTTGCCGCGCCAGACAGGTCAATCAACCGGATCGGTACATCGGTGGCCAGTTCGATAAGCGGCCCGGTTGTGCTGAGCGCGGCGACACTCAGCACCATCGCCTGTTCGAACCCGACACCCATCGCGGCCAGCAGCAGATCAAACAATGCCAGCGTCAGCGCGAACATCATCAAAAAGATCCAGGCGATGAAGGCCCCGTCGCTTTGGATACGGCGGTTGCCGCCACCCTCGCCGCTGACGGATGAGGGGTATATCAGCCGGTCGATCTCTCGCTTGCCATTGAGATATAGGGCAAAGACTCGCAGCAGTTTGACACCTCCGGCGGTGGTCGCAACCCCACCTCCAATCAGCGCGAGCCCCATCAGGATCAGGCCCGGCGTACCCAGCCCCGAAAGATGCTGCGCATCATTCCAGTTGGCACTTTCAAATCCCGCAGTCGTGAGGAAAGACATTACCGTGAAAACCATGCCCCAGATCACCTGTAGCGCCTGGCCAGCTGTAATCTCGATGCTCAGTTCCGCGACCCCGGCCAGAACCCGCACAAACAGCAAGACCGCAACGATGAGGACAATGAAAACACCGATACGAAACTCGGGATCTTTGTCGAGCCGCGCATATCCGGACGTTGCCGTATCGGTCGAAAAAGTCAGCCGCGACAAGGCGAAGAACAGAAAGAGAAACAATATCGCCTCACCTGTGATGCCCGCAGTCGATCCCTCGAGACCGCCAACAGGCGATATGCCCGAGGTCGCCATCACGGACATCGCGTGGCAAACGGCGGTCAGCCCTTGCTCGCCGGCAATCAGAAGCAGGATCCAGATCACCACGGTCAGCCCAGCGTAGACCGGGGCCAAAGTGCGCGTCACCCGGATCAGGTGCCCGCGCGGGTCGGTCTTCTCGCTCTGCGCCACGCCCGAGACCGGTCGGCCCGGCTGTCCCCGCGCCGTCACCTCGAACCCGCCCAGAGACAGCGGAGCGAGGATCGCCGCCGCCGATATCCACATCAGCAGCCCACCCATCCAGCCTACCAGCGCACGCCACAGGTGCAGCGGCGCAGACAGACGTGCGGGGTCGGGGAACAGATCGGCGCCAGTGGTGGTCAACGCGCTGACCATGTCAAAATACGCGTTCAGAAAGCTGGTTGTCCGCAGCGCATCATGAAACGGAATTGCCAGAAAGATCGGCAACATGGTGAACGCGGCCAGCAGCACGGCCAACTGCCCCAGAGTTCCCCTTCGAGGGTTCCTGTTCGACATCGCCACGCCAATGATCGTGACAGCGAACACGCCAAGCAACCCCGAATAGAAAAAAGATTGCGAGGTTTGGTGGTCGTCCAGCGCTAGTGCATACGCTGCAGGCACCCACATGGACAGCGCAGAAATGCCCCAGATCATCAGGAGCAACGGCAGTCGCCGCATCACTCCGATCCGTTGCTGTTTGCGCGCCTGCAACATCAGAAGAAATCGATCGAAACCTGCATCAGGCGTTCGACCTCGGGCACGTCCTTGGCCATGGCAAAGATTGCGACCACATCCTTTTCGTCGATCCGCAGACTGCCGGTTGGGCGGATAACCTCGTCACCCTTGCGCACGGCACCAACCAGAACACCTTCGGGGAAATCGATATCGCGCAGCTTCTGCCCGGCCATGGGTGATGTCGACAACACCTCGGCCTCAATCACCTCGGCCTCGGCGTCACCGATGGAATAGACCTGCCGCACACGCCCGTGCCGGATGTGACGCAGGATCGAGCTCACGGTGGTGGCGCGCGGGTTGATATAGGCGTCAATCCCCAGTGGCCCCATCAGGGCCACCATAGAGGGGTCGTTGATCAACGCGATCGCCAGCGCACATCCTTCACCCTTGGCCCGAACGGCGGCCAGCATGTTGGTACGGTCGTCATCCGTGACCGCAAGCATCGCATCCGCCCGCTCGATCCCCGCCTCGCTGAGCAGTGCCGCGTCCAGACCATCGCCGTTCAGGACAATCGTTCGCTCCAACGCCTCGGCAGCGATTTCGGCGCATCTGCGATCGCGCTCGATGATTTTAGCGCGCACCCGGCTTTCGCGCTCTTCCAGCGTACGAGCAACTTCCAATCCAACATTGCCCCCGCCAACAATGACCACGCGGTCCTGCTTGCGTTGCGCCTTGCCAAACACCTCCATCGTGCGGTCAACATCCTTGACGTTGGTGAAGACATAGCATTCATCGCCGGTAAACAACTGGTCACCCGGTTCGGGCGCAAACAAGGTTCCCTCACGCCGCACCCCGACGACAATCGAGCTGAGCGTTGAAAACAGGTCCGTCAACTGTCGCAGAGGCGTGTTGACGATTGGACAATCCTCGTCGACGCGAATACCCAGAAGCTGCGCCTTGCCGTCCATGAAGATTTCGGTGTCAAAGGCGGACGGGGCCGACAGGCGGCGCATCGCGGCGGCGGCGACCTCACGCTCGGGGCTGATCACCACGTCGATGGGCAGGTGGTCCCGGCGGTAGAGGTCAGAATGTATGGCCTCAAGGTAGGATTTCGACCGCAGGCGCGCGATCTTGCGCTGGATCGAGAACACCGAATGCGCCATCTGGCAGGTGACCATGTTCACCTCATCCGAATGGGTTGCGGCAATGATCATGTCCGCATCCCGCGCGCCTGCCCGTTCCAACACGTCCGGATAGCTCGCAAACCCTGCGATCCCCTGAACGTCCAGCGTTTCGGTCGCGCGGCGCACCAGATCGGGGTTGTTATCCACCACCGTCACATCGTTCAGTTCGCCCGAAAGGTGACGCGCAATCTGCCAGCCGACCTGACCGGCACCGCATATGATGACCTTCATGTTCCTGGCCTTTCTGCCTGAAATCTTTGAATGACAGATGCCCCCAAAGCGGTCAATTGAATTGTCATGCCCTGCAAGCTGCTGCAAAATAAGCGCATGAAAACTCTGCTACCTCTGCTGATCGGCATGCTGATCCTGTCTTCCTGTGGCCCGCTATCTCTCTACTACCGCGAGGGTGAGAGCGTTTCGCGCATGCAGACCGAGACGACGGCCTGTCAGGTGCAGGCGCTGAAAGATGCGCCTGTGGCCAATCAGGTCCGGCAGAGCCCCCCGGTCTACTGGCCCGGCCGCACCTATTGCGACGGGCGAGGCAGATGCTATCGCAACCCAGGTTGGTGGGAACCGGGGCGGATTTACACGGTCGATGTGAATCAAGGACTGCGCAACAAGGTCGAGGCGCAGTGTATGGCCGCCAAGGGGTATCGCCCGGTCAGTCTTCCGCCCTGCAAGCAAGGGGTTAAATCTCGGGTTACACCCACGCGTACAACCACCCTGCCACCGCTAAGTACCGAATCTTGTTTCGTGAAATTTGATGACGGTTCCTTCCAGATCATCACACCCGGTCAAGCGGGATAGGATCTGGCCACTTAGCGCGTTGCAGCGACAGCCCGGCGGCGTAGACTCAGGAAAATATGTAGCACGATGGCAACGCCATAGATTCCGGCAACGGCGAGGAACATTCCCGCCTCATCAACTCCCAAGAGGATCGCCAGCAGTACGGGAGTACCCAGCAGGTTTCCGGCATTGCCCATCTGCGCCATCGCACCATAGCTCAGCGCCTGAGTTTCGGGGGTTTCATTCAGTTGCGGCACCGCCGCAAAGCTCCCACCCTGCACAAGGCCAAGCACTGCGAACAGGGCGATACAAACAATTGCCAGCGAAGCACCCATGAACAACGCGGAAATGGCCACCATGCCAGCAGCAAATCCCAGAATGATGACAGCGGTACAGGAAACCGCGTTCAACAGCAGCGGCACCAGAAGCCAGGACAGGACAATCCCCGCCAGCGGCATCAGCGCTGCGATTGATGCACCCTGCCCCTCGGGCAAGCGTCCGGGCAGAATCGCCAGCAGGGAAACGAAGGTCAATGTGTAAAAGAACCACCCGATCGCTGGCGCAGATATGAACGGAGAGCGGTAGGTTCTGATATGAGCCTCAAGAAACGAGGCCCAGCCCCGCTGCGCGGCCTGCAACTGCCCCATATCGACCCGAATCCGACTCAGCGCGATCAAAGCGGCAATCACTAGCATCAACGCACCATGCAGCGCGAAATACACAGGCAAACCGAACCGGTTGACGACAGGCAATCCGAACCAGGCGTTCAAGGCAAAGGCCACGCCAAAGAACGTGCTCCACAATACCATCGCCATGTTGCGCGCCCGCCCGGTTGTAATCTGGGCGATCAATGTCGGCGCAGCGACAACGATGGCCAGATGCGATACCCCCTCGATCACCCGGCTGGCCAGCATGATCTGAAAGCCCGGAAGGCTTGCCTGTAGCAAGGACAGCACACCCCCCAGAACCAGCCCAGACAGCAGTAACCTGGATGGTCCGACCCGCGTGGTGATCGCCCCCGACGTCGCCCCAAAGACCGCCCCCATCAGGCTGATAATCGACAACAGCCAGCCAATGACGGCGGCTTGGTTCGGATAAAGCAGGCTGACATCCGTAAAAGGCACAGCGATTTTTGCGAATTGGGTGGCTGCGCCAAGCCCGGCGGCCCAGATCAGCATGACCTGAGCAAATCTGAGGAAGGGACGTGTCATGCCCCCGGTCTAACCTGCCCGGTCATCCGCAGGAACGCATAATTTATGCGGCGCTTTTCCGGGATCCGCTGACCAGACGAACCGGCGTGCCATCGGCCAGATACAATCGCTCCCAAACGATCTGGCCTGCGCTGATCCTGATCCGGTCATGCACAGCCTCGGATGTCAGAAAAGCTTTGGGTGCGGGTGTATGCATGTCCCACCAGCCCTCATTCTGCAGCTCTGCCTCGGCCTGACGGATTTCATCTGTCGCAAACTGCCACAGCGAGACACCTATCAATGCGTTTTGCGTGGTCTTCCAGTCGCGTGCTCGACTGGCCGAATAGGCAAGACAGGTATGACTGGCCTCCTCGACCAGATGCACGCATTCGGTTGAATTCATCACCAGCCGCCTCAGGGCTGAATCCTGAACACGTGCCGGGCCAAGCGTCGAAAACACGGTCCGCTGGATGCGCGCAGGTGGTGTTTGAACACCGTTTTCCCAGCGCGATACCGTGGTCTGATCGACCTCCAGCATATCAGCTAGAGCGGATTGCTTGAGTCCAACCGACCGGCGCAACCGCCTGAGCCTTGGACCAAACGCAGGATAGCCGATGGGACCAGACTCATCGGCTTTCACATACCCTGCATTCATCGGTGCGTTCTCCGGTTTTACGAGATTACTCCGCCGGTTCGGGCTCATCGATCTGCGCCACACGCGCACCTGACTTGTTCGAGGTCACCACACCCAGCGATTTCAACTTGCGGTGCAACGCGCTGCGCTCCATCCCAACGAAGCTGGCGGTGCGGCTGATATTGCCACCAAACCGATTGATCTGGGTCAGCAGGTATTCCCGCTCGAATGCTTCGCGCGCCTCTCGCAGCGGCAAGGTCGCCAATGCACCAGACAGGACGACACGTCCGGTTTCGTCGGATTTTTCTTCTTCGCTGGGCAGTTCACGCGCCTCAATCGGACCGGTGCCATCCCCCAGAATCAATACCCGCTCGATCAGGTTCTTGAGCTGGCGCACATTGCCCGGCCAGGTCATGGTTTGCAGCAAGGCAATGGCCTCATCCGAAAGCTCACGCACTGGCAGGCCCTGCGTTTCGTTGCACATCTCTATGAAATGCTGCGCCAGAACCGGGATATCCTCACGTCGCTCTTCCAGCGAAGGAACCGCGATCGGAACCACATTCAGGCGGTGATACAGTTCTTCGCGGAACCGTTCGGCGGCGATTTCCTCCTCCAGGTCTCGGTTGGTGGACGAAATGACCCGCAGATCAACCCGCACCTTGTCGCTACCGCCGACACGCTGGAACTGCTGATCAACCAGCACCCGCAGGATTTTCGACTGAGTGCCCAGCGGCATATCCGCGACCTCATCGAAAAAAACAATACCGCCATGGGCCTCTTCCAACAGGCCGGATTCGATCCCGCGCTCTGACGATTCCCGACCAAACAGAACCTCTTCCACCCGTTCAGGCTCGATACCCGCGCAATTCACCGTCACAAACGGTGCGTTTGCGCGGTTGGAATGGGCGTGGATATAGCGCGCTGCGATCTCCTTGCCCGAACCCGCAGGCCCGCTGAGCATGACCCGACCGTTCGATTTGGTTACCTTGTCCAACTGGCCCTGCATCGCCCGGAACGAGGCCGACTTGCCGATCATATCGGAACAGCTGACCTCTTGCCGTTTCAGCGAGGCGTTCTCGCGGCGCAAGCGCGAGGTTTCCATCGCGCGGCGGATCACCACCATCAACTGGTCGATATTAAAGGGCTTCTCGATAAAGTCGTATGCCCCTTGTTTGATCGCCGCCACCGCAATCTCGATATTGCCGTGGCCGGAAATGATGACCACCGGCACATCCGGGTTATCCCGTTTCACCGCTTTCAGAATGTCGATCCCGTCCATACGGCTGTCTTTCAGCCAGATATCCAGGATCAACAGCCCCGGAGGTTCTGCATTGATCGACGACATGCACTCATCCGAGTTTGCCGCCAGCCGGGTGGAATAGCCTTCGTCCTCCAAAATATCGGACACCAATTCGCGAATATCGCGTTCGTCATCTACGATCAGAATGTCGCTCATCTTTGGCCTGCTTTCAGTTTGTTTGTTTTAATCGCCTGTTTTTCCGGCGCATCTGTCGGACCACCTGAGGCCCCGGGTAGACGAATGACAGCCATCGCGCCGAAATGGTCCTGTCCGTCAAAGACGGGCGAGTCTTCCAATGTCAGCGCTCCGCCATGTTCTTCGATGATTTTCTTGACGATGGGCAGGCCGAGACCTGTGCCTTCGTCACGGGTTGTAACGTAAGGTTCAAACAGCCGTGCCCGATCTTCGGGCAGCCCGATGCCATTATCCGCAATGGTGATCATGGTCCCGGTATCATCGCTGGAAACGGCCACCTTGATCTGTGGCTTGAGGTTATCGGGCGCACCTTTTTCCTTCAGCGTTCCAATGGCTTCGCCGGCGTTCTTGATCAGGTTTGTCAATGCCTGGCTTAACATTGTTGCATCTACATCTGCCAGAACGGCTTGTTCCGGAAGATCCGCATCAATCTGAACATCCGGCTGACCGGCCTGTTGCAACAACACCGCCTCACGCACCAGAGTAACGATGTTTTCCTCACGCCGCTCCGGTTCCGGCATCCGCGCGAATTTCGAAAACTCATCAACGATCCGCCGCAGATCATTGGTCTGCCGTACGATCACGTCGGTCATCGATTCCAGGCTATCGCAATCTTCTTCATCCAACTTGCGCGAGAATTTGCGCTTGATCCGTTCGGCGCTCAGTTGGATTGGGGTCAGAGGGTTCTTGATCTCATGTGCAATGCGCCGGGCCACATCGCCCCAGGCCGCCATTCGCTGCGCGCTGACCAGATCGGTGACGTCATCAAAGGCCACGACGTACCCCTCAAGCCCGCCATCTTCGCCGCGCCGTGTGGCCATGCGCACCAGCAGGTTTTCCAACTGACCTTTCCGGGTCACCTTGACCTCGCCCTGAACAGCCTCCTGCCCGCTTTCCTTCAGCGTATCAAACAAAGGCAGAAACTCGGGCACGGCAATGCCAATCGCCAGATGCTGCTCACCCCCGGACCACCCCAGCAGACGCTCGGCCGAACGGTTCACGAAGGTCACGCAGCCATCGGGATCAACCCCCACAACGCCAGAGGTCACCGAGCTCAGCACCGAGTCAAACAGCCGCCTGCGGCGTTCGATATGGCGCGTGTTTTCCAGCAGCGTGTCGCGCTGCCCTTTCAGTTGTCGCGTCATCTGGTTGAAATATCGGCCCAGCATCGCGATTTCATCATCGCTGGCTTCTTCGTAAACCTGAACGCTCAGATCACCCGCACCAACGCGCTGCGCCGCAGTGGTCAACCGCCCGACAGGGCGCGAGAGACGTTCTGCGAACCACATGCCCAACGACATGGCAGCCAGGATCAGAATCACGGCAAAGCCCAGATACAGAAGGCCGAATTCAAACAGAACCCTGCCCCGCTCGCTTTCAAGCTGGCTGTAGAACTGGGCGGTTTCCTTGGTTTCGTCCAGCAAGGTCAGAAGCTCTCCGTCGACCTCGCGGCTGACATAGAGGTAACGATCCAGATAGGCCTGCAGCGGAACCAGCGCCCGGAATTCACTGTTGTCCCAATCGGCAATGATCGCGATGCCCTGATCGCTTGCCTCGATCATCTCTTCGGGTGTTGGTGCTTCGTAGTCGAACAGGTATGAGCGATCGCCACGCGACCGGATCTCGCCATTGCCATCGATCACATAGGCTTCGCGCAGGCCGCGCTGAATTTGGGCCTGCCCCTTTGCGAGCACTTCCCGCAATTCGGCATCTGAAATGTAATAGTCCAGCGTTCGCGCATTATCCAGAAATCGCGCGAGCACTGCGGCGTCCTGGGTCAGGCCCTGACGATGTTCCTGCTCATAGGCCTCGGCCGCACTCAACGAAGAGCCCACCACCTGCCGCACGCGGTCCGAAAACCATCCCTCAAGCCCGATATTCACAGTCAGACCCGCAAAGATCGCTACCGTAACCGTGGGAACCAGAGCAAGCAGAGTGAACGCACCAATCAGGCGGAGGTGTAGGCGCGATCCGGCCGATTTCGCCCGCCGGGCCGCGATCAGGCTAAAAAGCTGCCCCAGCACCAGCGCAGCCACGACCAAAACATAGACCAGATCGGCCAGCAGAATCAGCCGCAGCGTCGGAGCGGCTGCACCCAGATCAAAAGGACCAATTACGAGATAAGTCGCCAGCGCCAGCACCGGACCCAGCACAACCAGCCCCAAGGTGCTAAAATTGCGCATCCTCCGGGACTTGCGCCACCGGTTGATCGATAGGATCGGCCCGTTCTGTGCCCGGGTTGCCACCGTCTGCCCTCATTCTGATGTGCCGCTTGCGCGGCTTACCGCCATATGTCGTGGTCGTTACTGGGTGCGAACCCGAATGCCACGATTTGTGTGGCGATATTACATCAGTTTGCGGCGACGTGTCACCTGAATATCGAGGTCGGTGATTTTTTTCCGCAGCGTATTCCGGTTAATCCCCAGAAGATCAGCGCATTTTGCTTGATTTCCACCTGTTGCATCCAGCGCGATTTCAATCAGCGGTGCCTCGACCTCGCGCAGAATACGCTGATACAGGCCCGGTGGTGGCAGGATATTTCCATGCAGGTCGAAATAGCGGCGCAGATGACGTGCCACGGACGCGGAAAGCTTTTCGCGCTCACCATCCCCCAGCACCGGCTCGACCTCGGGCTGGCTGCCTAACACCATCTCGACCTCGGTCCGCGAAATTTCGTCGGCCCGGCTGGTCAGGACGAGGCGGCGGATTGCGTTTTCAAGCTGACGCACATTGCCCGGCCAGGAATACCGACGCACCAGCTCAACGGCTTCGGGGCTGAGACGGCGCTGGATCCCGCTTTCCCGTTCTTCCCGCAGCAGGAAGTGATCGCTCAGCAGCGTAATGTCATCGACGCGTTCGCGTAGAGCAGGAACGTGGATCGTCGCTCCGCACAGGCGATAATACAGATCCTGCCTTACACGACCGCCCTCCATCGCTTCGGTCAAATTTGTCTGACTGGTGGCCATGAAACGCGGCACGTGATCGCCCGGTGTATCCATCATCCGAACGATGCGGGCCTGTATCTCATCATCGATGTCAGCGATTTCATCTATCAGCAACGTACCGCCCCGCACCCGCGCCATGACACGCGCAGGACCTTCCAGATCGCTTAGATCAGCCGCCGTCGCGGTCACGAAAGGCAGCGTTCTACGATCGGAAAAGTCGTGGATTGCACGCGCGATCAATGACTTACCCGTACCGCTTTCACCTGAGATCATCACCGACAGATCGGTATTCATCACCCGTGCCACAAGACGATACAGCGCCTGCATCACCGGAGTTCTCCCGACCAGAGGCAGCTCTTCGGGGCGCTCTGCGGCGGGGTCAGCAGGCTCGGCCTGAGCGCGCTGCTTCTGATCCAACGCGCGGGCAGTCCGTTTCATCAAATCCGGCAGATCGAAAGGTTTGGGCAGATAGTCATAGGCGTCAGCCTCAGCCGCCTGGATCGCCGTCATGATGGTGTTCTGGGCCGAGATCACGATAACCGGCAAACCGGGTCGGTCCTGTGCGATCTTGGGCAACATCTCCAGCCCGTTTCCGTCCGGCATCACCACATCCGAGATCACCACGTCGCCTTTCCCCTCGGCGACCCAGCGCATCAGTGTCGTCAGCGAGGAAGTGGCATGTACCTTGCAGCCCGCTCGGGTCAGGGCCTGCGTCAGAACCGTGCGGATCGTCCGATCATCATCGGCAACCAGTACTGTACCATCCATCAGATGCTCTCCTTTTCATGCGCATCCCGCGGCGCACGCCGCAGGGACAGGCGGAATACGGTGCGTCCGGGCACCGACTCCGCGGAAATCCAGCCGTCATGGTCGGATATGATCTTGCTGACCAATGCCAGCCCAAGACCGGTGCCATTTTCCTTGCCCGAGACGAACGGATCGAAAATATCGCTACGGATGTCCTCGGGCAGTCCCGGTCCGTCATCGATGATCTCGATCTGCAGCGGTAAAGAATGCCCGGACCCGTCGCTGCGCCTCAGGCGGAACGAATGCTCGAAATAGGTCCGTAGCCGGATCGTGCCACTGCCATCTGCCGCTTCCGAAGCATTCTTGAGCAGGTTCAGCACGACCTGCAGGAACTGATCCGGGTCGCCATAGGCCAGCGGCAAGGACGGGTCGTAATCCTCGACAATGGTCATATGCGCACCAAATCCCAGCAGTGCCGACCGGCGGGCGCGGTCCAGGACGTCATGGATATTGACCGGCCTGAAATCGGGTTGAGACAGGTTTCCGAACTGCTCCACCTGCTCCAGCAGTTTCACGATCCGGCGGCTCTCTTCGACGATAAGGTCTGTAAGTTCAAGGTCTTGCTGTGAGATATTCATGCTAAGAAGCTGGGCGGCACCTGTGATTCCCGCCAACGGGTTCTTGATCTCATGCGCCAACATCTCGGCCATCCCGATTGCCGATTGCGCCGCCGATTTCACAGTGTTACCGCGTGTCATCCGGCCTGACAGTTCGCGGGGTGATACAATCACGATCATCGAGCCGGGATGGCCTACCAATGGCCCAATCTGCAACGCACATTGCAGCGGTGCGCGATTGCCCGATCCTACATCCACATCATTCACGAACAAGGGTGTCCCCTGTTGGCGAGCGCGCAAAAACGCCTCTTCCAAGGGCGCGTCGACGGCCAGTTGATCCCAGACCGGATGACCGACCACAGCCTTGCGGGACGCGTTCAGAAACCCCTCGCCCGAAGAATTGACATCAGCAATGCGATCCTCGGCATCAATGATGAAGGCCGGAACCGGCAGCGAAGCCCAGATGCTCTGATCCGAGATCATGCCGCCACCTCCGCAGAACCGCTCAGCGCATCCCCGATCAGGCGAAGCACCTCGTCTGTATCGCGTGAGGTCAGAACGGCACGACGCAAGCTCGCAGGTGTGCCCGCCGCATCCATGTACCATCCCAGATGCTTGCGTGCGACACGCAAACCCAGTTCAGCGCCATAGAACTCAAGCATTGCCTGATAGTGGCCCCGCACCATCTCAATCAGAACGGCGCCGCTGGGTATCGATGGTGCGTCGGCTCCGTAAAGGTCATGACACATCTGCGCCAGAAGCCACGGTTTACCCTGTGCCCCCCTGCCCACCATCACGCCGTCGGCACCGGATTGCGCCAACGCGGTCCGGGCAGCATCGGTATCAACAATATCTCCATTCGCGATGACGGGGATCGAAACCGCCTCTTTCACCGCCCTGATGGCCTTCCAGTCGGCTTGCCCCTTGTAAAACTGGCAGCGTGTTCGCCCATGGATCGTGACCATCTGAATCCCCGCGTCCTGCGCACGCCGCGCCACGTCCGGCGCATTCAGCAGGGTGTCATCCCAACCCAGTCGCGTTTTCAGGGTTACCGGAACATCAACCGCCCCGACCACGGCTTCGATCAGGGTCAGCGCGTGATCCGGGGTCTTCAACAGTGCCGAGCCGGAATAACCGTTGGTCACCTTCTTGGCCGGACAACCCATGTTGATATCGATCACCCGCGCACCGCGGTCGGCGACCTGTCGGGCAGCTTCGGCCATCCAGTGCGCCTCGCGCCCGGCCAGTTGCACGGCGGTATTTTCCACATCTGCCGACAATTCGGCCCGTTCGCGCACGCCAGGCTTGGCCTGCACCATCTCTTGGCTGGCGACCATCTCGCTCACCACCATCCCGGCTCCGAACTGCATCACCAGATCGCGGAACGGCCGGTCGGTGATTCCGGCCATGGGGGCCAACAGCACCGGTGGGGTCAGGTGTTTCTCAGCAAGACGCAGGGTCAATGTGCCTAATCCTTGAGCAATCGTGTTTCTGATATCGAAAGCGCAGCGTATGAACAACAAAACGACGGCAATCAAGCCCATCAAATCGCCACATGCCTAATTTTTAGGCAAATTGACGCGGGTGATTGCCTCTACATTCACCGCCCCCTAAACATTGCCCCAATCAGGAGAACAACCACACATGAGCACCGCCGCCATAATTGTCGCCGCAGGACGAGGCCAACGCGCCGGAGGTGGCACCCCCAAACAGTGGCGCGCGCTGGGTGGGCGCCGGGTGGCTGACTGGACACTGGACCGCTTTCGGGGACGTGTGGACCACATCGTTCTGGTCCTGTCGCCCGAAGATACCGACGCCTGGCAGGAGTTCCGCGCCTCCAACCTGATATTGGCCGAAGGCGGTACCGACCGGGCCGGATCCGTGCGCAACGGCCTGTTGGCCTTACGCAACCACGGGATTGAAAAGGTTTTGATTCACGATGTGGCCAGACCCTGCGTCAGCAATCGCATCATCACCGATACGCTCACGGCGCTCGACTCCCATCCCGCCGCAGCCCCCGGGCTTGCGGTGACCGATGCGCTCTGGACCGGCGATGGTGTGGTAGTAACCGGAACACAGGATCGGGCCGGGCTGTACGCTGCGCAGACACCGCAGGGGTTTCACTATGACGCGATCGTTGCGGCCCACGCGGCCCATCCCGGCGGCGCTGCGGATGATGTCGAGGTTGCGCGTGCTGCTGGCCTGAGCGTTGCCACAATACCGGGTGATGCGGATAACCTGAAAATCACCCGGCCCGAGGATTTCGACCGGGCGGAACGCATAATGGGAACAAATATGGATGTAAGGCTGGGCAATGGATATGACGTGCACCGCTTTGGTGACGGGGATCATGTGATCCTTTGCGGTGTCGAGGTGCCGCATGATCGCGGGCTACAGGGCCACTCGGACGCCGACGTGGGCATGCACGCGGTAACCGATGCGATCTACGGTGCGCTGGCGCAGGGTGATATCGGGCAACACTTCCCGCCCTCCGACCCGCAATGGAAGGGCGCGGCCAGCGCGATATTCCTGCGCCATGCGGTCGAACTGGCCGGGCGAATGGGCTACCGCATCTCGAATGTCGATTGCACGCTGGTCTGCGAATACCCCAAGATCGGGCCGCATGCTGAGGCCATGCGTACCGAGATGGCGCGGATCATGGACCTGCGCAGCGATCAGGTCTCGGTCAAGGCCACAACCTCGGAGCGGTTGGGCTTTACCGGCCGAAGCGAGGGGATCGCCTCGCTCGCCACCGCTTGTCTGGTGAAATCATGACCGCCGCGCGGCTGATCGGAACCGTCTGCGGCGTCGGCTATCTGCGCCCGGCCCCCGGTACATGGGGCTCGCTGGCTGCCTTGCCGTTGGCATGGCTGCTGCACGTGATCGGCGGGTTTCCTCTGCTGGCTATCGCCACCATCGCGGTCTTTGTCGCGGGCCACTGGGCCACTCGCGTCATGACGGAGGGGCAGGACGATCACGACCCATCCGAGATTGTGGTCGACGAGGTTGCGGGCCAGTTCATCGCCATCTGGGCCATTTCCTACCCTTCATGGGCGCACGGGATTGAGATCACGGAACTCTGGCCGGGCTGGATCGCTGCCTTTGTCCTGTTCCGTCTGTTTGACATCACCAAACCCGGACCCGTCGGCTGGGCCGATCGTCGCGGAGACCCGATGGGTGTGATGCTGGACGACGTGATCGCAGGAATATTTGCCGCAATCGGTGTGCTGATCCTCGCAGCATTGGCGCATGGAGTAATGGGCCTATGAACGTGCCCGACCTGCTGGGGCGCGCCAAAGCACGCGGCGTCATGATCGCCACTGCCGAAAGCTGCACCGGCGGTATGGTCGCCGCAGCGCTGACCGACATTCCAGGCAGCTCCGCTGTGGTCGAGCGCGGCTTTGTCACCTACTCCAACTCCGCCAAGCAACAGATGCTGGGGGTGCAGGCCAAAACGCTGGAAACCTTCGGTGCCGTCTCAGAAGAGGTCGCACGCGAAATGGCCGACGGCGCGCTGCGCCGGTCACAGGCACAGTTGGCGGTCTCCATCACCGGAATTGCCGGGCCCGGCGGGTCCGAATTCAAGCCCGAAGGTCGGGTGTGTTTCGGGTTGGCGATGGCAGGTCAGCCCACCACAACTGAAACCGTTGAGTTCGGTGCCTCCGGTCGCGCCACTGTGCGCCGAAACGCCCGCGACCATGCCTTGACCCTGCTGCTGAGCGGCCTTTCCAACTTTGCCCAAAAATAGGGCCTTTCACATAAAAGCTGCACGTTTCGTTATCACTTGAAAAAAGGGCGTCGAAATAAGCGCCCATCCGCGCAATCGCCTCTTTTTTCCTCATTCCCTCTCCGCTTCAACGCGCTCCACATCACTCAGGGCGCGCTGGCCCGTGGCAAATCACGGTGATCCGGCGCCCAACAAGGGAAAGGAGAGCGGCCCATGAACGGAGCCGATACAGCGTGGATCATTGTGGCAACAGCACTGGTCCTGTTCATGACATTGCCGGGCCTTGCCCTGTTCTATGGCGGACTTGTGCGTGCCAGAAATGTGCTCAGCGTCTTTATGCACTGCTTTTCGATTGCCTGCTTGATGAGCATTCTGTGGCTGGTCGCAGGCTATTCGATCGCCTTCGGCCCCGGTGAAGGCGGCCTCTGGGGCGGTCTGGGCAAAGCCTTTCTGAACGGCGTAGACGCCGACAGCCTTGCAGGCACCCTGCCCGAAGTTCTGTTCTTCGCCTTCCAGATGACCTTTGCCATCATTACTCCGGCGCTGATCGTCGGCGCCTATGTCGAGCGTGTGGGATTTGGCTTTGTCCTCACTTTCTCGGCCCTGTGGATGCTGCTCTGCTATGCCCCCGTCGTCCATTGGATCTGGGGCGGCGGTATGCTCGCCGACGGAGGCATTCTGGGTGAGATCGGCGTGCGTGACTTTGCAGGCGGCATCGTCGTGCACGAAACCGCAGGTCTGGCGGCGCTGATCATCGCGGTGATCCTCGGCCCGCGCCGCAATCGCACGACACCTCCGCACAACCCAGGCTATGTCATGGTCGGCGCAGCCATGCTGTGGGTCGGTTGGTTCGGCTTCAACGGCGGGTCGCAATTGGCCGCTGACGGTGGTGCCGCAATGGCCATGACCGTCACGCACCTGTCCGCCGCCACAGCTTCGCTCACATGGGCTCTGTGGGAACGCATCCGCTTTGGCAAAGCCTCGATGGTTGGTCTGGTCACCGGCACAATCGCGGGTCTGGCTTCGATCACCCCGGCCTCTGGCTTTGTCGGTCCGGTACAGGCGCTGATCATCGGTGCGGTCGCGGGTGTTCTGTGTCAGGAGGCGGTCAACGTGATCCGGAATAAGCTGAACATCGACGACACGCTGGACGTCTTCGCCGTCCATGGTGTGGGTGGTATCTTCGGCACGCTGATGATCGCGCTGTTCGGTCTGGGCACATGGACCGCGCAATTGGGCGGTCTGGTGATCGTGGGTGTCTTTACGGCAATTGTCACGATTGTGTTGGTGAAGGTGGTTGCACTCATCACACCGCTTCGCGTAGACGCCGAGACCGAAACAAACGGGCTCGACCTCTCGGTACATGGGGAACGCGCCTACGACATGAGCAGCTAAGCCCACCTTGGCGCTCTGCCGCCCGTAAGGGCAAAGCGGACCTCTTGGGGGTCCGCTTTTCTTTTGCGCTCTAACCTCTCGACTCCGGACCAAAGGACAGGCTATCAGCCCGCAACGCCATTTCAGCCCAGAGGTTTACGCCATGATCCCCAGTTCATTCCCCGACAGCACCGAAATCGCCCGCCTGACTGCGCGGATGCTGCTGGAGATCAAGGCCGTCCATTTCAATTCCCGTGAGCCGTTCACACTGGCCAGCGGCCTGCCCAGCCCGACCTATATCGATTGCCGCAAACTGATCTCATACCCGCGCATCCGCTCGACCCTGATGGATTTCCTGACGGTCACCGTGATGCGCGACGCCGGGTTCGAGGCTTTCGACAACATTGCAGGCGGTGAAACCGCAGGTATCCCCTTTGCCGCCATGGTCGCGGAGCGCATGGCGCTGCCGATGACCTATGTCCGTAAGAAACCGAAGGGCTATGGCCGCAACGCCCGCATCGAAGGCGCTATGAGCGAAGGCGAACGGGTGCTGTTGGTCGAGGACCTGACCACCGATGGCGGCTCGAAACTGTCCTTCGTGGACGCAATCCGCGAAACCGGCGCGACCTGTGGGCACACTGCGGTGATCTTTTACTATGGCATTTTCCCCGAAACCGAGAAGACACTGGGCGATCATGGCGTAAAGCTGCACAGCCTTTGCACCTGGTGGGATGTGCTGGCCGAGGCTAAGGCGCAGAAAGCGTTCGACAAAGAGACGCTGGATGGGGTCGAGGCCTTTTTGAACGACCCGCGCGGCTGGCAGGAAACGCACAAAAGCTGACGTCGCGGCAGCTGTGCGCGATCTGGAAACAATCATCGCGCGTAGCGATCCAATCATACAATATGTTGACGTAGTTGCCCCTCATGCTTCAATATGATGGGGCCCGGAGATATGCACAGCCTATCCCCAAAAACATACAATTTGCCCCGACTCATGGGGCTCGGCTATGGACGGTGCCGGACAGGCATAGAGAGCAGCAATGAACGAGATCAGCAGTATCGAGCAGGCAGCGGCGCAGATTCAAAATCCGGAAACAATGCCGCACTCCATTGAGGCCGAGCAGCAGCTTCTGGGCGCGATCCTGACCAATAACGATCTGTATGACCGTGTCGCCTCGATCATCGGGGCCGAGCATTTCTATGACCCGGTCCACGCCCGCATCTATGAGGTGGCGGCCGCACGCATCGCCAAGAATGCGCTGGCCTCACCCGTGACGCTGAAGTCGTTCATGGCGGAAGATGACGGCCTGAAGGAACTGGGTGGCCCGGCCTATCTGGTCAAGCTGGCAGGTGCTTCGATCAGTGCCTTTGCGGTGCATGACTACGCCCAGATGATCTATGACCTTGCCATCCGGCGCGAGCTGATCCGGCTGGGTCGGGACATCTCGGACAAGGCGGCGCGGGTCGATGTCGCCAGCGAACCGAAAGAACAAATCGTCGAGGCCGAGCAACAGCTCTATCAGCTTTCCGAGCAGGGCCAGACCGAACAGGGGTTTCAATCCTTCCTCAAGGCGGTCACAGAAGCCGTCAACGTCACCAACGAGGCCTATCAGCGCGGTGGCGGCATGGCGGGGATTTCCACCGGTCTGGCCGACTTGGACAAGCAATTGGGCGGGTTGCACCCGTCCGACCTGATCATTCTGGCGGGGCGTCCGTCCATGGGGAAAACCTCATTGGCAACCAACGTGGCGTTCAACGTGGCCAAGGCCTATAAACGCGGCCAGAAACCGGACGGGTCTGAGGGCGCGATTGACGGCGGTGTTGTTGGGTTCTTCTCGCTGGAGATGAGCGCCGAGCAGTTGGCGGGACGCGTGCTCGCCGAAGCCTCGGAGATTTCTTCGCACAAGATCCGCCAGGGTGACATGACAGAATCTGAGTTCCGTCGCTTTGTGGATGCCGCCAAGGAACTAGAGGCCTGCCCTCTATTCATTGATGACACCCCGGCCCTTCCGATCTCTCAGCTTGCAGCGCGTGCGCGGCGGTTGAAGCGGACGCATGGGCTGGACCTGCTGGTGATCGACTATCTTCAGCTTTGCCGTGGCATGTCCGACAATCGCGTCAACGAGATCGCTGAGATTTCAATGGGCATGAAAGCCATCGCCAAGGAACTGAACATCCCGGTGATCGCCCTGTCTCAGCTTTCCCGTCAGGTGGAAAACCGCGACGACAAACGCCCGCAACTGTCCGATCTGCGTGAATCGGGCTCGATCGAACAGGACGCCGACGTGGTGATGTTTGTATTCCGCGAGGAATACTACAAGGAACGCGAAAAGCCCGGCGATCACGAGTTGGAGAAGATGGAAGAGTGGAAGCAGGCCATGGAACGCCTGCATGGCAAAGCCGAAGTCATCGTCGGCAAGCAGCGTCACGGCCCCATCGGTACCGTCGAGCTCTCGTTCGAGGCGCAGTTCACCCGCTTTGGCAATCTGGTCAAACCCTGGCAACAGGGCGGAGAGATCGAAGGGTACTGACGCCTACCAAAGCTCTGGCCGGTTCAGCGCCTCAACACAGTGAGATGTGCCACGCAAGGGTTTCGGCTCGGAATCGGTAAGGGCCTGCCCAAGCCAGCCATGCGGGTGGCTCAACTTCAGCGGGGCTTGTGCGAACTCTTCCGAGATCAACCTGAACCCGGTCTTGCAGTAATAGTCCGGATTGCCGTAGGTCACGACAAAGTCGATCTCATCCGCGCGCAGCCGGTCCAGCCCGTGATTGATCAGTGCCTGCCCGACACCGGTCTTTTGGCGGCGTGTTTTGACCGCCACAGGCGACAGGATGAATACTTGCCGGTCGTCACGATCAAAGCGTAGGCGAGACAGGAAGATGCACCCCAACAAGGCCCCGTTTTCAACGGCCGAGAACACATATAAATCCTCGTCCGGCGTTGTGGCCATCAACCCACGAACAAGTGCCCCAATCAGCGCACCCTCGCCCGCCCCTTCAGAGGCGGTGAAAACTTCGGTGAATAGCGACTCGATTTCAGCCTCGTGCTGGTCGTGACCCGATTTGAACTCAACAGTCATGCTCAATGAACCTCATATCCCTGATATCAGGCGATAAAATTCCTCTGACCGGCCTGACAAGCCAAGCGCATCAAGCGGGAGCGGATGAAACATGAACGATATGCCTGTCCGCCGCGTTTTAACAGCGATGTGAATACAATCACTGATCGCTCTTTCCTCTGGTACAATCGCTCAAAACCCCAGTTTTTGTTGGCGTTACGGCGCCCCGCTATCAGTTCGATACTTTAAACTCACCTGTAATTTACCATTCCCTCTTGACCTCAGACAGGGCAATGTCTTGAACGGGATCATGAGTACCGCACGTTTAACGATCAATCTGCACGCGCTCGCCCAAAATTGGCGGGCGCTTGATGCAAAGACGGATGTTGAAACCGGCGCAGTCGTCAAGGCTGACGCCTATGGGCTGGGCGCGGAACCGGTGGCCTGGGCGCTGGCCGAAGAAGGCGTGCGCAAGTTCTTCGTGGCCGCCGCCGAAGAAGGCGTCACAGTGCGCGAAGCGGTTGGTCCAGAGCCAATGGTCGCCGTGTTCTCGGGCCATATGGAAGGCGATGCCGATCTGCTGCGCAATCACGACCTGACACCGCTGATCAATTCCCCCGAACAGTTCAATCGCCACCTTGAGGCCCTGCCCGATCACCGCTTTGGCGTCCAACTGGACAGCGGCATGAACCGTCTGGGGCTGGAACCCGCAGACTGGGCTGAACTCAAGCACAAAGCGTTGGCGCGCGATCCGCTGGTCGTCATGTCTCACCTGGCCTGCGCGGACGAGCCAGACCACCCGATGAACCGTCAACAACTGGATACGTTCAAACAGATGACCGACGGGGTCGAAGTACCGCGATCGCTGGCCGCCACCGGAGGCACCCTGCTGGGGCCGGAATTCCATTTCGATTTCTGCCGTCCCGGCATCGGCCTTTACGGAGGGATGCCTTTTGCCGGGGCCAAACCAGTGGTCACGGTCGATCTACCAGTGATTCAAGTGCGCGACGTCGCGGTCGGCGAAACCGTGGGTTACGGCAACAGCTGGACTGCGCGCCGCCCGTCAAAGATCGCAACCGTCGCGGCGGGATACGCTGATGGGCTGCATCGTGCTATTGGCGGCGGCATCGATACATTCGCTGGTGATCAGCCCTGCCCGGTGGTAGGACGTATCTCGATGGACCTGATCACCGTGGATGTTACTGACTTGCCTTACAAACCCGAACGCCTGCGAATCCTGAACGGGCACCAAACCGTCGATGACCTGGCCGAAGCCGCCGGAACCATCGGCTATGAAATTCTGACCTCACTCGGCAGTCGTTATTCCCGAGGCTATGTGGAATGAACCCCATCTCATTGCTGGGTGAGCTGGGACGCGCCATCCTGAACATGCTGGCTGCGTTTGGCCGCGTCGCGCTGTTTGCACTCGACGCGGTTTCGCATATCTTCCGCCCGCCGTTTTATCCGCGCGAGTTTGGCATCGCCCTACTGAATATCGGCTGGCTTTCCCTGCCCGTGGTCGGCCTGACCGCCATCTTCACCGGCGGTGCGCTGGCGCTGCAAATCTACGCAGGTGGCGCACGCTTCAACGCAGAGGCCGTGGTGCCCCAGATCGTCGCCATCGGCATGGTGCGAGAGCTTGGCCCGGTGCTGGTCGGCCTGATGATCGCCGCCCGCGTGACCTCGTCGATTGCAGCCGAGATCGCAACGATGAAAGTGACCGAGCAGATCGACGCTCTGGTCACCCTCTCAACCCACCCGATGAAATACCTCACCGTTCCGCGCGTGCTGGCCGCGCTGATCACCGTCCCTGCACTGGTGGCAATCGGCGACATCATCGGCATCGCAGGCGGCTATACGGTCGCCACGCAGAATCTGGGCTTTAACCCGGCGGCCTATCTGAAAAACACTGTCGATTTCCTTGAGTTGCGCGACATCGTCTCGTCGCTGGTCAAGGGTGCAGCCTTCGGCGTGATCGCCGCCATCATGGGCTGTTATTACGGCATGACCTCGGGCCGCGGCGCGCAGGGCGTGGGCCGCGCCACCAAGGGTTCGGTCGAGGCCGCCGCCGTGCTGATCCTCGCCGCCAATTTCGTACTCACGGGGGTGTTCTTCTCGCTATGATCCGAATGGAGAACGTAAATAAGGCCTTTGACGACAACCATGTCCTGCAAGGCTTGAACCTTGAGATCCCCAAGGGCACCTCGATGGTCATCATCGGTGGCTCGGGTACGGGGAAATCGGTGGCACTGAAATGTATCCTTGGCCTGATCAAACCCGACAGCGGCATGATCTATGTCGACGGCAAGGATGCCACCAAAGGCGACCGCGATGCGTTTCTGGCCCGTTTCGGGATGCTGTTTCAGGGGGCGGCGCTGTTTGACTCCCTGCCCGTCTGGCAAAACGTCGCCTTCCGCCTGCTGCGCGGATCACTGAAACGCCCGGTTGAGGAAGCGCGCGAAATCGCCATCGAGAAACTGCGCCGCGTGGGCCTGAAATCCAACGTCGCCGATCGGTTTCCGGCCGAGCTGTCGGGCGGCATGCAAAAACGCGTCGGCCTCGCCCGTGCCATCGCCGCCGAGCCCGAGATCATCTTTTTTGACGAGCCCACCACCGGGTTGGACCCTATCATGTCCGGCGTCATCAACGACCTGATCCGCGAAATCGTGACCGAGATGGGCGCCACCGCAATGACCATCACCCACGACATGAGCTCCGTCCGCGCGATTGCCGACAATGTCGCCATGCTGCACGGAGGTGTGATCCAGTGGACCGGGCCAGTCAGCCAGATGGACGCCTCGGGTGATCCTTATGTGGAGCAGTTCATCAGCGGGAGTGCGGAAGGGCCGATTGAGGCGGTGCGGTGAGCATAGCCAATCATCTTCTAGACTTTCTGCCTATCGCGTACTTCGCCGGCGTATTTATTTCTTGGATAATCGCAAACCGCTTGGAGGTGGGTTTGCTATTTCAGAAGCAGATATATGTTCTGGTCTTCTTCATTCTATTTGGCGTCGCACTGGGTCAGGCAGTGCTGTTAGCCTTTCCAGGCGCTGAAGTTGCGTCTGAAACTCTAGCTGCGATTGGCATGTTCATCGGAACCGCACAACTGCACAAGGGCCTTCTGAGCAAAGTACGATCTCCTAGAACTTGGAACCTCGTCGTTTCGGCTATCAGTGCAGTTTTGTTTGTGATCTTATTGCTGAGCAATATGTGACAACACTGGCGCAAAACGCATGACCCTCCGCCTCGCCACCCTCTCCCTCCTGATCCTCTACCCCATCGCATGGTTTGCCCCGCTGATGCGCGCCGGGCTTCTGCCGATCTTCGGCCTCAGCGAAATAAGCGTCATCACCGGGCTCCAGTCCCTGTGGAAATCCGACATTTTCCTCGCGCTGATCGTCACAATCTTTGCCCTCTTCGCGCCTTACATCAAAACCATCGGCACCGCGCTGATCCAATGGAATCTGCTGGACCCGCGCGTCCAGCCCGCACTGAACATCCTCGGCAAGCTGGCGATGGCCGATATCTTCCTCATCGCGCTTTACATCACGCTGGCCAAGGGCATCTCATACGCCACCATCGAAACGGCCTGGGGTCTCTACCTGTTCACCGGCTGCATTCTGGCCTCGCTGGCCTTGGGCCATATTACAGAGATGACATTTGGATCACGAAACCCTCAGACCTAATTGATTGAAAACAGATTTCTGAGTATCATCTTAGTATTTCGAGCAGTAAATTTTGTTGTTTGCGGGTCCGCAGCGGACACCCAGAGTTGTTTTATCCCTCCGCTTCGGCCCGGTTGTGTACCGGTTGAAGAAGGAGATCGACGATCATGGCCGCCCTCCACCAAGTGACTTTGAAATTCCAGAATGTCTTTTTAAGACTGACCTTTTTTCTGATCTGCGCTGCCGCGTTATTTGCGGTGACCACCACCATTCTTTCTACCCTTGGAGTCCTGCCCTGGCTTTCGATGCAGGCCGGGCTCAGCGACGGAGCAACCCTTGACGCGGGCATCTACATCCAGATCGGGCTGACCGCTCTGATCCTGATGCTGGCCTTCTACCTGCCATCGAACGCCCGCATGATGGCACTGGAAAACACGCATCGTAACTTCTCGTTGAACATGCAGGACGTGGCCGGGGCCTATCAGATCGCCCACGCCGCTGACCGCAGCGGCGCCTTTGCGCTGGCCTCTGAGTTCGACGCCGTCAAGGAGCGCATGGCTTTTCTGCGCGACCACCCCGATCTGCAGGCGCTCGAGCCGCAGGTGCTCGAGCTGGCCGCACAAATGAGCCAGATCAGCCAGGAGCTGGCCGAGACCTATGGCGAGGCCAAGGTCACCCGTGCCCGCACCTTCCTGCAGCAACGACAGGAAGAAATCGAACAGTTCCAGCAGCGTATCGAGGAGGCGCAGACCATCCAGCACGAGCTGCGTCAATGGACCCGCGACATCGAGATCGAGGAATCCATCGCCAAATCCCAACTCGCCCGTCTTCGGGATGAGCTGTTCGATCTGCTGCCCGAACTGTCGGTGCAACTGCAATCTCGCTCCGACGACAAGACGCCCGCAAGTGTGGTCGCCATGACCCCGCCACGTGCTGCGGAATAGGCGCTTACAGCGCCCGCCGCGGACGATGGCCCGCAGGGTCTGAGGACGCGGCCGCTCAGCGGCGGTGAGGAAAGCCCGCAAGGGCTTGAAGAACCGCTCATCCTCGGGCACCAAGGGCGCCATGGCAAAGACTCCTTCCTTCTCCTGCTCCGCCTGCGGCGCCTCGCACACCCGATGGTCAGGCCGCTGCGACAGCTGCGGCGAGTGGAACACCATTGTTCAGGAAACACCCCTTTCCGCCGGGCCGGCCAAGAAATCGCTAGGCGGCAAACGCGGCCAGTCCATCGCCCTCACGGATCTGTCGACCGAAGAAACACCCCCACCGCGCACCCTGTGTGGCGTTGAGGAACTCGACCGCGTTCTCGGCGGCGGCCTCGTCCCCGCCTCGGCCCTGCTGGTTGGCGGAGATCCCGGCATCGGAAAATCCACCCTCCTGTTGCAGGCTGCTGCCCGCTTTGCCCGCGAAGGCGTAAAAACCATCTATGTCTCGGGAGAAGAAGCCAGCGCGCAAGTCCGTATGCGCGCGCGCCGATTGGGGCTGGAGGATGCGCCCGTTCAACTCGCCGCCGAGACCAACCTGCGCGACATCCTCACAACGCTTGAGGCGGAAAAACCCGGCCTTGCTATCATCGATTCGATCCAGACCATGTGGGCCGACAATGTCGACAGTGCTCCGGGCTCGGTCTCACAGGTTCGTGCCGCCGCCCATGAACTGACCACGTTTGCGAAACGACAAGGCGTGTCGGTTATCATGGTCGGCCATGTCACCAAAGAAGGCCAGATCGCAGGTCCTCGCGTGGTTGAGCATATGGTCGATACTGTGCTCTATTTCGAAGGCGAACGCGGCCACCAGTTCCGTATCCTGCGCGCGGTCAAGAACCGTTTTGGCCCTGCCGATGAAATTGGTGTGTTTGAAATGACCGGCAAGGGATTGGCGCAGGTCACCAACCCCTCTGCCCTGTTCCTTTCCGAACGCGGCAAACCAAGCCCCGGCTCGGCGGTGTTTGCGGGCATTGAAGGTACACGCCCCGTACTGGTCGAGTTGCAGGCGCTCGTCGCGCCCTCACCCCATTCGCAGCCGCGCCGCACCGTGGTGGGCTGGGACAGCGGGCGACTCGCAATGATCCTCGCGGTGTTAGAGGCCCGCTGCGGCATCCCCTTCGCCGGGCTCGACGTCTATCTGAACGTTGCCGGAGGGCTAAAAGTCAGCGAACCAGCCGCCGACCTCGCAGTTGCCGCGGCGCTCCTCAGCGCGCGCGAAGATACCGCGTTGCCCGCTGATACCGTCGTATTTGGAGAAATCTCGCTATCCGGGGCACTTAGACCAGCCCCGCAGACCGAAAACAGGTTGAAAGAAGCGCAAAAACTTGGTTTCACAGCGGCAATTGCTCCGGCGGGGGGCAAAACCGGCACTGTGGCAGGTCTGACACTCACCCGACCCTCTGATTTGGTTGGGTTTGTTGGCGAAACCTTCGGAGCAGGTTAAGGTCGCGCCCCGAGGGGCAGAAAAAAGAACAGGCGAGGGCCATGGAAGGTTTTACAATAATTGACGGGGTTGTGGCCCTGATCATCGTGCTGTCGGGCCTCTTGGCCTATTCGCGCGGTTTCATGCGCGAAGTTCTGGCCATTGCGGGCTGGGTTGCTGCGGCCGTTCTGGCATTCATCTTCGCACCGCAAGCTGTGCCACTGGTCAAAGAGGTTCCGGTGGTCGGAGAGTTCCTGCGCGACAGTTGCGAGCTTTCGGTCATTACCGGCTTTGCCGCCGTCTTTGCCGTTGCTCTCATCGTGGTCAGCATCTTTACGCCCCTTTTCTCGTCACTCGTTCAACGCTCGGCGATTGGCGGTCTTGATCAGGCGCTCGGCTTCTTCTTCGGCGTCGCACGTGGCATTCTGTTGGTTGCCATCGCATTCTTTGTATACGACACGGTGATGACCGGTCAGTCCTATACGATGGTTGATGAAAGCCGCTCGGCCAAGGTGTTCGAACAGTTCAGCGACAAGATCGAAGAACAAAACCCCGAGGCCGCGTTGGGCTGGGTCACCACCCAGTACGAAGAGCTGGTCGCAAGCTGCACCGCCGACAATGAAACGGATGCGTCAGACAGCTGATTTGCACCAAATTGAGTTTAAGAAAGCCCGGTCCCGACCGGGCTTTTTCATATCCGGTCAGACAAACCCTTCGCCGCCGCAGATATTGCACCGTATGGTCTTCAGGCCGAAACACCCGTCACACCTGCTTGAAATCGGTTTGCCGTGAATGTCCCGGCTCTTGATCACCTCGCCAGCGCCCCTGCAGATCTCACAGGGTGCGCGCCCCGACCCGCGGCATCGGTGGCACCGTCGCTTGACCGGCGTTTCTTTTCCAGAGTTCTGCTTGTGCTGCCACATGGCTGCTTTTCACCAAATTCGACCAGAGTGCCTGCTGTGGCAAACTTCGCTTCATGACAGCACACCCCAACTGGATTGTCACCAAATACCCAACGCCTGCATAAAACTCGCCTGCGTCAAATCGCAAGTGTGATCCTTTGATGACACGCGCATCAATAGGCAGTATGTGGAGGCCGTACCGACATGGAATCGGAGCTGCCGATCTTGCTGTATATGTTTTCTGTTGCACTGGCCGCCTTCGTGCTTGTGCCTGCTTGCCGCCTCAGCGGTGCACAACAACCCATTCAGATACGCTGCCGCAGCCATGCCCATCGGAACGCCATCCTGAGCAAGCCATAGAAATTGGAGCCCGTGTATGTGTGGGATTTTGGGAATCGCAAGCCGGACACATGATGTCTTTGCGGAAATCTATGACGGCTTGCTGATGCTGCAGCACCGGGGGCAGGATGCCTCGGGTATCGTCACTTACAACGGAGAATTCTTCCGCGAGAAGAAGGCGAACGGGTTGGTCAAGGACGTATTCAACGCCAGCGATGCGGAGACCCTATTGGGCAAAGTTGGCATGGGCCATGTCCGCTATCCCACCGCTGGATCACTCAGCGCGGCTGAGGCGCAGCCATTCTTCGTGAACGCGCCCTATGGCATCTATCTGGTCCATAACGGCAACATCACCAACACCGCCGAGCAGCGCGAGAAGGTCACCGGCAAATACAGCCGTCACCTGCGCACAACTTCGGATTCCGAAATCCTGCTGAACGTGCTGGCTGACAAGGTCGCCGATGCGATCAAGGTCAACGGCAATGCCGACCCGATCCGCAACCTGTTTGCCGGCGTCAAGATGACGATGGAGCGGGTACAGGGCGCCTATTCGGTAATCTGTCTGGTTGCCGGTGTCGGCATGCTGGCCTTCCGCGACCCGCACGGCATCCGCCCCCTTTCCGTTGCCAAGCGCGATGCAGAAGGTGATGGCGATGATTATGCCTTTGCTTCTGAAGACGTGGCTTTCGGCATCAACGGTTTCGAAAAGCTCCGTGACCTGCGCCCCGGCGAAGCGATCCTGATCGACCTCGACGGGAACATGCATGAGTTTCAGGCCGTCGAGGGCAAGCTGACGCCTTGCATCTTCGAATATGTCTATCTGGCACGGCCGGATTCATTGCTCGACGGTGTATCGGTCTATAAGACCCAGATGCGCATGGGGCAGACACTGGCCAAACAGATACAGGAAGCCGGTCTTGAGATTGACCGTATCATCCCCGTCCCCGACAGCGCCCGCCCAGTGGCGCTTGAGGCCGCCAAGATCACTGGCATTCCTTACCGCGAAGGACTGGTGAAGAACCGCTATGTCGGGCGCACTTTCATCATGCCCGGCCAGGAAGAACGGCAGAAATCGGTGCGCCGCAAGCTGAACGCGGTTCCTTTGGAATTTGAGGGCCACAACGTGCTTCTGATCGACGATTCGATCGTGCGCGGCAACACCATCAAGAAGATCGTCCAGATGTGCCGCGAAGCCGGCGCCAAAAAGGTCTATATCGCCAGCGCCTCACCGCCGGTGAAATATCCCAATGTCTACGGCATCGACATGCCCACCCGGCACGAACTGGTCGCCAATGGCAAAGAGATCGAGGAAATCCGAGAAGAACTGGGGGCAGATGCGTTGCTCTATCAGAACCTCGACGATCTGATCTGGGCCGCCAAGGAAGGTAATCCCGAAATCGAGGCGTTCGACTGTTCCTGCTTTGACGGTAACTATGTCACCGGAGTGGACGAGGACTATCTGGACAGCCTCGAAAACAGCAGCCGGGTCAGTAAAAAACGAGAGGATATGCAGGTCGTGGGCAGTTCGTGGAACGCGGCGAAACTGGCCTCGGGTTGATAGCATTCCCACGGGCGATTCGCGTCCCTGTAAGGCTGACCAATTCGCGGAGAACCACGGCCATCGGTCGAAATCCGCCGACAACCTAATGCTGAATGGTCAGCGTTTGCAGTGGGTTCTTTGGGCTGGATTTTGTCTCTCAAAAGACTCGGTCGCGGGGTCTTCTGCTTTACTGATGCCCATGGTAGCCGGTCGCCTTGAACCACTCACAAAACAGGGTCCAGGCGGATAGCCCGGCCACAGATCATGGCAAATGCAACTGTCAAAAGCGCTGCGACCCAGTCGGGGGCGTTGAAAAAGAACTCGGTGTCGGTGTTGGGCGTATTCGGCCCCAAAGCCGAGATGCAGGCCCTGATACGCCTGTCCTCGGGCCGGGTGAAAAAGGTCAAACCCGGCAGCCGGGTGGCCTCGGGCAAAGTCATCGCAATCGACGAGGAAGGTGTCGTGCTGCGACAAAGCGGCCAGAACCATCGGATCGGCATCCCCGGCAGTTGATCCTGACTTGACGCCCTGCCCGCGCAGGTTCAAACCCCAGTCATGACCGATCAGACCAAAATCGCCCTCATCACCGGGGCCTCTCGCGGATTGGGCGCGGCACTGGCCGAGGCCCTGTCCCCTGAATTTCACATCGTTGCTGTCGCCCGAACCACGGGCGGGCTGGAAGAGTTGGACGACCGAATTCAGGCTCGGGGTGGTTCGGCCACCCTGGCACCGATGGACATCACAGATCCCGATGCGATGGCCACACTGTGCCGGAGTATTCATGACCGCTGGGGCAAGGTGGATCTGTGGCTGCATACGGCGGTCCATACCTCGGCCCTGACACCCGCGCATTTTGTTGACCCCAAAGAATGGACCAAAGCGGTGAACACCAACGCCACGGCCACGTCGGTTCTGATACCCTATGTCTCGCCTTTGTTGGGTGAAGACGGCCATGCCGTGTTCTTTGACGACCCCAAGGCGGGTGAGAAGTTTTATGGCATCTACGGGGCCACCAAGGCCGCACAGATGGCACTGGCGCGCAGCTGGGCGACAGAGACCGAGCGCACCGGGCCGCGTGTGTCGATCATTGAGCCTGTACCGATGCCCACTGCCGTACGCGCCCGTTTCCATCCCGGTGAGGATCGCGATGCCCTAACCAGCCCGGCAGATGAGGCAGAACGCATACTGGCCTTGCTCTAGAGATGGCCCTTGCGGGCCACGCCTCCGGCGGAAGTATTTTTGGCCAGATGAAGCAGGCGGTTCAGGCGATATGGACGCCTCTGCGCCCGGCGAGATCGACGAAGAATTGCCAGGCGACCCGGCCTGAGCGCGCGCCTCGGGTGGCTTGCCATTCGATGGCCTCGGCGCGCAGGGTCTCAGGATCAACCGTAACGCCATATGCGGCGCAGTAGCGATCAATCATTGCAAGGTATTCATCCTGATCACAGGGGTGGAAACCCAGCGACAGGCCGAAGCGGTCAGAGAGAGAGACCTTTTCCTCGACCGCCTCGGACGGGTTGATGGCGCTGGAGCGTTCGTTTTCGATCATATCGCGCGGCATCAAATGGCGACGGTTCGACGTCGCATAAAACACCACGTTTTCGGGGCGTCCTTCGATGCCGCCATCAAGTACGGCCTTGAGCGATTTGTAATGCTGGTCATCGTGGCTGAATGACAGGTCGTCGCAAAACAGGATGAACCGATGCGGAGCTGATCTCAGGTGGTTCAGCAGGCGTGCGACCGAGGACATATCTTCGCGCTGTAACTCCACCAATTTCAGGTTGGGGTGGTCGGCTTGCAAAGTACCATGTACCGCCTTGACGAGACTGGATTTTCCCATTCCCCGCGCACCCCAAAGCAACGCGTTATTGGCCTTATACCCGTCGGCAAAGCGGCGGGTGTTGTCCAGCAGCGTATCGCGGGAGCGGTTGATCCCTACGAGGAGATCAAGATCGACCCGATTGACCTGAGTGACGGGCTCAAGCCGGTCGGGCTCAACATGCCAGACGAAGGCTGGGGCCGCGTTGAAATCGGGTGTGGCCAGCGGCGCGGGCGCCATGCGCTCTAACGCGTCGGCGATACGGTTCAGGGCTTGGTCGTCCATCGGCTCCTCCGGCGTGTTCCGACAGGGTTCAACCATGTTCCGACCGGCACAACAAGGGCCGCGCATGAAAAAGGCGCGCCGAAGCGGGGCGCGCCTTTTCATTTGATTGCTCAGATTACTTGGTCTCTTCGTAATCCTGCATCATGTCCGCGTCGGCTTCGGCCTCTTCGTCGTCATAGTAGCCATCGGCGCGCAGCTGTTCTTCGCGCTTCTTCTCGACCCGTGCGACAAGGAAAATCGAAATTTCGTAGAGGCCGTAGACCACCACAAACAGGATGATCTGAGTGATCACGTCCGGTGGCGTCACGATCGCGGCCAACACCAGAATGCCAACCACCGCGTATTTACGCACCGCACCCAGACCCTCGGCGCTGACTAGCCCGGCTTTGCCCATCAGGGTCAGCAATACGGGCAATTGGAAGCACAGGCCAAAGGCCACGATAAACTTGATGGTTAGGTTCAAATATTCCTGCGCCGAGCCTTGGAATACCACGCTGAGCGGAGCAGTTGCGCCTTCGGCGACGGCCTCTCCCTCAGCCCCGAACTGCTGGAAGCCCAGGAAGAAGTCATAAGCCAACGGCGTCACGACATAAAAGGCAAAGCTTGCGCCCAGCAGGAACATGAAGGGCGAGGCCACCAGGAAAGGCAGAAACGCGTTCTTTTCGGATTTATAGAGGCCGGGCGCAACAAACCGCCACATCTGCATCCCGATATAGGGGAAGGCCAGGATGAACCCGCCCAACAGCGAGACCTTGATGGCGACAAAGAAGCCTTCCTGCGGCGAGATGAAGATCAGGCCACAATCCTGCCCCCGCTCGCTCAAAACTTCGCAAAGCGGCATTGTCAGGAAATTGAAGATCGGAGTGGCCACCGTGAAACAGATGATCATCCCGATCAGAAAAGCGACCACGCTGTGAATCAGTCGCGTGCGCAGCTCGGTCAGATGCTCGATCAATGGGGCCGAGCTGTCCTCGATCTCGTCGGTCTTGGTCATGTTTTGCTTTCGGTCTTCAGCGCAGCTTCGGCCTCTTCGGCCTTCGCCAGTGCATCAGCAGCTTCTTTTGCCTTGCGTTCGGCAGCGGCGCGGGCGGTTGTCGCCTGAATCTTTTTGGCCTGCTCGGCACGCTCAGCCGCCAGTTTTCCGGTCTCGCTGTCGGGGTCGAACTTGGTCGGGTCGATGGACTTGGCCACGTCCCGCGCGGCTTCATTGATCCCGTCCATGGCAGAGCCCACGGGGTTGGTCGCCGCCTTCAGGCCCTTCTTGATCTCGTTCACGCCGGCCTCATCCGCAGCCTCGTTCATCGCAGTGCTGAATTCGCGCGCCATGCCGCGCGCCTTGCCGACGAACCGCCCGACATTGCGAAACAGCACAGGCAGGTCCTTCGGCCCCACCACGATCAGCGCGACGATGCCGATGACCAGAAGCTCGGTCCAGCCCAGATCAAACATCTAGGTTCAGACCTTGTCTTTGTCGGACTCGGGCGTGATGTCCTTGGCCAGTTCGGAGGCGTCCTGCTCGATCTCTTCCGAACCATCCTTGACGCCCTTTTTGAACGCTGTGATGCCCTTGCCCACTTCGCCCATGAGTGAGCTGATCTTGCCGCGGCCAAACAGCACCAGCACAACGACGGCGATCAACAGCAGGCCGGGAAGGCCGATATTATTAAGCATGTCTCTTCTCCTTCTATCTCGGCGCTATGCGCCGGAAATACGATCTGAGCCCGTGTCTACGCCCGGACGGCGCACGGAGAAAGTGAGACAAGTCAAATCCGGGATCAATTTTGCTCCAAACCTGCATTTTTTGTGGACTCGCTATTTCCAACTGACAGGTTTATGTCAGTTATTGAAGGGTAGAAGCAGGGCATCGAAACCTGGTCAACGGAGACTCACATGACCCAAGTTGCAGAATTTGTCACTTTCACCCTGGCCGACGGCACAACGGCTGAAGAGTTCATAAAGCTCAGCCAGGCGTCTGAAGCGTTCGTCCGCGCCGCTCCCGGCTTTGTTCATCGCCACCTCAGCCAGGGCGAGGACGGGTGCTGGACGGATTGTGTGGTCTGGCAGAACATGAATGCCGCGCAGGATGCCGCGGCTAAGTTTCCCCAACAGGAGTTTGCGCCCGCCCTGATGGCTGCCATCAAATCCGGCAGCGAAAAGATGCGCCATGAAAATGTACTATGGAACATGACCGCCTAAAGGTGGTCAGGGCGGCGCGTCATGCGCCGCACTGATCGCCTGTTCGACATCATCCAGATCCTGCGCGACGGTAAACTGCACCGCGCGCAGGACATCGCGGACCGGCTCGAGGTGTCGGTCCGCACGATCTATCGCGACATGGACACGCTTGTTGCCTCAGGCGTGCCGGTCGAGGGTGAGCGCGGCGTGGGCTACATGGTGCGCGAGCAGATCACCCTGCCCCCGCTGAACCTTACACCCGCTGAACTCAAAGCCCTGAACCTCGGAATGGCCATCGTCGCCGAGGCCGCCGACCCCGATCTCAAGACCGCCGCCGAATCCCTGGCCGACAAGATCGACGCCGTCCTGCCCACCCAGGTCGTTGCCGAAGCCGATACGTGGAAATTCGCGGTCTATCCCTTTGCCGATGCTGCGCGCGGGCTGGCGCACATGGCCCCGATCCGCTCCGCCATCAAATCCCGCCAGAAACTGCAACTGTCCTATCGCCGAATCGATGGCGTTCTGACCGAACGCACCATCCGCCCCCTGCACATGGAGTATTGGGGCCGCGTCTGGACACTGACCGCTTGGTGCGAGTTGCGTGCGGGTTTTCGCGTTTTTCGCATCGACCTGATCGAAGCGGTGTCACCTCTCCCTGAACTCTTCACCGACGAACCCGGAAAACGGCTCAGCGACTACGATCCGCAGGGGTGATCCGCTCTTCATCTGGCGATAAATACCTCCGCCGGAGGCATGGCCCGGAACGGGCCATTCCCGCGTCACTTCAGATATGGCTCAGGATCAACGGACTCAAACCCCTGACGCACTTCAAAATGCACATATGCGTTGTCTCCGCCCCGGAGCGAGGCGATCTTCTGCCCGCGCCGAACCCGGTCGCCCTTTTTGACCGAGATCTTGTCGACATTGGCATAGACCGTCAGCAGGTCGTTGTTGTGTTTGACCACGATGATCGGAACCTGATCGGCATCGGCCGTAATGGCCGCAACCGTTCCAGCCTCGGCGGCGGAGACCGATGAACCGGGCGCGGCAGCGATATCGATCCCTTCGTTCTTACCTTTGGCATAGGTGCGAATGATCGTCCCGCTCACCGGCAATCCAAGTGCCGAGGTTCCGGTGTTGGTCGGCGCTTCGGCGGTGACATCCGGTGCCGGAGTCGCTGCCGGTACTTTTTCATCCGGCAACGGCTGTGTCGCACTGGGCGGTGTCGGGGTTGGCGACCCCTGCCCCGGTTGCGTCACCACCGCAGCAGTCGCGGCCGGTGCAGCAGTGCGCGGTGCGGCCTGATCTTTGACCGGGATCAACAGGTACTGATCCTCACGCACTGTAAAATCCGACCCCAGACCGTTCCATTCGGCCAGCGATTCAACCGACACCTGATACAGCCGCGAAATCGTATAGGCAGTTTCACCCCGTTTGACCTTGTGCCGGATGGGTTCCGGCCCGGCGGTGGCGGCTGCCGGAGCAGGTTGTGCCGCAGGTGCCAGCGCCGAGGTCTGAACCGAACCGTTATCCGGTGCCTCATCAATGGCAGTTCCAGCGATGCTCGCGATATCAACATTGCTTGCCCCACCGACCGGGCGTGGCAGAGCCAGCACTTCGCCATCCCGCAGCGAGTCATTGGGTTGCAGGCCGTTGAAGCGGGCCAGCTCGGCCACGGGCATTCCAATGCGGGCAGCCACATCACCGACAGTGTCGCCCCTACGCGCCACGGCAACCTGATAATTCGGATAGGTGATCACACCCCGCGCGTCCGGTGTCGGGCGGCTGGCGGTGGCGGCCAGTGCTGCATCGGCGGTTGAAAATCCCCCGACATTGCCGCGCAGATCATAGTCCAGCGGTCCCTCGCACCCGGCCAGAAGCGCCAATACGGCCACGCCCGTCGCGCAACGGCGCATTGCTGATTTGGAAACTGCTCTCATTTTACTGTCCTCAACACCGCCCCTGTTCTCCGGGGTTCCGGCACTTTTCAATATACCTTTAGGTTCCGTCTTTTCCCAGCCCCTCAAGCAGAGGCACAAAACGAACCGGCAACAATTCGTCGTAGTCCAGCCCGGTTTCGGTACGCGTGACCCGGATCAGGGTCTGCACCGCATCCGACTGGCCCACAGGCAGCACCATGATACCGCCGATTTTCAACTGCGCCAAGAGCGGCCCGGGCGGGTCCTCGGCCGCTGCGGTCACAATGATACGATCAAACGGTGCCTGTTCCGGCAGCCCGAAGGATCCGTCCGACAGCATCGCGGTCACATTGGTCAGACCCATCTCGCGGAACAACTGCCCGGTCTCGCGCACCAGACGCTTGTGCCGCTCCACCGTGTAGACCCGGCGCGCCAGTTTGGACAGGATCGCCGCCTGGTAACCGGAACCGGTGCCAACCTCCAGAACGGTATCCCGAGGGCGCACATTCAGCGCCTGCGTCATCAGCCCCACGACCGAGGGCTGGCTGATCGTCTGACCACAGGCAATCGGCAGCGGCGTATCCTCATATGCCCGCTCGGCGAACAGGCCCTTGACGAACTTGCCCCGGTCAACCTGCTCCATCGCTGCCAGAACGCGCGCGTCCGTAACCCCTCGAGATCGCAGGGCAAAGAGGAATTGCATCTTGGTTTCTGCGCTTGGCCCTGTCATTCGATGACCTTCAACGCCTCAAGTGCATCATGCGCCGTCAGATCGGCCCGCATTGGTGTGACCGAGATGTAACCTTCCAGATTCACCGCCGCATCCGTTCCCGGCGCGGTCGGGTTGTGCTGATACCCGCCCTTGATCCACAGGAACCGACGACCCGAGGGCGAGCTGTGCGGCTCGACTGAAAAATGAGTGTCGCGCCGAAAGCCCTGCGGCGCAACCCGTGTGCCCAGAACCTCATCCGCAGGAACCGGGGGGAAGTTCACATTGTAGAACAGCCGGTAATCTCCCTGTTCCTCAGGTGCCGAATCCAGAATCCTGCGGACAAGCGCTGCGCCGTGCCGTGCCGCTGCTTCAAACGGATCATCCAGGCCCAGATTGCGCGGCCCGAAATATTGCGACAAGGCGATCGACGGAACCCCTTGCAAGGCCGCCTCCATTGCGCCACCCAACGTCCCGGAATACAAAGCATTTTCAGCCGAGTTGTTGCCCCGGTTCACGCCAGACAGCACCAGATCGGGCGGGGTATCCTTCATCACTTCATGCAAGCCCGCCAGCACACAATCCGCCGGAGATCCCTCGGCGGCAAAGCGGCGCTCTCCGAGTTTGGCAACCATCATCGGATGCGTGTAGCTGATGCAATGGCCGACACCGGATTGCTCAAAGGCCGGTGCCACGACCCAGATCTCGCCGTCCGGACCCGCGAGTTCGGAGGCTATCGCCTCGAGCACGATCAGCCCCGGCGCATTGATGCCGTCATCATTTGTCAATAGAATGCGCATAGCCGCTCCACCCCCGGTGTTTCGCCTTTGATAGACCCGCCCCAGCGCTGCGGCAAGCGACGGGCACCTTCAATCTGAGGCATTCGCGCACCACTTAGGTGGAAATCGTGGAATTGGGCGCTCAGGCCGGGAACACAAAGCACCGGTCACGGCGAATGGTCAGCCACATGACCCGACCCTCTTTGGGCACAAAGACATTCGGAACCGTCGCTTTGAGGGTCGAGCCATCGTAGTCCATTCGGAATTCGACAAGGCTTTCGTTGCCCAGAAACCGCGCCCGCTCGACCACGCCGCGCGCTGCGACACCATCCGTGGGCGTGGGCATCGGACCTTTGCCGTTACGGTCAAAATCCAGCTTCACATGCTGCGGCCGAAACACGATCTCGACATCGGTTCCATCCGGCACACCCGGCGCCAGAAACCGTCCAAACGGGGTCTGCGCCAGCGCTCCGTTAACTTGCGACCGCAACACGTTAATATCGCTAAAGAAAGCCACCGCAGCCTTGTCCGCCGGGCGAGTATAAACATTATACGGCGCACCTTGCTGCACGATCTTGCCTCGCCGCATCAATGCAATCTCATCGGCCATCCGCATCGCCTCTTCCGGCTCATGCGTGACCAGCAACACGGCGGCATCTTCTTCCTTGAGGATCGCCAGCGTTTCATCCCGGATGCCGTCACGCAGCCGGTTGTCGAGGCCCGAAAACGGCTCATCCATCAACATGATCCGAGGGCGCGGAGCCAGAGCACGGGCCAGTGCGACGCGCTGTTGTTCGCCGCCCGACAGTTGATGCGGGAACCCGTCGATGAAGCGCATCAGATCGACCTTGGTCAGCAATTCTTCGACCCGCGCGCGCTTTTCCTCTTTGCTGCCCTTCAGGCCAAAGGCCACATTATCCGCAACGCTCAGATGCGGGAACAGCGCAAAGTCCTGAAACATCAGGCCAATTTCGCGCCGCTCCGGGGGCACGCGAAATACGGTGTCACAGACCAGCTTGCCATCGACATAGATTTCGCCCGAGGCTTGCATCTCAACCCCTGCAATCATCCGCAAGGTCGTCGATTTGCCGCAACCCGACGGACCCAGCAAGCAGGTCACCTGTCCCGCCTGCACCGTGAGTGAGACATCATCCACGACAGTCCGCCCACCAAAGCGCGCAACCATATTTCGGATTTCCAGACGCGGAGGAGCTGTATTCAATGTCACCGATGGACCCCGTAGCCTTTCCCGATCAAATCCATCGGGCTTGGGCGGGGATAACAACCCCGCTCCTCAGGTGCAAGGGATCAGCAACATCCGCCGCATGCGGTGTGGTTCTTCACTTGACACACCCGGTCGTCACCGCAATCTGCAAAGAATGCCGAATACGGCCACTCGACCCGCCGAATTCAACCGGCGAAGCTGTGAAAGCGCTTAGGCCAGCAATTCGAAATCAACACCCGCGCGCACACGCCCGTTTACCTGAATCTCTAACCGGTGCTGACCCGGGACGAGTTTGAATGTTGTGGCATTGCCCTTGAGCTTGTGGCGCTTGGAAAGTGTCAAGGCTCCCTCAGTCAGAGCCGCCTGTTTCATTTTGTGGACCTTGGGTGATGTTTTTCCACCAGGGCGTTGAAAATGAACGATATAGTCAACCAGAACCGGCTGATCCACCATGCCATTTAACCTGGCCTCGAATTCCAGTGCCTCACCGATCCGCGCGGGGCCATTGAGTTGAACTTCCACCGCAATCTCGGCATCCGGATCAAAACCCAGTGCTTTCATCGCTCCGGGGTGACCGGATTTCACAAGCCCCCGCAGCGCGTGCGCGGTCATCCATTTCAACTCATCCCCGTCCTGAAGTCCGGCCTTGCGCCAGGCGTGCAGGCGCTCCAGCACCAGATCAGGATCTTTCTTGGTGATATCGTTCAGATGATTGGAAACCGAGCGGGTCACATATCGCGTCTGATCCCCATGCAGCCGCTCCAGCAGAGGCAACGGGTCCGACAATTCCAGACTCACCGCCTGCCCCCAAGGCAGTCGCGGACGCGTGCCTTCGCTGACCAGACGGCGCACGTGATAACTGGGATGGGCGCACCAGTCCTGCATCCGCTCCATCACTTGTTCAGCATGATGGTTGAGGAAGGGCCTTATCGCCCATTCCATCGAAAATCGCTGTGTCAGTTCCTCCAGAACATCCAAAGCCAACTCGGGATGGTCCAGACCAATCGCGCAGACCCAATCACCCAAAGGTGCAAAAATGAAATCGCCAAAGTCACCATCGCTCTTGCCGGGATCAAGCGGGGGTGGCAAGGCCCGCAGCATGACCGGCGCAACTGTTGGCAGATCGCCCGGCACAGCCTCCTGCAAGCAATCGGCGATCCAGGCCATGCGTTCTTTCAGCTCAAGCTCAGGCAGGCGTGACATCACCTTAGCCTCGAACGAATCCGCATTAAAAACTGGGTCAGCATCAGCGAACAAACCCGCTAGATAGCTTACTTTTTCCGCGTTGAATAACTGGTCTTTGAGCGAGAAATTCTGAGCCATGATCACATCGTCAGATTGGTACCGCCACCATCCAGCAAGATATTTTGCCCGACAATGAACCCGGCATGCTGCGAGCACAGAAACGCGCAGGTCGCTCCGAATTCTTCCCGCGTACCGTAGCGGCGCGCAGGGATCGTTGCGGCGCGTTCAGCTCGCGCCTCATCGATCGAGATGCCTTTCTGCGCCGACACTCCACCATCCAGAGCATCCGCACGATCGGTCGCGTGAATGCCGGGCAGCAGGTTGTTGATGGTCACCCCATGCGGCGCCACCTGTCGCGACGTTCCCGCGACATAGCCTGTCAGACCCGTCCGGGCCGCGTTCGACAGACCCAGTACCGCAATGGGCGCCCGCACGGATTGCGAAGTGATATTCACAACCCGGCCCCAGCCCTTGCCCATCATCTCCGGCAGCAGCGCTTTCATAAATGCAATCGGGGTCAGCATATTTGCATCCAGCGCTTTGATGAAATCATCCCGCTCCCAGTCCAACCACATTCCGGGCGGAGGGCCACCCGCGTTTGTGACAAGGATATCAACACCCTGTGCAGCATTTATCACCTGCC
>JAUHYC010000096.1 GCA_030426685.1 Alphaproteobacteria bacterium
TTTTCTGGAAGCCAATGATCTGGGCGTAAACAGCTATAACGGCTACACAGCCGAAGCGGCAGAGGACGGCTCGGTCACGTTGCATTTCGGCGGGTGCGACGATGGCCGCGTGAACTGTCTACCGATTACTCCGGGCTGGAACTACGCGATCCGCCTCTATGAGCCGGAGGATGCAATCCTGAACGGTAATTGGGCCTTCCCGAAATTAGAGCCGATCAACTAGGCCACTCGACCAACCTGCAATTTAAAAGGAGTACACGGCTATGCGTCGATCCCCTACTCTTATGGGGCTGCTCTTTGCAGCCAATGCCGGAACCACAACCGTTGCAGACGAGGCATCCGATCTGGCCCAGGAACTGGCCAATCCACTTGCGGCAATCGTCTCGGTTCCGTTTCAATTGAACTATGATGAAAATCTGGGCGTCTCTGATCAGGGCTCGCGCACCACGCTGAACTTTCAACCAGTCGTGCCCTTTCAACTGAACGATGACCTTAACCTGATCACACGAACTATCATTCCTTACATCTGGCAGGAAGACGTTGTGCCGGGCACACGCCAGGAGGGGTTCGGAGACATCCTGTTCTCTGCTTGGTTCTCGCCAATCGGAACCGGGGACGTAACGTGGGGCGTTGGTCCCGTTGTGCGCTTTCCAACCTTTAGCGACGTATCGAGTGATACATGGGCCGCTGGGATTACCGGGATTGCCCTGCGGCAGACGGGGCCGTGGACCTATGGTGCGCTGGCCAATCATCTGTGGGACTTGGAAAGCAACCCCGACACCCCCACGAATGTGAGTTTTCTCCAGCCCTTTCTTGCTTATTCCACCGAAGGCGCGTGGACCTATTCGCTGCAAAGCGAAAGCACCTATGACTGGGAAACTGAAGCCTGGGCTGTGCCTATAAACGCTTCGATCTCCAAGCTGGTCCAATGGGGGGCGCTGCCAGTCAATCTGCAAGCGGGGGCGGGCTACTGGCTGGAAGCGCCCGAGGTGGGTGCCGAGGGCGTTCGCCTACGATTGCAAGCTCAGGTCGTCTTGCCCAGAGGCCGCTGACGTTTGGCTGAAGGATTGTTCATGAAACGTCGAAAATAGGGAGGTCTTGATGGCCGATCAGATGCAACGCAATGCGCAAGCGCATGTCGAGCTTGACCCAGACCATGAGGATCTGATTGTCAGAAGCTGCAATCGGCTCATTCGACACGCCGTTCGTGTGATGTCTTTGTTCATGGTCGTTGTAATCGGATTTGCCGTCATCGACGCCGGCTACTCGTTCTACATCAAGCTTATAAGTCCGCCGGTCCTGGTTCTTGACGTCAGTGATCTGTTGGAGGTTTTTGCGGCCGCGCTTGTCGTACTGATCGCCATCGAGATTTACACGAATGTTACGCTTTACCTGACGGCCGATGTCATACATGTTAAGCTGGTAGTTGCAACTGCCCTTATGGCCGTTGCCAGAAAGGTCATCACACTCGACACGACGGACCTGGAGCCGCTTTATTTCGTTGGGTACTCTGGACTCGGTCTGGCGTTTGGCGTCACGTATTGGTTGTTGTGGCGTGGCAAGTAGGTGTTTCACAGAACACTTTAATAGACGCTGGCATAAGCAAGATCGCCGACATTTGTGTTTTTTTGAAGCCGCAATTGGCACCTTGTTCAGCCAAGGAAGAAACGTTCGATATTCCCAAAAAATCCGGAAGCAGACCTTGGCAATTGTCCGGCGAAAGATCGCTTTGTCCGCGCTGACCGTGAGTTCCACCGGCCCCCGATTTTGCGCTCGCGGCGGAGGTCTCCTCTAACGGGCCGCGTCGCGGCGACGGTGACCAGGGTCGAACGGCAGCTATCTCAAAGCACGAGCAACGTGTTTTGCAAGAACTTGCCCTCGGCGGGTTGATCCAATTCGAGCGCCTGAAAAACGGCAAAGTCCATGACCTCACTTGTTATACGCGTGACGGTTAATGCAATCATCTGGGCGGTATCAAATGCAGTGGCGCGGTGCCGGGCCAGTATCTTTTTTCAGGCTTAGCGGTTGCGGGGATGGTTGCGCGCCTTGCGTTCATTTCCCCGTTTGTAGTTGCCGGTGACGCGAGCCATTTCCTGCTGTTGGCTCTCGAAATCCAGACCATTCATATCTTGCAGAAACCATTCCGCCTTGTCGCCCCGAAGAGTCGTCGCGCGCCGACCGTGATGATCGACCACCACGTCACCATTCTTCGCGCGCCTGAAGGTGAAACCAAGATTGCTCATTTCGATCTCGTCGTATAGTTGCTCTGGGTGTCTGACGTGATCGCTCGTCGGACAGGTTTTTGGCTTTGATTAACAAGAAATCCGGAATATCGAAATATACCGTTGGTAAGTTAGCCAGGGCATTAAACGCCACACACGCAGACACTTCTCTTCTGAAGAAAAGTTCCGGATTGTCCTGATCGGTCTGCGGGATGAAGTGAGCATTGCGTCGCGGGGGAAATTGGCGAACGCGACTTGTGGGCTGAACGACTTTATTCAACTGATCTAGAATTCCAGCTCTTGGACAATAAATGCGCATGACTTTGTGTGGTCGACAAAATTGGACTCGTCTTGCAGCAATTCTACGCTTAGTTCTTGCATTTCAGAGGTGCCCATCGCCTCCATCAGATCTTCTTCAGAAGAGAACCAGACCTCAGCCACACCGTCAAATTCCGGTTGCATGCTTCTGGACTCTCTCATCGCACCATTCAGTGGGCTGTCAATTGTATGGCTTTGTACATACCGCTTAGAGCGCATTACCGTCGAGTTATTTTGAAAAAATGGCCCGTGCTTGTTCAGCCAATAATCCTGAAAGTCTTCTCGGCTAATGTCCGAACGGCGGTGCAAACACATGATCAGTTTAATCATCGGGGATATCTCATTTTGATGCTCAGATGCTCTAAGTATGAGCGGAAATTCTGAAAGGTCCAATGGCCAACAACTACGCAGGCATGAAGATAGATTGCTACGCTATCCGCACGGCGCGGGGACTGTTAACAGAAATTGTGTTATCAGGATTTAACTCTGTTTTGGAGCGCCCATTGAACGCAGACCTCAGCGAAAACGCCCTTGAAGCGACCGATTTTCTGAAGGCCATGGCACATGATGGTCGTCTGCAGATATTGTGCCTGCTTCTCACCGGTGAGAAATCTGTTGCAGAAATTCAGAACATGTTCTCCGTGCGCCAGGCCGCAGCCTCGCAGCAACTGTCCAGTCTACGCCTTTCTGGGTTGATCGATGCAAGACGCGATGGGAAGAACATTTACTACAGGATCGCCGATCAACGAGTATCAGCAGTCGTAGCTGTATTGTATGAACTGTTTTGTGATGATGTGGGTGATGCGTGAGAAGATAGATTGAATAACATACTCATCTTTTTCACCACTGTGCCACGACACCACCTTGATCAGAGATCTGTCCTATCCTAGCTGCCATCAGAACCATTCACGTGAATTCATCGCCTTAGCCTGCTGGATTGGCCTCAATCCTCTCCTTTTAGCCGTTCTGCCATCTGAGAAAATCCGCGTAGTTCAGCGTGTTCGAGCGGCGTTGTCCCGTTACGATCGGCAAGCGATCTGTCAGCACCCGCTGCCAACAACGCATCCAGAACCGCAAGATGATCCGGGCCGCCGTCACCAAGCACAACGGCTTCAATAACTGCTGTCCAATGCAGATTGTTCACATGGTCCAGAGGCGCGCCAGCAGCGATCAGCCGTCGAACAATCTCGACATGCCCGAGATGCGCGGCCGCGATCAGAGCGGTTCCTTCATATGGGCTGGTCGTTAGGCCGGGATCGTTGCCTAGCTCGATTGCGAGTGTCATCAATTCCGGATCATTTGCAACGGCCGCAATCGTGACAACATCGTAGGCCTGATCTTCGAGTGCGTTCATGTCGGCGCCAGCTTCAGTCAGTGCACGCAATGCCTCGTCCTCTGAAGCAAATGCGGCCACATGGGCTGGTGTGCGGCCCCGCGAGTCCCGCGCGTTGACGTTTGCCCCTGCCGCAACGAGTTGCCGGATCATTTCTTCGTTGCCGGTGTGAGCGGCTGCGAAGAGACCGTCGTATTGCGCGACCTCATCAGCCGAAGGCGGTGTCTGCGCCCTGCCTGCGCTGGCGGCAAGACCCATCACGAAGGCAAACAGTAGAAAACGAAACATGGCCGACCCTATTACTTACATATTGGTCAGCTATAGTAGTAGTGGATGCATTCGATGTCATTTTCCATTCAGGATCAGAATCCTTTCACGGGAATTGATTTCGCAATGTCATTGGACAGACGCGCTGTCGCGAAGGAGGTTTTGTTGCAAAGATTTGAGCCCGTTGAGTTGTTTCAGCAAACGCTTGTGTGTCAGGTAGCGAGCCCAGCGAACTGTTGAAATAGGCAGAGTCCGGGCGTGAGTTGGCCCTTGCGGATCATGT
>JAUHYC010000050.1 GCA_030426685.1 Alphaproteobacteria bacterium
CAGCGCCAGAAACACCAGAATGAACATGCCGCGCATGGCCCACAGGCCTGCCGTCCGTCGGCGCGACCGGCGACGCGGCTTTTTGTCCGTCTCAGTCTCATCCTGCTGATCTTGCTGGACCAATTTGCGTTCCACGCCTTTCAACCTGCTCGCGGAGCCCTATTATACGAGGCCACCGTTAATAATTCAGCCGGAGTCCACATATGCCCGACGTTTCAGACATCGCCCCCGACTTTACCCTGCCCCGCGACGGCGGCGGCGAGGTGTCCCTGTCGGATCAACGCGGCCGCGCCGTGGTTTTGTTTTTCTATCCCCGCGATGATACGCCGGGCTGCACCAAGGAATCCATCGGTTTCTCGGAACAGCTTCAGGCGTTTAGTGACGCGGGCGCTAACGTTTTCGGCATCTCGCGCGATACAGTCGCCAAGCATGACAAGTTTGTCGCCAAGCACGGGCTGACCACGCCCTTGCTGTCTGACGATGGCCAGACTGTCTGCGAGGATTACGGTGTCTGGGTCGAAAAGAACATGTATGGGCGCAAATCGATGGGCATCGAACGCTCGACCTTCCTCATTGATTCCGAGGGCCGGATCGCCCGCGTCTGGCGCAAGGTCAAGGTGCCCGGCCATGTCGGCGAAGTGCTTGAAGCGGTGCGCATGCTCTGACTCTCTCGACCTGCGTGGGCATACGGTTTATGACCCGCGCGAATACAACACAGGCGGGGATATCGTGGCCAAGACACTGACCGAAATGGCAACCGAAGTTCTGACCACGGCGGTGGGGCGGGAAAAAACCGCCCTGTCCAAACGCTTTGCCGCCGAGTGGTTCGCGGCCCGCAAAGGTGAAGCACCCGAGATCGAGATCGGAACCGCAGAACCGCCGCTCTACCCGGCGCGCCCCGATAAGCCCGAACTGCTGTCCCCCCGCGATGTTCCCCGCCGCAGGCCAGGATCTGAGGCCGGGCGCATCGCCCTGTTGCACGCCGTGGCCCATATCGAGTTGAACGCTGTGGACCTGCACTGGGACATCATTGCCCGTTTCGGCCATGTCCCGATGCCGATCGGGTTCTATGACGACTGGGTCAAATGCGCCGAAGAGGAATCTCGCCATTTCGAGATGGTCTGCGATTGCCTCGAACAGATGGGCAGCCACTATGGTGCCCTGCCCGCCCATGCCGGAATGTGGCGCGCCGCCGAAGACACGGCTGAGGACCTGATGGGCCGTCTTGCGGTGGTGCCCATGGTGCTGGAAGCGCGCGGCCTGGATGTAACGCCGGGCATGATCGACATCTTCCGCAAGGCCAAGGCCGAGGATGCCGTGGCCGCGCTTGAAGTGATCTATGCCGAGGAAGTCGGCCATGTGGCCTACGGCTCGAAATGGTTCCATTTCCTGTGCGGGCGCGAGAATGCGGACCCCAAGGATGTTTTTCACCAACTCGTCCGACGCTACTTCCACGGAGTGCTCAAACCACCCTTCAATGAAGAAAAGCGCGCTGAGGCCGGGCTGCCGCCCGATTTCTACTGGCCCCTGACCGAAGACCTGCCACCGCCCGGAGTTCAGATGGACTGACCCCAATCGCCCGATTTCGGCAAGTTCCCGCCGATAATCTGCGAGAAAACTCCGCTCGCGCCAGTTGATTGGTTAACAAACTTGCCCGATTGGTCCGGCCCCTTTATGCAATCGCGTCAAGGAGCGGCTACTCACTCACGACCGGCTCCGGGATATGGGGACAATTGAGGTAGGACGCGTGCGGACACGTCTGGCAATCAAACTACACTCACTGCTCGAGCGGCACTTTCCTGAACGCCGGGTATTTCTGAAATCCGACAATGATACGCGGTTTATCCGGCTGAGTTCTGAGACCCAGATCGCAGCCGTCACCGGTGTCGCCGTCATGGTCGCCTGGACGGCAATCGCGACGTCGATCTTGCTGATGGATAGCATCGGGTCGGGCAACTTCCGGGAGCAAGCAAAGCGGGATCAGGCCACCTATCAGGAACGTCTGAACATCCTGTCGTCCGAACGCGACGCGCGCGCCGCCGAGGCGCTGGCTGCACATGACCGGTTCAATGCGGCGCTGGAACAGATTTCGTCCATGCAGTCCGAGCTGCTGGAATCGGAAAACCGCCGCCGCGAGCTGGAAACCGGTATCGACGTGATCCAGACCACTTTGCGTGCTACCATGAAGCAGCGCGAAGAGGCCCGTACCGAACTGGCCGAGCTGCGGCAATCCACCGATGGTGAGATGGCGTTCATGGCTGCCTCGGCCAACCCGGCGCAGATGGCCTTCATGACCGACGCGCTGGCGCGGACCGCAGCGCAACGCGACCAGATTGCCAGCGATGCGCAAGGCGCGCTGGATCAGCGCGACGAGCTGGAGCTGGAAATCCGCCTGATGCAGGAACGCAGTGACGAGATTTTCCGCCAGCTGGAAGAGGCGATGCTGATCTCGGTCGAACCACTGGACAAAATGTTCCGCAGCGCGGGCATGCCAACAGATCGTATCCTCGACGAAGTCCGACGCGGATATAGCGGTATGGGCGGTCCGCTGACCCCTTTATCCCTGAGCACACGCGGTGAGGAACTGACCCCCGACCAGATCCGCGCCAATATCCTGCTGGAACAGATGGACCAGCTGAACCTTTATCGCATCGCTGCCGAAAAGGCCCCCTTCGCCAGCCCGGTGCGCGCCGCAGTCCGCTATACCAGCGGCTTCGGCACCCGCCGCGACCCCAAAACCGGCGGCCGCCGCATGCATAACGGCGCAGATTTCGCCGGCGCATCCGGCACCGATATCTTTGCCACAGCCGACGGTGTGGTCTCTCACGCGGGATGGCAATCGGGTTTCGGACGGCTGGTTAAGATCAAGCACGCCTTCGGGATTGAGACACTTTACGCTCATAACACCAAGATCCGCGTAAAGGTCGGTCAAAGGGTCTCGCGCGGGGATCATATTGCTGATATGGGTAGCACCGGACGGTCGACCGGCACGCATCTGCACTATGAGGTACGCGTGAACGGAAAACCTGTTAACCCAATGACTTATATCAAGGCTGCGAGAAATGTTTTCTAAGAGCAAAATCAACGAACCCGGATCGAAAGAGACTGAGGCAGCAAAACCGGCCGCACCGGCCACTCCGGCGGCCCCTGCACCGGCTGAAACCAAGGCCAGCACCCCGCCCAAGCCAAAGCCGCCCGCATCGGTTCTGTCCTCTGATCTGCACATCACAGGCAACCTAAAGACCTCAGGCGACATTCAGGTTGAAGGCACGGTCGAAGGAGACATCCGCGCCCACCTGCTGACCATCGGCGAAACCGCCACTATCAAGGGCGAAGTCACCGCTGATGACGTTGTGGTCAATGGCCGTATCGTGGGCCGTGTCCGTGGCCTGAAGGTGCGCCTGACCTCGACCGCGCGGGTCGAAGGCGACATCATTCACAAAACCATCGCCATCGAAAGCGGCGCGCATTTCGAAGGGTCCGTGCAGCGTCAGGACGACCCGCTGAACCCGGGCCGCAGCGGCAAGTCGGGCGCCAATCCGGCAGCGGAAGTGAAGCAGTAACTTCTGAGCTGTTTTCTGAGAACATGAGCGCCGCAGGTTCACCTGCGGCGTTTTTTGTTGATCGACCAGAGCGCAGAACCGCCCGCTTTGCAGGACAATGCAGCCGTTCCCAAAAGTGCCTCGTAATACGACGACTTAAACGATTGCGGTGCGTCCAATGAACATCCCCGGCGGCAAGTCCGACTTGTTTCCAAGAAACTGATCGCGCACATCTGCGAATGTCCAGAACCGATTGGGAGGTTGGCATGGCAAAACTGCGCGAAATTGGAACAACCGGGATACGCGTCCCCCGCATCTGATTTGGGTCGACCGGATTAGGCCGTATTCCGGAATTTATGGCTATGAAGTCGATGAAAACCGCGCCTTTGATACAATTCGAGCAATTCTTTCGCAGCCATATGCGTTCCTGGATATATCCCGTTGCTATGCCATGGTACGAAGCGAGGAACGCATAGGGAAAGTCGTGCGCGAGCTTGGCGGTTGGCCAGAAGGACGAGTGCTTTCCACCAAAATGGACTGACACATGGAAACCGGCGTCTTCGATGCCTCTCAGGCACGGAGATCATTCGAGGAAAGTCTTGCGGCCCTCGGCGTCGAAAGCGTTGATATACTCCACATCCATGATGTCGAATATTCCAGTGACTTATCTGAGGTCAAAGGCAGCGGCGGCGCGCTTGAAGAGTTGTTTCGTATTAAGGAAGAAGGTCTGGCAAAGGCAGTTGGAATCGCCGCTGGACGTATCAATGTGATGATGCCAATTTTGCAGGACTGGGAATTTGATCTGGTCCTGACACATAACAGGCACACGCTGGTAAACGACAACGCGGCACCTCTCATTGAACTCGCAAAATCACGGGGTGTTTCGATATTGAACGCCGCACCTTTTTCCGGAGGTGCATTGGCCCGAGGCAGTGCAATCCACCGTTTCTATGTTTATCGGCCAGCAGATGATGAAATACTTGCGCCAATACGTGCTGTTGAAGAGGTGTGCGGGCGCTACGATGTCCCGGTCGGTGCGGTGGCCTTGCAATACTCGCTGAAGGACGACGACATTACTTCGACGGTTTGCGGAGTTACGTGGCCTCAGCATGTTCAACAGGCGATGGAATGGGCAGAGTGGCCCATCCCCGCAGGCGTCTGGGAAGAGCTCGATGAGCTTGATAAGACTTCGTCCGATCCAGAGGCTTAGAGCAATTTCCCCCCACGGACGGCATCGCAAACAAAGCGAAAGATCGTTCAATGCTTGATCCGATGCTTAGATCCGATGGTCGGAAGGAATACTGTTCTGCCAATTGACCGCTTTGTACGGTTCCGCGACTTGGTGCGTGTTGCAGCATCAGGCCATTCGGGTTCGAATTGGACCATCACAATCTGCCAAATCTCCTTGATGCCTGCGGTTCATTCGCAGCACCATTGCGCGCAATCGGGAAAATTTCCCCGTAGCCATCAATTTCACAAAAACGTTTTTTGAAGTAACGTGAAACTCATTGTTTTTCGGAGGAGATTTCATGTCATCCAAACTCATGGCCGAGTTCTTCGGCACATTCTGGCTGGTCCTCGGCGGATGCGGCAGCGCGGTACTGGCGGCGGGTGTGGCCGATGTGGGCATCGGTTGGCTGGGCGTTTCCTTCGCCTTTGGCCTGACCGTTCTGACCATGGCCTATGCGGTCGGGCATATCTCGGGTGGGCATTTCAACCCGGCGGTCAGCCTCGGCCTGATGATTGGCGGTCGCTTTCCGACCAAGGACTTGCTGCCCTACTGGATCGCTCAGGTGATCGGTGCGATTGTTGCGGCGCTGGTGCTTTATATCATCGTCAGCGGAGCGCCCGGGTTCGAGGGCGTCGGCGGGTTCGCCTCAAACGGCTATGGCGAAGCCTCTCCCGAGGGCTATTCGCTGATGTCCGCTCTGGTGATTGAAATCGTGATGACCGCGTTCTTCATCGTGATCATTCTGGGGGCTACATCCAGCGGTGTCCCGGCAGGCTTTGCACCGATTGCAATCGGGCTGGGGCTGACCCTGATCCACCTGATTTCGATCCCGGTGACCAACACATCCGTGAACCCGGCGCGCTCAACCGGAGTGGCTTTGTTTGCCGATGGTCCGGCGCTGGCGCAGCTCTGGTTGTTCTGGATTGCTCCGCTCATTGGTGGCGCGGTCGGGGCTTTCATCTGGAAGCTGATGGCGCCCGAAGAGTGACGCGATGACCGGGTAGCACAACGCCTCAGCCACCGATCATCCACGCGCCGTTCGGCCAGAACGCGTGAAAGGCAAAGGCGAACATGACGTCATGCACCACGTCACGCCCTGACCCGTCGGTCACGCGGATCGAACCCACGTCTCGGCCCTTGTCGATGCGTGCGGTATCCAGTGCCGAGGCCTGCCCCGGAACCCAGCGGATCGTAACGCCGGCCTCGGATATCTGTCCCGCATCCCTGAGCCGGGTCAGCGGCCACGCCCGGTTGCCGACACGCACCACGCGCTCCAGTGGATGAATGCCATGTGGCGGCAGCGCGCCGTCATACAGGAACGGCCGCCGCGACGAGTCATAGCCGCGATAGGGGTTCCGCCCATAGGCGCGGTTGAACGCGGGTTCAGACATCACCAATCCGTTGGGATTGCGTTGCCGGAACTGCGCCCAACTTTCCATCCACGCGGGCAAAGCCCGCAGCTGGGTGCCCGTCAGTTCTCCGACAATCGCCTCGCCAGTGGCCTGTTGCCACCAGCTTTGACTTTCGCGGTCATACATAACCATGTCTGAATTGCGCAGCTTGCCGGACACGCCAAAGCTCAGAACACCCCGCTTCGTGCGCCGGTCAAACACAAGGGCTGAGTTGCACAGGGGGCAGTATGTGACCGCGATGGGCCGGTTGCCGACCCGGTCATTTACGATCTCATGCCAGATCAGATATCGGATCGGATATGCGCGCGCCGTGGTGCCGGGCAGTTCAACCGTGATCACCGGCTCGGTCGGCCCCAGGCCGGGATTTGTCGCGGCACGTAGAAACTTTGGATCGCTCAACGCTGGAATGCCATCCTTGGGCGGCCCGCCCGAGCGGATCTCGGCCCAGTCGCGTACTGAGGTTTTGGAAAAATCCGTATCCGGCCATTCGCCGCGCCAGCTGTCAGGGTTGGCGAACGCGCCTGCGGCCAGGACAATCAGTATGGTAAGGAGAAGTGTTCGCATCCGGCACCTCGGGCTGCGTGCCATAATGCGCCAGTCACGGTCTTGGGGCCAAGCCCACCACACAGGGACGTGAACGGATGCGACAGAGCGATGTCGCCCGGCGCGCGGTCACGCGCCGGGCTGAGGGTCATTCGGTCACGGTGACCTTTTTCATCGCGTCAGGCTGACCGATAACTGCACCGTTGGGACCATCGCCGCGCTTGATCGCGTCAACCACGTCCATTCCATCGGAAACCTGGCCGACCACGGTATATTGACCGTTCAGGAACGGGCCCGGTTCAAACATGATGAAAAACTGCGAATTGGCGCTGTCGGGGTCCTGTGCGCGTGCCATGCCCACGACGCCGCGGTCAAAATTGTAGTCCGAAAACTCGGCGGGCAGATCGGGGCGGTCCGAGCCCCCTGTGCCAGCCCGGCGCATATCCGCACCCAGACGGCCATGCTCGACATCGCCGGTCTGTGCCATGAAGCCGTCGATCACACGGTGAAACACCACCCCGTCATACTGGCCTGCAGCGGCCAGCGCGGTGATTTGCTCAACATGCTTGGGTGCAAGGTCTTCGAACAGGTCGACGGTGACGGTGCCATTGGCCCCCTCACCCTCGATCTCAATCTCAAGACCTGTTGCCAGCGCGGGGCTGGCCAACAGGGCAAATGCAGCGGCCAGCTTATGCATCAGCAGCCACCTTGACGCTGATCATCCGGTCGGGGCTCGCAGGCGGCTCACCACGAACGATCGCATCCACATGCTCCATCCCTTCGATCACACGGCCATACACCGTGTACTGACCGTTCAGGAAATGGTTGTCCTTGAAGTTGATGAAGAACTGCGAGTTAGCCGAATCCGGGTTGGCCGAGCGCGCTGCGCCCAAGGTTCCGCGATCATGAGGCAGCTTCGAAAACTCTGCCGGAACATTCGGCAGCGACGACCCACCGGTGCCCGCCATGCGCAGGTTGAACCCGTCTTCCATGTCGCCATGCTGCACGTCGCCGGTTTGCGCCATGAACCCGTCGATCACGCGGTGAAAGGCAACGTTGTCATATTCGCCACCACGCGCCAGCTCTTTCATGCGGGCCGAGTGCTGAGGGGCCACATCCGGCAGCAGCTCGATAACGACATTGCCGTCCTTCAGCTCAATGATGATCGTGTTTTCGGGGTCTTTGATCTCGGCCATCTGGCCCTCCTGTCTTTGAAACTTGCGCAAATACCTATGACGCAGACGCGCGATTGCCAAGTGACGCATTGACCTGAGGGCAAAATGCAGGAAAAGAACCGCCTGAAACTGGATGCAATGGGCGAGGATAAGCGCGATGGGCTGGAAATCACTGGACGATATGGATCTGAACGGAAAGCGCGTTCTGGTGCGCGTCGATATCAATGTGCCCGTTGCCGAGGGCGTTGTGACCGATGACACACGCATCCAGCGGATCGTACCCACCGTGCGCGACATCCTGAACGCGGGCGGCAAACCCATCCTGCTGGCGCATTTCGGACGCCCAAAGGGCGAGCGCGTTCCCGAGATGTCGTTGAAGCAACTGCTCCCCGCACTTGAGACGGCCTTTGGTGTGCCGGTGCGTTTTGCCGATGACTGTGTTGGCCCCGAAGCCGAAGCCGCCGCCGCAGCGCTGAGCGATGATGAGGTTCTGCTGCTGGAAAACACCCGTTTCCATGCTGAAGAAACCAAAAACAGCGTGACCCTCGCCGAGGGTATGGCGAAGCTGGGCGATATCTATTGCAACGATGCCTTCTCGGCTGCGCACCGTGCCCACAGTTCGACCGAGGCCTTGGCCCGTCTGCTACCGGCCTGTGCCGGCCGCCTGATGCAACAGGAACTGAGCGCTCTGGAGGCTGCACTGGGTGCGCCTAAACGCCCTGTGACCGCAGTTGTGGGAGGGGCCAAAGTGTCGACCAAACTGGACCTGCTCGGCAATCTGATCGAGAAGGTCGATTATCTGGTCATCGGCGGCGGCATGGCAAACACCTTCCTGGTGGCCAAAGGGATCGACGTGGGAAAATCGCTGGCCGAGCATGCGATGACCGACACCGCCGCACAGATCATGGAAAAGGCCGAAACCGCAGGCTGCACAATCGTCCTGCCGCGCGACATTGTGGTGGCAGAAGCCTTCGAGGCCAACGCGCCGCATCAGGTTCTGCCCGCAGATCAATGCCCCTCGGGCGCGATGATCCTGGACGCCGGACCCGAAAGCGTCGCGGCCGTGTCCGACGTGCTGGAAAACAGCCAGACCCTGATCTGGAACGGCCCCCTGGGTGCGTTCGAACTGACCCCGTTCGACGCAGCGACCAATGCAGCAGCCCTGAAGGCCGCCGCTTTGACACGTGATGGCAAGCTGACCTCTGTTGCGGGCGGGGGTGACACGGTGGCCGCGCTGAACGCGTCGGGCGCTGCGGCTGATTTCTCATATATCTCGACCGCAGGCGGCGCCTTTCTGGAATGGATGGAAGGCAAGACCCTGCCGGGCGTTGCGGCGCTGGAGCAATAAGCTCCGCGCCCCAACCGACGCAGGCCCAAGCTTTTTGCACACAGGGGATTCACAAGCCGAATCACCTGTGACATAGTGCTGGAAAATACCCGAAAAGGGTGCTTTCTGAGGCAGTTTGTTATTGGGCAGTTAAAACAGTGACCCGTTCCCATCGTCCCGGTCTGGGCGCCTTCATATTTTTCTCGATCGCCTTCATGCTGGGTGTGTATTTCACCTTCGCAGCCGTTCAGGGTGATTATGGTCTGTTTCGCCGCGTGGAAATCGCAGCGGAACGCGATGGCCTGTCCCGCGATCTGGCACAGCTGAACTCCGAGATCGCCCGGATGGAGAACCTGACACGTCGCCTGTCCGACACTTATCTGGACCTCGACCTGCTCGACCAGCAGGCGCGCTCGATCCTTGGCATGATCCGTGCGGATGAGATCGTCATCCGCTGACAAGATTTTTCGACGAAAAATCTCTGCACCGCATCGCTGATAAATTGCCCTTCAGGGCCGCAAACCGCGCACCCTGCCCCCGCGTCACTTTTCCTCTCGCCAGATGGCGCGAAATGTCTTACAAGATAGTTTAACGCTAAACTATCTGTCCGAAAGGGGGAGATCGCCACAATGGCTGCGCGAAAAACCACAAAGAAACCAAACGTTTCTGCGGAAGAGCTTAAAACTTATTACCGCGAAATGCTACTGATCCGCCGATTCGAAGAAAAGGCCGGTCAACTGTACGGCATGGGTCTGATCGGCGGGTTCTGCCACCTTTACATCGGGCAAGAGGCCGTTGTGGTCGGCCTGGAAGCGGCTGCCGAAGATGGCGACAAGCGCATCACCTCCTATCGCGACCACGGCCATATGCTGGCCTGCGGCATGGATCCGGGCGGCGTGATGGCCGAACTCACCGGACGCGAAGGCGGCCTGTCCAAGGGTAAGGGCGGCTCGATGCACATGTTCTCGAAAGAGAAGCATTTCTACGGCGGCCACGGCATCGTTGGTGCACAGGTTCCGCTGGGTGCGGGCCTCGCCTTTGCAGACAGGTACAAGGAGAACGGTCGCGTCACCTTCACCTATTTCGGGGATGGCGCCGCAAACCAGGGTCAGGTCTACGAGACCTTCAACATGGCCGCCATCTGGAACCTGCCGGTGGTGTTCGTGATTGAAAACAACCAATACGCCATGGGCACCGCTCAGGCGCGCTCGACCTCGACCAAGGACATCTACCATCGGGGCGAGGCCTTCGGTATTCCGGGCGAAATCGTCAACGGCATGGATGTTCTGGCGGTCAAAGCTGCTGGTGAGAAGGCGGTCGCCCACTGCCGCGCGGGTAAGGGCCCCTATATCCTCGAGGTCAAAACCTACCGCTACCGCGGTCACTCGATGTCCGACCCGGCCAAGTACCGTACCCGCGAAGAGGTTCAGAAGGTTCGTGAACAAAGCGACCCGATCGAGCATGTGCGCGAATTGCTGCTGACCGGCAAACACGCGACCGAGGATGACCTCAAAGCGATCGACAAGGAGATCAAGGAGGTCGTGAACCAGTCCGCCGAATTCTCGAAAGAAAGCCCCGAGCCTTCGGTTGAAGAGCTCTGGACCGACATTTACGCCTGAGAGGACGACTAAGACATGGCAACCGAAATTCTCATGCCCGCCCTTTCGCCCACGATGGAAGAGGGCACACTGGCCAAATGGCTGATCAAGGAAGGCGACACCGTATCATCCGGCGACATTATGGCCGAGATCGAAACCGACAAGGCCACGATGGAGTTCGAAGCCGTCGATGAAGGCATCGTTGGCAAAATCCTGATCTCCGAAGGTACCGAAGGGGTCAAGGTCAATACCCCCATCGCGATTCTGGTGGAAGAAGGCGAAGACGCCTCTGCCCTGTCCGCGGCTGCCCCCGCAGCCGCAGCGGAGGCCGAAGCCGCCCCTGCGGCGGTTGAGGCTCCCGCTCCTGTTGCTGCCCCCGCTCCTGCCGCGCCGGTTGTAGACCTGTCACCTGACTGGCCTGCTGATGCCGAGATGGTGCAGCAAACCGTCCGCGAGGCCCTGCGTGATGCGATGGCCGAAGAAATGCGCGGTGACGAAGACGTTTACCTGATGGGTGAAGAAGTTGCCGAGTATCAGGGTGCGTATAAAATCTCGCAAGGTCTGCTGGACGAGTTCGGAGCCAAGCGTGTAATCGATACCCCGATTACCGAACACGGCTTCACCGGCATCGCCGTGGGTTCCGCCTTTGGTGGCCTGAAGCCCATTGTCGAGTTTATGACCTTCAACTTCGCCATGCAGGCGATCGACCAGATCATCAACTCGGCCGCCAAGACACTCTATATGTCCGGCGGTCAGATGGGTTGCCCGATTGTGTTCCGCGGACCCAACGGTGCAGCGGCGCGCGTGGCGGCGCAACACTCACAGGACTACGCAGCGTGGTACATGCAGGTCCCAGGCCTCAAGGTGGTCATGCCCTACTCGGCTGCCGATGCCAAAGGTTTGTTGAAATCCGCCATCCGCGATCCCAACCCCGTTGTCTTCCTTGAAAACGAAATCCTCTACGGCCGTTCCTTCGACGTGCCGCAGGTGGATGACCTGACCATCCCGCTGGGCAAGGCGCGCATCTGGCGCGAAGGCTCGGACGTGACCATCGTCAGCTTCGGCATCGGCATGCAATACGCGCTGGAAGCCGCCGACAAGCTGGCCGAGGACGGCATCAGCGCCGAGGTCATCGACCTGCGCACCATCCGCCCGATGGACACCGGCGCGATCATCAACTCGGTAATGAAGACCAACCGTCTGGTGACGGTCGAGGAAGGCTGGCCGCAAGGTTCCGTCGGCAGCTACATCTCGTCTGTGGTGATGCAGGAAGCGTTCGACTATCTTGACGCACCGGTCATCAACTGCACCGGCAAGGATGTCCCGATGCCCTATGCCGCGAACCTGGAGAAACTGGCGTTGATCACCACCGATGAGGTGATCGCAGCGGTGAAACAGGTGACCTACCGGTAATGGAGATCAGGGGCCGCGATCCAGCAACCGAATGCTACCGTGTCGAGATTGACATCGACAACCGCATCGTGCGGGCACTTGTGCCCGAGCGGCTGGCGGCGGATATGCGGTTGATCGGCGCGCGCCCCTCCCATCAGACCGCCTATGTCTGGATGGCCGAAAACAAAGACAAAATCGAGGCCGCGATTGCGATACTCGCACGCGGCACCGGGCGCCCCAGGGCGCCCTTTGACCAAATTACTCTGATTGAGGAACGCTGAGATGCCCACCGAAATCCTGATGCCTGCCCTGTCCCCGACTATGGAGGAAGGCACGCTTGCAAAATGGCTGGTCAAGGAAGGTGACACCGTTTCATCCGGTGACCTGCTGGCCGAGATCGAAACCGACAAGGCCACGATGGAATTTGAGGCCGTTGACGAAGGCACCATCGGCAAGATCCTGATCGCTGAAGGTACCGAAGGGGTCAAAGTCAACACCGCAATCGCGGTCCTGTTGGAAGACGGCGAGAGCGCCGATGATATCGCGGCCACGCCTGCCAAGGCTCCCGCGGCTGCGCCAGCTGCCGCAGCGGGCAACGAGGCTGCCGCACCAGCGGCACCCGAGGCGCCCGCCCCTGCTCCGGCCGCACCCGCCAAAGCTGACGGGGGCCGCATCTTCGCCTCCCCCCTGGCGCGTCGCATCGCCGCTCAAAAAGGTCTCGACCTGGCAAAAATCACCGGCTCTGGTCCGCATGGCCGCATCGTCAAAGCGGATGTTGAAGGTGCAACAGCCACCGCTCCGGCTCCTGCATCCGCACCCGCCGCAGCCGCCACGGCTATCGCAGCCCCGGCTGGTCCGTCTGCAGATGCAATTGCCAAAATGTACGAAGGTCGCGACTACGAGGAAGTCAAGCTCGACGGCATGCGCAAAACCATCGCCGCGCGCCTGTCCGAGGCCAAGCAGACCATCCCGCATTTCTATCTGCGCCGTGACATCAAGCTGGACGCGCTGCTCAAGTTCCGCAGCCAGCTGAACAAACAGTTGGAAGGGCGCGGCGTAAAGCTCAGCGTCAATGATTTCATCATCAAGGCGGTTGCCAACGCGCTGCAACAGGTTCCCGAATGCAACGCCGTCTGGGCGGGTGATCGGGTGCTGCAACTGAAACCCTCGGACGTTGCCGTTGCCGTCGCCATCGAGGGCGGTCTGTTCACACCGGTCCTGCAGGATGCCGACACCAAATCGCTGTCCGCGCTGTCCACCGAGATGAAGGATCTCGCCTCGCGCGCCCGTGACCGCAAACTGGCCCCGCATGAGTATCAGGGCGGCACATTCGCAGTATCAAACCTGGGCATGTTCGGCATCGACAATTTCGACGCCATCGTGAACCCGCCACATGCGGGTATCCTCGCCGTTGGCACCGGCCTGAAGAAGCCGGTTGTCGGCGATGACGGGGAACTGACGGTCGCCACTGTGATGTCGGTCACCATGTCAGTCGATCACCGCGTTATTGATGGTGCTTTGGGTGCGCAATTGCTGCAAGCCATCGTCGACAACCTGGAAAACCCGATGGTCATGCTGGCCTGATCCAGCATCATTCTGGCAAACAAAAAAGGGCCGCCTGTCCCGAGGCGGCCCTTTTCGATTTGAAAACTTGTTCTACTGATCTTTGCCTAGCATATGATCCATCGAGATTGCAGGCTGATCGCAGCCCGAATCGCCGACGATCTTTGCTGGAATACCAGCCACTGTCTTGCAGGCCGGAACCGCCTGCAGCACCACCGAACCGGCGGCGATGCGGCTGCAATGTCCGACCTCGATATTGCCCAGTACCTTGGCTCCGGCACCGATCAGAACCCCGTCCCCGATCTTCGGGTGGCGGTCTTCCTCTTCCTTGCCGGTCCCACCCAGCGTCACCGAATGCAACATCGAGACATTGTCGCCCACCACAGCCGTTTCACCGATAACGATGGAATGAGCGTGGTCGATCATGATCCCCTTGCCGATTTTCGCGGCTGGGTGAATATCGATCCCGAATATCTCGGACGAGCGCATCTGGAAGAAATACGCCAGATCATGGCGGCCTTTGTTCCACAGCCAATGCGCGACGCGATAGGCCTGCATCGCCTGATAACCCTTGAAGTACAGGATCGGTTGCAACAGCCGGTGGCAGGCCGGATCACGTTCGTACACAGCCATCAGATCAGCACGTGCCGCTTCGATCACTGACTTGTCGTTGGCATAGGCCTCATCCACGATCTCACGCAGCACCATCATCGACATCTCGTTTGAGCACAGTTTGGCCGAGATCCGATAGGACAGCGCCCTCTCAAGGCTGCGATGGTGCAGGATACAGGCATGGACCAGGCCGCCCATAAGCGGCTCTTTCTCCACGGCTGCCTGAGCCTCGGAGGTGATGCGATCCCAAACCGGATCGACAGGTGTAACTTGGCTGCGCGTTTCAAACATGGTTTTGATCCTTTGCTCCGCCTAGAATGCCATCTAGTGGTAAAAACGCCAAACGCAAACCCATGATGTGACACACAACAAAAAATGAACACCGACGATCTGGAGCAATTCCGACAACTGATTCACCAGCGCCTGAGCGAATTGGAGGTCCAGTCCGCCTCAGGGCAAGAGGCACAATCGGTTGTTGAACTCGATCAGCAGGCAGTTGGACGTCTCAGCCGAATGGACGCGTTGCAGAATCAGGCAATGGCCAAAGCACAACAGGCGCGCAGGGACACCGAAGCTCACCGCCTAAGGTCGGCCTTGGACCGTATGAAAGAGGGTGAATTCGGGTATTGCGAAGATTGCGGAGAAAGCATCGCGCGCGGTCGGCTTGAGCTTGATCTGGCCGCCACCAAATGCGTCAGCTGCGCCTCTGGTTGACGTGAAACCCGATCAGATTATGCAAAACCATCTCAAAACACTGACAATACTGCAGATCATCGAATCCCGGCTCATTTGCCAATGATCGGCTGCGCGCAGCCGCCATCAGCGACCCATTTCCATAGAGCGGGTGCAGTTGCCCAGTCGTACGGACATGGCGGTCGGCCAACTCGGCCTCGGCAATCATCCTCAGGCACAACCTTGAGCGCTCAGGCGGCGGCGCGGCCAGCAAGGCCCGCGCCGCCGCGCTGATGTCGCCGTGCAGAACAGGACGCACGGGCCTGCCTTACCCGACCTGCAGCCGCGCAACGGCCCCCGGACCATAGCTGGCCGAAACCTGCGCAACACTGAGTTCATAGGCTCCGCTCAAACCGTCCTCAAGCTTCATAGCATCGGAATATTGCCAGTTTGGTGCGCTGACGACCGTCTCGCGCAGGACCGCACCGCCAGCGAGGATGCGGATCAGGTATGATTCGCCCTCTTCACCCAATGGCACTTCGAGCCCGTCCCAATCGTCGCCGTCGATACGCGTGCGCCGCACCCACGAAAATTCGTCGCCCACGCCTGACGCCGACACTCGCAAATGAACGGGCGCGTAGGGCCTCAGCCCATTGCCATCGAACGCCTCAACCAGATGCACATAGGCCGGATCCTCATATCCACGTGTGGCCGGGCCGATGCGGTAGTGCTTGGCCACACGCCGTTCGGTCCGCAACAAACCGGTCTGATAGACACGCTCATCCAGCAGCACAAAAGTCGAACCCTCAGGCCAGACATCCGGCATCTGCGCATCGGTACCCAATTGCCCGCGTATCCGACCGGACAGGGCGTAGACGCCCGTTTCCTGCAAGGTCGCTTCCGAAAACTGGAACAGTTCCCAATTGCCAGATGTCCCGTCACCAATGGCAGCCAGATTGGCCCCACCCAGCAGGGCTGATCTCGGGCGCGATTCCAGCAATCCGTCGATCAGGTTGACCCGCAGCGCGGGCCCCTCATCCCAGATGCCAGCACTGGCGCGCAACAACGGAGTTTCGGTGAACCCGATCACTGCCTGCCCTGCGATCACTTCGTGCAGCGCATAATCCTCATCCTGTGCTGCCGAATAGACCGCCACACTGCCCGGCCAGGGATCGGCCGAAACCGCCAGATAGGGCGCGTGTGGCACCTCGGACCCGGTGATCAGCGGCAGATCCATGAACACGGGCAGAACCGGCACGGGCGCGATGAACGGTTTGGCCGTGACGCCATCATCGGGCACATCCGAGGCCGCATAGACCCCCGGTTCGATCCGGACGGCGTCCGCCAGCTGCATCTCGGCCTGTTCTAGCCGATCAATACGATAGAGGGCACCCGCACCCTGCCCGGCCCCCGGCAGCCGAACCACATCCCCGGCCCCGACATGCAGCAGCGAAGGTGGCAATGCGAATTTCGCGGTTTCGCGCGAGAGACGGGATTCACTCAGCCAGCGTTCGACCGTCTGCCGCCCCTCCGTTCGGGTCATCGACAGCGGCATTTCATTCACCGCAACCGCATGGGTGGTGTCATCCGGCAGCACCGCCTCTTCCGCAACCACATCATGATCTGCATCCGACTGCACAAACCGCAGGCGCACGCGCCCGGTCATCTCGGCCTCGGCCTCTCGTCGGTATTCGACCGGACCGTCGACATCCGCACTGATGGCGATCCGATCCGGATCCAACTCATGCGCACGACGCCCGTCTCGGGTGCGGAACACCAACACCCCGTCGCGCTCAATCGCGTCAAACCCATAGCGCAGCATCAACGGCTGCAAGGCCTGACGCGCATTCATCACATCCTCGACCGCATAGCCGCGCACCACGCCATACAGCGCCGAAACATCGATATCCGTCACCCCTGCGCCATGACAGATCTCGGTCACGACCGAGGCCAGGGTCCGCGACCCGGACCGCCCGTTCAGCCAGTGCCCGCGCGCATAATTGTCGCCATCGCTCCATTGTGACCGCAAGTTCGGAAAGGTCGGATAGGGCCGTGCATCCCAGGCCCAGACATAGGCGTTCGACATATCCACCATCGGGCCGCCATAGATGTCCGAAACCGGGTTGATCTGCGTATCACCCCAATAGCCCAGCATCGCCCTGAGATACTGAACAAGGATAAAATCATCCCGCATCCCATTGGAATATCTCGGTAGTTTTGATTCAGACGATTTCGGGTCCAGAAATTTGTTCGGCTGGTTGGTGCCTTTGTCGATGGCCGCGCAGCCCAGCTCGGTGAACCAGATCGGCTTGGACCCCGGCACCCAATCCGTCGGGTTCTCCTGCCGCACCCCACCGATCCGCTCGTGATGGTGGTTGGCCCACCAGCTGCGGATATCCTTATATCGCCAGACCCACGGCTCATCATGGGTTTCATCGGTGATCGGAGTCCTGATCTGCGCCTCGGCTGCTTCGGGCGAAGCATAGTACCAGTCATACCCTTCACCACCCTCGATATTGCCGCGCAGATAATCCAGATCGTAGATCGACCCGACATCGGCATCCTGATGCGCCTCCCCTTCGCGCCAGTCGGACAGCGGCATATAGTTGTCGATGCCCACGAAATCGATGTTGTCATCTGCCCACAGCGCATCCAGATGGAAATACCGGTCCCCACTGCCATCCTGCGGTTGATATCCGAAATACTCGGACCAGTCGGCGGCATAGCCGATCTTGGTGCCCGACCCCAGAATCTTGCGCACTTCCGCCGCCAGCGACCGCAGCTGCGTAACCGCAGCAAAACCCGAAGCCCCGCGGATCTGCGTCAAGCCGCGCAGTTCGGAGCCGATGCAGAACGATGCCACACCACCCGCCGCCTTGCACAAGGCAGCATAGTGCAGGATGAACCGCCTCAGCCCCCACTCTTGTGGGCCGCTATAGGTCACCTGCCCGCCACCGGTGGAAAACTGCGACGCCTTTGCCGTCCCAAAAAACGTCGCCACCTGCGCATCCGCCGCGGTGGTCTGATCAGGCGAGCCCTCACGCCCCGGAGCCACGTCCAACGTGATCCGCCCCCGCCACGGCAGATGAGGCTGGTCGCCCGCATCGGACCACGGATCAGGCAGACCGTTCCCCTGCAATTGCTCCATCAGAATGAACGGGTAGAACATGACCCGCTTGCCGGTTGCCTTCAGCCGCTTGATCGCCTGAACCACAGCCGCATCCGCAGGCGTTCCGCCATATACCGGACGCCCATCAACCCAGCGCACCGTGCTGGCCGCAGCGCGCGACACGCCGGAAACGCTCCACGGCATGTTCTTGCCATCGGCACTCTTGCGTTCGACCTTCGGGCGGATCTGACATTCGCCACAGCGCAAATCATCCCCGAACCACGACACGATCAGCGACGCCGCCTCGCATCCCGGCAACTCCCGGCTAAGCGCTTGTGTCGAAGTAACAAGATCGGAGCGGCCCGAGGGTGAATTCACATTCGCCGCCCAGCTCCGCCCGCGCCCCTTGCTGTAATTGACCTGAGATGAGGCCAGCGCGTACTCGCCCGTGCCCGGCATCAGTGCCACACCCTTGATGATCCGTGACAGCGCGTCCTCAGTATCGGGCATCCCGGGCTGTTCCTGCCGCACCACCTCGAACGAGAACTGCGGCACGCGGTTGCCATAAGGGCCAAGCGCCAGATCTTCGATCACCACATACGCGGTCCCGCGATATGCGGGCACCTGTCCCGTTCCCTCGATGGCTTCCATCAGAGGGTCCGGCAATTGTTCGTGATCGCCGCGATAAATGCGCATGTTCAGCGTTCGGCGCTCAACCTCCTCGCCATCCGCCCAGACGCGTGTGACATCCGCGACCTCTCCGGCCCCCACCGCAATCGCCAGCGAGATGGAATAGCTGTAGCTATGGGTCGTCGTGGTCACCTCGGCAGGTTTCGGCTTGCCCTTGCCACCGCCGGTAGACTGGGTTGATGTCGACGTGGTGCGGGTTTCCAGAAAGTCCGAGGCCCAGATGACCTGCCCGCCCACGCGCATCCGGCCAAACACCGTTGCGACCGGCGCACCCTCGCCGGTTTCGGTCAGGCGGAACCGGTCCAGACGGCCGGTCTCGACCACTTCGCTGCCACCGCCCATCACGGATTGGCCCATCAGCCGATTGTCGATCACCCGTCCCAGGGTCGCCCCAACCGCGCGGCCGATGATCGCCGTCGACAGGCCCGCGACCGAACCGCCAATTGATCCGCCCAAGGCCGCACCGGCGGCGGACAAAAGAATAGTAGCCATCAGAGAACCTCCAGCGGGAATGCGAAACAGGCAACGACACGGCGACGCCAGGGCTCGCTCAGTGTGTTTTCGACAACGCCATGCCCGGAATAGGCATGGACAAAGCGCACCGGATCGGTGCCGCTGACGATGCCCAGATGTTTGGCCACCGCCGCATCCCGCATCCGGAACAGCAGCACATCGCCCGGCGCCATGTCTTCGGGCGGTTTCTCGATTAGATTGCGGCGGGCGGCGGCCCACATCCGCTCTTCTCCCTGAGGTTCGGACCAGTCCATGCTGTAGACCGGCACCGCCTCGGGCTCATGACCCATCACGGCGCGCCAAACCCCGCGCAGCAGACCCAGACAATCCGCCCCGGCCCCACGAACCGAGGCCTGATGTACATAGGGCGTCCCCAACCAGCGCCGCGCCTCATCCACAATATCCTGTGTCTCTCGTTTCACCGCCTGCTCCCGCCCTTATTCGGATTGCTCTTCTTCGGCACCGCCATCACCCAATCTTCGTGCGGAAGATCGGGAAAACCTTGAAAATTCAGGATGTTGTTGAATTTCAACCGACAGGTTGTCATTCGCTTGTCGCACCCGGCGGTCAGCTGTACCCGGTCGCCAACCGCCAGCCCGCCACCGATCGCAGACCAAAACGTGACATCTCGTCCACCGTCTGCCCTCTGATCCAGCTTGATCGACGCCCAGAGACCCCGAGCGGTACCGTCCAGAACATCCAACCGACCCCGTTCGAACCACCCCTCATCGGCGCCGTCCGCGCCCTTCAGGCGTACAGCGGCGCCTTCGAGACCAACAATCTCGGCCTCAGCGCGATACCCCGGCGTATCGAGCGCGAAACGGCAATTGCCATCGCCCAACACCGCGGTGCAGGGTTTCTGATAGATCCGGCCCAAAGGTCTGTTCAGCAAATCCGTCAACCCGCGCAATTCGGCGTGAAACGCCCCGCCTGCACGCCGCAATTCCCCGATCGAGCCGCGAAACTGCAGCATCCGCTGCGCGGGATCAGCCCAATTGACCAGCCAGGCCCGCACCTCAGCGCCGTCAAAGCGCCCTGCCTCGATATCCTCTTCGCAGACCGAGACATCAGACAGCGCGCCCATCGCCTCGGAATTGTCAATGGACAACCCGGTTGCCTGCTCAATCGCCGCGGCTGTCAGACCGGTGCTGGCCTTGAAGGTCAGCCCGTCGAAGCTCAACTCCATGTCGTGATCGGTGAAGCCAAAGGTCTGTCCGTCGCTACGCGTGATCGCCCAGCAACGGCAGGTCGTTGTCAGCCCGGTCTGCAAATGCGCCTGCAGCGCCTGTTTGTCACCGCTCATCAGACCCGCACCTCAACCACCGGCACATTCGGCACATCCCCGGCCTGAAAGCTGGCAACACTGGTCTGGATCTTGTCGGTGTCAAAGCGCACCGGTACGTCAAACTCAAACCCGGCGGTGATCTCGACCTGCTCGGGCGGCGGGGCGGTAAAGGTCACTCGGCCATTGGCCAGATCAACCTCATAATCGACCCCCTCGCGCACCTCATCCTGATCCAACCCCAGCTTAACGGTGCCCAGCACCGGCTTCAGGATCGGCCGCACATAGCTGAACCCGCCCGAACTGTAGGTCTTGACCAGTTGAAACCCGGTCGTCTCACCATCACCCCGCGCGATCACCTGATCGCCCTTTTCGACCTCAGCCGTCGCCGCGCCCGATTTGAAATCCGACCAGTCCTTCCAACGAAACCCAAACATCTGACCCTGCCGCGCCTCGAAGAACGAGATCAGCGTTTCGATATCATCCAGCGACCGCATCCCCAGCCCCGCATCATAACGTCTGCGCGAATGCGCCCAGGGGGTGTTGCGTTCCTCAAACCCGTTGGCCAGCGTCACGATATCCGTGCGCCGCTCGGGCCCACCGACCGAGCCAAAGCTCAGGCTGGCGGGAAATCTCACCTCATGAAAATTCACGTCCTGCTCCCCTTACCTGTTGCGATTGCCGCGACCCAAGGCGCGGCTCATCTGCGCCGCGATCTGACCCTGAGACCGGCGGAACCCCTGCACATCCGGCGTGTTGATATTCATCACCACATTCACCGCCCGACCGCCGCCCTGCGTCCGCACGCCCAGCTTGCCATCGGCCCCGCGCGCCAACGGCATGATCGCCTCGGGACCGGCCTCACCCATCAACCCGGTGCCGCCGCGCATCGGGAACATCGTCGGGCTGCTGACCACGCCGCCATTGGCGAAGGGCATCACCCGGCCCTGGCTGAAACTGCCGCCATCGGCAAAAGGCAGTATCCCCTGCACCAGATTGCCAACCCCATTGGCCAGCATGCCCCCAAAGTGATCCGTCACCGGCTTGATCGCCGCCGAATAGGCCGTGCGGATCATCGAATTTTTCAGCACATCCAGCGCGCCTGACAGGTTCATCCCATCCAGCACCACGCCATCAAAGGCCTTTCGCAAACCGCCGGACATGCCACGCTCAAGCGTGGCGATATCCTTGCCGGTCTCTTCAAACGCCGCCCTGACCCGCTTCATCTGCCCGTCAAACGCCGATGCCATCGTCGCCGCATCGCCCAGCGCATCGCCCAGCGCCTCTCCCCGCTCCTGCAGGTCGTCAAACCCTTCACGATCCGTCATCACGCTCTCCTTGTGTCTTGTCCGGATAGGCCGCCAGCAACGCATCCAGGCCCGACCGGTTCATCGCGGGCATCCCGGCGCCCTGCCCCAGCATCAGCATCAGCTCGACCGGGGTCAGACGCCAGAACTGGTCCGGCGTCAGACGCAGGCCGAGGAACCCGGCCCGCATCAGTACGGGCCAGTCAAACCCGCTCACTCGGGCACCATGAAGGCCCGCGCCAGCAACTCGGCTGCCGCCTTGGCCCCCGCCATCGGCCCGCCCGCAATCTCGGCATGCAGCAGATCATCGCGCGTGACCTGCGCTCCGCCGCCCCGCAACCCGGCAACCAGCAGCGCCAGCACATCACCGCTGGAATAAGCCCCGCCTTCAAACCGCTGCACCAGCTCCACCAGAGACCCGGCCTGCAGCTCTTGTTCCAATTCCGCCAAAGCACCCAATGTCAGCTTGAGCACCCGCTGCTCCCCATCGATGGTCAGCGCCACCTCGCCCGTCCACGGATTGGCCATCAGAGCGCCGTAAAGCTCAGCGCACCGGCGCTTGCCATGCTCATCTCATAGGTCGCCTCACCGTTATGCGAGCCCGCATATTCAATACTGCTCACCTGAAACGGCCCCTCGACAATGCCGAAATCCGGGATGATCACCTGAAACCCCGGCGTCTCACCGTCAAAGAACAACTGACGCGCACGCTCGTCGGTCCCTGCATCCTTGAACACACCCGAGCCCGAGATCGCAGCGGATTTCACCCCCGCCCCCGACAGCAGCTCGCGCCACCCGCCTTGGCTCTCCAAGCTGGTGACATCCACGCTTTCCGCGTTGAAACTGATCCGCGTGGCGCGCAGGCCCGCGATGGTCTCGAACAGGCCCGTGCCGTTCATATCCACTTTGACCAACAGGTCTTTTCCGTTCTGGGCAGCCATATGCTCTCTCCGTTGATTGCTTAGTCGTCTTCCACGCGGGCGCGGAATCTCAGATCGATCTGGCGGATCGCGCCGCCGGTTCCCGTGCGCCGTGCGCTGGCGCGTTCGAACCACAAGCCCACCAGATGGCCCCGGTCCAAAGTCAGCGCCGCCCCTTCCAGCGCGTCACACACCGCGCCTGCCAGCGTCTTGGCCGCGCCAAAGCCCGCCGCCTCAGACACCACCGAGACCGTGAAACGATGCACCGCGCCCGCGCCGGATCGGTCCGAGGCGTCCCGCACTTCTTCCGGCCCCAGCGTCACATAGGTCTGCGGCACCACCCCCGCCGGAACCGCGTCAAAGACCGCAGAACCGATCAGAGAAATGATCCGCCTGTCTCCCGAAAGCCGCTGAAACACCGCCGCCTGCAAAGCGGCTGAAACGCCATAGCTCATGCGGCCACCTCTTCATCTGCGAAACAGGTCAGGTACTGGCCGCGCTCATCGCGCTCAGCCACCGCTCGGATCACAAACCGTCTCGTCCCTTCCACAAACCGCTGTTCCGGCGCGGGCCGCATATCCGAGCCCTCGGGCGCGCCCCGCACCACGATGCGATAGCCAACGCGCGACACCGAGGCCCCGCCAACCGCGCGTTCCGACCCGCTGCGCGCCGTCACCTCAGCCCAAAGCGAACCCAGCGCGGTCCAGGCTTCGGTATACCCCCCCGCACCATCGGCGCTGCGTACCGGAGCCTCCAGCACCAGCTTGCGGTTCAATCGCGGCGTGCTCATTGCGTCACCCCTGCGCCAAAGCGCACCGTGCGATAGCGCTGGATCAGGCTGGTCACGCCAAAGGGCATGCACCCCGCGCCCAGCGCCGTCTCATCGCGATATTCGTAGTAATGCGCCGCCAGCAGCAGCACCGCCTGACCCAGATCGGCAGGCAACCCGCCCCAATCCGCGGCCATCCCCGCAGTGAAGGCAATCTTCACCGACCCACCGGTCTGCACCCTTGGCAAACAAGACCCAGAGGGGCGCAACCGAGGGCGCTGCGTGTCGCGCTCCAACCGGTAAGCCGCCGCGTCCACAACGGCCTCGGTCCCCGCCGCATCGGTCAGCGTGACCGCAGCAACCGAGACCACCGGGGCCACCGGCAGCACTTCACCCGACGTATCACGCCAGCCATTCAGGTCCCACGAAAAATCGCGCTCGATCAGCACCTTGCCGGTTCGCGCCTCAATCGCCGCGATGGCCGCACGCAGAAAGCTTTTCAGCACCTCGTCCTGCACGGCATCTTCGGCAAACCCCGTGCCCAGCCGCAGATGCGCCTTGAACTGATCCACCGGCAGCGCCGCATCCGCGATGGCGGTTTCTTCGATCAACATCATCCATTCACTCCGCAATCTCGGACCCCTCCGGGGGCCGCTTCAGGAAAATGACGGGCACGCGCCGCCCCACGTTGCTCGGACGGAGGGGAGCAGCTAGACAACGCAGGGGATCTCACCCCGGCCCGCGCCCGCCGCCCGAGGGGCCATAAAGCCCCCCGGATTCAGCCCGCTTAGGCGGTGCCGAATTTCACCAGCTTGATCGCAGCAAAATCGCTCACGTCGCCGCCGACGCGCTTGGTCGCGTAGAACAGGAC
>JAUHYC010000051.1 GCA_030426685.1 Alphaproteobacteria bacterium
GGCGTGGAACCAGATGGCATGGTCCAGGCTGGCACCATCGACCGCTCCGGTGAACCAACTGAGACCGTGCGGACGCATGCCAGAGCTCAGCAGGCTCATGTCGGAGGCATAGGCCAACAACAGGTGCTGAGTGATGCTGTCGGCCTGGGAAGCTGCACCCATTCGGAACCATAGCTCGTTACGATCATCTGCCTTCTCGGGTGTGAACAGATCCAGCGGAGCGATTTCACGTACCTCGATCGGACGTTCCCTCAGCAACTCGGTTTTTAACTTCTCCGGCACGCGGCTCAGATAGTGCTGCCTCAATTCATCCCGCGATGGATGAGCCTCCGGTGGTTGCACATCCGGCATCGGGTGCTGATGCGCCCACCCTTCATCTTGGCCGTGAAAAGATGCGGACAGGTTCAGGATCTGTTTGCCATGCTGAATCGCGACCACACGACGGGTTGTAAACGAACCTCCATCTCGTGCGCGATCTACCTGATAAATAACGGGAATCGAGGGATCACCCGGTCGGATGAAATAAGCGTGCAGCGAATGGCACAGCCGATCATCGACCGTTCTGTAAGCCGCGGCAAGGGCCTGTGCGATCACCTGACCGCCAAATATTCGTGTGGGTGTTTCCCCCCCCGAGCCGGTGCCGCGAAACAGATCGACTTCAAGCGGCTCGATATCCAGCAAATCAAGTAGGACGCGTTCGGCTTCGGTCATGTATATGGCTCTCCGGTTCAGCAATGCCTTCGGGTAGCATTGGAGAAGCGATCATTCAACGAGTGCACCATGCACAAGCGCCTTCAGTTCGGCGCGCGATGGGTATGAACTTGAGGGGGACAATTGCGTAAAGAAAATAACCGAGAATTCATTGGTCTGATCGATCCAGAAATAAGTGGACGCCATGCCACCCCAGCCAAAGTCCCCCACTGAACCGGGGCAGCGTAGGCGCGCAGGGTCCAGCACCACCGCGCCACCAATGCCAAATCCGGTGCCGTCCATGGGCTGTTCGGCAAAGCTCTGCGGCCCCATCGAGGCGATATCGCCGGGTAAGTGATTACGCATCATGAACGCGGCAGTCGAAGGCCCCAACAAACGAACCCCGTTTTGGGCCCCTCGGTTTCTCAGCATCTCGGCGAACCGGCTGAAATCGTCGATGGTGCTGATCAGTCCTCCACCTCCGGAGAAAGTTGTGGCGGCCTCAAACGGCGATTCTCCGGCGCAATCCACAAGCCGAAGGCTGTCGCCGCCGGTGCGGGCTTCGTTCAGGGCCATCGCGTCCCCCTCAAGCGGGGTATAGAGCGAGGCGAACCGGTCCCCTGCCCCCTCAGGCACCGAGAATCCTGTTTCACCCATCTCTAGCGGGTCAAAGATGTGTTCAGACAGAAACCGATCCAACGGCTGGCCTGAGACAACCTCGATCACACGGCCAATGACATCGATTCCGACTGAATATTCCCATCGCTGACCTGGCTGAAATGCCAGAGGTAGCGCCGACAGCACCTCGACCCGATCAGCCAGCGGCCCCTGGTTCGGTGCAAATATCAGATCAAGTTCGTCCATGGCCTCGGGCAGCAGGCCAGGATTGAACGGATAACTCAGACCGCTGGTATGTGTCAGTAGTTGGTGCAGGCTCGGGGTTGGTGCGGCCTCGGTCTGGTCTATATGTGTGGCACCGGGGATCAAGGCCCGCATTGTTTGAAATTCGGGCAAGAATTCCGACACGGGCACATCGAGGTGAAACAACCCGCGTTCGACCAGCATCATCAGGGCCACCGAGGTCACCGGTTTGGTCATTGAGTAGATGCGAACCAGACTTTCGCGCCGAAACGGCAAATCCTTTTCGATGGAGCGGCGACCGCAGACGTGAAAGACCGCCTCGCGTCCCCTGTGGTGGATCAGCAAGGCGCTGCCGGCGTATTTTCTCTGATCCACATATCGTTGCATCCAGTCGTGAATTCGGGGCAGCGCTGCGGGATCAAATCTCATGGTTTACCTTTCCTTCAACGATCACAGTGCGTGCCACGCGAAATCTGAAAAAGGGTTCATGGGCCTGCGCGTGTTTATAGACTTTTTTAGGGATCGCAGCGATTCAGAAGACCTGATTGCAAGGCAAATGCCATTTTCTCGATCATCGGCAGGATGCACCCGGATCTAACGGATTGTAAGCAAATACAGTTTGGCTAAAACGCTGTTCAGCTAATTCATTTCCCAGCTCAGTTCGACTTGCTATAGAGCATCACCAAAAATGTTCCCCGCGGTTTGGACATTGATACCACCGGACACGGGCAAAACGGCGCCGGTCACATAGCTGCCACCGCGTCCACAGAGGAACAGCATACACCCTCCGATATCCTCGTCACGACCAACACGGCCAAGCGGAACTGATTTTCCGACCCTTTCGCGCTTTCCCTCATCTTCGGTGGCGAAAGCCGTCATGCGCGATACGAATGGTCCGGGTGCAAGCGCGTTGACCGTGACCCGGTAGGAGGCAAATTCTTTCGCCATGATCTTGGTCAGATGGAGCACTGCCGCCTTTGATGCCGCATAACTGTAGGCCCCGTCCCCCATGGGCACCTCACCCATGACGGAGCCGACATTGACCACGCGGGCCGGATCGTCATCCGAGGCAGATTTCATCAGCAAAGGCAGCAGCTTTTGGGTCAGGTCAAAAATACCCGTGACATTAACGGACATAACCTTGTCCCAGGCTGCATAGGGAAACTGCCCCATCGGCGCGCCCCAAGAAACACCGGAATTATTCATAAGTATATCAAGGGTTTTTGTGCGTTTGTTGACCTCATCCACCAGCGCGTTGATGCCGTCTTCATTACTGATATCACCCGAAAAGCCCTCGGCCGATCCCGGCGCGTCCAGTGCGTTCAACTCGGCCGCCACCGCCTCGCAAGCTTCGCCTTTGCGAGAGGCGATCAATACACGGGCCCCTGCGCGGACCAGCGCCTCAGCGGCCATCCGGCCAATTCCCGTCGCGCCACCGGTAACCAGGGCGGTCTTGCCATTAAGTGAAAACAATGTCTCGGGCGTCATGGGGCGTCCTTCTGCAATGTGTGCGACTCGGCATGTTCCGTTGGGGAAAAATCCCGTCCATCTTCTTGACAACTATTGCCTGTAATCCAACGAAATCAGAACCACCGAAGCAAGAGGTCAGAGAACAAATGCGGGAGTTACTCGGCGTCAAACCATGCAATGTTGTGATTGTGGAGGCCAAAACGCGACACAGGTCACAATTCCACCCAGATCTATAGGCTAATATACGCCGACGCAGCCCGCCCCTTGAACACGAAGGCTGCTAGACGCCCGCCAGTTTCAGGGTTATGAAAAAAGCAGATGGGGACAGTTTGAAGATGCACAATATCCTGGTTCTGAATGGTCCGAACCTGAACCTGCTGGGTACGAGGCAACCTGAGGTTTACGGTCATACGACCTTGAAAATCATCGAAGATCTGTGTGTGTCTCACGGTGAGACGCGTGGTTTGGCAGTCTCGCACCTGCAGTCCAATCACGAGGGTGCACTGATCGACGCGATCCATGCAGCCAGAGGTACACAAGATGGCATTGTCCTGAATGCAGGCGCTTACACCCACACTTCGGTTGCCTTGATGGACGCGATTTCCTCGGCCCAGGTACCGGTGGTCGAGGTTCACCTGTCCAATATCCACGCGCGTGAAGAATTCCGGCACAAATCGTATATCGCCCCGGTCGCAATCGGTCAGATCATCGGATTTGGTGCTCAGGGTTATGTTCTGGCGCTGGATGCGCTTGCCGCTCATCTCACAGAGAGGAGCGCGGGATGAACCTCCACGAATATCTGAACTTTCTGAGCTACACCAAAACGCTCGAAGAGCTGTGGGATGCGCATTGCCGGCAGATGGCAAAGTATGGGTTCGACCGGTTGCTCTATGGCTATACGCAGTACCGCACCGCCACCTCGCTGGGGGATCCTGAGGATTTTGTGATCCTGACCAACCACTGCTCGGATTATCTTGAGGGGTTCCTTCAGTCTGGACTGTATTTTCACGCACCCATGTTGAAATGGGCGCTGAACAACGAGGGAGCGGCCAGTTGGAGCATGATCCGCGACATGATGTCCAGCGGTGTAATGACCCCGGAAGAGCTCAAAGTGTATGAGTTCAACAAGTCCTGCGGTGTGACCGATGGCTATACGGTCAGCTTCAACTCGGTCTCGATGAGGACCAAGGGCGCGATCTCGTTGGCGGCACGTGAGCATACTCAGGAAGAGGTGGATGCGGTCTGGGAAGAACACGGCGATGACATTTTGCTGATGAACAACGTCGCGCATCTGAAAATCCTGACCCTGCCCTACAATGCGCCCAACCGCGCTCTGACCAAACGCCAGCGTGAAGCCCTGCAGTGGGTTGGCGATGGCAAGACCACGCAGGATATCGCGCTGCTGATGGGGCTGACATCGGCCACAGTGGAAAAGCACTTGCGGCTTGCGCGCGAAGCTTTGTCGGTCGAGACAACTGCACAGGCCGTACTGAAGGCGGCACTTCAGAATCAGATGTTTGTGATGGAAGCCTAAGTCAAATTTGACGCTAACTTGCGTCAAATTGACCTAAGGTAAGGAAATCATGACTTCCAAATTCTTTCGCGAAATTGCAAATTGATATCGTTCCGTGAGTGGTGGCTTTAGCCAGGGAACATTTTGATTGGACCTTTGCGATAACAAAGCTCTCCGATCGCTCTGATTAAGCGGCGTCTATTCGTCCGCGTCGCTTGATCGGAATTCTTGAGGGGCTCTGTCCATCCCCATCATGCGGGGCCCCTCAAGCCAACCCATCCTGACACGATCTTGTTCCGCAGTTCATCGGCATCTGCTGTCCATGAAAAAACCCGGCTGCATGTCGCAAGCCGGGTTTCCTGTAAGCTGCGGCCTCTCATGGGGCCGCGCGCAGTTCTTAGCCCTGTGCCGCCTTGGCTACTTCGGCTGCGAAGTCTTCTTTCTCGACCACGATACCTTCGCCAACTTCCATGCGAACAAAACCGGTGATGGTTGCGCCAGCTTCCTTGGCCGCAGCCTCGACAGTCAGATCAGGGTTCACAACGAACTGCTGGTTCAGCAGAGTCGATTCTGCGACGAATTTCTTCATGCGACCTTCGATCATCTTTTCGATCACCTGCTCCGGCTTGCCGGATTCGCGGGCAATATCCATCTGAACCTGCTTTTCCTTCTCGACAACTGCCGGGTCCATATCGGCCTCAGACAGAGCCGCCGGGTTCACGGCTGCGATGTGCATTGCAACCTGCTTGCCGATGGCTTCGTCACCGCCAGACAGAGCAACCAGAACACCGATTTTGCCCATGCCGTTGGTGGCTGCGTTGTGGACGTAGGACACAACGGTGTCGCCCGACAGTTTGGCCATGCGGCGAACCGACATGTTTTCACCGATGGTGGCGATCTTGTCGGTCAGGGTGTCAGAAACGGACTTGCCGCCCAGATCAGCAGCCAGCAGCGCCTCGATATTGTCGGCACCTTCAGCTGCGTATGCGATTTTGCCAACCATTTCCTGGAACTCGCCGTTTTTCGCAACGAAGTCGGTTTCCGAGTTCACCTCGACAGCAACACCGTTGCCGCCGTCAACGTGGACTGCAACCAGACCTTCGGCTGCGGTACGGCCCGATTTCTTCGCTGCCTTGGCCAGACCTTTGGTACGCAGCCAGTCAACGGCTTCGTCCATGTTCCCGCCGGTTTCGGTCAGCGCCTTTTTTGCGTCCATCATGCCTGCGCCGGTCGAGTCGCGCAGTTCTTTAACCATTGCTGCTGTGATTGCCATCTTTTGGCTCTCCTCAATTCAAACGGAATTGGGGCAGGTCTACCCTGCCCCATATGTCAATTATGTGACGGGCAGCTTACGCTTCGGCCTTGGCTTCCGGCGCGGCTTCTTCTGCGGGTGATTCTTCGGCTACGGCTTCTTCAACCGGTGCTTCTTCGAATTCACCCAGGTCAACGCCTGCTGCACCCAACTGAGCGGTCATACCGTCCAGCGCCGCACGAGCAGCCAGATCACAGTACAGAGCGATTGCGCGGGCCGCGTCGTCGTTGCCGGGGATGATGTAATCCACACCATCGGGCGAGCAGTTGGTGTCGACGATCGCCACAACCGGGATACCCAGCTTGTTCGCTTCGGCGATGGCCAGCGCTTCTTTCTTTACGTCGATGACGAACAGCAGGTCCGGAACGCCGCCCATTTCGCGGATACCACCCAGCGAAGCTTGCAGCTTGGCCTGATCACGCTCCATGCCCAGACGCTCTTTCTTGGTCAGACCTTCGGCACCCGATTCCATGGCTTCGTCGATCTGGTTCAGACGGTTGATCGACTGGGAAACGGTCTTCCAGTTGGTCAGCGTGCCGCCCAGCCAGCGGTGGTTCATATAGTACTGAGCCGACTTTTCAGCAGCTTCGGCGATCGGCTGAGCTGCCTGACGCTTGGTGCCGACGAACAGAACACGGCCGCCTTTGGCAACGGTGTCGCGGACCGCCTGCAGAGCCTGATCCAGCATCGGAACGGTCTGGGTCAGATCCATGATGTGAATACCATTGCGCGAGCCGTAGATGAACGGGCCCATGCGGGGATTCCAACGCTGTGTCTGGTGACCAAAGTGAACGCCAGCTTCCAGCAGCTGACGCATGGTGAACTCGGGAAGAGCCATGCTATTTTCCTTTTCCGGTTTACGCCTTGGCGGGGGTGAAAGAAGCGGATGCTCCAACCGGCGGTCTTGATGAGGATGTCTCCCTCAAAAAGGCCAAACCCCGCCTGCGGGTTTGAATGGCGCGCGTATACGGCAGGTTGTGCGGCAGCGCAAGGGCGAATTGCCCTTATTTTTCAAGCCGCGCCATGGCATGTGCGTGGCGCACGGCCTGTTCGCAATGCGCGGCCAGCGCCTTGCGGTTCTCAAAGTCGCTGACCTTGGCCGGGGCGTGATAAATCAACTCGACCCCGCCTTGTCTGCGCGCGCCAAGTGTTTTGAGCAGATGCGGTCCGAACTCCATGTCGCCCCACCAGCCATAGAACCGATCCGGCTGTCCCTTGGGTGCGTGAAAGACCACCGAAACCGGCTGCACATACATGATGTCACGTAGTTCTTCTGTAAAGAACGCGGCAAAGAGCGTTGTTTTAAAAGGTAAAACCCGCAGACCGTCAGTCGACGTCCCTTCGGGGAAAAACAGCAGTTTGTGGCCGGCTTTCAAGCGGGTCTCGAACACTCTGGTTTGTTCTTTTGCCTTCTTGCGGTCCCGCTCAATGAACACGGTGCCGGTCGCGCGCGCCAACCAGCCGATGCCGGGCCATTGTGCGACTTCGGCCTTAGACACGAAATAGACCCGTTTGCGCGCGTTCAGTGCGAAAATGTCCAGCCAGGACGAATGGTTTGCAACCACGGCCCCCCGCTGCCGCATCAATTCGCCCGAAGCTTGAAACCCGATCCCGAGGATCCGGAACGCATTGCGGCTAACGAATTGTGCGATGAACGGCGTGATCGGGCGGCGCTCTCCGAATAACGGGAGTTCGATCAGGCGAATAGTCAGAAGGATGAGCAACCCTCCGAAAACCAGAAGGGCCAAAGGCACCCCGCGCAGGATTACCAGAACCCAGCCCACCAGACCCAGATTGATCGGGTCCGGCGCCTCCTCACTGTTCCACAGCGCGTCGTTCACCTGGTTACGCTCCGCCATAGATGCGTCTTTGACGTTCGTTCATGCGGGCAGTGTCGAGGATCAGGCATACATCCGTCGTGTTGAAGGCGCGGTCGATAAACGCCCCCTCGCCCACGAATCCGCCCAGACGCAGATAGGCTTTGATCAGCGCGGGCACCTGCACCATGGCAGAGCGTCGATCCAAAGCCTCAGGCGCTACAAGGTCCATGCTCTGAAACACTTTCAGCTGCGCCCGCACCCGCAATTCGGGCGGCGCCAGATGGTTGTGGTGCAGCATCGATAAAGGCTGCGCCAGTTTCTGCACGTCCGTTCCGTGAAAACTGGCAACGCCAAACAGAACCTCAATCTCGCGTTCGGTGACATAGGCTGCCAACCCGTTCCACAGGTGATACATCGCGGTTCCGCCGCGATAGTCGGGGTGAACACACGAGCGCCCGAGTTCCAACAGCTTGCGGCCACTTTGCTTGAGAACGGTCAGGTCGTATTCATCTTCGGAATAGAACTGCCCCAGCTCGGCAGCCCGCTCGCCGGGCAAAAGCCGGTACACGCCAACAACTTCGCCGGTTGTATCGTCGCGGGCAAGCATATGGTCGAAATACGGATCGAACCGATCCCGTTCCAACCCTGCTTCATGATCCACCATCTCTCCGCCGCCACCGAGTTCGCGCACGAACACGTCATAACGCAGCCGCTGCGCAGCCTGTAGCTCGGCCGCGGTCTCGGCAAGTTTGACAGTGAATGAGGGGCCTGTTTCCGGCATCAAAAGGGGCGGTCCTTGTCTGTGTTGCGCGCTGATACCGCAGGTGGTTGGAGAAAGGCAACTAGTGCACCATTGGCCGTTGCTTTTAACCTTTTCTAAACCAGTTTCACGGATCAAAGACCGGCATCAGGGCTATGCGTGTCCCGTCGATTACCACTTTCCCCTGCTCGCGAAAGTTAACGGTGATCTTACCTGCGACGTTGGACTGCACCTGTCCGACGCCCCAATCGGGGAAATCGGGGTGGCGGACATACATGCCCGGTGCAAGAATGGCATTCAATTCTGTCATTTCGGGGCTCCGGGTCCTGCGGCAGATGCAACATGAGAGGTACGCATGAGCGACTCGGACGTCAACCTGGCCGAATTGATCGGTTCCCGGATTTGCCACGATCTGATCAGCCCGATTGGGGCCATTACCAACGGGCTTGAACTGCTCGAGATGGTGGGCGCTGTGCAAGGCCCTGAAATGGAACTGATTGCGGGCAGTGTTGGCAGTGCGGGTGCGCGAATTCGGTTCTTTCGCGTTGCTTTTGGTTCTGCCAGCGATCAGCCACTGGGTCGGGCAGAGGTCAGCGAGCTGTTGCGGGATGTTGAACGGGTGGGACGGGTCCGGATCAGCTGGAACCTGTCTGAAGCGGTGCCGCGCAATCAGGTCAAGCTCGCCTTTCTGGCTCTGTTATGTTGCGAAAGCGCGATGCCGTTCGGAGGTGAGGTAGAGATCGCCACACAGGGTAACGCCTGGACGGTGACAGGTGTCGCCGACAAGCTCAACATCGACAGCGGTCTGTGGAAAGGTGTTGCAACAGGACGTTTCAGCGACAAGGTCAGCCCGGCACAGGTGCAGTTTGCGCTCTTGCCTGAGAATGCATCCGCCATGGGCCGCAGGGTCGCGGCAGAGACCACCGCAACCCGTGTTACTCTGCGCTTCTAAGCCCGGGTCGTCCCATTTCCGCGCACCAGATACTTGAAGCTGGTCAACTGCGTTGCGCCAACCGGACCACGTGCGTGCATCTTGCCGGTGGCGATGCCGATTTCGGCCCCCATTCCGAACTCCCCGCCATCTGCAAACTGGGTCGAGGCGTTGTGCATCAGGATCGCACTGTCGAGCCGTTCAAAGAACCGTTCAGCAGCAGCGGTTTCCTCAGTCATGATGCAATCGGTGTGGCTTGATCCATACTGGCGAATATGGTCGATTGCGGCGTCGATATCCGCAACCGGCTTCGCAGCAATGATGCTGTCGAGATATTCTTTGCCCCAATCGTCATCTGTGGCCAGCACTGTGTTTTCGATCGCCAGTGCGCCTTCTGCGTGAACTTCCACCCCGGCGGTCTGAAGCGCGGCGACAAGGTCACGACCAAGCGTTTCAACTACATCCTGATGGATCAGCAGGCATTCTGCCGCGCCGCAAATACCGGTGCGCCGCGTTTTGGCGTTCAACACAACATCCAGCGTTTTCTGCGGGTCGGCGGCCTTGTCGACATAGATATGGACGATGCCCTCGAGATGCGCGAAGACCGGCACACGGGCCTCGCGCTGTACAAGACCGACCAGCCCCTTGCCACCGCGCGGAACGATGACGTCGACATAGTCCGTCATCGTCAACAATTCTTGAACAGCCGCACGGTCGCGAGTCGGAACGAGTTGAATGGCGTCCTCGGGCAGGTCGGCGGCCTTCAGCCCTTCGACCAGACAGGAATGAATTGCGGTTGAGGAGTGAAAACTCTCGGACCCGCCACGCAGGATCACGGCATTGCCCGACTTCAGGCACAACGCGCCCGCATCGGCTGTCACATTGGGGCGGCTCTCATAGATCACGCCGATCACGCCCAAAGGTGTGCGCACACGCTGAATGTTCAGGCCCGACGCCATGTCCCATTCGGCCATCACCTCTCCCACTGGATCTGCCTGATCAGCCACGGTGCGCAATCCGTCAACCATACCTTGAACGCGCGCCTCATCCAGCATCAGGCGGTCCATCATGGCAGGGCTCAACCCCTTTTCGCGACCGAACTCCAAATCTTTCTTATTGGCGTCGATAATATCTGCGCGACTGTTCCAAACGGCGTCAGCGCCTGCGATCAGCGCAGCGTGCTTGCGCTCTGCACTGGCAAAGGCAAGCTCCTGCGAGGCTGCTTTGGCGCGCGCACCAAGGTCGGCCATCATTGCGGGGATGTTGTCGAAATCCTTCATCTCAAGCGCCTTTCAGTCCCAGTATATCAAGTTGCGCCTTCACAGCGCCAGATCGTCCCGGTGGATCAGGGCTGCGCGACCGGGATAGCCAAGCGTCGCCTCAATCTCGGAAGACTTTCGCCCCTTGATCGCATCCGCCTCTTGCGCGGTATAGCGGCTGAGGCCCTGCGCCAGCCGCCGCTCCTGCAGGTCGAGAATGGCTACGGGGTCGCCGCGGCCGAAATCTCCGGTCACCTCAACAATGCCAGCAGGCAACAAGCTCTTGCCGTTGGCAAGCGCTTTGGCCGCGCCGTCGTCAATCACGATCTCTCCACGCGGCTTCATAGCTGAAATCCAGCGTTTCCGAGCGGCCTGCGGATCAAGAGTAGCAGTGAACCAAGTACAATTCGCGCCATTTTCAAGCGATTTCAGCGGGTTCAAAGGAGATCCTTCGGTGATCGCCATGTCACAACCGGCAGCAGTTGCCATTTTGGCCGCCAGCAGCTTGGTTTTCATACCGCCTTTGGATAACCCAGATCCGGCATCCCCCGCCATGGCCTCGATTTCGGGCGTGATCTGGTCGATCACGTCATACCGGGTGGCGGTTGCATCTTCGTTGGGGTTGCCAGAATAAAAGCCGTCTACATCCGACAGCAGGATCAACTGGTCCGCGCCGACGGTGACAGCGATCTGCGCTGCCAGCCGGTCATTGTCGCCATACCGGATCTCATCCGTGGCAACTGTATCGTTTTCGTTGACAATAGGGACGGCACCCAAGCTCAGCAGTGTCTCCAGCGTCGCGCGCGAATTCAGGTACCGCCGCCTGTCAGTGCTGTCTTCTAGTGTCACCAAAACCTGAGCTGTTTTGATCTCATGCGGTGCCAATGCCTCTTCGTAAGCGCGCGCGAGGCGAATCTGGCCAACTGCAGCGGCGGCCTGGGATTGTTCAAGCGGCAGATTCTGCATCGGCAACCCAAGCACGCCCCGCCCTAATGCGATCGAGCCTGATGACACCAGAATGACGTCGGCCCCCTGCCCTTTGAGCCAAGCAACATCTTGCGCCAGCGATTTCAACCACTCAGATCTGAGCAATCCAGTGTTCCGACCCACCAATAGAGCAGAGCCGATCTTGACCACCAGACGGCTGGCATTGATCAGGGTTGCCAAGGCTCGGCCTCCTCAGTGGGTTTTTGTCGCAACCGGTTTTCATCGATTTGGGCGCGCAGGGCGCGCAGCACTTCGGTAACACCCAGATGCGCCACACCGGACATGGTCATGACGGGCCCGCCGACGGCTTCTTCCAGTTCTGTCTTGATCAACTCGCGTTCCTCGTCGTCCAGCGCGTCGATCTTATTCAGAACGGTGATACGTGGCTTATCCGCCAGTTCGCCGCCATAGGCTTCGAGTTCGGTGATGATCGTGCGATAGTCCTCGATCACGTTTTCCGAAGTGCCATCAACCAGATGCAGCAAAACCGCACAGCGTTCCACATGCCCGAGAAAACGATCACCGATGCCGCGCCCTTCATGCGCGCCTTCGATCAGGCCGGGGATGTCGGCCACGACGAATTCCACATTGTCGACGCCCACGACGCCCAGATTGGGATGAAGCGTGGTAAACGGGTAATCCGCGATCTTCGGACGAGCATTGGATGTCGCAGCCAGAAATGTTGATTTGCCCGCGTTAGGCATGCCCAGCAGCCCCACATCCGCAATCAGCTTCAACCGCAGCCAAATCGTGCGGTCGATACCAGCCTGCCCCGGATTGGCGCGGCGCGGTGCCTGATTGGTCGCGGATTTAAAGTGCAGGTTGCCGAAACCGCCATTGCCACCCTTGGCCAGCAGGAAACGCTGACCAACCTCAGTCAGGTCACAGATCACCGTCTCTTCATCTTCGTCCAGAATCTCGGTCCCAACAGGGACGCGTAGGATGATATCGTCTCCATCCTTGCCCGTGCGCTGTTGGCCACGCCCGGGCTGGCCGTTCTTGGCAAAGAAATGCTGCTGATAGCGGAAGTCGATCAGGGTGTTCAGCCCGTCCACGACCTCGGCCCAGACCGATCCACCCTTACCGCCGTCCCCGCCATCGGGCCCGCCGTATTCAATATACTTTTCGCGTCGGAAGCTGACGCAGCCGCCACCTCCGGCCCCGGACCGGATGTAGACCTTTGCAAGATCGAGAAATTTCATGTGTGTCCCCTACTGCAAAGGCCCTACCGGCCACAAGTCAGAGTTTCTTTGTATACGTCCAGGTAGGCACATTTGCATCGCGCGCCACCGAATAGCTTTCCGCATCGCCAAGGTACTGGAACCCGCAGTGGGTCAGCACCCGAGCCGAGGCAGGGTTGTCCTGAAACACGCTGGCGAACATGTTGGCGTTCTTAAGCGGGTTGGCAGTAACCAGAGCCTCAACTGCCAACGACGCGATACCCGTGTTCCAGTACAAGGGTGCGACCCAATAGCCGACCTCGGACTGGTTGCGGTCAAGTCGTGTCAACGAGATCACACCGATCAGCTCTGGCCCGCCGTCTTTGGTAGCGTCCATGGCCCAGACGTCCTCATCCCGGTCCTCGGCCATCGCCCGCGACACAAACGCTTCGATCGAGCCGGGTGGCAAAGGATGTGGAATCGAAGTGGTCATGCGCGCCACGCGCTCATCGCCTGCATAATGCTCGATGAGACCCATATCCGACCGGCGCAGAGGACGCAGGTCGAACCGCTCGGTTTCGATGACCGGCTGATTGATTATTGTCTCAAGTTTCATAAGTGCGTTCCTCCTCCGAACAACACAAAAAATACGGACGCAACCGTAAGGCTGGCTAATGTCCACATCAGATATTTTTCCATCGGGCGACCTTCAACCGCTTGCGCGATCCGGTCACCGGCAAATGTCCAGATTGGGTGCAAAACGACCTGGCAAAGCAATAAACAGAGAGCAATCGTGAACGTCGCCTTAACACTGGACGTACCTGCGGCAACAAAACCGGTAAATCCCGCAATGATCATCGCCCAAGCCTTTGGGTTAAGCGGATGCACGATCAGCCCAGCCCAAAATCCCGGAACCTCACCGCCGTCAGTGCTGCGTGACAGGCGCAGATTGGCGATTTTCCAGGCGAGCCAGCAAATATAGGCCGCCGAGGCATATTTCAGAACCGTGAACACTAACGGCACCTGATCGGCCACCCGCATCAGGCCAAATCCGACAGGCCAGATGATCAGTTGCTTGCCCAGAATTACTCCCGCCACAAACGGCAGAGCCGCGCGAAAGCCATAGCGCGCACCTGTTCCCAGCAGGACCATATTGGCTGGTCCCGGCGTGCCAACCTGGGAGGCGGCAAAGATCAGGAAACTGGTGGTTGCGACTGTCATCGGCTTTGGTGATCACGACTGCGTTAAAACGAAAAAGGGACCGGCACTTTGTGCCGGTCCCCCATGAATTTTTCTTAAACCTTCTGGGTTTCGGCTTACTCTGCGGCCTCCGCCACTGGCAGGACCGAAATAAAGGTGCGGTTTTTCAGTCCCTTGTGGAACTTCACGGCGCCATCGGTGGTAGCAAAGATGGTGTGATCCTTGCCCATTCCTACGCCTTCACCCGGCCAGAACTTGGTGCCGCGCTGACGTACAATGATGTTGCCTGCGATGGCCGCCTGGCCACCGTACAGTTTCACGCCAAGGCGGCGACCAGCTGAGTCGCGACCGTTACGGGAGGAACCGCCAGCTTTTTTATGTGCCATTCTCTCTCTCCTTAGCCTTTGGCCAGTTCTTTGGCCTGCTCAACCCACTCGGGTTTCACTTTGATGGTGTCGATAGCAGCAATCTGCTCGTCCGACAAGGCGGCCAGAGCGGCAAAGCTCTCGATTCCGGCTTCTGCCAGCTTTTTAGCAGCGGCGGGGCCAACACCAGTCAGCGCTGTCAGATCATCAGCGGCAGCAGCGGCGGGTGCCTCTGCTTTGGCTTCAGTTTTCTTGGCGGGCTTTTTTGCTGCCGGAGCAGCTTCGCCAGCCGGAGCCGAACCGGTTGCGGCTTTGATGCCCGACTTGTCAGCGCCCGACGACAGGATGTCGGTGATTTTGACCAGAGTCAGTTTCTGACGGTGGCCAACGGTACGCTTCGAGCTGTGCTTACGACGGCGCTTGACGAACTTGATGACCTTGTCACCTTTGATCTGTTCGATCACTTCGGCCTGTACGCCCGCGCCTTCAACGAAAGGTGCGCCAACAACCGGAGCGTCACCGCCCAGCATCAGAACGTCGTTGAATTGAACTGTTTCACCTGCGTCGGCAGCCAGCTTTTCAACACGGAGCACATCGCCCGCCTGAACCTTGTACTGCTTGCCGCCAGTCTTGAGGACCGCAAACATGCGTCTTTCCTTTTCATACCCGCGTTCTGTGGTCCCCTTTCGGGTGTTTTGGCCCCAAGAACCTTGTAAGCCACCTCGAACAGCGCGCCCTTTTCGGGCTGTGTGAGCGACCCTCGGACTGCGTCCCTCGGGTCAAACAATAACGAGACCCGGCGCGGAAGATCCGGCCGGGATGCGGGCTTATCCAAGCATTCAGGTGGAAAGTCAACCATAAACCGAGGTCAAAGATCGGATGCGGTCAGCGCCTGCGCAACCGCGGCCCCCAACTGAAACGAAATGCTATCGATCATGTCGTCGAAGCCATCGAAAAGGGCCAGATTCAGGGCGCGTCCGGTTTCCGTGCGCGAGAAGGCAATATTCTCTCGCATCTGGGATTCGTTCAGTGGCTTATATGCCAGCAGCAGAAAGGAATACATCCATTCGGTGGTTTCTGCCTTGGTGTCGTCCTTCTGTGATAGCAGCTCCCCAAGCAATGCCCGCTCATTCGCGGCCCCGGCCTGCCCGGAGGCCAGACCTCGATAGAAACTCAGGTCTGCGCTCAACGTACCTTGAACGTTCTTCTCGATCAGGTCATTGACCTGAACATACTCGTCGACCAGCCGGTAAAACGGATCGTCCCGGTCGATCTGAACATATGCCGTCCTTGCTAATTCTTCGATCGTTTCGTCGGCCAGCGCGCGGCGGGCTGAATTTTCCAGCGAAACTCTTGTCTGACCCAACTCACTCTCAAAGAATATCGCGGCCTGCTCCAACTGTGTCTCGGTCATATTGCGCTCTACCGCGTGCGAGAGTTGTTCGTGCATCCAAACCGGATCATATAGCTCTTTGATCTGAGCCTCAAAATAGGTGCCACCCGAGCCATCCAGCATCGACTCGTTTATGGCGCGGCCCTGCCCCTGCCCTTCTTCGCTCAGGATTTCCATGAATTCGGACAGGTGCATTGCCTGCATCAACCGCGCGACCTGTTCATTTGCGGCCAGCGGAGCGGCCCACAATGTCAGAGCCGCTGCGGCAGCCAGCAACCGCATCAGATATCCTGCGCCGGGCGCAGCTCGGCCATCCGTGCGGCCAGAACCTCAAACCGCATGGCCATGATCTCGTATTGAATGGCGTTCAACAGTTCATAGACCTCTTGCATCAGAGGCTGTTCCAGCGCGTCGACATAAGCATCCACGTCCTCATCCGAGAAATCCCGGTAGGTGTAGGCCGCGCCTGCAAGTGCAGACAGTTGCAGTGACCGCCTCATATCGGCCTCGTTCCGGCGCATCATTTCACGCAGCTCATCACCGTCAAGTTGCAGGTCAATAACCCCAGACGCGCTGGCAGCCAGCAAAAACCGCACCTGAATCTCCTGCAAGGCTCGGAGCGAGTTGCCACTGGCGTCAACTGCACGGTTCATACGCTTGAGGCTTTCAACGCGAGACGAGCCATCCTTGATCAATTCCGACACGATCTTCTGCCCCTGCTGCTGCTTGGCCGTGTCATCTTCATTCAAATGAGCGGCGTTTTCAGCGACAACCAGCCTTTGTCCAAGGTCAGATGCGTAGAAAGTCACAGCATGCGTCAGCGCCTCATCACTGAGGGTCTCTTCCAGGATCGACACGGCTGTTTCGTGCATTTGTCCGGTGTCGAAAACCTCTTCGGTCAACCGCGCCCAATCCGAACCAAACCCTTCCGGATCAATCCCAAGCATCTGCGGCGCCGAGGCCGAGGCCTGCACGATGCTTTCTAGCGCGACGTCAAAGCCCGTTGTGATCAGAAAGGCCTCAATCCGGTCGCGATTAGCAGCAACCGCAACCGGTGCGGTGGCCATAACAGCAAGGACGGGCAGTATGAGGATCAGGGCGATGCGGCGAATATGGCAGGTCATACACATCAGCCTAGGAGTTTTCTGCCTGCTGGCAATGGAAAATCCCGGTATCGTTAAATTCGGGAATTTTCTGCTTGCACCCCTGCCCGTTCCTCACTAAATCCCCCCCTCACAGACCCCCGCGGAGAGGTGCCGGAGTGGTCGAACGGGGCGGTCTCGAAAACCGTTGTGGGTGCAAGCCCACCCAGGGTTCGAATCCCTGTCTCTCCGCCATATTTCTTCAAGTTTCGAAAGCGATAATTACGCTGCGGATTACGCCGACGGCGTGAACCCGCCACTGGTTTCGGCGTCAATCAGCGTGCAGTGGCCGAAACGCGGAATATGCTGCAATTTCACAGGTTTTCCCCTTTCCCGCGGGATAGTCTCATACCATCTCGGCGACACATCATTTGAAGGAGACTCTCATGTCACGCCTGTTGCTACTCGTTGTCATCGCCGTCATCGGTATCGGCGCATATTTCTACCTTACCCAACCCGAGCCCACACCGGCCGAAAAACTGCAAGCCGCGACGGAAGACGCGACCGAAGCGGTCGACGAAGCGGCCTCGGCTGTGCAGGAAGCGGCCAGCGAAGCCGTAAATTCCGCGACCGAGCAGGCGGCAGAAGCGGCCTCATCTGTGGCAGATCAGGCCAGCGAAGCCGCGTCATCGGTGACCGAACAGGCAAGCGAAGCGGCCAGTTCGTTGACCGAACAGGCAAATGAAGCCGCCTCGCAGGTCGGTGATCAGGTTGCGTCCCTTGCCGGTCAGGGGCAGGAACTGCTGAATATCTGGGTCCAGGACGGAATGCTGACAGCGCAAAACTTCGATTATGACGCCATGGTTGCGTCAGTGCAGGAAAGCACACTGACGGAGGATGTCAAAACACAAGTGATCAAGATTCTGGACGACATCAAGGCCGCACCAGAGACCGTTGTGGCGAAGATTCAAGACTTGCGGAATTTGCTGTCACAGCAGTAGCCGCGTCCGTGGGCTGGTCCAATGGGCCAGCCCAAACCGACCGTGGGTCAACCGTGCCGCCACGTTATCCGCTTGTCTGATTGACCCCGTACCGCCCTTTTGTTTGGCTTTGACATGAAACACTGAGGAATTCAGTCGTTTTGACTAAGGTTTCCGCAGCACAGTAAATGAGATGTCATTTCGCCCCGAACAAAGGAACACAGCATGACCGCACTACCCGATACCATGTTTGCCGTAGTCCAGACCCATGAGGGATACTCGGGCAGCGCGACCGGGCCTACGCTGGACAGTGCCTCCGACTGGCTGGCTGAGGCGGAACTGCCTGTACCCACGCCCGGGCCCGGACAGGTTTTGATCCGGCTTCGCGCGGCTTCGGTGAATCCGTCTGACATTCACTTTATCAAAGGTGAATACGGCCAGCCTCGGGTGAAGGGCTCGCCGGCGGGCTTTGAGGGCTGCGGGGATGTTGTTGCCACCGGTGACGGAGCCGAAGCGCTTCAGGGTCAGCGAGTGGCATTTGTTGCGGCAGGTTCGGGCGCTTGGGCCGAGTATGTGGTGACGCAGGCCCAAATGTGCATCCCGCTGCGGCCCGATATTTCGGATGAGGACGGGGCAGCGCAGATCGTGAACCCTCTGACCGCGATGGCAATGGTTGATATTGCACGGTCCGAGGGTGAGGCCTTTGTAGTATCCGCAGCAACCAGTCAGTTGGGCAAGCTGATGTGCAGCCTCGGGCGTGACCTTGGGTTAAAGCCCATCGCCTTGGTGCGTCGCGCCGAAACGCTCGACACGTTGAGGGATCTTGGCGCAGCAGAGGTTCTGGTGACAACCGACCCCGATGTCAGCACTCAATTTGCGGTGCTCAGCGCGCAGATGAAGCCAAGAGTCTTTCTGGATGCCGTGGCAGATCAGCTGTCGGAACAGGTATTCTGCGCCATGCCGAACGGTGCACGTTGGGTTTGCTACGGCAAGCTGAGCGCTGACCTGCCAAAGTTGACGCAAATGGGCCAGCTTATCTTCATGAGCAAGCGGATCGAAGGATTCTGGCTAACCCGCTGGATGATGGACACGCCGCCCGCAGATCAGATGCGAGTCGTGGCCGAGGTTCAGGCGCGGTTTGCGGACGGACGCTGGAAAACCGATGTTTCGGAAAGACTGGCCCTGCGGGACGTGTTGCCTAATCTGGCGGACGCTTTAAAAAAGAGTGACGGCAAGGTGATAATCACGCCATAGTAGAAAAAAAGCCGGGCAAAACGGGCGCAGGGAGGGTGAGATTGGATAACGCGCAGTTGCTGATCAGTGGGCTGGCCAACGGCTGTGTCTATGGCCTGATCGCGCTTGGATTTGTACTGATCTACAAGGCAACCGAAGCGGTGAATTTCGCACAGGGCGATTTCATGATGCTGGGTGCGTTCGTCACTATCGGCCTAACCAACACCGAATATATGGGCCTGCCCTTTTGGCTTGCCCTGCCTCTTTCACTCGGGATCATGGCAGTATTTGGATATCTGGTCGATCGACTGATCATCCGCCGACTGTTTGGCGAGAGCCAAACAGCGGTTGTCATCCTGACCATCGCCATAGGATTCGTAATCCGCTTTGTCGCGGGTCTGATCTGGGGCCATGAACCTCAAACCCTGCAAAACCCTCTTGCCGGGAAAGAGGTTCGATTTGGCGGGTTGGTCCTGGGGATGGAAGACGTGGCCGTGATCGTCGTCACAGTGCTGCTGACGTGGGGACTGTACGTGTTCTTCAGCAAAACCAAGCTGGGCTTGGCGATGCAGGGCGCGTCCCAGAACCAGCTGGCCGCTTATTATATGGGCATCCCGGTCAAGCGCGTGCAAGGTTTCATCTGGGCGCTTGCGGGCGTTGTGGCAGGGATTGCGGGGATACTCTTTGCCGCCAAGGGGTCGGTTGATCCGACGACGGGCCTGCTAGGGATCAAGGCCTTTGCAGCCGCGGTGATCGGCGGGTTCGGCAGCCTGCCGGGTGCTCTGGCCGGAGGGCTGATCGTGGGCGTCATCGAACCATTCGCCAGCCGTTATGTCGCTGCAGGATACAGCCAGATCGCGCCTTATGGGTTGCTTCTGGCCGTTCTGATCTTCCGCCCGCACGGGCTGTTCAGTCAGGTGCGGGTCAAGAAGGTCTGAATGGCATGAGGATCGTATTCAAAACCGATTACATGCAGGATATCCGCCCCTGGAAGGACATCTATCAGCTTGGCCTTTACCTAATCCTCCTGGTTGTGGTCACCACCGCACCGTGGTGGCTGGACGACTTCTATCTCGGTGAGCTGACCAACGTCCTGATCTGGGCAATCGCCGGTCTGGGCCTGATGATCCTGACCGGGCACACCGGTCAGGCCAGTCTGGGCCATGCTGCTTTTCTGGCCGTTGGCTGCTATGCCAACGTCATTCTGATCGAAGCTGGCGTTCCGTTTCTGATTGCCTTTCCATTGGCAGGCATAATAACCGGAATTGCAGGTGTCACGGTGGCAATCCCGGCCCTGCGACTCCACGGTATCTATCTGGCGATCTTCACACTGGCTTTGTCGGTGCTGATGGATGACATCATCGTTCTGGCCGAACCTGTCACCGGGGGCGTCGCCGGCAAATATCTGGGTGGTGTTGAGATTTTCGGTCATCTGGTCGATCGATGGGCGACACCGGATCAGTTCTTTTGGTTGGTGCTGGGCGTCGCCGTGATCGTCACGCTGGGCTATATCAATCTGCTGCGATCCCCACTCGGGCGCAGCTTTATCGCGGTCCGGGATTCCGAAGTTTCAGCGCAGGCGATGGGTGTGGACATCGCGCAGACCAAGACGATTTCCTTTGCATTGTCCTGCGCCGTTACTGGTCTGGCGGGCGCGTTGATGGGGCTTTATGCCGGGGCGTTCAACAATGAAACCTTCAGCGTGGTGATCTCGATCCAGTTATTGATGATGATCGTGATCGGCGGGTTGGGATCAATCCACGGCGCGTTTCTGGGCGCAATCGTGATCGGCTTTTTGCCACAATTCCTGTCGATATCGAAAGAATATGTGGGCGCCGTGATCGGCGGCAACACCGTCGCCATTCCCGGTCTGGAGTTTGGCATTTTCGGCATGATCCTGATCGCCTTCATCCTGTTCGAACCCATGGGAATGTATGGCCGCTGGTTGAAAATCCGAACCTGGTTCGAGCTGTTCCCCTTCTACCGCAAGGATATGTTCAAACGGCAGAAATCCTATCTCAAGACGGAGCGTCTGAGATGAGCCTGCTGGAATTCGAAAACGTCACCCTCAAGTTTGGTGGGCTGACTGCGGTAGATGACCTGACGTTTGAGGTCGAGGAAGGTGAGGTTTTTGCCATTGTCGGCCCCAACGGTGCTGGCAAATCCACCGTGTTTAACCTGATTTCCCGGTTCTACGACCCTTACGCGGGCACGATCCGCTTTGACGGTCATGATCTGTTGCAGGTCAAACCATCAGGTGTCGCGGCGTATGGCGTTGCACGCACGTTCCAGAACATCGAACTGTTCGAACACGCCACCGTCTTGCAGAACCTGCTCGTGGGGCGTCACCGGCATCGCAAAACCAACCTGATCTCAGAAATTCTGTTCACCCCGTCGGCGCGCAGGCAAGAGATCGAAAACCGTGAAAAAGTAGAAGAGATCATAGATTTCCTCGATCTGCAGGCGTTTCGTGACAAGATGATCTCGGGCCTGCCATACGGTGTGCGCAAGGTGGTTGAAGTTGCTCGCGCGCTGGCAACCGATCCGAAGCTGCTTTTGCTGGATGAACCGGCCTCTGGTCTGTCGGTCGAGGAAACCACCGATATGCGCTGGTGGATCGATGACATCAGACGGCAGATGGGGATCACGGTGCTGATGGTTGAACATGATATGGGGCTGGTTTCGGGCGTGTCCGACCGGGTTCTGGCGATGGCCGACGGAGCAAAGCTCGCACTTGGGACACCAACGCAGGTTCAGTCGCATCCGGCCGTAATCGAAGCTTATCTGGGGAAAGCCTCATGAGCGATCCGGTCCTGAGCATCCGCAACGTCGAAAGCTTCTACGGACCGATCATGGCAATCCGCGGCGTGTCACTTGATGTGTACCCTGGGCAGATCGTCTCGATCCTTGGGGCGAATGGTGCGGGCAAGACAACCCTGATGAAAACCATCTCAGGCGTGATGGACCCCGAAAAAGGGATTATCACTTTCAACGGACAGGACATTCAGGGCTTTGAACCGCACAAAGTCGTGCAAAAGGGGATCGTGCATGTGCCCGAGGGGCGAGAAGTTTTCCCGCTGCTGACCGTCGATCAAAATCTCAGCCTTGGGGCCTATACCCTGTCTGACAAAGGCCAGATCGATCATGACCGCGATTTGGTATTCTCGTACTTTCCCGTTCTGAAAGATCGTTACAAGCAAGAGGCCGGAACGCTGTCCGGGGGGCAGCAACAGATGCTGGCGATCGGGCGCGGGCTGATGGCCAGCCCCAAGATCATGTTGCTGGACGAGCCCTCGCTGGGCCTGTCACCCCTGCTTGTGCAGGAGATTTTCGGTATCCTCAAACGTCTGAACGATGAACAGAACATGACGATGATGCTGGTGGAGCAGAACGCAAATGCGGCGCTGGAACTGGCACATCATGGCTATGTTATGGAGATCGGACGGATCGTGATGGATGGCGCCGCCGAGGCGTTGCTGCAATCCGAGGACATCCAGAACTTCTATCTGGGTGTGCAAGAGGAAGGTGCGCGCGAAAACCGTCGCTGGAAGCGCAAGAAAACGTGGAGATGAGCCGGATGGACGCTACTCCCCTGGCCCCACAGACCACGATCAACGGCGTGCAGTTCAATGCAACGCCCGGTCAGCGCCCGCTTCGCGTCGATGGCTGTGTCACGATCAGCGAATTATTCCAGAAACGCTGCGCCGAACTCGGGTCGCGGACCGCGCATCGGGAAAAGGATTTCGGCATCTGGAAATCCTACTCATGGGCCGATTACTGGAAACACGCCAAATGGATCGGTCTGGCACTGCGCAGGCTGGGTCTCAAACGAGGTGAGGTCGTCTCGATCCTCTCCGAAGACCGCAAGGAATGGGCGTGGTTCGACATGGGCATCCAATGCGTCGGCGGTATTGCTTCGGGTGTGTACACCACGGAGTCGGCCAAGCAGTTGAAATACTTGATCAATGACAGCGATAGCCGTTTCCTGATCGTCGAGGACGAAGAGCAGCTGGACAAGTTCTTTGAAATCGAGGACGACGTTCCCGGTCTGCTTAAGGTCATCATCCTCGAAAACGAGGGCCTGCATGACCTCGACCATTCCCGCTGCATGATGATCGAAGATTTGTACGCTCTGGGACGGCAGGCCGAAACTGATGAGGTCGGTGCATTTGAGGCTGAGATTGCGCAAAGCACTCCGCAGGACACCGCCTTGCTGGTCTACACATCCGGCACCACCGGGAATCCCAAGGGCGCAATGTTGAGCAATGAAAACATCCTGGCCGCCATTGAGGGTGGTTCGCATTCTCTGCCCTCTTTGGAGACGGATGAGCAACTGTGTTTTCTGCCCCTGTGCCACATCCTCGAGCGGGATGTATCGATCTACTACCCGCTGGCGAACAAGTGCACAGTGAACTTCGCCGAAAGCCCCGAGACGGTTTTTGCCAATCTGCAGGAGGTGTCACCCACAACCTTCACCGCCGTTCCGCGCGTGTGGGAAAAGATCTACTCCCAGGTTCTGTTCATGGCAAAAGAAGCGACGCCTGTCGGGCGTTTTGCTTTTGCGCAGGCCATGAAGGCTGGCCTCGAGCGGGCCGAGTTTGTTCACTCGGGAAATCCGGTGCCTGCCCTTGTGGGGTTGCGGTTCTGGATGTGGGACCGGCTTGTCCTGCGCAACCTGCGCCGGATGTTGGGGCTGGACCGAATGCGCCGCGGTGGGTCGGGTGCGGCTCCGATCTCTCCTGATTTGCTGAAATGGTACTGGGCCATTGGCGTGCCAATTGTCGAAGGGTTTGGCATGACCGAAACTTCGGGCGTTGCCACGCTGAATACGCTTGAGGCCAACAAGCTCGGCACCATCGGTAAGCCTGTTCCAGGCAATGATCTGCGCATCTCCGAGGACGGGGAAATTCAGGTCAAAGGATTGAACGTCTTTCAGGGCTACTG
>JAUHYC010000052.1 GCA_030426685.1 Alphaproteobacteria bacterium
GCGCGGCCAGATGACCTTGACTACCGCACCGCACCGTTCAGGCCGGTCGGTCAGGTTCTGATAGGGATCGGCGCCATTGGCGAAATACAGCGCGGCGCCGCTGCGTTCCAGCAAGGTTTTGGCGATGAACAATCCCAGGCCCATGCCCTCATACTCGGGCCGGCTGCTGCGGTCCACGCGCCGCCGCCGCATGAACGGATCGCCGATCCGCCCGATCATATGCGACGGATACCCGCGCCCGTCATCCATGATGCAGACGATGATCTGGTCCGAAGTCCACTCGGCCTCGACCCAAACATTCGATTGCGCGAAATCCACCGCATTCTGGATCAGGTTGCGCAGCCCGTGAATGATCTCGGGCTTGCGCAGGATCGAGGGTTGCTGCACATCGCCATCCCGCACCGGCCCTTCGGCAAAGTGCAGGGCCTTGCCTCGGTTGATATGCGGCTCTGCCGATTCATGTATCACGGTGGACAATGGGGCCTGACGCAGATGCAGGTCGTCCTTCCCGGCCCGGCCCATATCCCGCAATATGTCGCGACAGCGGTCGGCCTGTTCGCGGATCAGGGCGGCGTCTTCTTTCAGCTCGGGGCGATCATCAAGCTCTTCAATCAGTTCAGAACTGGCCAGTTTGATCGTCGCCAAGGGCGTGCCCAGCTCATGGGCGGCAGCGGCGACGACTCCGCCGAGATCGGTCAGTTTTTGTTCGCGCGCCAGCGCCATATGGGTGGCCGACAGCGCCTCGGACATAGACTGAACCTCGGAGCTGATGCGATGGGAATAGGCACCGATGAACACGATGGCGATGATGATCGCCGCCCAGTTTCCGAACAGCAGAATATCGGGGATGTCCAATACCAGGCCCAGTTCGGTGCGCAGGGGCAGGTGGAACTGCGCCAGCAAAGTGGTCAGCACTACCGCGACGCTGCCGATGATCAGGGTCGAACGGGTGCTCATCACGCTGGCCGATATCGTCACCGGGCCCACCAGCAGCAGTGCAAATGGGTTGTTTAGCCCCCCGGTCAGGTAGAGCAGGATCGACAATTGCAGCAGGTCGAACAGCACCATCAGGAAGTTTTCGAATTCTGACAGGCGTTTGTTTTCAGGGAACAGCAGAATGGCGGTCAGGTTGCCCATAACCGAGACACCGATGGCGAAATAGCACAGGCCAAGCTCAAGCTGCACATGGTAATACTGCTGTGCAACCGTAATCGCGGTGAACTGGCCGATGATGGCGACCCAGCGCAGCAGGATCAGTGTGCGCAGCCGGATCCAGGTGCTGCGCTCCTGCCCGCGCCAGAGACTGGTGTTGGATACGGTCATCGGTCGATTTTGTCCTATTGCGTCGGTCCATCATGTTGATAGGTGTCCGGGCCGAAACGATCAATAACCCCTCGTATCAGGATAGATGTCATGATCCGTCTTTACGCCATACTTGCAACCGTTGTTCTGGCTATCGGCCTTGGCGCCATGTGGCTGCTGACGCGAGGCGGATCAGACGACAAATTTGCCCAGTGCCGCTCCAGCCAGATCGCAGGTGGCACGGCGGCGATTGGTGGCCCGTTTGAACTGGTCAACGGCAAGGGTGAGACGGTGACCGACAAGGATGTAATCACCGAGCCGACCCTGGTTTATTTCGGCTATACCTTTTGCCCTGATGTTTGCCCGTTCGATATGTCCCGCAATGCCGAGGCCGTCGATCTGCTGGCCGAGCGTGGCAAGTCGGTGACGCCGCTCTTCATCTCGATCGATCCGGACCGCGACACGCCCGACGTGGTTGCCGACTATGCCTTCAACCTGCACGAGCGGATGATCGCACTGACCGGATCACCTGAACAGGTCAAGGCGGCCAGCAAGGCTTACAAGACCTATTATAAGGCTCAGGATAAAAGCGACGAGTATTATCTGGTCGACCATTCAACCTTTACCTATCTGGTCACGCCCGAGGACGGGTTCATCGAGTTTTTCGACCGTAATGCCACGGCTGAGCAGATGGCAGACAGGGTTGGCTGCTTTCTGGATCAGATCTAGGGCGCAACAGTCGGTTTGACCTTTGAAATGGCGCTGCTATTACTCATGTTTAAGCCAAGAGGCATGAAATAGCGGAAAGACCTAAAAATGGCAGACAGTTCCCAGCTTGACATCGGCCCCGACAAATCCCTGCTTCTGGTGGATGATGACGAGCCGTTTCTGAGACGTTTGGCCAAAGCCATGGAGAAACGCGGGTTCGAGGTTGAAACTGCGGGTTCCGTCGCCGCCGGGCGGGCCATCTCCACCGCGCGTCCACCGGCATACGCTGTCGTTGATCTGCGGCTTGAGGATGGCAACGGGCTGGATGTGGTCGAGGTTCTGCGCGAAAAACGCCCCGACAGCCGGGTTGTCGTCCTGACCGGATATGGCGCGATTGCCACCGCCGTCGCGGCGGTCAAGATCGGCGCGACCGATTACCTGTCGAAACCCGCTGACGCCACGGACATCACCAACGCGCTGCTGGCCAAGGGCGACGAACTGCCCCCGCCGCCCGAAAACCCCATGAGCGCGGATCGCGTGCGTTGGGAGCACATTCAACGGGTCTATGAGCTGTGTGACCGGAATGTGAGTGAAACAGCGCGGCGTTTGAACATGCACCGTCGGACGCTGCAGCGGATTTTGGCGAAGCGCAGTCCGCGGTGATTTTGGACTAATCTGATGGCCTGGAAAACGCCTGGTTTGCGGAAACTTTCTAAATTTCCGCCTCGATTTCATTTAATGAAATCCCCCAGCGTATTAACCGGGCCTATTCTGTTAGTCTTTTGTTAAGAATAGATCAGATCAGCTCCAACAACTTAGCATGCCGTACCGAATATGCCTGCCGGACCTCAACCGGGGGCCTTAGCCTGATCTCCAACCCCTCCATCACCGCCTTATCCGGTCGCCCAAAAAACTTTGTCGCCTCCGCCTCGGAAAACCCTGCAATCTGGGTGGCTTCCATCCAGGCGCTGATCTTGTCGGCCTTTTTGATTTGTTTTTTCACCGTTTTGGGCACCTCGGCAGGCAGTCCAAACCGGATGTGGATCGCCGCCGCCAGACGGTCGTCCAGCGCGCCATAGTCGGGGCCGACGGCGGATTTGACGGGTGAAATCATGTCTCCGATCACATATTCCGGCGCGTCGTGTAACAGGGCCGCCAGTCGCCATTTCACCGGTGCTTTCGGGGCGATACGGCTAAAAAGTTCTTCTACCAGCAGAGAATGTTCGGCCACGGAATAGGCAAAGTCACCGCGTGTCTGCCCGTTCCAGCGTGCGACAAAGGCCAGACCGTGGGCGATATCCTCGATCTCGATATCCACCGGAGTCGGATCCAGCAGGTCCAGCCTGCGACCCGACAGCATGCGTTGCCACGCGCGGGGTTGTGTTGCCATTCTGCCATGCCTTGTGAAGTTGGACACATAAAATCCCAGATTTTGTGCTATGATGTACCTGTCTGGATCACATGCTGCCAACAATTTCTTGAGTATTCGTGCTTTGAACCAGCGCGATACGATCCCGACATTAAGGACTGAGGGGGGTGCAGACTCCTCCCAGTTGCGCCCCTCTCGAAACGAAACTCGTATCGAAAGGAGCTTGTTATGTTCAAGCGTTTGTTTGCTTTAACCCTGACCTTCGGGATGGCTGCGACCGCGCCGCCCGCCTTTGCCCAGAATTGTGCGGAACGAGAGCACGTGATTGCCAAATTACAGGACCGTTACGCCGAGGAATTAGCCTTTGGCGGCCTGCAGAAATCACGTGGCGCGCAGTCGGTCATGGAGGTTTGGACCTCGAAAGAGACGGGAAGCTATACCGTTCTGGTGACCCAGGCGAACGGCATTAGTTGTATTGTCGCCGTTGGCACCGATTTTTTTGAAGCGATCCCTAAAATCAAGTTAAAGGGCACTCCAAGCTGACAATTTGGCACCTGATTTCCCGTTTCCGGTCAATCACATTGCCACCTGTCCCAAGGAATGTTAGGGGCAGCCCGGACTGTGATTTACCGGAATGGAGTACCTGATGGCCGGGGACTATATTGTCAAAGACATTTCGCTGGCCGGGTTTGGCCGCAAGGAACTGGAGATCGCTGAAACCGAGATGCCGGGGCTGATGGCCCTACGTGCTGAATACGGTGACAGCAAACCGCTGAACGGCGCGCGGATCGTGGGGTCGTTGCACATGACCATCCAGACCGCCGTTCTGATCGAAACGCTGGTGGCGCTGGGCGCGGATGTGCGCTGGGCATCGTGCAACATCTTCTCAACTCAGGATCACGCGGCGGCGGCGATTGCCGAGGCAGGCATTCCCGTCTTCGCCATCAAGGGTCAGACGCTGGAAGAGCACTGGGACTATCTGGACAAATCCTTCCTGTTCGAAGACGGCCCGAACATGATCCTGGACGATGGCGGCGACGCGACACTGTATATCCTGCTGGGTGCCCGTGCTGAAGCGGGTGAGGACATCATCCCTGTTCCGAGTTCGGAAGAGGAAGAGGTGATCAAGAAGCAGGTCGCCAAGCGCATGGCCGCAAGCCCAGGCTGGTTCACAAAGATGCGCGATCAGATCCAAGGCGTGTCCGAGGAAACCACCACTGGCGTAAACCGTCTATATCAGCTGGTGAAAGAAGGCCACCTGCCGTTCCCGGCGATCAACGTGAATGACTCGGTCACCAAGTCGAAATTCGACAACAAATATGGATGCAAGGAATCGCTGGTCGATGGTATCCGCCGCGCCACAGATACGATGATGGCCGGTAAGGTTGCAGTTGTCTGCGGTTACGGCGATGTGGGCAAAGGCTCGGCCGCTTCGCTGCGTGGTGCAGGTGCCCGTGTGAAGGTGACAGAAGTAGACCCTATCTGCGCCCTGCAGGCTGCGATGGACGGGTTCGAAGTCACCCTGCTGGAAGACGAAGTGGCCAGCGCCGATATCTTCATCACCACTACCGGCAACAAGGACGTGATCCGCATCGAGCATATGCGCGAGATGAAGGACATGGCCATCGTCGGCAACATTGGTCACTTCGACAACGAAATTCAGGTGGCCAGCCTGAAGAACCACAAATGGACCAACATCAAAGAACAGGTGGACATGATCGAGATGCCCTCGGGCAACCGCATCATCCTGCTGTCCGAAGGCCGCCTGCTGAACCTCGGCAACGCGACCGGGCATCCATCCTTTGTGATGTCGGCGTCCTTCACCAACCAGGTGCTGGCGCAGATCGAGCTGTTCACCAAAGGCGATCAGTACGAGAACAAGGTCTACATCCTGCCCAAGCATCTGGACGAGAAAGTGGCCCGCCTGCATCTGGACCGTATCGGTGTGAAACTGACCCAGATGGACAGCGAGCAGGCCGCCTATATCGGTGTGAAGCCAGAAGGCCCCTACAAGCCGGAACACTACCGGTATTGATCCAGGACCAAGCGATGAGGAAGCGGCGGCCAAATGGCCGCCGTTTTTATCTTAGCGGTGGCATGAACTCGTCACGGCCAGCGGGTGTGAAATCAAGTAGATTCCACAATGGCCAGGCGGCATCGACATGTCTGGGCTGCCATTCGCTGGGTTCAAAGAACATCTCGGAACTCCAGAAATGATATATGCCAGCCGCATTTCGCTGAAAGACATTCAGGATCGGAAGCTGGCTGCCATCGTCTGACTGGGCCAGATAGTCGCTTTGATAGCTGGTTCCCAATGCGGAATAGAGCGGCAGGGCATTCCAGCCCATATCATCCTTCAGGGCGGTGAGTTTCTCGGGCGTATTCTGCGCGACTACAGCGAGAGACACCTTTTGCGTCACATGCTCGACCTGACTGTTCAGCCCATCCAGAAAGGCCGAGCACATCGGGCAGGGCGCGGTCGCGCTGGGGCCATACATCAGGGAATACACGATCAGAGTGTCACTTTTGCCGAACAGCGAAGACAAATGTACGGTCTCATTTGTCAGGCTTCGGAATGCGTAATCTTCGGGGATTTCTCCGCCCAATGGAAGCGTTCTGCGCAAGGCTGCAACCTCTTCAGTCTTAGCTCTCAGGTCAAGTTCGGCTGCCAGGAGCGCGTTTCGCGCCCTCCGGTATTCGGCGGATTCATTTGGCAAACAGATGGGCATGGCGACCTCCGGGATTCTATAATTAACAAAAATGTTAAATAGAAATCTTCTGAAAATCAATTCCCAAGCTCTGCGGGTATCAGCCTAGGGGGAAACCTAAGGATTTTTCCCTTTGTACAAACAACCAGTGCCGCTACCGTGCTGCATGTATGGGGAAACCAAAGATAAACCAGGAGACACCAATGGGAAAACGCGACGAACTGATCGCCAAATATGCGGAAGATCTGAAAAGCAAATGTGGCATGGACGCAGATATGGACCTGCTGACCAAAGTCACGATTGGCTGTGGCCCCGCCATCTATGACGCCGATGCTTCGACCGTAGCGGCCAGCCAGGAAGGCGAGCTTGAGACGGTCAAGAACAACTTCCTGATCAAAAAGCTGGGTCTGTCGGATGGTCCCGAATTGATGGAGGCGATCAACAAAGCCATGGAGACCTATGGCATGTCCGAGCGAAACAAATACCGTGCCGTGGTTTATTATATGCTGACCAAGCATTTCGGCAAAGAATCCGTCTATAGCTGAGCAAGGCATCGGATCATTAACGCCCGTCAGTACCCGGCGGGCGTTTTGCATTTGAGACAGACTTTAGAGACTTGGTGTTTGAATCTATCGCGGAATACCGGCTAAGGTCAGGCTGTGACCAGGACGGTCAGAACCATCAAATTCTATACGCGTGTGGTGAGTTGGGAGCACGTGGGGTAGGGAAGGTTCTGCACTGTCAGGGCCTTCCCTTTTCAGTTTTGCGACCTAATCCGGCTGCGTCTGTCCCATTCCGCAGATCGCCGCCCATTCAGCATCGCTGACCGGTTGCACCGATAGGCGAGAGTTCTTGACCAGCACCATTTCGCCCAACCGCTCATCCGTCTTGATTTGATCCAGTGTGACCGGGGTCGTGAAAGGCCGTACCGCCTTGATATCCACGCATTCCCAGCGTTCGTCATCGGTGGTGCTGTCGGGATGCGCTTCGGCGCAGACTTCGACAATGCCGACAATCGCCTTGTCCTTCTGGGAATGATAAAAGAACCCGCGATCGCCAATCTGCATCTGCCGCATGAAGTTGCGCGCCTGATAATTGCGCACGCCATCCCACTCTTCGCCCGCGTCGCCCCTGGCGACCTGCTGATCCCAGCTCCAGGTGGAGGGTTCGGATTTGAACAGCCAATATGCCATCAGCCGATCACCCGTTTCCAGGGGATCAACTCGACCGAGGCAAACAGCCCGGCCAGCGCGTAAGGATCATTGCGTGCCCAGTCTTGGGCGGCGGCCATGTCTTCGACCTCGAGAATGATTAGCGACCCGATCATGGCCTCGTCTTCCAGCAGCGGACCGGCCTGTGACACGACGCCGGTTTCCTCGATATAGGCCAGATGGGCCGCGCGGTTGTCCAAACGGGTTTGCAGCGCACCGGGTTTGTCTCGGGCGATCAGGGCGATCAGCATTTATTCCTCCTTGAGCGGGCGACCCAGCAGGGCCTGAATCGCGTCAGTCACACTGTAGTCACCGCTGCTGAGTTTCGCCACCGTCACGCTGATCGGCATGTCCAGCCCCTCTGACAAAGCAATATCGGACATTGCGCGCGCGGTGGCGACCCCTTCGACGGTAGTGGTGCGATCGAACGGCTGATTCAGACCCAAAGACAGGCCAAAACGGTAATTTCGCGACAATTCGGACGAGCAGGTCAACACCAGATCACCCAGCCCCGATAAGCCCATCAGCGTATCGGGGCGCGCGCCACGCAAAACGGCAAAGCGCTGCATCTCAGCAAATCCACGGGTGATCAAAGCGGCGCGGGCGCTGTCACCCAGCCCGGCGCCAATCGCGGCGCCACAGCCGATCGCCATTACGTTCTTCAGCGCACCGCCCAGTTCAGCCCCAATCGTATCGGTGGTGCGATACAGGCGCAGATTGGCGGTCGTCAGCTCCTTTTGGAGGTCCTCGCCCAATGTGGCGTCGGTGCAGGCCAGCGTCAGCGCGGTGGGCAGGCCCCGTGCGATGTCATCGGCAAAGCTGGGCCCTGTCAACAGGGCCGGGTGCGCATCTGGGATCGTCTGGGTGATCACCGAAATCGGGCCTAGCCCCGAAGATAACTCGATCCCCTTACAACAGGCGACAAGCGTTTTTCCTGCCAGCACGTCAGCGTGGAGCCGCAATGTCGCGCGCAGGTTTTGCATCGGAACCGCCAGCAGCAGCACGTCATTTCGCACCGCCATTGCCAATTCGGGCGTCACGTTGATTGCGTCCGGCAGGGTCACACCGGGCAGACGGCTGCTATTCTCGCGGCTTGTCGCCATCGTTCGGGCCTGATCTGCATTCCGAGCCCAAAGCGTGACCGGATTGTTTCCGGCCAGAGAGATCGCCAGCGCGGTGCCAAAGGCACCCGCTCCCAGCACCGAAACGCTCATGCCTTGGCCCCTTTCTTGCCGCTTCCCAGCATCGCAGGGCTGGATTGATCCAGCGGCCATCGGGGGCGGGCTGTCAGGTCCAGCCCGTCGAGCGCACCGGTTTGAAACCGTTCGATCCCGGCATAGGCAATCATTGCGGCGTTATCCGTGCACAAAGCCAGCGGAGGGGCGGTGAAACGGGTGCCCATACCGTGTGATACAGTCTCTAATGCAGAGCGGATTGCGGTATTTGCCGCGACCCCGCCCGCAACTGCGATAACTGGTTCTTGCGGCGCGTGTTCAAGATACAATGCGATCGCCCGGCGGGATTTCTCGGCCAGAGTGTCCACGATGGCCTGTTGAAACCCGGCGCACAGGTCGGCGCGGTCCTGACGGGTCAGGCCACCTTTTTCGCCTACGATCTGATCGCGCATCCGCATCAGTGCGGTTTTAAGGCCCGAGAAAGACAGATCACATCCCGGACGGTCCAGCAGCGGTCGGGGAAACCGGAACCGCTTTGGATCACCCGTCCTCGCCTCGACCTCGACCGAGGGACCGCCGGGTTGGGGCAGGCCAAGCAAGCGCGCGGTTTTGTCGAAGGCTTCGCCGGGGGCATCGTCTATGGTTCCGCCCAAGCGCGTAAAACGCTCGGGGCCGTGGGCGATCAGGTATTGGCAATGACCACCCGACACCAGCAGCATGAGGTACGGAAACGCGATTCCATCGGTCAGCCGAGGGGTGAGGGCGTGGCCCGCCAGATGGTTCACCCCGACAAGCGGCAGGCCGGTTGCGGCGCTCAGCCCCTTGGCACACATAACACCGGACATGACCCCGCCGATCAGGCCGGGTCCGGCCGTCACGGCGATAGCGTCCAGATCGCCGAGCGTAATATTCGCCTGAGTTAGAGCCTGTTTGACGCAGATATCCAGCTTTTCGGCATGCGCCCGCGCAGCGATTTCGGGCACAACGCCCCCATATGCGCTGTGCAGGTCGGTCTGGCCATGCACGATCGAAGACAGGATGTCGGCCCGCGTCCCCTTGCGCTGGCGCACGACGGCAGCAGCCGTATCGTCACAGCTGCTTTCCAGTCCGAGAACGGTAAGTGTTTGCACCATGGGCCTGATCCGTTGCATCATGATTGCCAAGCGGGGTATCACCCCGTGCGGATGCAAACAATCCCAAGGCCGAAGGCGCCGACCGTTGTATTTGTTGATGACCCGCCCTCGCGCCGCCTCGGACAGGTTTGTTGCGCAATTGCCGACCCATACCAGGTCAGGGGTCACGGTGCTCTATTCGCCACTTCTGGAGATCAGGCGGTTGACTGCCCCGGTCGACACCAAAGGGATCGCAGGGCTAATCTTCACCTCGGCCAATGGCGTCACTGCTGCGGCTGCGTTGGATGTGGACCGGAACCTGCCCGCCTATTGCGTGGGGCCAGTGACCACAGAAACCGCAAAAACCGCTGGTTGGGATGCGCAGATGGCAGGCGCGACAGCCGAAGGGCTGATGGCCAGCTTGCTGAAGCTCAGACCGCAAAGCCCGCTCTTGCATCTGCGTGGAGAGCACAGCCGTGGCAGCATTGCCGAGCGCTTGACCGGATCGGGTCTGACCACGCGCGAGCAACCGATCTACCAGCAACATCTGTTACCGCTGAGCGATGAGGCGTCACTGGTGTCAGAGGGGGAAAAACCAGTCATAGTTCCGCTTTTTTCACCCCGCTCGGCGCGACATTTTGCCAACATCTGGACCGGGTCTGCCCCGTTGTATCTGGCAGCGATAAGCGAGGCGACGGCGGAACCCCTTAAACCCTTGGGGTTCGAACAGCTGACAATCGCCCGCGAGCCGACGCCGGACAAAATGCAGAAAGCCGTTAAAAAACTTGCGAAATACGCCTTGCGGGTTGAGGGTGCGCCGGGTGCGGATTAACTTGGACAAGTCTGTTGTTCATGTGTTTTTGGAATCGATAAGGGATTAGGACGGTGGCTGATAAGAAGAAACCCGATCAGGAACCGGTTGAAGACTCCAAGGCCGATGATGTCGTCGATGCGGTTGAGGTCGAAAGCGATTCCCCATCGCACGAAAAATCTGTTGACCAACCGGAACCGGCAGATAGCGTAATTTCCGAAGCCGAAGCCGAAGCCGAAGCCGAAGCCGAAGCCGAAGCCGAAGCCGAAGCCGAAGCCGAAGCCGAAGCCGAAGCCGAAGCCGAAGCCGAAGCCGAAGCCGAAGCCGAAGCCGAAGCCGAAGCCACCACTGTGGCATCAGAAGAAAAGATCATCGAACGCACAGTTGAGAAACGCAGCGGGTTCGTGCCCGCGCTGATCGGCGGCGTGGTTGCGGCAGGGATCGGGTTTGTGGTGGGTAACGGAGGATTGATACCTACGAACCCGGATAACTCTGAGGCTCTGGCCACACTCGAAGCTAAACTGGCGGATCAGTCCGAGCAGATTGAGAAACTGACGAAATCCCTGAACGATAGCCCGGATATGTCGGGCCTGTCGGACCAGATGAAGGCCCTGTCCGACAAGATTTCCCCGTTGGAAAGCGACCTGAGCGCGACGAAATCCAGTGTCGATACCCTCGCCGGTCAGGTTGGGCCACTTGCTGAGCGGATCTCAACACTTGAGAAACAGTCAATCCAGGCGAATGTTTCGCCCGAGGCGATGGCCGCCTTTGAGGCAGAGCTGAAAAAGTTGCAAGACTCGCTGGCCGCGCAGCGCAGCGTGGTCGAGAAGATGGTGGCTGATGCACAGGCGCTTGAAGCAAAGGCCTCAGCCGACGCGCGCGCCGCAACCAATGCCGCGCTTTTGTCGCGCCTGCATGGTCAATTGGATGCGGGCCAGCCCTTTGAGGAACTGGTGGCCGAACTAAAGGCCGGTGGCGTTGATGTGCCCGATGCTCTGACCACGCCTGCGGAAAAGGGGGTTGAAACACTCTCGGCTCTGCGTGCCTCATTCGCTCCGGCGGCCCGCACAGCTCTGGCCGATGCGCGTGAGGCAGACAAAGGCACCGGCCTGGTTGCTTTCCTTCAGCGTCAGACCGGCGCCCGCTCGGTGACACCGCAGGAGGGGGACGACCCGGATGCGGTTCTGTCACGGGCGCAGGCAGCACTGGCGGATGGTGATGTCTCAAAGGCGCTGAGCGAGCTGAAATCTCTACCCGAAGCGGCACAGACCGCGCTGGCCGATTGGGAGCAGGCGGCACAAACGCGGGTCTCTGCCGTTGAGGCCGCAAATACGCTTGCTTCAAGCCTGAACTCGAACTGAAGGACCTGCCATGCTGTGGTCATTGTTTAAGATCCTTGTTTTTGTTGCGATTATCGGTCTGCTGGCCATTGGTGCCGGGTACCTGATGGAAACCTCGGGCGGTGTGCAGATCACCGTTGCGGGTACAGAATACACGCTGGGACCGCTTCAATCGGTGATCGCGCTGGGGGTGCTGGTGCTGGCGGTCTGGCTGTTCTTCAAGCTGCTGACGCTACTTGTTGCGACGCTGAAATTCCTCAACGGGGATGAAACCGCCCTTTCGCGCTATTTCGACCGCAGCCGGGAAAAGCGCGGTTATCAGGCATTGGCAGATGGTCTGATGGCGCTGGCCTCGGGTGAGGGGCGCGTGGCGATGACGAAGGCCCACAAGGCCGAGAAGCTGCTGAACAAGCCGGAACTGACCAATTTGCTGGTGGCGCAGGCCGCCGAAATGACTGGCGACACCAAGAAAGCGTCCGAGACCTACAAGAAACTGGTCACCAACAACGCCACCCGATTTGTTGGCGTGCGCGGGATCATGAAGCAGAAACTGGCAGAGGGGGATGACGAAACCGCCCGCAAACTGGCCGAGAAAGCCCTGGCGTTGAAACCACGTCACGAAGAAACGCAGGATGTTCTGCTGAACCTACAGACCAAGGCGCATGATTGGGCCGGGGCGCGGTCGACGCTGACCTCTAAACTGAAGGCGGGGCATCTGCCGCGTGATGTGTTCAAGCGGCGCGATGCGGTTCTTGCCTTGTCCGAGGCCAAAGAAATTCTGGATGACACCAAAACGGTCGAACAGCAGGAGCACGCCATTGAGGCCAATCGCCTGTCACCCGATCTGGTGCCTGCCGCCGCGATGGCCGCACGGGCCTATATTGCCAAGGGTAAGGCACGTGCCGCAACCAAGATTCTGAAAAAAGCGTGGGAGGTACAGCCCCATCCGGATCTGGCCCATGTCTTTGCCGAAATTGCGCCCGATGAAACCGCAGAGCAGCGGGTCAAACGCTTTACGGCGCTGACCCGCATCCATCCGGAGAACATGGAAACCCGCCTGATTCTGGCAGAGCTGAACATCGTGGCCGAGGACTTTCCCGAAGCCCGTCGTGCATTGGGCGATGTGGTCGAAAAGCAGGGGGATGCGCGGGCGTACACCCTGATGGCCGCCATCGAGCGGGGTGAGGGTGCCTCGGACCCAGTGGTGCAGGGCTGGCTGGCCAAGGCGCTGAATGCTCCACGCGGGCCGCAGTGGGTTTGCGACAATTGCCATGACATTCAACCTGAATGGGGTCCGGTTTGCCAAAACTGCCACAGCTTCGATACGCTCAGCTGGCAAACCCCGCAAACGCCCGAGATTGCAAGCGCAACGGGTGTGCATATGCTGCCATTGATCGTCGGTGCGCTGAAAGACCAGTCCGAGCCTGAAGAGACGGAAGAGCCTGATGAGGTGCAAGACCCGCAAGACCCGGTCGAGGACGACGTGATCGAAGCCGAAGCAGAAGCCGAAGTTGAACCCGTGACGGAAGCGGTGGCGCGGCAGACCTAGACCAATCTGGATTTGGACCAAACACAACGCGCACTAGCGCGCGGTTTCGATATTGAAGGCCTCATTCCACAGCTTGAACAGCCCGGCGCGCCGGTTCTGATCGAGCGCCACCAACAGCGCCGGGGACAGCGGGATAAAGCGTCGGGCGCTTGGGGTCAGACCGGTTTCTGCCTCGTCCAGCCGGGCGACAAGCCCCACATCCACAAGCAGTTTCTGCGCCTCCGCAGAAAGCAGGAAATCCAGCAACAGGGTTGCGGCTCGTTTGTTCTGCGCCTGTTGCGGGATCATATAGGCGCGCGACAGGACCAGAGTGTAATCTTCGGGCAGGATCACTCCCACGCCGGGGGCGTTGGCGCTGGCCACGTAAGAGCCCAGCACATTATAGGCGATCAGAAACCGCCCCTGCGCCACCTCGTCGATAATCCGCGCCGAACAGCAGGTGGCCACCGCATCAATGCGGGCAAACCCTTCGATCAGAGAGCCAAAGGTGGTCGCCTCGAGACTGTCGCCATAGGCAAACAGATAACCAAGGCCCGATGCGCCGATGTCATAGGTGGCAACCCGTCCTCGCAGCAGATCGGGCCGGGTGCGCATCGCATCCAACAGGGCAAAGCGATCGCGGGGTACATCCTCATCCTGCAGGCGATCCTTGTTGTAGACGATGACCGCGGGCTCGGTGGTGATACCCCACAGCTCATCCCGCCAGCGCCGCGCCGCCGGCAGTGCCTGCGTTTCGGCTGAGCTGTAGCGATAGGCGCAGGCAGAATTCACCAGCCAGACCATTTGTTGAATGGCCGAGGAGAATACCGCATCCGCTGCGCCCTCTCCGGTTTTGCAGGCCGTGCGGCTGTGCTGAAACAAGGCGTTCGAGCCCCATTGTTCGTAGATAATGGCCAAATCGGGGTTCTGAGTGGCAAAGCGCTCCAGTACCGGGCGGATGATGGCGATATCCGTGGTCGAGCGGACAAGCATCCGTTCGGCCCCCAGCCCAAACTGCGCAGTGTCCTCCTGTGCGCGCGCCGAGGTGGCGGCAAGAAGAAGAAAGGCAAACAACAGCCGGATCATGGGCGGTTTCCTTTGGATGCGACTGGAAAACTGAGGGCGGCGCGAAAGCCGTCGGCGTCGCTAGTCATTTCGACCTTGCCGTCAAAAGCCTCGGCAGTGGATTTCACGATGGACAGGCCGAGCCCGGTGCTGTCCTCACCCGATCCGGCGGTGCGGTTGAAACGGTCGCCCAACTGATTGGATATGTTCGATGCGGGTCCGGGGCCGCAATCGCGGACCCACAGGATTGCACGGTTGCCTGCGCGCTCGGCCCCGATACTGACCGGCGGCTGACCGTGACGCAGGGCGTTGCCCAGCAGGTTCTTGGCGGCCTCACCGATCGAAAAGGCATCCGCCTGCACCAGTACGGGATCCTCGCCTATCTCAAGCCGTACCTCGACACCTGGAGCGATCAATTCATGGTCGCGCTGTTCCAAAATTTCCAGCGCAACCTCTCGCAGATCGACGGCCACGCGGGGCGCACTGTCGATTCGGTGGATCACCATTGCGCGCGACAGAAGCTGATCCAGCAGCGTGCCCAGCGACCGGGTGCGACTCAGCAATCGGTCCAGCGCCCGCTTGCGGGCGGGCGCGTCGGGATCATCCTGTGCGATTTCAGCCTGTACCCGGATGGCCGCCACGGGGGTGCGCAACTGGTGTGCGGTGTCGGCAATCAGATTGCGCATCGTGTCTACCTGTCGATCCAACCGCCCCATGAACCGGTTCATCGCCCCCAGCATCACCTGCAATTCACGTGGCAGACCGGCGCTGGGCATTGGTGTCAGGTCATAAGGGTCGCGTCCGATTAGATCGTCAGACAGCGCCTCGAGCGGGCGCAGCGCGGAGCGGGTGACGAACCACGACATGATCAGCAGGAGTATCCCGGCAACCGCCATCGGCAACAGCGCATCCCGCATCAGCCCTGCCGTCATCGCCCGACGGGCGCGCAGGGTCTGCCCCACGAGCACCTCGACCTCGCCCGAAAAGTCGCGTTCGGCAAACAGGCGCGCGATGCGCACGAAGCGGGCGGGTTCTCCGTTCAGATCAGCGGCGAAATAGAGTGGCGCAGGTCCGATACTGTCCGGCACGTCAACAAGAGTGTCGCGGTCCAACCCGGTAATGAATGGGCCATTCGGAACCTGAACAGCGTAATAGATACGATCTTCGGGTGCTTGCGCCAGCAGTTGAAAAGCCGAAACCGGCAGGTCGACCACCGGCGCGCCATCCTGAATACGCACGGATTCCGCAATATCGCTGGCGGCGCCCAGCAACAGCCTGTCATAGGCCTCGCGCGCGGCCAGCCGCCCGTTGGCCCAGATCGACAGGGCCACCAGCAGACCGCCCAGGATCAGGATCAGAACAACCGCGCTGAGGACGCGGGCCGTCAGGCTGTGGGGTAGGTGCAGCCTAGCCATCCAATCCGATCCGATATCCAACCCCGCGCTGGGTGGTGATACTGACGGCGCTGCCGGTGAATTTCTTGCGCAGCCGGGCAATATAAAGCTCGATCGCGTTTTCACCGACATCCGCATCTTCAAACCCGTAGAGCGAGTCATAGAGGCGCGTTTTCGACATATACTGCCCTTCATGACGGATCAGCTCGTCCAGCACGGCGGCTTCGCGCGCAGTCAGGCTCAGGCGTTTGCCGTTCAGCGTGGCGCTGCGATCCTTGGGGGCGTAGATCAGCGGGCCCAGCGTGATCTGTTCGCTCTTGCGGTCCGCATCGCGGCGGACCAGAGCGCGCAGGCGGGCCTCAAGCTCACGCTGGTCGAAGGGTTTGCCCAGATAATCGTCGGCCCCTTTGTCCAGCGCGGCGACACGATCCTCGACCGAGGTGAGGGCGGTCAGCATCAGAACCGGCGTCCGGTCTCCGGCTGCGCGGATTCTGCCAAGGAAATTCAGCCCCGACCCATCGGGTAAATTGATGTCCAGCAACATCGCGTCATAGCTTTGCACCGCCCGGAAATCATGGGCGGATTCCACTGTAGTGGCCAGATCGCAGACCACGCCAGAACGTGCCAGATGGGCCACAACGCCCTCGGCCAGATCCTCGGCATCTTCGATCATCAATACGCGCATGATCCCCCCGGGAACTCCTGTCCTTCGGGTGTGACAGGTTCGTGACAGCATTATTCGGTAAAGACATCCAACCTGCAAGGAAAGGCCGCAATCCGGCCCGGTGCAGGCACCGGTTTTGGCTGTGCAAAACGCAGCCCAGAAAGACCTTAGGAGGAGAACCGAATGAAACTGTTTGGAACCAGCGGCGCCGTTGCCGCCGCCATGTTCGCCCTGTCCGGCGTTGCCGCAAGTGCGCAAGAATGTATTGCCCCCGCCAATCCCGGCGGCGGTTGGGATTTCACCTGCCGTCAGGTGGGGAAGTCGTTGCAGGATTTGGGCCTGATCGACCAGACCATGCAGGTGGTGAACCTCGCCGGGGGCGGCGGTGGCGTGGCTTTTGCCGAAGTGGTGAACAAGCGCGGTGAAGATAACGAGCTGATCGTTGCCGCCAGCGCCGCGACTGCAACCCGTCTGGCGCAGGGTGCCTATCCCGGCAACACCATGGATCAGGTCCGCTGGCTGGCTGCGATTGGAGCGGATTATGGCGTCGTTGCTGTCGCCGCAGACAGCCCGGTCAACACACTGCCCGAACTGCTGGATCAGATCAAAGCCGATCCGGCTTCGGTTTCGGTTGCAGGCGGGTCTGCGGTGGGCGGATGGGACCACCTGAAGGTTCTGATCGCGGCCAATGCGTATGGCATTGAAGATGTGCGTTCAGTCAAATACATCGCCTTTGATGGCGGTGGTGAAGCGGTGACCCAGCTGCTGGCTGGCTCGGTTCAGGCGTTTACCGGCGACATCTCGGAAGCCAAAGGCTTTGTCGACTCAGGCGATATCAAAGTGATTGCGGTTCTGGCGCCTGAGCGCCTGCCCGGTGAATTCGCCGATTTCCCGACAGCCAAGGAACAGGGCGTCGATGCGATTGGCGCCAACTGGCGCGGATTTTATGCCCCCGGCGGCATGACCGACGAAGCCTATGGTGATTGGGTCGGCAAGATCGGTGATCTGTACGCGTCGGACGAGTGGAAAGAGGTCATGGCCGCCAACGGTCTGGCCCCGCTGGATCTGCAGGGTGCGGATTTCCAGAACTTCGTGGCTGAATCTGTCGGGCAGATTCAAACCATCTCGAAAGAGATCGGTATCATAAAATAAGAAAGCCACTCGCAGGTATCCGGGCGCCGCAATTGTCTGCGCCCGGATCAACATACTTACCCGAACAATAGGAGACACCGATGAGTGACCGCATTTTCGGGGTCGTCGGACTGCTACTCGCCATCGGATTTGCCTTTTCCGCACTGGCGATCGAAGAGAGCTTTCTGTCCGATGCCGTTGGACCCAAAGCTTTTCCGCTGATCATTGCCGCCATACTGGGCCTGTCCAGCATCGTGATTGCCATCCGCCCGGACGCTGAACCCGAATGGCCCGCACTGGGCCGTCTGGTCGAGGTTGGCGCCGCTGTGGTCGTCATGATCCTCTACGCCGAGTTCCTGCCGATCGCGGGCTTCGTCATCGCAACCGCATTCGCCGCTGCCTATCTGGCCTGGCGGCTGGGCTCTGGCCCGATCGAAAGCGTCATCGTGGGTGTCGGCACATCCTTGGGCATCTACGTCATCTTCCATCTGGTTCTGGGTCTTTCGCTGGCCCGCGGGCCATTGGGTTTCTGAGGAGGGGATCATGGAAACTTTTGCATCCCTTGCCGACGGCTTCGCCATCGCGTTGACATGGCAGAACCTGATGCTGGCCCTGCTGGGCTGTTTTCTGGGTACGATCATGGGTGCGCTGCCTGGTCTTGGCCCGTCCAATGGCGTCGCCATCCTGATCCCGCTGGCCTTCACGCTGGGTTTGGGGGCGACGCCCTCACTGATCCTGCTGACCAGTGTCTATTACGGGGCGATGTACGGCGGTCGAATATCTTCGATTCTGCTGAACATACCCGGAGATGAACCGGCCATGATGACCTGTCTCGACGGGCATCCCATGGCGAAGAAGGGGTTTGCAGGTGAGGCGCTGTCGCTGTCAGGTATCGCCTCGTTCGTGGGCGCATTTCTGGCCACTTGGGGCCTGATCTTCCTTGCACCGCAATTGGTGAAGATCGCGCTGCTGTTCGGACCGGCAGAGTACTTTGCCCTGTTTGCGCTGGCCTTCATGACGCTGGGCGGCGTGTCTTCGACCAATCAGGCGAAATCGGCTTTTGCCGCCGCGCTGGGTTTGGGATTGGCGACGATTGGCGTCGATACCCAAACCGGTGTCCCGCGTTTCACCTTTGGCGAGGTGCATCTGTATGACGGGCTCGACTTCCTTGTCGCGATTGTCGGCCTGTTTGCCCTGTCCGAGGTCTTCATCTTCCTTGAACACCGCCACGGAGGATCGGATGCCGAAGGTCGCAAGCTGAATATCGGTCGCCTCTATCCGCCTATGTCGATGGTCAGGAAGTGCACGCCGACCATGCTGCGCACGTCGTTCCTTGGGTTCATTGCTGGCGTTTTGCCGGGGGCGGGCGCGTCGCTGGGCTCGTTCATCTCCTATTCGATGGAGAAACGGCTGGTTGACAAGGAAAACACCTTTGGCACCGGTGATCCGCGTGGCGTGGCCGCACCCGAGGCCGGGAACAACGCGGCAGCAGGCGGAGCGCTGGTGCCTATGCTGGCGCTGGGCGTGCCGGGGTCGGGGACCACGGCCGTGCTGCTGGCGGTTCTGCTCGCCTTGAACATCACACCGGGGCCTCTGCTGTTCACGCAGAATCCTGATGTGGTCTGGGGTCTGATCGCGGCGCTGTTCATTGCGAATTTCATGCTTTTGGCGATGAATATCCCGATGGTTGGTCTGTTCACGCGTGTCCTGATGGTGCCGTCACGTATCCTGATGCCGATTGTGGCGATGGTCAGCTTTGTGGGCATTTACGGCATCTCGGGGTCCAGCTTTGATCTGCTGGTGATGATCGGTTTTGGTGTCATGGGGTGGGTGCTGCGCAAGCTGGACGTGCCCTTGGTCCCGATCATTCTTGGCACGCTGCTGGGCAACTCGATGGAAAATAACCTGCGCCGCGCCGTAACCATCGACAACGGCAACTGGTGGACCCTGATCGACAGCCCGCTGTCTATCGCGCTGTGGGCGATAGCCATTATCGGCTTTGTCCTGCCCCTGATCGTGGGCGCGCGCGTCAAGGCCAAGATGCACCAGCGCCGCGACGAAGAGGGCGCGATCAGCGACTGACACTAGTCGGGGCCGCCATTCGTGCGGCCCCTATCCCATCGCTATCAGGGCTGCGCAGGCGGGTTGGGAATTGCGGTGTAGTTTTCTTTGGGAATCCGGACAATCCCGCGCAGCCCAAGGGCTGAGCGGTCCGAAGGCGCCAGCTGTTCAATGGCCGATCTGACCGCGGCAAAGATTGCATCTGCATCGTTGCCTTTTGCGGTGATCAAGGGCAGGCCGGGTGTGGGATCGGTCCAGTCCAGTACGCGCAGGGACGATGCGAATTCCTCATGCTCGGTCATCAGTCGCCACGAGACTGCATCAAGTGCTGCGATATCGGCGCGGCCTGCTGCGACGGCCTGAGCAGACCGAACATGCCCTTCGGTGTGCAGGTGATTGTCAAACCAGAACCCAAGTGGTTTCAGATGCCAGTAGGGGGCGGCGTAACCGGATTGCGAAAAGGTCTGATTATACGCAAACACCGCGTTGCGAAATGCGGCCAGATCATTGCGTGGATCATCGGCCCGGACCACCAGCGCACTGCGGTAATAACCGGGCGGACAGCCATCGAGGCCATAATCAGGTGTCCCGACCAGATTAACCTTGTCATGCAGCCACAGGCGATACGGCATTCCGCAGGTCTGGCTTAATACCAGATCGGGGTGTTGCCAGACCGAGAATTCGTCGGCCTCCTGTGACAGCTGTACGGGGCTGTCGATGCCGGCGCGGTGCAGGGCGTCCCGGATCAGTTGCCAGTATCGCCGATGCGCCCCGTCAAGCTGCGGGCGGCTGTACATCATCAGGCTGGCTATCATTGCATCGGTCCGAACAATTCGTAGAGTTCGATCATGGTCTTTACCCCAACCTTCTGCTGAATACGGCCGCGATGTATCTCAACCGTGCGCGGGCTGATGCCCAACTCAGAGGCGATCTCTTTGCTTGAGGTGCGGGCGGGATGGGTCAGAATATGCTGCAGCACCTGCTCTTCCCGTTCGGTCAGCAGGCTGCGCTTCTCGGCCAGTTCCTGACGATGCGCCTTCGCCGCGCGCAATTGCGAACCGATGTCCATGGCGGCCTCGATCCGTTCAATCAGCACGCTCAGATCAAAGGGCTTTTCCAGAAAATCGATGGCTCCGGCCTTGGTGGCCCGCACGGATTCGGGGATTCCTCCGTGACCCGAGACAAAGATGATCGGAAGGGTCGAGTCTTGCCTGACCAGATGATCCTGCAACTCCAGCCCGTCCATGCCGGGCATGCCATAATCCAGGATCAGGCAGCCTCTGGCGTCTTCTCCGACCCCATCCAGGAACGCCTGCGCGTCGCCGAAACCCTCGACTTGCATCCCGCGCTTGCTGAGAGACCGGGACAGGGCGATGCGCACATCGTCATCGTCATCGACAATGAATACGGTCAGCGGGTCCGAAGTCATGCATCCTCCTCCGGTCGATCGCTGCGGTGCAATGTGAAACAGAAGCAGGCACCGGAGGCGTCGGTTGGTTCATGCCAGATTGTGCCGCCATTGGCCTTGACGATGGTTCGGCAAATCGACAGGCCCAGCCCCATGCCGTCGGATTTCTGGGTGTCGAAGGTGTTGAACAGGGTCACGTCATCGCTGACACCCGGCCCGTTGTCCGCGACGCGAACCTCGACCTGCGCTTCGGTGACCTGGGTGGAGATCGTGATCTGTCCGCCGTCGCCCGGATCGCGGGTCAGCGCGTCGATGGCGTTGCGCAGTAGATTCACCAGAACCTGAGCAATCTGTGTCCGGTTGCCGGTGACCAGAGGCAGGTCGGACTTATGATAAACAAGTGTAATGTCATGCTCTCTGGCTTCGGCCTCCATCAGAATGACGGTCTGCCGGATCAGACCGCCCAATTCAAACGGAGACTGGCGGCCCCGATCCTTGCGCACCACATCGCGCAGGGCGCGGATGATGTCACCGGCACGGCGCGATTGGCGGTCGATATCGGACAGGATCTGGGTCAGTTCAGGATCCGGATCGCCGATTTCCTCAAGCGTGATCTTTGCCGCATCCACATTATAGGAAATCGCGCTGAGCGGCTGGTTCAGTTCGTGTGCCAGCCCCGAGGCCATCTCGCCCATCAAATTCACCCGCGCCACGTGAGACAAGTCACGGCTGAGGCGGCTGGCCTCATCCTCGGCCTGTTTCCTGTCGCTGACATCGTCTATAATGGCAACCGCATGATCGGGCACGCCGTTTTCATCGCGGATCAGGATCGCGTTGACCCGCAGCCAGATGGTCGACCCGTCCCGGCGGATGAACTGGTTTTCGGCGATGAACTCGGAATCCTGCAACAGCGTTTCGCGGAATTTCACGGCGATCTGCTGGCCGTCCTCGGGAAGCGTTTCCGCCAGCGTCATCTTTTCCAGCGCATCCGGAGGGTAGCCCATGATGTCGCAAAGCTGTTCGTTGACCCGCAAAAACCGGCCGGTATCCGGCGCGATCTGCGCCATTCCGCGTGACGCCAGATCGAACGTGCGGCCATAGGCGGTTTCAAACCGCTGCCGTTGCCGAACCTCCTGCGCCAGCGCGGCACCGGTATCTTCCAGTTCACGATAGGGGCTGCGCAGCCCTTCCTCGGGCGTGATCTCACCGCTCGAGACGCGCCGCGTCTGGCTGGCAAAGCTGCGCACCGGGGCATAGATACGGTCGGCCAGTGCCAGACCGATGGCCCCTGTCAGGATGGCGATGGAAAACGCGATCCAGATGCCCTGCACCCGGCTTTTCTTGATTTCACCGATAAAATTGTCCTCAGCGGCATAGAGGCCGATCAGCCATCGCAAACCGGGTTCGGAAACCTCGATCAGCATGGCAACGTAATCCTGCCCGTTGAGCTCGAAATCCGTGTGGACGGGACCCGCGACCCCGGCCATGCCGGTCTGCGATCCCGTGCCAAAGGCTTTTCGTGCCAGCGGGTCGTCGATCTCGTTCACACGAGGCAGTTCCAGATTGTCAAAATCAGCGCCTTGCTGGATCAAAACCAGCGTCGGATGGGCCAGAACGGCTCCATCCTCGTTCAGCACCAGCGCCGCCCCGCGCCGCTCTGACCAGATATCGAGCAGGAACCCGGACAAAGCGTCAATCTGAATATCAACGCCCAGAATGGCCCTTATCCCGCCAGCCTCATCCAGAACCGGCACGCCATAGGTGATGCCCGGTTGGCGGGTGGTGTAGAAGATATAGGGCTGCGTCCAGATCGGTGCCTTCGCCTCGGTCACCATTCTGAACCACGGGCGGCTACGGGCCTCATATGTGTCGGTCAGCGTGTCGGACGTTTCCAGCAACGTGAACCGGTCGTTACGCCACTGGTAATCAGCCGGGTGTTCGGTGCTGCCGAACGGGAAAGGAGGAATGACCTTGGTTCGATAGCGCCCGGGTTCCTCCGAACGCATGACATAGACGAAGCGCCCAGTGTCGTCGGCCAGATAGATTCCGGCCAATTGCGGCGCCACCTGCAATTGCTGGAAGAAATGGCTTTCGAGGGCCGCCGTGTCGTTGATGTCCAGCACATCGTTTTCCGCCAGCCGTCGCGTTGCATCCAGCGCCTGCCGCGCCGGGTTCAGAAAGCTTTTGACCTGACTGATGACATTAACGCTGACCTCGTTCAGCGAATTGCGCGATTGCCGCAACAGTGCGTTTTCCGAGCTGACAAAACTCGACAATGTGACCGACAGGATCGCGACGAATTGCAGCCCTCCCAGACACAGGGCCAGCGTGGCGCGCAGCGACTTGCGCCTGCGGGCGGGCTCTGCCTGATCCCGGCGAAATTCCTGTTGCGCTGTGGTGTCCAATCTTCAGTCCAAACGGCGTTCTAAGTGGGCCGGTTTTGTGGTGCCCGTCACTTTGCGCCCAAATCTATACGTAATCTACCGTATAGACACGAGTTGTTTGGTTTCGCTTTCCTCTTTCGCATCTGAATGACTGATTCCAAGCACGCCTTTTGCGGGCGTATTGGGGCAGATCAGCCATTCTCACAAGCATCAAAAAGACTGACAACAGGAGTGTCAAAGTGTTCAGGAAATCTTCAATTGCCGTGATTGCGGCGGTGATTATTGCGCCATCTGCGTATGCGGAGGAGTTTATCACGATTGGGACGGGTGGAGTTACGGGGGTTTATTATCCGACGGGTGGTGCGATTTGTCGTTTGGTGAACAA
>JAUHYC010000097.1 GCA_030426685.1 Alphaproteobacteria bacterium
TACATATTTATCGCCGTCCGTTCGGTGTTCATTCGACTTCGCCATTTTGCCATAAAATCGCAAGACGACAGAACGCAAGAATAGGTTCCGAAATATTCTTCAGCGCGCCAGCACCAGTGTCTTATTTGGACTCGGAGCGGACAATGCGCTCCGAGCTTTGTTGTTGCTCACTTGCGTTATTTACGGTGGAGGGCCGGTTTTGTTCCCACCCGGTTTCTACGCACCGATGATGTTGTGGCCCGGTCCGTAGGGGAAGCCGGTAATGTTTTCGGCGCCGTCGTCGCCAACCACAAGGATGTCGTGCTCACGATAGCCACCTGCGCCGGGCTGGCCTTCGGGGATCCACAGCATCGGCTCGATCGAGACCACCATGCCGGGCTCCAGCACCGTGTCGATATCTTCGCGCAATTCGAGGCCCGCTTCGCGCCCGTAATAGTGGCTTAGGATGCCGAAGGAATGGCCGTACCCGAACGAGCGGTACTGCAGCAGGCCTTCATCGGCGAAGAAGCGGTTGATCTCGGCGGTGATGCCTGAACAGGTGGCACCCGGCTTGATCAGGCTCAGGCCCAGCTCATGCGCGGCGACGTTGGCCTGCCACAGGCGCAGGCTGTCGGCATCCGGCTCGCCCAGAAACAGGGTGCGTTCCAGCGCGGTGTAATAGCCCGAGATCATCGGGAAGGTGTTCAGCGACAGGATATCGCCCTTTTGCAACGCGCGTTTGGTCACCGGGTTATGCGCGCCGTCGGTGTTGAGGCCGGACTGGAACCAGACCCAGGTGTCACGATATTCGGCATCCGGGTAGGCGCGGGCGATTTCCGCTTCCATCGCGTCGCGTCCGGCCATTGCGATCTCGATCTCGGTTGCGCCTTCGCGGATGGCGGCGTGGATGGCGGCCCCGCCGATATCAGCGGTACGCGCGCCGCCTTTGATCAGCGCGATCTCTTCCGCGGATTTCACCATGCGGGCGAACATCGTGTCAGGTGCGATATCGATCAGCTCTGGTCCGCCCAGCATGTCCAGCGCCGTGTTGCGCGCCGCTAGTGTCATGTGGTCGCCTTCAATCCCGATCCGTTTGGCATCACCGATCAGGCTGGCCACAGCGCGCCAGTAATTGTCACGCTTCCAGTCGGTATAGATGACGTTGTCCTCAACCGAACGACGCCAGGGCTGGCCCGCGTCAATATTGGCCGAAACGGTGGTGCAGGCGTCCTGCGTCACCACACAGCCGTAAGGGCGGCCAAAGGAGCAGTACAGAAAGCCAGAATAATAAGCGATGTTCTGCATTGAGGTCAGCAGGACGGCGGGAATGTCATGCGTGGCCATGATGGCGCGCAGGGCGCCAAGGCGGCGGTCGTATTCGCCCTTGCTGAACGGCAGGGGTGCTTTGTCGCCATTGTGGCAGGTGAAGAATTCGGGGCGTTTTGTGTCTGTCATAACAGGTCTCTCATCTATGCCGGGCGGCAATACCCGGCCACTTGTCCCGGCGTTCAGGACAGGCGGTCTCGGGGTCCGAGAGCCGATCACCCCCGATGATGCCGCGACGCCATCGCGGCTGGGGTGAACGGGTGAATCGTTAAATCAGACCTGCGCTTGCGTCAAGCGGGGGAAAGGCCCCGCAGACGCTCTGACCGGCGGCGCAGCAATTCGACTGTGGTCAGCAATGCGATGGAGATCACAACAAGGATCGTTGCCACCGCCAGAATGGTCGGGCTGATCTGTTCGCGCAGGCCGGTGAACATCTGCCAGGGCAGGGTTTTCTGGCTGGCGGAACCGACGAACAGCACCACAACCACTTCGTCAAACGAGGTGATGAAGGCAAACAAACCACCCGAGATCACACCCGGCAGGATCAGCGGCATCTGGATCTTGAAGAACGTCCGCACCGGACCCGCGCCCATATTCGCCGCCGCCCGCGTCAGCGAGCGGTCGAAACCGACCAGAGTAGCGGTCACGGTGATGATGACGAAGGGGATGCCCAGAACGGCGTGCGCGAGGATGACTTTTACATAGCCCACGAAGTTCTTGTTCATGCCCAGCGTGCCTTCCATGAAGCGACCGATATCGCTGTAGAAGAAGAACATGCCGGTGGCCGAGATGATCAGTGGCACGATCATGGGCGAGATCAAGATGCCCATGATGGCACGGCGGCCTGGAACGTGGCTCTGGCTGAGGCCGATGGCCGCCAGCGTGCCCAGCGAGACCGAGATGATTGTCGCAATCGGCGCGATGATCAGCGAGTTCTTGAAGCTGCGCTGCCATTCATTGTTGGTGAAGAAATCGCGGTAGTGCTTCAGCGAATAGCCTTCGGGGTCAAGCCGCAGCATCTCGGGCGTGAAGGTAAAGAAATCCTGCGCATTGAACGACAGGGGCAGCACCACGAGGATCGGGGTGATCAGGAAGACAAAGATCGCGCCGCAGATCACCCGGAACAGATAGTGATAGAACACCTGTTTGGCGGTCAGATAGGGCAGAAGCTTGCGGCGATAGCGGCCCTCATACAGCCAGTATGTGAACCAGGCAAAGAACCACCCGCCCAGCAGGCCAAGAACGCCGCCCATCGGGCCGGACATCAGGAAGCCGACGATGCCGAAGCCCAGAATGTTGATCCAGCGGGCCAGTTTCTCGTTCTTCAGTACCGTGATGTAGACCCAGGCGAGGGCCGCGATCAGGACGGCGCCGCCGATGATGCCGAGAAAGACCGAGCCGTTGCCCGCGCCGACAAAGACACCGGCGAAGGCGCCCGCGAGCGCGACGCTGGGCAGGACCATGGAAAGGGGTTTGCGGGATATCGGAGTAAGTGCGGCCATGTCGATTATCCCAGTTTCACGTTATCGATGCCCACGATCTTGTCGTAGACCCAGTAGAGCAACAGCACGACACCCAGAAGGATCGTCCCCAATGCCGCGGCCAGTCCCCAGTTCAATGAGGATGAGATGTGATAGGCGATCCGGTTCGAGATGAAGACACCCTTGGTGCCGCCCACGATCTCGGGCGTGATGTAGTAGCCGATCGCCAGAATGAACACGAGGATCGATCCCGCGCCGATACCCGGAATGGATTGCGGGAAATAGATGCGCCAAAAGGTGGTCCAGTTGGTCGCCCCCATGGATTTGGCAGCACGGGTATAAGACTGCGGGATGGTCTGCATCACCGAATACATCGGCAGGATCATGAACGGCAGCAGGATATGCGTCATCGCGATGATCGTGCCGAACTGGTTGTTGATGATCACCAGTCGCGCGTCATCGGCCACCAGCCCCAGCCAGACCAGCGTTTCGTTAATCACCCCCTGTTGTTGCAGCATCACTTTCCAGGCGGAGGTCCGCACCAGTAGCGAGGTCCAGAAGGGTAACAAGACCAATATCATAAGCAGGTTCGACACCCGCATCGGAAGGGTGGCCAGCAAGTAGCTGACCGGATAGGCCAGCAGGATACACGCCCCGGTAATGACCAGCGACATAAACAGCGTGCGACCGAAGAGCTTGACCAGAATCTGCTTGTCTTCGGGCTGCGACTGCGCGCCTTCGGGGGTGCGGCGCATATCGACCGCGTTCAGGAAATAGCCATTGGTGACCGTGGGCGAATGGGTCTTGATCACCGCCCAGGTATTCGGGTCACCCCAGCCTTCGTGAATCTCGATCAATTGTTCCTTGAACGGCCCGTCGGTTTCCGGGTCAAGCTTGCCCAGCTTGCGACCGGACCGGCGGAACAATGATGACATGCCGGTTTCTTCGTAGTTCAGGCGCGAGCCCAGACGGGTATGAGTCTTGTTGTCGACAGCCACGACCATGTCGCGGACAAAGGCATCGTAGACGGCCTCATCCGGCAGCTCGCCGCTTTGGACATCCCAGTCTTTCAGGGCTTCGACCGTCAGCGGAAGGGTTTCCGACACCAGGCTGTTCTCGACCGAGCGGAACAGCATCGATGCAATCGGCACGATGAAGGAAAACATGACAAACAGCAGCAGCGGAGCAACGAGCATCAAGGCCCGCAGTTTCTGCCGCCGCAGTGAACGTGCCAGCGATTGCTTGAGCGGCGTTCCGTCCGCTGCCAGCATCGGCCCCGCATTTTGGCTTGCGTCAGTCATGTTCGCCCCTTGGGTTCTCTTTGGTTCGGGGG
>JAUHYC010000053.1 GCA_030426685.1 Alphaproteobacteria bacterium
GGCCTTAGCGGCTTCGGCAGCGGTCCAGAGTGTCATGCGACCCTCCCGTCAAGCGCGGCCACGCTGATGCTGGCCTGTTCCACATCGTCGAACGGAAGAACCTGATCGCCGACGATCTGGCCGGTTTCATGGCCCTTACCCGCGATCAGTAGCGCGTCTCCGGGTTGCAGAGCGTCGATGCCGCGCAGAATGGCCTCGGCCCGGTCGCCCACTTCGGAGGCCTCCGGCGCACCCAGCATGACGGCGGTGCGGATGGTGGCGGGATCTTCGCTGCGCGGGTTGTCATCGGTGACAAAGACCAGATCGGCGTTTTCCGCGGCCGCCTTGCCCATCAGTGGGCGCTTGGTGGCGTCACGGTCGCCACCGGCGCCGACAATGGCGATCAGGCGGCCCATGACATGCGGGCGCATCGCTTTCAGCGCCGTGGCCACCGCGTCCGGCGTGTGGGCGTAATCGACAAACACTGCCGCGCCGTTATCACGGGTGGCGGCCAGCTGCATCCGGCCTCGGACGGTGGTCAGGTGCGGCAGGGTTTCGAACACGCGGTCGGGGTCCTCTCCCGCCGCGATGACAAGGCCACAGGCGAGCAGGACGTTTTCAGCCTGAAACCCACCGATCAGGTTCAGGCGGGTTTGATAGGTCTTTCCCTTCCACGAAAAGCGCAAATCCTGCCCGGTCGCGTCAAAGCGTTGATTCAACAGGCAAAGGTCAGCCCCTTCTGGTCCCACGGTGACAATGTTCTGACCACGCGCCTCGGCAATCTTGCGCATCTCCGCACCCTTGGGATCGCCAAGGTTGATCACCGCAACGCCATCCTCGGGCAGCACGCGGCCAAACAGGCCCGCCTTGGCGGCGAAATAGGCCGCGAACGTATCGTGATAGTCCAGATGGTCCTGTGTGAAATTCGAGAACCCGGCGGCGCGCAGATGCACACCGTCAAGACGGCGCTGTTCGAGCCCGTGCGAAGACGCCTCCATCGCCGCATGGGTCACGCCGTTCTCGGCGGCTTCGGCCAGGCAGCGGTGCAGCGTGATCGGCTCGGGCGTGGTATGGGCCAACGGTGCGGTCCATGCGCCTTCAACCCCGGTGGTGCCGAGATTGACAGCGGCCAGATCAAGCTCGGTCCAGATCTGGCGCACGAAGCTGGCCACGGATGTTTTGCCGTTGGTGCCGGTGACCGCCACGATGGTCTGCGGCTGCGCGCCGAACCACAACGCGGCTGCACCTGCGAGTGCCTGACGCGGGTCTTCGGTCACGATCAGGGCGGCGTCGGAGGCGGCCAGTTCTTCGGCGGCAATCTCGGCCCCCTTCGTGTCCGTCAGGATGGCCGCGGCCCCCATGCGCAGGGCGAACTGGATGAATTCTCCGCCATGCACGCGGGTGCCGGGAAGGGCGGCGAAGAGAAAACCGTCTTTCACCTCGCGGCTGTCGACAGCCAGCCCGGTGATGTCGGGATTCGCCCCGCCCCGTGCGGTCAGGGCCAGCTCGCTGAGTTTCTTTGAACGATTGCCCATGACCCACCTCTTGTCGGACAGCCTAATTTGAGGTGAGCGTTATAGCAGCGCGCGCCTCAGGCTCAAGCCGGGGTCTGAGGCCCAGCAGAGGCGCGATGCGTGCAATCAGTTCAGCAGCGACCGGAACGGCGGTCCAGCCTGCGGTACGGCGCTTTTCGCCATAAGCCACGATGGAGGGTTCATCGAGGGTCACGATCAGCACATATTTCGGATCATAGGCCGGAAACAGCGTGGCGAAGGTGGCAATGACCTTGTCATCATAATAGCCGCCGCGCGGTTTGGGCTTGTCTGCAGTGCCGGTCTTGCCCGCCACGTCATAGCCCGCCACGTCGCCAAAGCTGGCGGTGCCATCCGTGACCACCTTGCGCAACATCTGTTGTGCCTGCCGGGCGGTGCTTTCGGACATCACGCGCGGGCCGTATTGGGGAGCGTTGCGGCGCAGGATGGTCGGGCTGACATAGTGCCCGCCATTGGCAATCGCCGCATAGCCCGCCGCCAGATGCATCGGGCTGGTCGAGAGGCCATGACCGTATGAGATGGTCACGGTGCTCAACTCGCCCCATTTCTTCGGCTTGAGCGGCTCGCCGCCCTTGGCCTCGACAATTTCGAACGGGGTGGGCTCGAACATGCCCAGCGAGCGCAGGAATTCCTGCTGCCGCTCGGCCCCGATCTGCAGGGCCAGCCGCCCGGTGCCGCGGTTTGAGCTGTGGACAATCACGTCGGCCACGCTGATCTTGCCGTAATTCTTGCCGTTGAATTCACCAATCGGAAAGCGCCCAATCTTCATCGGGCCAGCGGTGTCGATGATGGTGTTGGAATTCACCAAGCCAAGCTGCACCGCCTGCGCGGCGGTGAAGATTTTGAACACCGAGCCCAGTTCATACACGCCCTGCACATAGCGGTTGAACAGGGGGCTGTCGGAGGGATCAAAGCCCGAGGTCGGCGGGCGCGGACGGTCATTGGGGTCGAAAGACGGCAGGGAGGCGGCCGAGACCACTTCACCCGTATGCGCATTCATCAGAACTGCCGAGGCGCCCTTGGCGTTCATGATCTTCATGCCGCCATAGAGCACTTGTTCTACGGCGGCCTGAACGGTCAGGTCCAGCGACAGTTGCAGCGGTTTGTTGCCGTTGGCCGGATCGCGCAGGTAGTCGTCGAACTGTTTCTCAACCCCCGCCACGCCGATGACCTCGGCGGCACTGACACCTTCGCGGCCAAAACCCGAGCCGCCAAGGATATGCGCCGCCAGACGGCCATTCGGATAGAGCCGCATTTCGCGGGGGCCAAACAGGATGCCCGGATCGCCGATATCATGCACGGCCTGCTTCTGCTCGGGCGAGATGCGCTTCTTGATCCACAGGAACTTGCGCTTGCCGGTGAAGTCCTTGACCAGACGCTCTTTGTCGAGATCGGGGAAGATCGCCACCAACTGATCGGCAGCGGCAATCGGATCGATCATCAGCGGTGGCTGGGCGTAGACGGAATAGGTATCCAGATTGGTCGCCAGAATGCGCCCTTCGCGGTCGACGATATTGGCGCGCTGCATGGCAATCGATGCCCCCGGCGCGCTGGCCAAAGGTTCCTGAGCCTCAGAGGTGGCCAGAGCGCCCATACGGAAGCCTACGACCGAGAAGGCGCAGAAGAAGAACAGGCCCAGCACCAGCAGGCGGCCCTCGGCGCGGGCGCGGGCGCGGTCTTTCATGTCTTCGTGGCGTTTGCGGATGTTCTCGCGCTCGATCACCTTGGGGTTTTCACCACGGGCGCGGGCGTCGAGGATGCGAGCCAGAGGGCGGAGCGGTGTGCGGGTCATGGGAACTGTACCTCACCCAGCGCCTGAACGTCGGTGATGGCCTGCAATTCGATGGGATCAACGATAGGCAGATCCGGGTCTTCGCCATAGGCAATCTGATCCGCGCGACCAAACTGCTCGGCGCGCAGAGGCAACAGGCCGAGCCGTTCGAAATTCAGATCCGCCAGTTCGCGCAGACGGTCGGGCCGATTCAAATAAGCCCATTCGGCGTTCAGCACCGCCAGCCGCGCTTGCGCCACGCCGATCTCAACCTGCAGGGATTGCGTTTCCTTCAGAACCTGCTGGGTGCGGTAGTTCTCCTGATAGGCCCAAAGCGCCAGCCCGAATACGGAAAGGGCCGTCAATACATACAAAATACTCTTCATCTTGCCCGTCCCCCCAGTTGCGGCATGCCGATGGCGCGGGCCTCAATTTCCCCCGCCGGGGCATCCGTCCGAATGGCGACCCGCAACTTGGCCGAGCGGGCGCGCGGATTGTCCTGCAATTCCTGTTCATCCGGACCGATGGCCTTGCGGGTTTTCAGCGTGAACTGCGGCTGTTCCTGTTCCCTCTCGGGCGCAAAGCGGTTGGCCCGGCCTGTTTTGCCCGCACGCGACTGGAAGAACCGCTTCACCATCCGATCCTCAATGGAATGGAAAGTTACAACCGCCAATTGCCCGCCCGGTTTCAGGACGCGTTCAGCAGCCATAAGACCCTGAAACAGCTCTTCATATTCCGCGTTCACCGCGATCCGCAAACCTTGAAAGCTGCGCGTTGCCGGGTGCGATTGACCCGGTTTCGGACGCGGCAGGCAGGATTCGATGATCTCGACCAGACGCAGGGTGGTGGTAATTGGCTCCTCGGCCCGCGCCTTTACAATCGCACTGGCAATGCGACGGCTGGCCCGTTCTTCACCGTAGTAATACAGGATGTCGGCCAGTTGCGCCTCGGTCGCGGAGTTGACCAGGTCAGCGGCGCTTTCGCCCTCCTGGCTCATGCGCATATCCAGGGGGCCGTCTTTCATGAAGGAAAATCCGCGCTCAGCCTGATCCAGTTGCATCGAGGACACGCCGAGATCCAGCACCACACCGTCCAGATCCTGCGCATATTCATCCATGCGAGAGAACACGCCCTGCTGCATCACCAGCCGGTCGCCATAGTCCCCGACCCAATCTGCCGCCATCTCAAAGGCCAGCGGGTCACGATCCACGCCGATGACCTTTTCGGCCCCGGCCTCAAGCAGACCGCGCGTGTAGCCACCTGCGCCAAAAGTCCCATCCAGCCAAATACCCGAGACAGGCGCCACGGCAGCCAGCAACGGGCGCAGCAAAACGGGAATGTGGGGTTTATCCGAAGGGGTCTGAGCGCCGGCCATGCCGTCACCCATCCCCGATGCCGTCGAGATACTGCATCGGATCGAAATCCTCCGGCAGATCGTCCAGCCACTCCTCAGCGGCGGCGAGTTCCTCGGCCTCGTAGGTCTCGGGCTTCCAGATCTGGAACGTGTCACCGGCGGCGATAAAGAACGCCTCATTGTCCAGATCGATCTTCTTGCGCAGCTTGGCGGGCAGAACCAGCCGCCCGGTTTCGTCCACATTGGTGGGGAAGGACTGACCGTGGAACATGCGCTGCAGCATCTTGCGCTGCATCGAGCCACGCGGCAGCGCGTCGATCTTGGAATCCACCTCGTCAATCGCCTGCATGGTATAGCATTCTAGATATTTGCGGCGGTGGTCGCCATAGACAATCACCAGTTCGGGATTGTCGCCTGGCTGCCAGTTGGGGTCGGACGCTTCGAGCACACGGCGAAACGAGGCCGGGATCGAGACCCTGCCCTTCGTGTCCACCTTATGGTGGCTTTCACCTCTAAACCTGCGCGCCAAGACGACTGTCCCTTTCGCTTGCGCCCCACCTCAAAATTCACGTTCCCCCCGGATGAAAAACGGCGGGTTGATCTGCTGCCACTGATCAACCCGCCGCATTGACCCGCTGTGCGGGATGTCCAGCTGCGCGCGCCACCTGGGGGGGATGTCTGCTCGCCCGCGCGCCGGATCTGTTGAGTGATGAAAGCGAGATGCCTGTATGAAACCTGTTTTTGTATTTTTGGTTCGGGGTCGTTTGGTGCCCCTTAACTGTCCTCGCCCTCATCGGGTATCTAAGGGATGCCATGGGAATTCATGGAAATCAACAGGAATTTTGTGCAAGCGGATTCAGTTCTGACTTAAAAACAAGGATAATCCACTCGATTTTCAGAAGAAATGTACCATAAATTGTGGTACCATTTCAATTCAATACCACATATATGCGAATTTGAAGTAAGGAGTTTCTTCCCACGATATCCCAATAATTTTTCAAGCCGCCCCAGAGATCACAGCAAGTGGCCATTTATCCCCGCCATTTCTTACGAATCGCGGGTATGCTGCAGGCCATTCCCATAGTTGACCCATGCTTTCCCATCGCTTTGCCGTATCACTGAACAGATCCACGGTTAGGGTCACCGTCACCCTGGGACAGACAGTAAACTCTGCCTAAACAAACGCCATCCCCGCTCAAGGGACAAGCGCCCCTTACGTAAACCTTCAGCGCGTCAGAGCACCAAGCGCGCGCCAGAACCTATATTATCAAGACAATTATTGGCCGGAGCCGGAATGCCCCGGCAATCCATGCATTTGCTGCATAGCAGCATTGACGACGCAACCCATTGTGCAATTGCAGCATTCGCCTATTTTCATCCTCAAGCAAGCGCCGGACGATACCGGCAGCAGCAAGAATGAACGGATGATGAAGATGGCAGTAGCAAGCACACAAACAACCCTGAAAGGCGCCCCGGTATTTGGGCTCGCCGCACTGATCGAAACCGCAAAGACCCGTTTTGTGCGCTATCGCCTTTACCGCCAGACAGTGAGAGAGTTGTCAGCTCTTTCGGACCGCGAACTGGCCGATCTGGGCCTGCACCGCTCGATGATCCGTCGCCTGGCCATGCAGGCCACCGAAGACCAAACCGCGCAGTAAGCGCGACACGAAACACCGAGATCAGGTCCGTTCTCCTCCCTTTCGGACCTGTATTTCAGCGGCAGCGTCTCTCCTCCTCCCTGACGTTGCCGCACCTTATACCGGCCCTGACAGCCGGAACCTGATACATCGGGGCTCTCCTCCTCCCTGCCTCGATGTTGAAAGCGCGCGGCGACGTCGTCCTCCTCCCTGACGTCGCCGCGTCTTCGACATACCGGGATCAGACCCGGGTACGGATACATCGGGGCTTCCTCCTCCCTGCCCTGGTGTAGAAAAGAACGGCGGTTCCCCTTCCTCCTCCCTGGGAACCGCCGTTTCTCGTTTTTATGCACAAGATGTAAGCTGGGGCCTTGAACGATTTTTCAGGAGTGTCCCATGGCCGCCTATTTCATCGCCCAGATTTCCATTCATGACCCGGATGGGTACCAGAAATATCTTGAAGGCTTCATGCCGATCTTTGACCGCCATGGTGGGCGCCTGCTGACCGTTTCCTCAAAACCCGTCGAGATTGTCGAAGGCAGTTGGGCAGAAGATGGCATCGTCCTGATGGAGTTTCCGGACATGGTTGCCGCCAGAGCATGGAAAGACGACCCGGACTATGTTGAGCTGGCCAAGATCAGGCAGCAAACGGCGACGGCAAATCTGGTGCTGGTCGAGGGGTTGTAAGCGTCAGAACGGTACGTCGTCCTTGGCGGTCAGAAAGCGTGAGACAACTTTCTTGGTGCCCGCCTTGTCGAAATCGACCTCGACCTTGTCACCCTCGATTCCTGTTACCGCACCGTATCCGAATTTCTGGTGAAACACCCGCTCGCCCAGCGTGAAGCTGGCCACCGCAGTGGCATCAATCACCGTGTTGCGGCTTTCTTTGGGTTGAGACATCCCGTACTGCCCCTGCCGCGCCTGCATCCGCTTCCAGCCGGGTGAGTTGTAGACATTTGCCTCCGCCGCGCGGGTTTCGATACTGGCGGTGGTTTGCCCACCACCATAGAGACCCGGCGGCGTCAGCACCTCGACATGATCCTCGGGCAGCTCGTCGATAAAGCGAGACGGCATCGCGTTCTGCCATTGCCCGAACACGCGTCGGTTGGCGGCGAAGGAGATCGTGCAGACCTCTTCGGCGCGGGTGATGCCGACATAGGCCAGTCGCCGCTCCTCTTCGAGGCCTTTTAGCCCGGATTCGTCCATGGACCGCTGCGAGGGGAACAACCCGTCCTCCCAGCCCGGCAGGAACACGGCGGGAAACTCCAGCCCCTTGGCCGCGTGCAGGGTCATGATCGAGACCTTGGCCCCGTCGCTGTCCTGCTCGTTATCCATCACCAGGCTGACATGCTCCAGAAACCCCTGCAGGTTCTCGAAATTGTCCAACTGGTTGACCAGTTCCTTGAGGTTTTCCAGCCGCCCCGGCGCCTCGGGCGACTTTTCGTTCTGCCAATGGGCGGTGTAGCCGGATTCGTCCAACACGATCTGCGCCAGTTCGATATGTGTATGCTCGGGCGCGCCGTAGCGGATCGGCGAGACGCCATCATCGATCACCGTGTCATCATCGACCTCAATCCGAGGCCCGCGCGTCATCGCATTCCACCGTGCCAGCCCGTCGATCAACTCGCGCAACGCCTTGACGCCTCTTGCGCCGATCAGTTTTTTTTCCACAACGATCCGCGCCCCTTCGACCAGAGACACTCCGTTTTCGCGCGCCACCACCTGAATTGTCTGCTGCGCCTTGTCACCAAGGCCGCGTTTGGGTGTATTCACGATCCGCTCAAAGGCCAGATCATCCTCGGGGCTGACCACCAGCCGGAAATAGGCCATGGCATCGCGAATCTCCATCCGCTCATAGAACCGGGGGCCACCGATCACCCTGTAGGGCAGACCAATGGTCAGGAACCGATCCTCAAACGCGCGCATCTGATGCGAGGCGCGGACGAGGATTGCGATTTCGTCGAGGTTCATGGGCCGCACGCCGCGCGTGCCGCCCTGCATCGCGTCGATTTCCTCGCCGATCCAGCGCGCCTCTTCTTCGCCATCCCAATGGCCGATCAGACGGACCTTTTCACCCTCTTCCCGGTCGGTCCAAAGCTCCTTGCCCAAGCGGCTTTCATTGCCGCGAATGACGTTGGACGCGGCGGCGAGAATATGTGGGGTTGAGCGATAGTTTTGTTCCAGGCGCACAACATGCGTACCAGGGAAATCTTTTTCGAACCGCAGAATGTTATCGACTTCGGCCCCGCGCCAGCCATAGATCGACTGGTCATCGTCACCAACAACACAGATGTTCTTGTCTTCGCCGGTCAACAGTCGCAGCCAGAGATATTGGGCCACATTGGTGTCCTGATACTCGTCCACGACGATATACTTGAACCAGCGCTGATATTGTTTTTGCAGGTCCTCGTGGGTCTGAAAAATCGTGATCATGTGCAGCAGCAAGTCGCCGAAATCCACCGCATTCAGCTCGCGTAGCCGAGTCTGGTATTGGGCATAAAGCTCGACACCCTTGTTGTTATATGCACCTGCATCCGCAGCGGGCACCTTGTCCGGCGTCAGGGCGCGGTTCTTCCAATCGTCGATAATCCCGGCCAGCATCCGGGGTGGCCATCGCTTCTCATCAATATTGTTAACCTTCAGCAACTGCTTGAGCAGCCGAAGCTGATCATCCATATCCAGAATGGTGAAGTTTGATTTCAGATCAACCAGTTCGGCGTGTCGACGCAATAATTGTGCACAAATTGAGTGGAATGTACCCATCCAAGGAATCGGCTCCCGAACACCATAAGGAAGCTCGGCCATCCGCCTTTCCATGTCTTTCGCAGCCTTGTTCGTGAAAGTCACCGCTAACACTTCGTTGGGTCGGGCTGCACCTGACAGGATCAGATGGGCAACGCGCGCCATTAGTGTTTTGGTCTTTCCAGTACCCGCACCTGCGAGTATCAAAACTGGACCCTTCACTTGCTTCGCCGCCGCACGCTGCTCGGGATTCAAGTCGTCAAGGTATTCGCTCTCTGGCCTAATCGTGGCCATCGCCCGTGCCGACAGCGATGCGCCCTCGAAGGCGTCCATTTCGTCAAAACTGCTCATTCGTCCAAACTACGCCGTATGGGCGCGGAGGGAAAGGGTTTGTTCACGGCTTGTTCACAGAGAATTTTCGGCATAATTCGCTGCCAGGATCCACTTGCAAAATCTTGCGAATGCGCGCGCGACAGGCGGCGAAGACCGGGGCAGAGGCGTTCCGAATCGATCCAGCCGCGTCAACGGCTCCGAATCCGTTCAGCGAGGCGAACGCCGAAAGTGTCCTGCTGTGTCCAGGCAAACCGGTCGCATAGTCAGACGAATTGCAAACAAATCAGTACCCTGCGGCTGCGCAGCAAGGCAAAGCCCGGTCAAACGGTTCGGTCCCAGCATTCGAAATTTGCGCAACAAAAATACAACATTTGATGCTGCGGCGCAGCATGTGTAAAAGAAAAGCGCCACTGGGCGGCGTTTGCGAGCGATAACATGCCGGTTCTACCCAGAACTACAGATATACGTGGCCGTATTGTCCGCCTATTCACAAGGCCACACCACCAAGACCGGGACCTGAAATGACTGACTTCAAGAAAATCCTGATCGCCAACCGCGGCGAGATTGCCATTCGCGTGATGCGTGCTGCCAACGAGATGGGCAAACGCACTGTCGCCGTCTTTGCCGAAGAAGACAAGCTGGGCTTGCACCGGTTCAAGGCGGATGAGGCATATCGCATTGGCGAAGGTCTGGGGCCGGTTGCGGCTTATCTGTCGATTGACGAGATCATTCGGGTCGCCAAGGAAAGTGGCGCGGATGCGATCCACCCCGGTTACGGCCTGCTGTCGGAAAACCCCGATTTCGTGGATGCCTGTGTTCAGAACGGCATCACCTTTATCGGTCCCAAGGCCGAAACTATGCGCGCACTGGGGGACAAGGCCAGCGCCCGTAAGGTGGCGATTGCCGCCGATGTGCCGGTGATCCCGGCGACCGAAGTGCTGGACGACGACATGGAAGCGATCAAGGCCGAAGCGGCTGAGATCGGTTATCCGCTGATGTTGAAAGCCAGCTGGGGCGGCGGCGGGCGCGGCATGCGCCCGATCCTGTCCGAAGATGAGCTGGAAGAGAAGGTTCTGGAAGGCCGCCGCGAGGCTGAGGCCGCCTTTGGCAATGGCGAGGGGTATCTGGAAAAGATGATCACCCGCGCCCGCCATGTCGAGGTGCAGATTCTGGGAGACAAGCACGGTGAGATTTATCACCTGTATGAACGGGACTGCTCGGTCCAGCGCCGCAACCAGAAAGTTGTGGAACGCGCCCCTGCCCCGTATCTGTCGGAAGAGCAGCGTGCCGAAATTTGCGAGCTGGGCCGCCGTATCTGCGCCCATGTGAACTATGAATGCGCAGGCACGGTCGAATTCCTGATGGATATGAACACCGGCAAATTCTATTTCATCGAGGTCAACCCTCGCGTGCAGGTGGAACACACCGTCACCGAGGAAGTCACCGGCATCGACATCGTGCAGGCTCAGATTCTGATCGCCGAGGGCAAGACTTTGGCCGAGGCCACGGGTAAGGCCAGCCAGGATGATATCCGACTGAACGGCCACGCGCTGCAGACCCGCGTGACCACCGAGGACCCGCTGAACAACTTCATCCCCGACTATGGCCGCATCACCGCCTATCGCTCGGCCACCGGCATGGGCATCCGTCTGGATGGCGGCACGGCTTATGCGGGCGGGGTGATCACGCGGTATTATGACTCGTTGCTGACAAAAGTCACCGCCTGGGCGCCGACACCCGAGAAGGCGATTGCCCGGATGGACCGCGCCCTGCGGGAATTCCGTGTGCGCGGTGTCAGCACCAACATCGCCTTTGTTGAGAACCTGCTGAAACACCCGACCTTCCTGTCGAATGAATACACTACCAAGTTCATCGATGAGACGCCGGACCTGTTCCAGTTCAAGAAACGCCGCGACCGGGGCACCAAGGTTCTGACCTATATCGCCGACATTTCCGTCAACGGGCATCCCGAGACCAAGGATCGTCCATTGCCGCGCGCCGACCTGAAAGAGGCCAAAGCCCCCGCACCAAAGGCTGAGCCGCAGATGGGCACGCGCAATCTGCTGGAGCAGAAAGGCCCCCAGGCGGTGGCGGACTGGATGAAGGCGCAACGGCAGCTCTTGATCACCGACACCACCATGCGCGACGGGCATCAGTCGCTGCTGGCCACCCGGATGCGCTCGATCGACATGATCAAGGTGGCACCAAGCTATGCAGCCAACCTGCCGCAGTTGTTTTCAGTCGAGTGCTGGGGTGGAGCGACCTTCGATGTGGCCTATCGCTTTTTGCAGGAATGCCCGTGGCAGCGTCTGCGCGACCTGCGCGAGGCAATGCCGAACCTGATGACCCAGATGCTGCTGCGTGGTGCGAACGGGGTTGGCTATACAAACTATCCCGACAACGTGGTGCAGGAGTTTGTGCGCCAGGCGTCCAAGAATATCGACGTGTTCCGCGTGTTCGACTCGCTGAACTGGGTCGAAAACATGCGCGTGGCGATGGATGCTGTCGTCGAGAACGGCAAGATCTGTGAGGGCACGGTGTGTTATACCGGCGATATTCTGGACCCGGATCGTGCCAAATATGACCTGAAATACTATGTCGGCATGGCCAAGGAACTGCGCGACGCGGGCGCGCATGTGCTGGGCCTGAAAGACATGGCGGGCCTGCTGAAACCGGCCTCGGCCCGTATCCTGATCCGCGCGCTCAAGGAAGAGGTCGGCCTGCCGATCCACTTCCACACCCATGACACCGCAGGCATCGCCAGTGCGACCATTTTGGCCGCCTCCGAGGCGGGTGTGGATGCGGTGGATTGCGCGATGGATGCGTTCTCGGGCAACACATCTCAGGCGACGCTGGGCACCGTGGTCGAGGCGCTGCGCCACACCGAACGCGACACTGGGCTGGACATCAAGGCCATCCGCGAGATCAGCGATTATTTCGAGGCGGTGCGCGGCCAGTACGCGGCGTTTGAATCCGGTCTGCAGGCCCCGGCCTCCGAGGTCTATCTGCACGAGATGCCGGGTGGTCAGTTCACCAACCTCAAGGCGCAGGCGCGTTCGCTGGGTCTGGAGGAGCGCTGGCACGAGGTCGCGCAGATGTATGCCGATGTGAACCAGATGTTCGGGGATATCGTGAAGGTAACGCCCTCGTCAAAGGTTGTTGGTGACATGGCGCTGATGATGGTCAGCCAGGGCCTGACCCGCGATGACGTGGAAAACCCCGGTACGGATGTGGCCTTCCCCGACTCGGTCGTGGACATGATGCGCGGCAATCTGGGTCAGCCTCCGGGCGGGTTCCCGGACACCATCATCAAGAAGGTGCTGAAGGATGAGGCCCCGAACACCGAGCGCCCCGGCAAGCATGTCGAAGCGGTCGATCTGGAGGCCACCCGCGCCGACCTGTCCAAGCAGCTCGAAGGTAAAGAGGTCGATGACGAGGATCTGAACGGTTACCTGATGTATCCCAAGGTGTTCCTGGACTACATGGGCCGACACCGCACCTATGGCCCGGTTCGCACCCTGCCCACGCGCACCTTCTTCTACGGGATGGAGCCAGGCGAAGAGATCACCGCCGAGATCGATCCCGGCAAGACGCTGGAAATCCGCTGTCAGGCGATTGGCGAAACGGATGAGAATGGTGAGGTTAAGGTGTTCTTCGAACTCAACGGCCAGCCCCGCGTGATCCGGGTGCCGAACCGTCTGGTCAAAGCCTCAACCACGCAGCGTCCAAAGGCCGAGGTCGGCAACCCCGGCCATATCGGCGCACCGATGCCGGGTGTTGTCGCCACTGTGGCCGCTGTCGCGGGCCAGGAGATCAAAGAAGGCGATCTGCTGCTGACCATCGAGGCGATGAAGATGGAAACCGGCATCCACGCCGAGCGCGACGCGGTGGTCAAGGCCGTCCACGTCCAGCCCGGCGGTCAGATTGACGCCAAGGACCTGCTGGTCGAACTGGAGTAAGCCGGGTAACACTTCAGTTGTAACAGGGCCGCGCGGATCTCTGCGCGGCCTTTTTTCATCGTCATTCGGAGACCTGCTGTGCTGACCATTACCGCCATCTACGCCGCGCTGATCGCGTTTCTGTTCGTTACCCTCAGCGTGAATGTCATCCTGCAGCGTCGCAAAAGCAAAATCTCGGTCGGCGATCGCGGTGAAAAGGCGATGATCAAGGCGATGCGGACGCATGCGAACTGTGCAGAATATGCCCCCTTTGCGCTGCTGCTGATCGCGATGGTCGAGGTTCAGGGTGCTGGCGCATGGCTGGTACACCTGCTGGGGCTGTCGCTGCTGACGGGGCGGGTGCTGCATGCCTATGGGTTTGGCAAGACGCCCCAGATCGTCATTCTGCGGCAGATCGGCATGAGCCTGACGTTCATCTCGATTCTGATCGCTGCCGTGGCAAATCTGGCGTTGGCGATGTGACTCGATCCCGGGCCTTATCCGACAATGCCTTGCCATTGGGCATGCTCTGCGCTGATCGAGGGGGACTGGGCCTGTTCCACCCAATCGCATTCGATCTTTGGCATCACCGCGACCAGAACAATCATGATACCCAGCGTAAGAGCCTTGAAATCTGAAACGCCGATCATTGCCTTTCCACCTCTCTATCTCTGTTTGCGGATCTCTGGGTCTTGAACGCCTGAAACGTGAAATTCCGTCGAAAGAAATTTGCCGACGTCCCGCATTTTCCACTTGCAGCCCCGCGTGGGAGTTTATACATCCCTCCTCACTCAACGGCGCGGGCGTAGCTCAGGGGTAGAGCATAACCTTGCCAAGGTTAGGGTCGGGCGTTCGAATCGCCTCGCCCGCTCCATTGAGAGGTCTTCGGACCACATATCGTATCTGATGCGGGCGTAGCTCAGGGGTAGAGCATAACCTTGCCAAGGTTAGGGTCGGGCGTTCGAATCGCCTCGCCCGCTCCAGATACCAAGTTTTCTCAAACATATGGTTCTTTCGTTGGCATTGCGCCATTGTGGCTGTGGTTTCAATCACGCACGGGATTTGCTCATGTCCGACTATGTCATTCGTCCCCTGACTGCGGATGAAATGCAGACCGCTGTCGACTGGGCAGGCCAGGAGGGCTGGAACCCCGGCCACCACGACGCCGCCTGTTTCTACGGCACCGACCCCAACGGGTTTCTGGGCGGGTTTCTGGACGATGAGATGATCGCATCAGTGTCTGTGGTGGACTATGATGATGCGTTTTCGTTTCTGGGGTTTTACATTGTACGTCCGGAATTTCGGGGGTCGGGTTACGGGCTGAAAATCTGGCAACGGGCTTTGGCGCAACGAACCGGGCGCAATATCGGGCTCGACGGGGTCGTTGATCAGCAACACAATTACCGCAAGTCTGGTTTCACCTTTGCCTATAACAATTACCGCTTCACCGGCACCGTCAGCGGTATTCTCAACACTCTAGGGCAGAGCGATGGTGCATCAATCAGCCCGCTCAGCCAGCCATCGCCTGAGCTGTTCGCCTATGACCGGCAACTCTTCCCTGCGCAGCGCGACGCGTTTCTAACAGATTGGCTGAGTGCGCCGAATCATATCTCACGGGTGTGTACAGTGGAGGGGCAGATCAGGGGATATGCCACCTTGAGGCCGTGTCAGACCGGGTACAAGGTCGGGCCGCTTTTCGCAGATGACGCCGGTGTCGCACGGGGCCTGCTTGCCAGTCTTTTGACTGCCGTATCAGCAACAGCCAGCGACCAAGAGGTTTTCATCGACATGCCGCAGCCCAACGCGGCCGCTTTTGCTTTGGCGGATGCGATGGGGCTTGGGAAGGTCTTTGAAACCGCACGGATGTATTCAGGTCACGAGCCGGATGTCGATCTGGATCGCATCTTTGGCGTGACCACCTTTGAGCTGGGTTAAAACGCCTTGAACGTCATCGTGGTCAGTGAGCGCTCGATATTGGGAATCACCAGCAGGTGTTCATTGATGAAATGGCCCACATCCTCGGTCTCGGGGATGTAGAGCTTGAGCAGCAGGTCGTATTCGCCACTGGTGGAATACAGTTCGGAATGGATTTCGCGCAGGGCTATATCTTCGGCAACCTTGTAGGTGGTGCCGGGTTTGCAGCGGATCTGGATGAAAACGCAGGTGGACATGGGCCGGGCCTTGATGGTTCGTGTTGTGCGCAGGCTGGCACGGGCCGCGTCCGGGTGCAATCCCCTGCAACAGTTTGCGACGAAGGCTTAAAGCGGTCTGGATAGGTCGCCCATCCGGGTCTATAAGCGCGCCTGTAGCAAAAGGAATTCGCCCATGCGCAGCGCAAAGATCAGCCGTCAGACCGCCGAAACCGAGATTTCGGTCGAGGTCAATCTGGACGGCAGCGGCCAGTATGACAACCAGACCGGCGTTGGTTTCTTTGACCACATGCTTGACCAGCTTGCGCGCCATTCGCTGATCGACATGACAATCCGTGCCAAGGGTGATTACCACATCGACGACCACCACACGGTCGAAGATACCGGGATCGCTCTGGGTCAGGCGCTGACGCAGGCCTTGGGCGACAAGAAGGGCATCCGCCGCTATGGCGAATGTCACCTGCCGATGGATGATGCGCAGGTGCGCTGTGCGCTGGACCTATCGGGCCGTCCATTCCTTATCTGGAACGTGGATCTGCCGACGCAGAAAATCGGCAGCTTCGACACCGAGCTGGTGCGCGAGTTCTTTCAGGCACTCAGCACCCATGGCGGCATCACACTGCATATCGACCAGTTGCACGGCTTCAACAGCCATCACATCGCCGAGGCGGCCTTCAAAGCCGTCGCGCGCGCGCTGAGGGATGCGGTCGAGACCGATCCGCGCAAGGCGGATGCGATTCCCTCGACCAAGGGCGCGCTCTAGATGCTGACTGCCATCATTGACTACGAGAGCGGCAACCTGCACTCGGCAGAGAAGGCGTTTCAACGCATGGCGCGCGAGGTGGATGCGGGCGAGGTTGTCGTCACTTCCGATGCGGAGGTTGTGGCGCGCGCGGATCGCCTGGTGTTGCCGGGCGACGGTGCCTTCCCCGCTTGTGCGGCGGAGCTGCGCGGCCACAAGGGCATCTATGACGCGATGGTCGAGGCGGTTGAAAAGAAGGGCCGCCCGTTTCTGGGCATTTGCGTCGGCATGCAGCTGATGGCAACCAGGGGCCACGAATACACCGAGACCGACGGTCTGGGCTGGATTGCGGGCGATGTCGTGAAGATCGAACCCTCGGACAGCGCCCTCAAGGTGCCACATATGGGTTGGAACAATCTGGTGCTGGAGAGCAATCACCCGGTCTTTGACGGTGTGAATTCAGGCGATCACGTCTATTTCGTCCATTCCTACCATTTCCGTGTTACCGATCCGGCGCAACGGCTGGCGCATGTGGACTATGGCCAAGAGGTCACGGCCGTGATTGGCCGCGACACGATGATCGGGATGCAGTTCCATCCCGAGAAAAGTCAGGATGTGGGCCTTCGGATGATCGGTAACTTTCTGACCTGGGCTCCTTGAGCGGTTACTGAACCCGCGTCCAGACCTGTCCGCGGCAGATCAGGCCACCGGCCACACAGCCCTTGACGGTCAGTTTGTTCTGGCCGTCCAGCGTCATTTTCGAATTATAGGTCTTGTCCCGGTCCGGCGCCCAGATCTTGCCGTTGTCATAGCTGCCGCTGCCTTCGGGGACCATGTCCCAGATGATCTGCTTGCCTAGGTTCTCATATTCCAGCTGCTCGTTTCCATCCGCGTCAAAGGCGGTGTCGATCGTCCCGCAGATGGCGCTGCCGCATTCCGAAATCGTCACATGCAGGTAGCCGCCGGTATCACCGGGCGCCGTCTTCCACAGGCCGTCCACCGGATCAGCCGCCAAAGCGGTGGCGGCTAGCGTGGCCAAGGCCGCTGCAAGAGTGAATGTCTTCATGATTGTCTCCCTGTATTTATGGCCAGTCTGGCCCGCCATTCGCCACCGGGCAAGATTGACTTAGCGTCGCGTTGCATCCCCTGCCCCGCATGTGCGATATGCCGCCCGAGTAACCTCAGATATAGGGCCGCATGACATGATCCTCTACCCCGCCATCGACCTCAAAGACGGCAATGCCGTGCGCCTGCTGCGTGGTGAAATGGACAAGGCGACCGTTTTCAACGAAGACCCGGCCGCGCAGGCCCGCGCCTTTGTCGAGGCAGGCTGCGAATGGCTGCATCTGGTTGATCTGAACGGCGCATTTGCCGGAGAGCCGGTGAACGCCGCTCCGGTCGAGGCGATCCTGAAGGCCTGTGATGTCCCGGCCCAACTGGGCGGCGGCATTCGCGACATGGCGACGATCGAGACATGGATCGACAAGGGGTTGGCGCGGGTGATCCTGGGCACAGTAGCCGTCGAGAACCCCGATCTGGTACGTGAAGCTGCCAAGGCCTTTCCCGGCAAGGTCGCCGTAGGCATCGACGCGCGCAACGGCATGGTCGCCACCAAGGGCTGGGCCGAGGAGACAAACGTACAGGTCACCGATCTGGCGCGCAGCTTCGAGGACGCAGGCGTGGCGGCGATCATCTATACAGACATCAACCGCGACGGAGCGATGCAGGGCCCGAATATCGAGGCCACGGCGGCGTTGGCGCGGGCGGTTTCGATTCCGGTGATTGCCTCGGGCGGCGTCAGCTCTCTGGACGACCTGATCGCCCTGCGCGATTGTGGCGTGGCGCTGAACGGTGCCATCTCGGGCCGGGCGCTTTATGATGGCGCGATTGACCTTGCCGAGGCCATTCGCGCCCTGAGCTGAGTTACTGCGCGGCAGCGGCGGTCAGTTTTGCCAGCGCACCGCGCATTTTCTCAACAACCGGTGAATTTTCGACCTCGTCGAGTTCGTCCATCGTCTCTTTCGGGTCTTGGTAGGCCAGCCAGACCTGACCGTCAGCGTCCTCATAGGCTTGTACCTTCATGGGCAGGAACAGACCCGCGCGCGGATCGATCTGCATTGCAGGCGTGCCCAGCGCCGGATTGCCGAAGATCAGCACCTGATTAGGGGGAATGGGCGTACCGACCTTTTCCGCGCCTGCCGCGTGGTCGACACGTGCGAACACGGTCGCGCCTGCATTGCCCACGGCCGCTTCGAGCGCATCCAGCGCCTCGGCCACGGATTTGTTGGTTTCTACCTTGATGATGTCGTCAGCCATGGCGGACAGGGCACCTCCGAATGTGAGTATTGAAGCCAAAACAAGATATCGCATCTGGTCAATCCTTTTCATGAATTTCATCCTTAAGTTCCATGGCTTCGAAACAGATCACAATCACAAGTCTGGCATCGGCGGGGCTTTGCCGGTACAGGTGCCCCAAGCAAAGGAAGGCACATGCTGAAAACCCGCATCATTCCCTGTCTGGATGTCGCCGATGGCCGTGTCGTCAAAGGCGTGAATTTCGTTGGCCTGCGCGATGCAGGTGACCCGGTGGAATCGGCCAAGGCCTATGACGCCGCGGGTGCGGATGAGATCTGCTTTCTGGACATTCACGCGACGCATGAAAATCGCGGTACGATGTTCGACGTGGTCCGGCGCACAGCGGAACAGTGCTTTGTGCCTCTGACCGTAGGCGGTGGCGTACGTACCAAAGACGATGTGCGCGCCCTGTTGCTGGCGGGGGCGGACAAGGTCAGCTTCAATTCGGCCGCTGTGGCCAACCCGGATGTCATCGCCGAGGCGGCGGATCAGTTCGGCAGCCAGTGTATCGTCTGCGCCATCGACGCCAAGACCGTCAGCCCCGGCAAGTGGGAGATCTTCACCCATGGCGGGCGCAAACCCACTGGAATTGACGCCGTCGAGTTCGCCAAAACCGTGGTTGCCAAGGGCGCGGGGGAAATCCTGCTGACCTCGATGGATCGCGATGGCACCAAGGCCGGGTTCAACCTGCCGCTGACCCGCGCAATCAGCGACGCGGTGGATGTGCCGGTGATTGCCTCAGGCGGCGTCGGCACTCTTGACCATCTGGTTGAAGGTGTGACTAAGGGTGGGGCCAGCGCGGTTCTTGCCGCCTCGATCTTCCATTTCGGCGAATACTCAATCCGCGAGGCCAAGGAGCATATGGCCGCCGCTGGAATACCGATGAGGTTGACATGAGCATCCTGCACGATCTTGCCGCCACCATTGAGGCCCGCAAAGGGGCAGACCCCGACAGCAGCTGGACCGCCAAGCTGCTGGCCAAAGGCCCCGAGAAATGCGCCGAGAAGTTTGGCGAAGAGGCCATAGAGGCGATCATCGAAGCGGCCAAAGGGGACAGGGCAAAGCTGACCTCTGAGGCGGCGGATGTGCTTTATCACCTGCTGGTCATGCTGGCCGCGCGCGATGTGGCGCTGGACGACGTACTGGATGAACTGGCCCGTCGTCAGGGCACCAGCGGCATCGCGGAAAAGGCATCCCGGCCCGAGAGCTAATCGTCTGGGTTTCGTGTGTAGGCACAGCCCGCTATACTCTGATTTCGAAGCTGGATATGGCAAAGGGCGCATGAATGTTCAGAATATTGGTGTTTGCCGCTGCCCTTGCGACCCTCGCCGCGTGCACCGCCCCTCCCCCTTCTTCCGGGGATGAGGTTCAGCGTCTAGCGACCGAAATCCAAAGCCTCGGCCCCGATATCGACCCGGAAGAGGCAAACCGCGCTGCGCGCATCGCCTATGCCTATACCGCCCAGCTGGTGCAGGAATACCAAATTACCGACCCGCCTCTGATTCACAACGCCAAGGTCAACAAAGGTTTACGCCCGCGCGGCCTGTGCTGGCACTGGGCCGAGGATATTGAGCGCCGTCTGGATCGGGAGCAGTTCCGCACGCTGGAGATGCACCGCGCCATCGCCAATGCCGACAACCCGTTCCGGATCGACCACAGCACTGCCATCATCAGCCGCAAGGGCGAAACGATGTATGACGGCGTGATTCTGGACCCCTGGCGCTATGGTGGCGTTCTGTATTGGTCGCCCCTGCCGGAAGATACCCGGTATGAATGGGTCCCGCGCGAGGTGGTGCTGGAGAAGCGGCGTCAGGAACAGGCGGCCCAGCTGAGGCCAGCGAACTGAACCATAGCCTAACGCCCGCGTTCGGAATACGCGTCCATGAGGGATTGCACCTCGTCGCGACTTGCAGGGACCTGCGCATAGCTGTGAACGACGGGAACCTGCGCCCACGGCATCTTTTCATCGGTCATGACCTCGACAAATGGCTCGAATAGCGCGGCCTGCTTCAGGATCGATGTGCGCAGGTTGATGCGTTCGGGAGCGTGGCCGAGCTGGGAATAGACGATGTTCAGGCAGGACTTGCAGAAATAATGCGCCCGCCCGTCAGAGCGGAGTCCGCCCCGAACCAACGCGCCGGTACAGGAAACCGCGTCGACCGGGAACATGGTGGTCAGGGTATATGCACTTGCGCTGAGTTTCTGGCAGTCGCGACAATGACAGGCCACGGTCAGAAGGGGCAACGCAGTTACACGGACCTGCACGGACCCACACAGGCAGGCACCCTCGTAGGGAGGTTGGGGAAATGCCATGGGTGATCACTCATTTTCTGTTTGTTTCTACACTTGCGGGAAATTTATTCGCGGATCGGACCGCGCACGGGGTCAGGCCAAAGATACGCAGACCGTCGGATGCTCACAGCTTGGACGAGATCACGCCGGTGGCAAACCCACCCATACGCAGCTCGCCAAACAGGCGCTGGTATTCGATCTTGGGGCAGCGGTTCATGACCACATCTACGCCACTCGCCTGCGCCTTTGCCGCCGCATCGGCATGTTCGACACCGATCTGCATCCAGATTGTGCGCAGGTTGGGAAATGCGTTTAATGCCTCATCGACGATGGGGGGCACGGCCTCGGAGCGGCGGAAGATATCGACCATATCAACGGGTTCGGAAATATCAGACAGCGCGGCGCGAACGGTCTGGCCGAACAGCATCTTTCCCGCGTGTCCGGGATTGACCGGAATCACCGTGTAGCCCTTGAGCGACAGATAGCGGGCAACGTAATAGCTGGGGCGAACCGGGTTCATCGAAACGCCGACCACGGCCACCACCTTGGTGCGTTTCAAGATCGTGGTCAGAAACTCGTCGGAATATTCAGGCATGGGCGCAGCCTAATCTCTGTTGCGGCAAGAAAAAAGCGCTCAGGAGTATCCTGAGCGCCAGTTGTTGGAACGAGGGACAGTGAAATGACCCGCGGCAGTTCCATTCCGCGGTCACTGTGACATTTAAGCATGAGTTCTCTAAAAAAAAGAGGGGGCGCGCAAATTTGTGATGACAGATCGCAAAAAGCGGGAACTCGCCCGTTACTGGTAGAGCGCGGTTGGCCAGTGATCCTCGGCCTCGCGGATGTATTTTGACACGTTCCGCTTCCAGATACGCGCGATTTCCTCGGAATGGATCAAGTAGAGTTTGCCCTTGACGATCTGCCAGGCCGCAGGATCGGTGCTGCTGAGCATTCCTTTGGTCATCGCATAGGCGCAATAGCCCCCGAACTGAGGGGCAAAGGCACGCGGATTCCGTTCAAACCGGTCGCGGTTTTCTTCCGAGTCGAACTGCCATCGGGCCCCTTTCCAGATCAGCGCAATATCCCGCTGGCCCTGCACCGGCACGCCCATCTTGAAATACGAAACCGCATCATAGCCCGAAATAGCAGCGCCATTGTGAGCGTAATACATCGGCTTGTCCTGCGCCCGGACCATGGGTGCAACGGCAAGACAGGACAGACTGGTTACAAAGGCACGTCGGGACAACATCTGGTGATTCATCAGTTCGATTTGTGAGGGCTCTAAGATGCATATTTCACCCAGTGCCTGAAACCCCCATGACGCCGATGTGAACGGTCGCTAGTCGAACACGTCCTCGATCACATCCCAGGCTTCGTCCAGCACGCGTGAAAACAGGCCTTTTTTCTTCTTTTTCTTTTGCTTCTCGTATTTCCGCACGGGTTTGTATTTCTGCGTCGGGCGCTCAGCCAGCCTGGCCTTGGGCATCATTTTGAGGTTGTGCAGCGGCGCACCACAGCTTGCGCAGCTCAGCTCGTGCTGCTGCTTGCCCCGCAGGACCAGCGCGGCACGGGTGCCACAATAGCAGCAGGTGGCGATTTTGTGCGGCGTTGGAATGGGGGCCTCCTGTCATCTGGGTTGCGATGCATATAGGGCAATTGCCGCAGCATTTGAGACATTGAGTGATCCAAATCCGCCCGCCGCGTCAATTTTGACCAATCGATCGACCGTCTCTTTGGTTTTTTGCCGCAGGCCCGGCCCCTCAGCCCCGAGCACCAGCGCCACCGGACGGTCGCGTGTGTCTTTCAGAGTGGTTTCGATGGTTTCCTCGGCCTCTCCGTCCAGACCCAGCACCAGAAAGCCCATGTTCTGAAGCTCGATAATGGTGTCGGCCAGATTGCGCACGCGCAGATAGGGCTGGCGCTCCAAGGCGCCGCTTGCGGTTTTGGCCAGCGCACCGGTCTCGGGCGCGGAATGGTGGCGCGTTCCGATCACGGCGCTGGCCCCCAGCACCTCGGCCGAGCGCAGAATCGCCCCAACGTTAT
>JAUHYC010000054.1 GCA_030426685.1 Alphaproteobacteria bacterium
CAAGTTTTGGCAGGGTGCCTCTGACTTGAATGGAGGGAGGAATGCGAATGTATTACGGGATCTGGTTCGGCTAAAGCCCGGAACACTTTGACCCGTATGGGTGGTGTTCTGGCGCCATCTTTCTTCGCATGACCTACTTTTTGCTCAATCGGAGCACTCTCCATGTTTCGCTACTTCGAAAACCTCATTGACCCTTTTGTTGCCTATGAACAGGTAGATACGCCGCCGACGCGGCTGTGGCCTTTCATGCTGGGCTATTCGCAACCCTTCAAACGCGTCTTTGTCTGGGCGGCGCTGATGTCCGTGATCGTTGCGGCCGTCGAGGTTGGACTGATCTTCTATATGGGCCGCGTGGTGGACCTGTTGGGAAACTCGCCCGCCGAATTCTGGCAGGCACACGGGACCGAACTGATGGTGGTTGCCGCTTTCATCCTGTTCATCCGGCCTATCCTGCAGCTTGTCGATGTGCTGTTGCTCAACAACACGATCCTGCCGAATTTTGGCACCCTGATCCGCTGGCGTGCCCATAAACACGTTCTGCGTCAGTCGGTTGGCTGGTTTGAAAATGACTTTGCCGGGCGCATTGCCAACCGGGTCGTGCAAACCCCGCCGGCGGCGGGTGAGGTCGTGTTTCAGGTCTTTGACGCGATTTCGTTTTCGATTGCCTATATGATCGGGGCGGCCATCTTGCTGATGGCGGCTGACCCGCGTTTGTTGCTGCCACTCCTGATCTGGCTCGTGCTTTACGGGCTTTTGGTACGCTGGACGGTCAAACGCGTCGGCCCTGCATCGCAAGCGGCCTCCAATGCGCGCTCGACCGTGACGGGCCGGGTGGTGGACAGCTATACCAACATCCCGTCGATCAAGATGTTCGCCCATGGCAATCAGGAGCTGGACTATGCACGCGAGGCCATCGCGGAAACCCGTCGCACTTTCCAGATCGAGATGCGGATTTTCACGATCATGGATGCAGCGCTCGTTACGCTGAACGGTGTGCTGATTGTCGGTGTGGTCGGCTGGGCCATCCTGCTTTGGATGCAGGGCAGCGCCTCAGTCGGTGTGGTGGCTGCGGCCACGGCCCTGACCCTGCGGCTGAATGCGATGACCGGGTGGATCATGTGGGCGCTGACAAGCTTTTTCCGGGAGCTGGGCATCGTTGCCGAAGGGATGCAAACCATCGCGCAACCCATCGACTTGCTGGATGAGCCCGATGCGCCACCGCTGCGGCTGGGCACGGGGCAGATCGAAATCCGCGATCTGTCGCATCATTATGGGCGCGAAGCGGGCGGTCTGGATCATGTTAACCTGACGATCAAACCGGGTGAAAAGATCGGTCTGATCGGTCGGTCCGGGGCCGGGAAATCGACGCTGGTGAAGCTGCTATTGCGGTTTTATGACGTCGAGCGGGGCGCGATCCTGATCGATGGTCAGGATATTTCAACGGTGACGCAAGACAGTCTGCGCCGCCATATCGGCATGGTCCAGCAGGACAGCGCGCTGTTGCATCGCTCGGTGCGCGACAACATCCTCTATGGCCGTCCTGACGCGACCGAAGAGCAGATGATCGCCGCTGCCAAACAGGCTGAGGCGCATGAGTTCATACTTGATCTGCAGGACCCCGAGGGGCGCACCGGCTACGATGCGCATGTGGGCGAACGCGGCGTGAAGCTCAGCGGCGGACAGCGGCAGCGGGTGACCCTGGCCCGGGTAATCCTTAAGGACGCGCCGATTTTGCTGTTGGACGAGGCGACATCTGCCCTAGATTCCGAGGTCGAAGCTTCGATTCAGGAGACACTCTACGGCATGATGCAAGGCAAGACAGTGATCGCTATTGCCCACCGGCTTAGCACGATTGCGCAGATGGACCGTATCCTGGTCATGGATGGTGGCCGCATCGTCGAGCAGGGCGGGCATTCCGACTTGCTGGCGCAGGGCGGGCTTTATGCCCAGTTCTGGGCACGGCAATCCGGGGGCTTCCTGAACACGGAGGCCGCAGAATGAGGATCGCTGACCTCATCCAGCCATTAAAAGGCATCGAAACGCCCCCGCCGCAAACGCTGGGGGCGTTCATCCGCTGGGCGCTGTCCGGTGCCTGGCCGATGCTGTTCGTCGCCGCCTTTTTCTCAGCCATTGCAGGTGCGATGGAGGCCGGAACCGCTTGGATCCTGGGCCGCGTTATTGATGTGGCCACCTCTGGCGGACCCGACGCGTTTCTGACCGGCAGCAATCTGTGGATGCTTCTGGGCGGCGTCGCCTTCTTCATGCTGGTGCGACCGGTTTTTTTCGGGCTGTCGGCCTTTTCGAACAACTACATTGTCATGCCCAATGTCGCACCGCTGGTTCTGGCCAAGCTGAACCGATGGACGCTGGGTCAGTCGGTCACCTATTTCGATGACGACTTCGCCGGACGGATCGCGCAGAAACAGATGCAGACCTCGAATGCGATGACCTCAGTGGTGTCCGAGACCATCAGCGCGATTGTGTTTGCTCTGGCCTCGCTTGCGGGCTCTTTGCTTTTGTTAGGGTCGATTCATCCGCTGGTGATGCTGCCTTTCGTCGCCTGGCTGATGGTCTATTTCCTGCTGGTGCGCTGGTATCTGCCCCGCGTGCGCAAACGCTCGGCCGCGCGGGCCGGGGCGCGTGCGATGGTGTCGGGGCAGGTGGTGGATACGATCACCAACATCAAGACCGTCAAGCTGTTCGCCCATTCCGAGTTTGAGGAAAGCGCCGCCCGCGACGCAATGAACGATCTGCGCGAACGGTCGCTGGAATTTGGCCAGCTTTCAGCCAGTTTCCGGGTCATTCTGGTGGCACTGGCCGGGGTTTTGCCGGTGCTTCTGATCGGTGCAACGCTGTGGCTCTGGCAGTCGGGGGCGGCCACAACCGGCGATATCGTGGCGGCAGGGGCCGTATCGGTTCGAATCTCACAGATGACCGGTTGGGTCAGCTTCACGCTCATGGGCCTCTATGCCAATGTTGGCGAGATCGAGAACGGGATGAATACACTGGCCAAGGGTGATCGGGTCGAGGACGCGCCAGGTGCAGCCCAGCTGTCGGTCGCGGAGGGTGAGATTGCATTCGATCATGTCAGCTTTGCCTATGGCCGGGATGTCGGCGGCGTGTCCGACCTGCATTTCACCGCAGTTCCTGGTGAAAAGCTGGGAATCGTCGGCGCCTCGGGGGCGGGGAAATCCACCTTGGTTTCCCTGTTGCTCAGGCTCTATGACGGGGAAGAGGGCACAATCCGCATCGATGGTCAGGACATCTCAAAGGTAACGCAGGACAGTTTGCGGCGTCAGATTGGGATGGTCACGCAGGAAACCGCGATGTTCAACCGCTCGGCCCGTGAAAACATTCTCTACGGACGCCCTGATGCCTCCGAGGCCGAACTGATCGAAGCCGCAACCAAAGCCGAGGCGCATGAGTTTATCCTTGGGCTGGAGGACGCACAGGGCCGCACAGGTTACGACGCGCATCTGGGCGAACGTGGCGTGAAGCTCAGCGGCGGTCAGCGGCAGAGGATCGCACTGGCCCGTGCGATCCTGAAAGACGCGCCGATTCTGGTGCTGGACGAGGCAACCTCGGCGCTGGATTCCGAGGTCGAGGCCTCGATCCAGACCGCGTTGCACCGGGTGATGCAGGGCAAGACCGTGCTCGCCATCGCGCACCGCCTGTCCACGCTCAGCGAGATGGACCGGATCATCGTATTGGATCACGGCCATATCGTCGAAAGCGGTACCCATGAGGCGCTGTTGGAACGTGGCGGGCTATATGCCCGGTTCTGGCATCGCCAGTCCGGTGGCTTCATTCAGGCCGAAGCGGCGGAATAAAACCACCAAGGGGTTTTGTTGCACCCAATCCCCCGGTATCAGGCCCCCATGACGCAACATTACACCATAACGCGCCTTGGCCATCAGGGTGACGGGATCGCCGATGGCCCGGTCTACGCTCCGCGTACCCTGCCGGGCGAGGTGGTCAGCGGCACGTTGCAGGGTCAGTCTCTGACCGATATCCGTGTCGAGACCCCCTCGGATCAGCGGGTCAAACCGCCCTGCCGCCACTACAAGGCCTGTGGTGGCTGCCAGCTTCAGCACGCGGCGGATGGGTTTGTCGCTGACTGGAAGATTGATGTGGTGCGCAACGCCTTGTCGGCGCAGGGGCTTGAGGCCCAGATGCGTCCGATCCACACCTCACCCGCGCGCTCACGCCGCCGGGCCACCATTGCGGTGCGCCGGACAAAAAAGGGGACCTTGGCGGGCTTTCACGGCCGCGCTTCTGACACGATCACCGAAATCCCCGAATGCCACCTGCTGCATCCCGATCTGATCGCGGCCATCCCTGTGGCCGAGGCGCTGGCCCTTCTGGGTGGCAGCCGCAAGGGCGTTCTGGCCGTGACGCTGACCTTGTCCGAGGTCGGCCTGGATGTGGCTGTGAAAGGGGGCAAACCCCTGGAGGGGCCACTGGAACTGGCGCTGGCCCAGGCGACCGAGCATCACGGCCTCGCCCGGCTCAGCTGGGACGATGAGGTGATCGCCATGCGTCAGCCTCCGGCCCAACGCTTTGGACCCGCCAATGTCACCCCGCCACCCGGAGCCTTCCTGCAGGCCACAATGGACGGAGAACAGGCTCTGTTACAGGCCGTATCCGAGGCAACGCGCGGCGCGAAGCGCATCGTCGACCTGTTTGCGGGCTGCGGCACCTTCTCGTTGCCGTTGGCGGAGACCGCCGAGGTGCATGCGGTTGAAGGTGAGGCTGAAATGACCAGGGCCCTCGATCAGGGTTGGCGCAAGGCGCAGGGTTTGAAACAGGTCACGACTGAGGCGCGCGATCTGTTCCGTCGCCCGCTTATGGCCGATGAGCTGAAGAAGTTCGACACCATCGTCCTCGACCCACCGCGTGCAGGGGCCGAGGCGCAGGTGGCCGAGCTGGTGCAGGCGCAACGACCGGTGATCGCCTATGTCTCGTGCAACCCGGTCACCTTTGCCCGCGACGCAAAAGCGCTGGTTAATGCCGGCTACACCCTTGAATGGGTGCAGGTGGTTGACCAATTTCGATGGTCGTCACACATCGAACTTGCCGCCCGGTTCGTCCTGAACCCATAACCCTGACACGAGGATCATCCGCATGGGGATCACCCAACGCCTGTTGACCATCATCGAAGCGCCGGGATTTGGCCGGTTCATCACCGGCGTCATCATCTTCAACGCGATTCTGCTGGGGATGGAGACCTCACCCACGCTGATGGAGGCCGCGGGGTCGCTGATCGTGACACTTGACACCCTCTGTCTTGCAATCTTTGTGGCCGAGATTGCCATGAAGCTTGTCGTCAGAGGGCGCGGGTTCTTCACCAGTGGCTGGAATATCTTCGATTTCGTGATTGTCGGCATCGCGCTGGTGCCGGGTGGCGGCGGTCTGTCGGTGCTGCGGGCCCTGCGGATCTTGCGGATCCTGCGCGTGATCTCGGTTGCACCCCGGCTGCGCCGGGTGGTCGAAGGCTTTATCTCGGCCCTTCCGGGCATGGCCAGCGTGTTCCTGCTGATGGCGATCCTGTTCTATATCGGCGCGGTGATCTCGACCAAGCTGTTCTCAGCCTCGTTCCCGGACTGGTTCGGCGATCTGGGCCTGTCCGCCTATACGCTGTTCCAGATCATGACGCTGGAAAGCTGGTCCATGGGCATCGTGCGCCCGGTGATGGAGGTCTATCCCTACGCCTGGCTGTTCTTTGTGCCCTTTATCATGGTCACGACCTTTGCGGTGGTGAACCTGCTGGTCGGCCTGATCGTGAACTCGATGCAGGATGCGCACCATGCCGAGGATGAGGTCAAGACCGATGCCTATCGTGACGAGGTGCTGGTGCGGCTGGAAGCCATCGAACAACGGCTGATCGAACAGGCAAACAGCAAAAAGTGATTTCAGTTTCGCGCAAATCTGGCATAATGATCGGCAAAAAAGAGCAGGCAGTGAGAAAAATGGATCGTCGAGCATTTGGATTGGGTGCGATGGCAACGCTGAGCCTTTCGGCTTGTGCCTCAGCCAACCCGAGATTTCTTTCTTATCGCGGCCCCGAGGTGACCTCGCTGGTGATAAACAAGGGCGCGCGTAAGCTGTATCTTCTGCACAACGAGCAGATTCTGAAGGAATACAAGATCGATCTGGGCTTTGCGCCCAACGGGACCAAGACCAAGAAAGGTGACGGGCGCACGCCCGAAGGTACCTATCTGATCGATCGCCGCAATCCCCGCAGCCGGTATCACCTGTCGCTGGGCATCTCCTATCCCAACTCGGCCGATATCGCGCAGGCCAAGGCAGCGGGCGTGGATCCGGGGGGCGATATCTTCATCCACGGACAGCCCAACCGCCGATCCGAGCGCAAGCGTGCGAAAAAGACGGCGGACTGGACCGCCGGATGCATTGCCGTCAAGAATGAAGAGATCGAAGAGATCTACGCGATGGTGAACGAGGGCACCGTTATCACCCTGCGCCCCTGAGGCCGGGTGACAGCGGTTTCCAATCGCCAAATCCGAACATGACGTAATCGCGTTGGTAGGCCTCGACCGCCAGCGCCTCTAGCTGTTCGTCATATATTTGCTCCAGTGAAAACGGCGCATCCTCCGGCGCGATGACCGGCGGTGGCGGGGCGGCGTGGCCCAGCTTGTGGGCAAGATCGGGCAGAGCGGTTGCCATCTCGTCCTCGCGCAGGATCAGGTCGGGCAGGGCAAACGCGGCCATGCCCTCCAGTGTCTGCGCCTGGCCGCACCATTCACCGTCAACCCGGATCGGGGTCTGGCCTGCCAGAATGCTCTGCAACATCCCCAGAAATGCGGCAAACCCCTCGCGATGCAGGTCGGGCGAATAGGTGCCCAGATCGTCCTTGTCGGGGATCGGCAGTTCATACCGCTTGCGCAGTATATTGCGAATCTTCGAATAGGCATTCGGCCCGGTGCTGAGGATGCGGTTGCAGAACACCGCATGCGCGCGGGCCAGCGGGTGGCGCAGGACGGTGAATTTGCGGTGTCCGGGATGCACCTGCATCCACTGGCGCATCTGCTTCTGGCCACGAGCCGTCAGCAACCCGTCCCGTCCGACCCCATCCAGATCAGCCAGCCATTGCACCACCTCAACCTCGGGGCCGCCACGCACCGGCAGGTAGAGCAGCGGTGTTTCCGGGGCCCCCACATAACGCGAAACTGCCGGACCCCGGCGCGGCTCAAAGCTGGGGATGTGATACAGATTGTGCCGGTCGTAATTCGACAGCGCCTGCTCCATCTCATCGGGGTTGGTCACTTTCGACAAGGCCGGGGCCGGGTTTTGGCGTTTGAGATGCTGATCCAGCGCCTCCAGCCGGGCGCTGACCCCCAGCCAGGCGGCAAGCCCGTTGAGCATCTCAAGATCATTCAGCTCGTCATAGTCGATGTGAAACGCTGTCTGGCCGGTCCGTTGCAGATGGCGCAGGACGGTTTTCCGGAACGCTTGCCGCTGTTCTACCTGATCGGCGAATTCATCGGCGTCAAACTTGACCTGCGCCGCGCGCCGCTGCTTGATATTCACCAGCTTCCACTGCTTGGTTTTGGTGGCGATCTTCCATGACAAAAAGCTGTCCAACGGATTTCGGGTCAGGATGATCTTGGCGCAGCGCGGATCGTCCAGCGCAGGTGCAAGGCCGCGGATGTCATGGTCGCTAAAAAAGCGAAAACCATTGAGCTCACCGGGTGCATTCCGGATCGCATCCATCAGTGCCAGCGGGTCTGCATCGCGGTCTTTCAGGGTAAATCCCAGAAGATCATCCAGCCTGGGTAGGCCCACGAAATTGGGATTGAACGCCTCGCCATGGCAGGTGATGCCTTCGAACGCGTTCAGGTGCTGTTCAAGCAGGTTCGAACCGGTCCGCATGTCGGCCAGCACGATGAAAGTGTCAAAGGCGCGGGTCATTTTTCGCGTTACTGCACCAGATAGGGTTTCTCGAATGATTTGGGCTGAGAACCGAACACGTCGTCAACCGGAAAATCCCCCATCATATAGGGGTGCATGCCCTGATTCTTGAGGTTTTGCAGGAATTTGCCGAACCCGGTCAGGTCCACCATCGTAGGGGCCTCGGTCAGATGATTTGGTTGCGGTGCGCCCATATCCTCAAGAATGGTCTGCAGCGGGTCCATCGGAGATTCCACGAAGTCTGCCATCGTCCAAATCCGGATGCGTGCCTTGATGCGGGCAGTATCGAGCAGTTCAAGCTGCTTCGCCTCCAGCTGCTGCAGACGCGCGGTTTCACTTCGGATATCAGCAAAGTTCATATTTGACCGAAACAGCGGCACCGCCCAGGCGCCAGTGATGATCGCGATCTGGGCATTTCTGTCATGCGCCAGAAACGCGTTGATCTTTTGCGTATCCGCCGGGCTGTACTGAAAACACTGCCGCTCGCCGCGGGTGTTCCAGATCAGGTTCGACAGAAACGCCTCGGGGTTGTAATCGCGCAAGTTGGCGCAGTCACTCAGCGCACCGTTCATCAGCCGCGCATCCCCGGCAAATTGCACCCGATCAGGGTGAAACAGATGGCCATGCACCCGCGCGCCGGTGGCATTGGCCAGCCAGGGGCCGAAATCCTCAAACAGTTCCGCAAACCCCTGGAACACCGAATAGGGAAAGGCCGTCAGGCTCCGCTCGGTGTTCCGGCGTGGAAATCGGCTCTGCATATACAACCCATCGCGCCCGCGCAGCCGCCGCTCCACCGCTTTGGAGAACACCCGGTCAATCTTGCCGGGGTTGGGTTCGGCCGGGGTCATGGCGCTGTTCTGGTCGGTCAGAAACGCCTGATAGAGACGGTCGGCCCGGTGCCATATCTTGCGCGCGACAAAACAATCGGATCGGCGCAACAGCTGCAGATGGTCGTCGTAGAACATATGTGGTCGGCCCTGATAGTCGAATTTCGACAGGGTCAGCGAGCGGCTTTCGATATGGGTGGAGTAGAGCCGTGCCAGTGTCTGGAAATAGCTTTCATCGGGGATCCAGACGCGGCGAAAATAGCGGTCATATTCCGCGCGCTTGGGGTCCTGCAAGATCGCCGACAGGGTTTGCCGCGTCAGGCACCACCACTGGCTGCCCATATGGGGCACCAGACCTTCGGGAATTGACCGGCGCATCCCCAATGCCCGTTGCAGCCGCACATAAGCATCAAAAAGCTTTCGCTGTTTGCGCCAGGAAAACGGGAACCGCAGGGTGAACCGCTCCAGATCCAGCCCGCCGATGGTCCAGCTCACGTCCCGGGTTGTGGCGCTTTCGATAAAGTCGACGCGGGGGCGGTCGGCCAGATAGTCGATCAGCTCCCCCAACGGGCGCAGCGGCAGACAGGCACCCGAGGACAGGTAGACATGCCGCACCTCCGGAAACCGCTCCAGCATCAGTTCGGCGGCGGATTGTGAGGCCGCGACGATGCCCCAGCCGCCCCATTCACAGACATGCCGGTCGGAAAACAGGATCAGCGGATCGTCGGCGCAGGCGGCAACAAAGTCGGAATAGGCCGGGCTGCCGACCTTGCGGTCGACATGGATCACCACCGGGCAGCCCGAGGCGGTCCAGTGCCGTGCCACCTGCTCAACTCGGTCCAGCGCAGTATGGACAAGCATCACGACGCCCAGACTGCTCATGCCCAATTCCCCTTGGACATCAGACCGAGAATCTCAAGCTGTCGCCAGTTGATGTATTTCTCGGACCATTTGTTGCGGAAAACCGGCTTGTCCTCCAGCCGCTCGGCATAGGCCCTGTATTCGCCCGAGCCCCTGTAATGCTGGCCGCGCAAAAGCTCTTCGCGCGCCTTGTCGCCCAGCGTGTCAATCAGCTTGGCATGCAGCAGCGCGCCACTGGTCTTTTCACCGCCCTGTTCTTCATAGACCTGGTTAAGCCCGCGGGGTAGCAGCGCATGGGTCGAACTGACATAGGCATAGCGCCTGTGCCATTTCACCAGCGGTATCTTGTTCAGCGCCGGTGCCTTTTCTGGGGCGTCCTGAAAGAACATACGCGCCCGCGCGCCGCCCTGAATCCACAGGTTTCCATAGGTCGGATTGCGGGTGATCATGTAGTTTCCGGCGTCGAACCAAGGCGCGAGTTCAAACGGATTCTGACCCTCCTGATAAGGTGCATCCTCAATCGCGCCTTCGGGATACATGTCGATCAGCATGGTGCCAAAGCTGCGCACGCCGGTATCATCCAGCCAATCGGTCAACGCTTGCAGCGGGCGGGTGTCGCAGAACGGGTAGACAAAGAACTCATCCGGATCGACGGTCACGACCCAATGCTTATGAGCGTATCTGCGCAGCAGGTAGTTCGACCAGTCCAGACCATATGCGGCGCCTTTGTAGCTGGCATCGGTCCACCACAGCGAAACATCCGGATGGTCGGACAGGAAATCCCGGGTGCCATCGTTGCTGTTGTTGTCGACAAACAGGAAATGGTTGACGCCCAGCTTGCGGTAATACTCCAGAAAATAGGGCAGCCGGATCTTTTCGTTTCGCACCACGCTCAGTAATAGGACATCGCCGGGCTGGATCCGTGCAGTTTGATTGTGAACCGCTTTCAGGTCGCGTCGCTTGCGCAGGCAACGCAGCAAACGGCGCTTGCGCCGCAATCTCATGCGATAGGAATCCAAAAGGCTCACGCGACTGCCCAACCTTTTTTGATACGCGCGTCTGCCCGGGGCCGCCTGAGGCCTGAGTGGTGCCGGACTATTAACGTTTTATGACACTTCTGCACCTTGAGTGGCAACGGGTTTAAATCCGGTTTACTTCCCCGTAGTGGCCGGAAATCCACCCGCGTTCATCAGCCCCAGATCCTGCAACTGTTGCCAATTGCGCAGTTTTTCAGATCCGGGTGTCCAAAGATTGGGCCTGCTGATGATGCCGTCATAATAGGCACCAAACTGGTCGGGGTCGTGGAAATGCTGACGTCGATGTTTCTCGATCCGCGATTTCTCGACCACCTCGGGCAGGAATTTGGTGTGCAGCAATATACCCGATGGGGTGTGCCCGCCCGGTCCGTCATATGCAAAGTTCAATGCGCGCGGCAGGGCAGAGTGGCATGCGTTCACGTAGGCCTTGCGCCGAGACCAGCGCACCAGCGGTATCTTGTTCAGCGTCGGCGATTTCTCGGGTCGATCAGCAAAGAAAACGCGCTCGCGCACACCGCCCTGAACCCACAGATTGCCCAATGGGTGCTGACGCCGGGCACGATAGGCACCGGGGTCGAACCAGTTCAGCGTGTCGCGCGGGTCGGTTTCGGGATCATACCTTTGCGTACCCAGTCGTCCCTTGGGGTACAGATCCAGCATCAGCGCGCCAAAGGCCTCGCACCCCTGCGCGTCCAGCCACGCGGTCAGATCGTGCAGTGAACGCGTCTCGTGATGGGCATAGATCAGCAATTCATCTGCATCGACCATGAGCGTCCAGCGCCCGTGGCCATAGCGCATCTGCAGCCAGGTCAGCCAGTCCAGCCCAAACCGTGACGCGCGATAGCTGGCGCCGGTTTGCCACAGTGACACATCCGGTTGGTCCAGCAGATACGGCACCGAGCCATCGTCGCTGCCATTATCCACCATCAGAAAGTGATTGATACCCATCGCCCGGTAGTGGTGAAAGAACCAGGGCAGCCGGGTAATCTCGTTGCGCAGGGTGGTGAAGGCCAGAATGTCACCCGACCCGATCCGGCGGGTCCGGTCCGACAGCGCAGTTAGCTGATGGCGGCTGCGGAACGATCGCCACAACAGCCGCCTGCGCTTGAGGCGCAGCTTATAGCGCTGCACCAAACCCGGTGGCTGATCCTGCAGGCTCATGCCTCATAGCTGCCGGTCTGGTGCCAGCGCCAGGCATCAGTGATCATCGTCTCTAACGTTGAGCGTTTGGGCACCCATCCCAGTTCCTCTTCGGCCCGGATCGAGCCTGAAACCAGCCGCATGCAATCTCCTGACCGGCGCGGCCCGAGGGTGTAGGGAACCTCGCGGTTGGTGACGGCCTTCGAATGCTCAATCACCTCCATCACCGAAAACCCCGACCCTGTTCCCAGATTGAATACGCGACTCTTTTTGCCCTGCTCCAGCCAGCGCAGCCCCAGAACATGCGCATCAACCAGATCACAGACATGCACGTAGTCACGGATGCAAGTTCCGTCGGGCGTGTCATAGTCGGTGCCGAACACGGTCAGCCCGTCGCGCTTACCGTCGATGGCGTCCAGCATCAGCGGCACCAGATGGGTTTCGGGCTGGTGGAATTCTCCGACCTCGGCCTCGGGATCGGCCCCGGCCACGTTGAAATAGCGGAAGATCACATGGTTCAGCCCATGCGCCGCCTGAAAGTCGCGCAGGATATCCTCGATGGCCCGTTTCGAGGCGCCATAGGCGTTGAGCGGGTGCTGTGGCGTCGACTCATCCAGCACAGCATCATCGTGCTCCCCATAGGTCGCACAGGTTGAGGAAAAGACGAAATTCAAACACCCCGCCGCCACCGCCGCTTGAATCAGGTTCAGCGATCCGGTCACGTTGTTCGACCAGTATCTACCGGGTTCGGACATTGCTTCGCCCACCTGGCTAAGGGCGGCGAAATGCATCACGGCGGCCGGTTGGTATCTGGCAAACACCTCGTCCAGGCGGGCGCGGTCCAACAGATCGCCCTGTTCGAACGGGCCGAATTTCACCGCATCACGCCAGCCGGTGACCAGATTGTCAAAGGTCACCGGAATATAGCCCGCCTGCGCCAGAGCCTTGCAGGCGTGTGAGCCGATATAACCCGCGCCGCCGGTGACCAGAATATGGGTCATTCCAGCCCCATCGCGGCCATCATCTCTTCGATCTTGGCGACATCCTGCGGGTTGTTCAGCTCCCAGAACTGGCGGCCCTTGGCCTCAACCTCGACACACAAAACCTTACGACCGTTTTCCATGAAGCGCAGCTGCTCCAGCCCTTCCAGCGACTCAAGCGGGCCGCTGGTCCAGCCCGGATAGGCTGCCAGTGCGTCGGGGCGGTAAGCATAGACGCCGACATGGTGGAACACCGGGGTCGGGTCCGTGCTGGCATAGGACTCGGCGGTATAGGGGATCACTTCTTTCGAGAAATAGAGCGCGCTGTGATCGTTGCCGAATACGGCTGTCGTGCCGCCGACGCGGCCATGTTTGCGATCATTCAGCAACCCGTTCAGCGCGTCGCCATCGCAGCACAGAACCGGGGTGGCGACACCGGCCTCGGGCGCTGCGCGCAGCCCCGCGATCAGGTCTTCGACAAACCAGTGCGGGGTTAGCGGTGCGTCGCCCTGCAGATTGACCACGATGTCATAACCGCCACCCAGCTTCGCATGCGCCTCGGCACAGCGTTCGGTGCCATTCCGGCAGGCGTCCGAGGTCATCACCACCTCGGCTCCGAACCCCTCGGCCACTTCGCGGATGCGGTCATCATCGGTGGCCACGACCACACGGTCCACGCCCGAGACAGAAATCGCAGCGCGCCAGGACCGTTCGATCAGGGTCATGCTGGTGCCATTGGCACCAGTCAATGGCACCAGAGGTTTGCCCGGATAGCGGGTCGAGGCATAACGGGCGGGAATGGCGATCAATACAGACATCAGGCCTCCTTCAGGTCAACGCCCGGAGCATAGGCGATGAAAAACGGATTGGCATAGCCGTCTTTGCCATAGGTCAGCGGTGCATGGTCGTCAAAGCGCACGACTTTTCCACCTGCACCGGCCAGCACGGCATGGCCTGCTGCGGTGTCCCATTCCATCGTCCGGCCCACACGGGGGTAGAGATCGGCCTCACCTGTCGCCACCAGACAGAATTTCAGGGATGATCCGGCGCCTTTGCTGTCGCGGACCTGATATTTGTTGATGTAGTCTTCGGTCGCCTGATCACGGTGAGATTTCGACGCAACGATCAACAACGCCGAATTGTCCGGTTTAGAGACTGATATTGGTTTAGTTTCACCCGGCTGATCCTTGTCCAGTGCACCGGTTTCCTCAACCGCTTGCCCATCGGCCTGCGTATAGAACATCCGCCCACGCGCAGGCGCGTAGACCACACCGCGCGTCGGCACGCCGTTCTCGACCAGCGCGATATTCACCGTGAAATCGCCGCGCCGGTTGATGAATTCCTTGGTGCCGTCCAGCGGATCAACGATCAGGAAGGTGTCGCCTTTCTCGGAGTGCGAGGCCGCCTGTTCCTCGGTCACCAGCAGGATATCGGGAAACGCCGCGCGCAATCCGGCTGAGATCAACGCGTCCGCCGCCTCATCCGCTTCGGTCACCGGGCTGGCATCGGATTTGACTTTGACGTCGAAATCATCCGCCTCATAGATCTGCATGATCTTGTCTCCGGCCTGCAGGGCCAGCCGCCGGATGACGGGAATTAGGGCGTCATAGGTCACAAAAATGCTCCGTTCGCGTGGTTTGTTGATCCGTGTTGCTGACGGACTTATGATGCGGCGGATACGGAACGGCAAGAATTTCGTGCCAGATTGCAGGCGACACAGCAGAAAAGAGCGGTCGAGTGTTCAAGTACCAACGAAATCAGTCACTGCTGGGCGGGGCTTTCACCACGGCTGAATTGATCTTTCATGCAGTGGTGCGGGACATTCGCACGCAGCATGCCAACGCCGTGATGGCAATCATCATCAATATCATGCAGATGCTTTTGTTGGCGGTGTTTTTCTATTTTCTCATGTCTTTGATGGGGCGTTTCGGGGCACCCAAGATCCGGGGTGAGTTCATTCTGTACATCCTTTCGGGCATCTTCCTGTATCTGACTCATGTCAAATCCGTGAACTCCGTAATGAAGGTTGGCTCGGGCAACAACCCGATGACCCTGCATTCACCGATGAGCATGATGGTGATGATTTCGGCGGCTGCCCTCGGGGCGTTCTATACGCAGATCGTGTCGATCCTGGTGATATTATTTTTCTACAGCGCTGCAGTTTCCCCGCTTGAAATTCAATATCCCGGTGGCGCGTTCGGTATGCTGGTTCTCGCCTGGTTCACAGGTTGCGCGGTTGGTCTCGTGTTTCTGGCGCTGCAGCCATGGTTTCCGCGATTGATCACAATCCTCGGCATGGTTTACCGCCGCATGAACATGATCTTTTCCGGCAAGATGTTCGTTGCCAATGCGTTGGGCGGTGTCATGCTGACCATGTTCGCCTGGAATCCGCTGTTTCACATCATCGACCAATGCCGGGGCTTTGTGTTCCGCAATTACTTCCCCCGAAATACCAACTGGGAATATGCGCTTTGGGTGGGGATTGTCCTGACCATGATCGGTTTGCTGGCCGAATTCTACACCCGCAAACAGGTCTCAAAAAGCTGGGATGCGCGGCGCTGATCCGTGCTGGACGCGAAATTTGTTGCGAAAACCGGCTTCCACTTTTTGGATTGCGCTAGCTCGCCACCCGCAGCGTCAGGTTGATGCGCCCACCCTTGGGCAGCAACCGGGATGAGCCGAACCGGATCCGGTCCACCCCATGATAGGCCAGCCGCGCCGGGCCGCCCATGATCACCACGTCGCCTGAACTCAGCCAGATCGATTCCGTCTTGCCGCCCCGCGTGGTGTTGCCGATGCGAAACAGCGCGTCATCGCCCAATGAGATCGACAAAACCGGCCAAGAAAAATCCGCCTCATCCTTGTCCTGATGCAGGCCCATCTTGGTGCCTTCACCGTAATAGTTGATCAGACAGCAATCGGGTTGCCGGTCCGCGCCGGTCAGGTCCTGCCAGATCGCAAGGATTTCATCCGGGATCGCGGGCCATGCCGCACCGTCTGGGTGAGTGTCCTGATACCGGTATCCCGCCCGGTCCGTGACCCAGCCCAGCGCCCCGGCCGAGGTCATGCGCACCGACATTTCCTTACCAGAAGGCGTCACCGGTCGATACAGCGGCGCGGCTTTCAGAATCGGCCTCAGCAGCTCAATCAGACCGGTCTGCGCCGACGCATCCAGATAACCTATGCGGATATCAAATCCGCGCAAAAGCAGCCGCGCCATTCAAGAATCCCCAAACCTTGCCAAAACCTTGCCAAAAAAGGCCACAGAATCCCGAAAACCTGCGTTTCTGAACGCTTGCAGGCCTCTGGTCTCGCCCTTATATACGCCTCGACGCGCGATGGTGTAGTGCTGTCGCGCACATCAATCGGGGGCAGGATGCCGCAACGGGTCCGACCTTCGGGACATCGCCTTGAAGAGAAAGGGATTGAAAATATGGGTAAAGTAATCGGGATTGACCTCGGCACTACCAACTCGTGCGTGGCCATCATGGACGGCTCGCAGCCGAAGGTCATCGAAAACGCCGAAGGGGCGCGGACCACGCCCTCGATCGTCGCCTTCACCGAAGATGAGCGACTGGTCGGTCAGCCTGCCAAACGTCAGGCGGTCACCAACCCCGACAACACGATCTTTGGCGTCAAGCGTCTGATCGGTCGTCGCGTGGATGATGCCGAAGTCGAAAAAGACAAGAAAATGGTGCCCTACGCCATCGTCGATGGCGGCAATGGTGACGCGTGGGTGGAAGCCCGCGGTGAAAAGTACTCCCCAAGCCAGATTTCGGCCTTCACTCTGGGCAAGATGAAGGAAACCGCCGAGAGCTATCTGGGTGAGGAAGTCACGCAGGCGGTTATCACCGTTCCGGCCTATTTCAACGATGCTCAGCGTCAGGCCACCAAAGACGCCGGTAAAATCGCCGGTCTGGAAGTGCTGCGGATCATCAACGAACCGACAGCGGCTGCGCTGGCCTATGGTCTGGACAAGGAAGAAACCCAAACCATCGCGGTCTATGACCTGGGTGGCGGTACCTTCGACGTGACCATTCTGGAAATCGACGACGGCCTGTTCGAGGTTAAGTCGACAAACGGTGACACCTTCCTGGGTGGTGAAGACTTTGACATGCGCATCGTCAACTACCTGGCGGATGAGTTCAAAAAGGAACACGGCGTCGATTTGTCTGCCGACAAGATGGCCCTGCAGCGTCTGAAAGAAGCCGCTGAAAAAGCCAAGATCGAACTGTCCTCGACCTCGCAGACCGAGATCAACCAGCCGTTCATCTCGATGGGCTCGAACGGTCAGCCGCTGCACATGGTCATGAAACTGACCCGTGCCAAGCTGGAATCGCTGGTTGGCGACCTGATCAAGAAGTCGATGAAGCCTTGCCAGGCTGCCCTGAAAGACGCGGGCCTGTCGGCTGGCGACGTGGATGAGGTTGTTCTGGTCGGTGGTATGACCCGGATGCCGAAAGTGATCGAAGAGGTCACCAAGTTCTTCGGTAAGGAGCCGCACAAAGGTGTGAACCCGGACGAAGTTGTTGCTATGGGTGCCGCCATTCAGGCCGGTGTTCTGCAGGGTGACGTCAAAGACGTGGTTCTGCTGGACGTGACCCCGCTGTCGCTGGGCATCGAAACGTTGGGTGGCGTGTTCACCCGCCTGATCGACCGCAATACCACGATCCCGACCAAGAAGTCTCAGGTCTTTTCGACCGCCGAGGACAACCAGAACGCCGTGACCATCCGCTGTTTCCAGGGTGAGCGCGAAATGGCTGCGGACAACAAGATCCTCGGTCAGTTCAATCTGGAAGAGATCCCGCCCGCACCGCGCGGCATGCCTCAGATCGAGGTGACTTTTGACATCGACGCCAACGGCATTGTCTCGGTTTCGGCCAAGGACAAAGGCACCGGTAAAGAGCAGAAGATCACCATCCAGGCCTCGGGCGGTCTGTCGGACGAAGATATCGACAAGATGGTCAAGGATGCCGAGGAAAACGCCGAGGCAGACAAGGCCCGCAAAGAGCTGGTCGAAGCCAAGAACCAGGCCGAAAGCCTTGTCCACGCGACCGAGAAATCGATCGAGGAACATGGCGACAAGGTGGACCCGTCGACTGTCGAAGCGATCGAACTGGCCGTTGCTGCGCTCAAGGATGAGCTGGAATCGGACAATGCCGACAAGATCAAGTCGGGTATCCAGAACGTCACTGAGGCGGCTATGAAACTGGGCGAGGCGATCTATAAGGCGCAAGCGGAAGAGGGCGAAGATGAGCCCGCAGCCGCAGATGCCGCGCCGGGTGACGATGACATCGTCGATGCCGAGTTCGAAGATCTGGACGACGACAAGCGTAACTAACGGGTAACCGGGCCAATTTGGGTCGGTCCGGTTGCCGGGCCGGCCCGATTACGTTGAGGCAGAAGGAAATACTGATGTCCAAACGCGACTATTACGAAGTGCTCGGCGTGTCCAAGGGCGCTTCTGCGGATGAAATCAAGAAAGGCTTTCGTTCGAAAGCCAAACAGCTGCATCCCGATCGCAACAAGGACAATCCCGACGCCGAGGCGCAGTTCAAGGAGGCCAACGAGGCCTACGATGTCCTGCGCGACGCCGAGAAAAAAGCGGCCTATGACCGTTTTGGCCATGCCGCTTTTGAAAACGGCATGGGTGGCGGTGGTCGTCCCGGCGGTGGCTTTGGTGGACAGGGCGATTTCTCCAGCGCGTTCTCGGATGTGTTCGACGATCTGTTCGGCGATTTCATGGGGGGTCAGCGCGGGGCAGGCGGCGGGCGCCGCGCCGCACGTGGATCCGACCTGCGTTACAACCTGAGGGTCACGCTGGAAGAGGCCTATACCGGCCTGCAGAAAACCATCAACGTACCCACCGCCGTGGCCTGTTCCTCATGTGAAGGAACCGGGGCCGAGGGCGGTGTCGAACCCACCGCCTGCCCGACCTGCTCGGGCATGGGCAAAGTGCGCGCGCAACAGGGGTTTTTCACGGTCGAACGTACCTGTCCCACCTGTTCCGGTCTGGGTCAGATCATCAAGAACCCCTGTAAATCCTGCAGCGGCGCAGGCCGCGTTGAAAAAGAGCGCGCCCTGTCGGTCAACATCCCTGCCGGTGTGGAAACCGGCACCCGCATCCGTTTGGCGGGCGAAGGTGAGGCGGGAATGCGCGGTGGCCCTCCGGGCGATCTCTATATCTTTGTCGAGGTTTCCGAGCACAAACTGTTCGAACGTGACAGCGTGAACCTCTATTGCCGGGTGCCGGTCAGCATGGCCAAGGCCGCGCTGGGCGGCTCGATCGAAGTGCCCACCATCGATGGCGGGCGCGGGCGCGTTCAAATCCCTGCAGGCAGCCAGTCTGGCCGTCAGATGCGCCTGCGCGCCAAAGGCATGCCCGCCTTACGTGGCGGCGGCGTGGGTGATATGTTCATCGAACTGGCTGTCGAAACTCCGGTCAACCTGACCAGCCGCCAGAAAGAGCTGCTGCGTGAGTTTGATGATCTGGGTGAAGACAACCACCCGGAATCAAAAAGCTTCTTCTCATCGGTCAAATCCTTCTGGGATGGCATGAAGGGCTAAACCGGTTCAGCAGGGGGCTCTGCCCCCGCCGCCCTTCGGGCGACTCCCCCGAGGTATTTTTAGCCAGATGAAGATGGGATCCCTTGCTTCATCTGGCCTTAAATACTCCGGAGCGCGAGGCAGAGCCTCGCAAAAACCGCTTGATTCTTCCGGCTACGCCTGAGATGTTCCGCGCCAACCGTTGGGGTGCCCGATCAAAGGGCTGAGAGGTGCTGTCGCATCAACCCATCGAACCTGATCCGGGCAATACCGGCGGAGGGAACGGTCTTATCACGTCAGACGTTTTCCACGCCCCCGTTGTCCAAAGCTGATGGAGCAGACGGATGGCACCTATTGCGTTGACGATCGCCGGGTCGGACAGTGGCGGCGGGGCGGGCATTCAGGCCGACCTAAAGGCAATGTCGGCACTGGGCGTTTTTGGGGCCAGCGTTATCACCGCAGTAACGGCACAGAATACGCAAGCCGTGACGGCTGTGCATGGCATTCCTCTGGATATCGTCGCGGCACAAATCGAGGCGGTGCTGGCTGATCTGCATGTGCGCGCGATCAAGATCGGCATGCTGGCCACGCCCGAGATCATCCGCTCGGTCGCGAATGCGATTGCCGGGTTTGATGGGCCCATCGTGCTTGACCCGGTGATGATTGCCAAATCGGGGGATGCGCTGCTGGCGGATGAGGCGGTTCAGACGCTGCGCGAAGTTCTGCTGCCCTGCGCCACGGTCCTGACGCCGAACCTGCCCGAGGCCGCACGTTTGCTCGGGCAACCCGCTGCCGAAACTCCCGAAGACATGATTGAACAGGGCCGCGCGCTATGTGCGCTGGGTGCAAAATCTGTTCTGATGAAAGGCGGGCATGGGGCCGGGGATGTCTGTCATGATCTGCTGGTTGATGGGGCGGGCCGGATGGCTGAGTTCAAAGCTCTGCGACAGGAAACGAAAAATACCCATGGCACCGGCTGCACGCTCTCGTCCTCAATTGCCGCCGGGCTGGCCCGTGGTTTGTTGCTTGAGGAAGCGGTTGCACAGGCACATGACTATCTGCAGGGCGCAATCTCGAAAGCGGACGACTTGAGTGTGGGCCACGGTCATGGGCCGGTGCACCACTTCCACCGGGTCTGGCCCGCATGACCACCTGGTCGGTGATAGGGTCAGGCGTGGCCGGTCTAGCGGTGGCCAGTGAGATGGCGGCGCGTGGCGAGAAGGTGCAGGTGTTTGATCCAGCCGGTGCTCCGGGTCCGCACGGGTGTTCCTGGTGGGCGGGCGGAATGCTGGCCCCCTGGTGCGAGTTTGAAAACGCCGAAGAACCGGTGTTGCGACTGGGGCAGGGTGCCATCGGCTGGTGGACGGCGCATACCCGCGTGCAGCGGCGCGGCACGCTGGTGGTTGCCAATACGCGCGACTTGCCCGACCTGCGCCGCTTTGCCCGGCGCACGCAGGGATTCCGAGGGTTGAAACACGACGAAATTGCCGTGTTAGAGCCTGATCTGCACGGATATACCGCGGGTCTGCATTTCCCCGACGAGGCGCATCTGAACCCCCGCCAGGCCTTGCAGGACCTGTACCGGGGCTTGAAAGAACAGGGTGTCGTTTTTCACAAAAAACTTGCACCATCCGGGTTGGACAACGCCATCGACTGCCGCGGTCTGCATGCGCGCGAATATCTGCATGACCTGCGTGGCGTGAAGGGTGAGATGCTGGTGATCCGCTGCCCGGATGTCTCCCTGACGCGGCCGGTGCGCCTGCTGCATCCCCGGATGCCGCTTTATATCGTACCGCGCGGCGACGGCATCTACATGCTGGGGGCCACGATGATCGAATCCGAGGACAGCAGCCGCATCACCGTGCGGTCGATGCTGGAACTGCTCAGCGCGGCCTATGCCCTGAACCCGGCTTTTAGCGAGGCCGAGGTGCTGGAAACCGGCGTTGATCTGCGTCCCGCCTTTCCGGATAACCTTCCTCGTATCCGGCGTTTGGGCCGGACAATCTACGCAAATGGCCTCTATCGCCACGGCTATCTGCTGGCGCCTGCGCTGGCGCAGGGCGTGGCAGATCTGGCGCTCGAGAACAAACATTCGGAGATGGTCGATGAAGATCGTGCTTAACGGCGCGCCGCGCGAGGTGCGGGCCACAACCCTGACGGAACTGCTCGAGGAATGCGGCTATTCAGGACGCGTCGCGACAGCGGTGAACGAGGATTTTGTGCCCTCCAGCCTGCGCCTCGTTCACAAACTGGCCGATGGCGACCGGGTTGAGGTCGTTGCACCGATGCAGGGGGGCTGAGGATGAAGGCGTTTTATGGCACCAAGCTGCCCAATCCGTTGATGTTGGGCACGGCGCAATATCCCAGCCCGGCGATCCTGGAGCAGGCGTTTCGCGCAAGCGGTGCCGGAGTTGCCACGGTCTCGCTGCGCCGCGAATCCGGTGCGGGCCAAACGTTCTGGCAGATGATCCGCGATCTGGGCGTGCGGGTCCTGCCCAATACCGCCGGCTGCCATACGGTGAAAGAGGCGGTGACAACTGCGCATATGGCGCGCGAGGTCTTCGATACGGCGTGGATCAAGCTCGAACTGATCGGCCACACGGACAGCCTGCAGCCGGACGTGTTCCAACTGGTCGAGGCCGCCCGCATCCTTACCGAGGATGGCTTTCAGGTGTTCCCCTACACCACAGACGACCTGATCGTGGGCGAGCGGTTGCTCGAAGCGGGATGCGAGGTGTTGATGCCTTGGGGCGCGCCGATCGGTTCGGGGCGCGGGCTGAACAACGCATACGCCCTGCGCGCGATGCGGGCGGAATTCGCCGACGTGCCGCTGGTCGTTGATGCGGGTATCGGACTGCCCAGCCATGCCGCCCACGCGATGGAGCTTGGCTATGACGCGGTGCTGCTGAACACCGCCGTGGCCCGCGCCGGTGATCCCGTTCTGATGGCCCGCGCGATGATGCGCGCGGTTGAGGCCGGGCAAATGGCCTGTCAGGCCGACCCGATCGAGGCACGCGATATGGCCGAACCCTCAACCCCCGTGATCGGAAAGGCCTTTCTGTCATGACGCTGGACCGG
>JAUHYC010000007.1 GCA_030426685.1 Alphaproteobacteria bacterium
ACGGACAATCCCTACCGTGATCCGGTGCCGACGCTGCAGATCCTGTATTGTCTGGAAAACTCGGCCGAAGGCGGGGATTCGATCGTCGTCGACGGCTTCCGTGCCGCTGAGAAGTTGCGCGACCAGAACCCCGAAGGGTTCGCCTTGCTGGCCGGATATCCTGCGCGGTTCGAATACAAGGGCTCGGACGGTGTCTGCCTGCGGTCACGCCGCCCGATGATCGAACTGTCGCCGGATGGCGAACTGATCGGCATCCGCTTCAACAACCGCTCGTCGGCCCCGTTCGTGGATGTGCCGTTCGATCTGATGGAGGCCTACTACGCCGCCTATCGCCAGCTAGGCGAAATCATCGACGACCCCACGATGGGGGTATCGTTCAAACTGGAACCGGGTGAAAGCTTCATCGTCGACAACACCCGCGTGCTGCACGCACGGCTGGGTTACTCCGGCGCGGGCTCACGCTGGTTGCAAGGATGCTACGCCGACAAGGACGGCTTGCTGTCGACTTTGGCGGCGATGGAGATGGCGAGCCCGGAGGCGGCGGAATGAAACCTGATTTCTCGACCCTGTCCCGGGACAATATCGTGGCTTTCATTGGCGATATCTTCGACCGCCGTGGCGGTGAGGAATATCTCGGCGAACCGGTCACCATGGCCCAGCACATGCTGCAAGGGGCGACCATCGCCGAGCAGAACGGCATGCCCGAGGAAATCATCGTCGGTGCATTGCTGCATGACATCGGCCATTTCACGTCCGAGTTCGGCACCTATCATCCCGACGACACCGAAGACCGCCACCACGAAGACGCAGGCGCCGAGGTGTTGCAGCAGTTCTTCCCCTCGGTCATCACCGATTGCTGCCGCTATCACGTGGCGGCCAAGCGGTATCTCTGTGCCACCAAGCCCGAGTATTTCAACCGCCTGTCTGCCGCATCGGTCCATACGCTGGAACTGCAGGGCGGCCCGATGAGCGCCAAAGAAGTGGCTGCATTCGAAGCAAACCCGAATCTGAAAGAGATCATTCAGGTCCGCTATCTGGATGAGGCCGGCAAGCGCGCCGATATGGAAACCCCTGACTTTGCCCATTTCGCCCCGATGGTGCAGCGCATGGTCGACAAGCATATGGAGGCCGCATGAACGCCCCGGAATATATCTTTGAAGCCAGCACCAAACCCTCCCTGCCCTGGCACGAGGTGCCGCTGATCCGGGCAACCGATGAGACGGTCAAGGGCTATGGCTGTCTGGTCGATGGCCCCGAAGGGTTTGAGATCGAAATCACCCGCTGGCCGCAACAGGGCTGGCGGCCCATCGACGAAGGCACCGGCGATGAAGGCGGCTGGGTCGAGGGCACGTTCCACGGCGAATGGAAAGGCGATGTGCTCTATGGGCGTAATGAGGCGGTCGGCGGTCACTATGTCCTGGGCTGGTCGACCGACCCGCAACGCGCGCAGGCCGACCAGCAAACCGCGCCGCGCGATCAGGTGCTGTTGTGGCATATGAACTATCACCCGGACGGGGGGCAGATGTTCTGGCCGCTGGACAACAAACCCTTCATCATCCCGACCGCCCTGCCCGGCGACAACCTGACCCCGGACAAGGTGGTGGCCTTCTGGTGCGACGGCTCACGCGGCCTCTACATCCATCCAGGTATCTGGCATGAGGGGATTTTCCCGGTCGAAGACAACCAACGCTTTCTGGACCGCCAGGGCGCGGTCCACGCGCGGGTGAGTGCGGATATCGGGAAAGAGTTCGGGGTTTATCTGGCCTGCCCGTTACGGACGGACAAGATCAGGGATCTGTAACAGAGGATTTCAGAAACCCTTAACCTTTGCCGTGCGCCTCTACAGCACTCTTGCACAGGTCGTTTGTGTAGCGGATGTTGCGCGCTTTGGTATCACAATCGGGGCTGAAGAGGACGGCCCCGAACGCCCCGATCTGGTTGCGTTTCGCTCATTTGATCTGCATCCTTGCTATGTTTGAGGGGATTTAGGATTGCTGGTACTGTTTTTAGCTATGTTTGGCTTCGTGTTCACCATGACTCTCACCTCATGGGCAGCTACGATTTTTCTCACCTCGGTTTTTCCGATATTCAAGTTTAAGGACGAGTTTATTGAGTTCTGGATCAGAACAAGGGGCTCACCACCATCGCGCAAGCAATTGCTTCTGAACGCTCAGGGGGTGTGCAATATATGGTTCAGGAACGAGATATGCGACGATCTAAACGTGCCTAACGGGATACGGATCGTCCCGAATGCCAACTACTTCCACTTTTTCATGATACAATTTGTATCGCTTTTCATAGCGGTACTTTTTTGGATCATAATGTTCCTTCTTTATGTTGTAGCTGCTGCATATTTCTAGCAGCACCTACAACCCCAGTACATCCACCATGTCATACTGACCCGGCGCTTTGCCCTGCCCCCACAGCGCCGCTTTTAGCGCGCCGCGGGCAAAGATGGCGCGGTCGGTGGCGAGATGGCGCAGGACGATACGCTCACCGGGAGCGGCGAAGAGGACGTCGTGTTCACCGACGATGTCTCCGCCTCGAATGGCGTGGAAACCGATATCGCCCCGCTTGCGCGCGCCCGTGATGCCGTCGCGGCCCCGGTCGGCCACGTCCGCCAACCTGACGCCCCGCCCCTCGGCAGCAGCCTCGCCCAGCATCAGTGCGGTACCCGATGGTGCGTCGATCTTGTGGTGATGATGCCCTTCGATCACTTCGATGTCGAAATCCTCATCCAGCGCAGCGGCGACCTTTTTGGTCAGTTGCACCAGCAGATTGACGCCAAGGCTCATGTTCCCGGCCCGCACGATCACCGCATGGCGCGCTGCAGGTTCCAGTGCAGTGATCTGGTTGTCACTCATGCCGGTGGTGCCGATCACGTGAACGCACCGTGCCTGCGCGGCCAATGCGGCAAATTCCAGGGTCGCCTCGGGCGCCGTGAAATCGATCACCGCCTGCGCTTGTGCGAAGGCCTCCAGGGGATCGTCCGTTACCGTCACGCCCAGCGCCTGACCACCCATGGCTTGGCCCACATCCTGGCCGATCCAGTCGTGGCCCTTGCGTTCGACCACACCGACCAGACGCGCCTGATCGCTCTCAGACACGGTCTTGATCAGCATCTGCCCCATACGGCCCGAAGCCCCTGTAATGACGATCCCCGGAATATGGGTCATTGCGCTGGTCCTTTTCGATAAGTCGGCTCAAAGCCTCCTACCCCGTTCGCGCCCGCTTGGCAAAGCCCTGCTTTGCGCTTAGATCGGGGTCATGGCAAAGAACAAATTCCACGATGGCCCCGGTCCGTCCCAACGACAGCTGCGCGTCGGCGAACTGATCCGCCGCACTCTGTCCGAGGTTCTGGCACGCGGAGATGTCCATGACCCCGACCTGAATCGCATGTCGATCACTGTGGGCGAAGTCCGTACTTCACCCGATCTCAAGATCGCGACCGCCTATGTGCTGCCTCTTGGCGGCAAGGGGCAGGAGGATGTGATCGAACTGTTGGCCCGGAACAAGGGTGAGCTGCGGCGTGCGGTCGGCAAGAAGGTCGGCTTGAAATTCTCACCCGATTTGCGCTTCCGTCTGGATGACACGTTCGACCGTCTCGACAACACCCGCCGCATGTTCGATCAGGACGCGGTGCGCCGCGACTTGGACGAGTGATCCGCACACTGGCCACCTTGGGCGCTGCCCTTTGGGCGGCGCAAGCCTCTGCGGTCACCTGTGAAAAGCTGACCCATGAGGATAAGCGGTACACCATCTGCGAGGTGGATGCCGCAAACGAAGACCTGCGCCTGTTCCTCAATGACGAAGACGGCGAGCGGCTGGGCCATTTCTCTTCGGTGAATGAGGCGCTGGCCTCGACGGGTAAACGTCTGACCTTTGCAATGAATGCCGGCATGTATCATGACGACCGGTCGCCCGTTGGCCACTATGTCGAGGACGGCGAAGAGGTCATGCGTGTGATCCCAAACGCGGGTCCAGGCAATTTCGGCCTGCTGCCCAACGGGGTGTTTTGCATCCGCGAGGGTCGCGCCGATGTGTTTGAGACGCTGGACTACGTCGATCAGGCCCCTGATTGCCGCTATGCCACCCAATCCGGCCCGATGCTGGTGATCGACGGAGAGCTGCACCCGCGTTTCCTGCCCGATTCGACCTCGCTCTATGTGCGCAACGGCGTGGGCACCAGCGCGGATGGGGCACGGGCCGTGTTTGCAATCTCAGAAGATTACGTCACCTTCCACGAATTCGGCAGCCTGTTTCGCGATGTGCTTAAAACGCCGAACGCGCTGTTCTTCGATGGCAATATCTCTCGCATGTATGAACGCGCCAGCAATCGGTCTGATGTCGGTTTCTCGCTGGGCCCGATCGTCGGCGTGGTCGAGGATACGCCTGCAAATTGACAGCGGCAGAGTGATCCGCTAACTCGCGCGCCTCAGCAATGGGCAAGGTGCAAGATGGGACGCAAACGCAAGGGCCGCGATATCTCGGGCTGGCTGGTGGTGGACAAGCCCGCGGGCATGACCTCGACCGCGGTGGTCAACAAGGTGCGTTGGGCGATGGACGCCAAGAAAGCGGGCCATGCGGGCACACTGGACCCCGAAGCAACCGGCGTTCTGGCCGTGGCTTTGGGTGAGGCGACCAAGACCGTCCCCTACATCACCGATGCGCTCAAGGCATATACCTTTACCGTTCGTCTGGGTCAGGCCACCAACACCGACGATGCCGAAGGTGAGGTGATCGCACAAAGCGATGCGCGCCCGTCGGACGACGAGATCAAAGAAGCCCTGGCACCGTTTCTGGGCGACATCATGCAGGTGCCCCCGAAGTTTTCGGCCGTGAAGATCGACGGCCAGCGCGCCTATAAGCTGGCCCGCGATGGCGAGGATGTGGAACTGACCGCCCGGCCTCTGTGGGTGGAGGAATTGATCCTGGTCGATCGCCCGGACGAAGACCATGTCGCGCTGGAAATGACCTGTGGCAAGGGCGGCTATGTCCGCTCGATCGCGCGCGATCTGGGCGAAGCGCTAGGCTGTCACGGCCACGTCAGGGAACTGCGCCGCATCTGGTCCGGCCCGTTCGAAGCCGAAGATGGCCTGTCCATCGAACAGATCGACGAGATGGCCAAAACCGCCGCGCTGGACGAATACCTGCACCCGTTGGAAACCGGCCTCGCGGATTTGCCCGAGCTGAAATGCACCCCCGAGGGCGCAACTCGCCTGCGCAACGGCAATCCGGGCATGGTACTGGCCTCAGACATTGAATACGGCGATGAGGCCTGGGCTTCGTTTGATGGTAAAGCAGTCGCTGTGGGCATCTACAAATCGGGCGAATTGCACCCCAGCCGGGTGTTCGTTGCCTGAACGCCGTGCTAGGCGGAGCACATGATTACCCGAACGCACACCAAGGGCGACGCGCCCTCGACCGCCATCTACTCCGATTGCGAGCAGTATCGCTATAGCCTGACCCGCATCTGGAACCCTGAGGGGCGCAAGGCGCTGTTCGTGATGCTGAATCCCTCGACCGCAACCGAGGTGCAGAACGACCCCACCGTGGAACGCTGCGAACGCCGCGCGCGCGCCTTGGGGTTCGGGGCGTTTCAGGTCACCAACATCTTTGCCTGGCGCGACACCGACCCGCGCAAGATGCGCGCTGCTGTGGATCCGGTAGGTCCTGAGAACGATGCTGCGATTCTGAAAGGCGCCCAATGGGCCGATCAGGTCATCGCCGCCTGGGGCACGCATGGTGCGCATCGGGACCGCGGCCCGGCCGTTGAGGCGCTTTTGCGCGACACCGGGCAGCCCCTTTTCCATCTGGGGCTGACCAAAGGCGGACACCCAAAACATCCGCTTTACATCGCCTATACCCAACAACCGGAACTCTGGTGACAAAAGGTTAACCAACTCGTCAACCTGGCTTTGACCAAGCCTTTGAACCTATGAGATATTTCACACTCGGAGCAATGCGCTTGCGGAGGTATTTCATGTTTCTGATCGGTTTGGTTGGTCTGGCAGCCATGGGTGGTGCAGCCTATGCCATAAGTGACATCATAGCGCCCGAAATTGAGGATGATGTCGAAGATGACCGCATCGATGATTCCGTCGATGACGAACTGCACGAGGGCAATCTTCTGGATGTCGACGAGAACGTCGATGAACCGATTGATCCCGAGGACGCCGGAACCGGAGAGATCATTTCGGACCATGAGGGCCATCTTGTCATCGCAGGCGCTGACGGAGCAGATGAGCTGACCGGACAGGACGGGAATGATCAGATCAACGGATACGGGGGAAACGACCTGATTGATGGCGGCGCGGGTGACGACACTTTGCATGGCGATGCGGGTGATGACGTGTTGCTTGGCAATGAGGGCGAGGATGTGCTCCACGGCGAAGCGGGTGATGATGATTTATGGGGTCAAACCGGCGATGATGACCTCTTTGGCCATTTCGGCGAGGACCATCTGTTGGGGGGCGAAGGCAACGACCGCTTGTTTGGCGGCCAGGGTGAGGACGTGCTGAGCGGCGGCAGTGGCGACGATGCCCTGCAGGGCGGCGATGGCGCGGACCATCTGGCGGGGGACGAGGGTGAGGATGCGCTGTTTGGCGGCGATGGCGAAGATGTGCTGAGCGGGGACGACGGCGCTGACCATGACGCTCGAGATTTTCTGAACGGTGGCGCGGGCGATGATGTCCTGCTGGCGCATAGCGGTGATGTGGTGACCGGCGGGGAAGGCGAAGACGGGATCGTCGTGCAGGCCGAAACCGAGCAGGAAAGCCCGACGATCATGGATTTTCAGCTAGGGCAGGACAAGTTGCTGATCACCTGGGACAACCCTGAAGAGCCGGAGTTGTCCATAGAACAAGACAGTGAAAACAACAGTTTGACACATGTCAGGGTCAATGGCGAAGAGGTTGCAAAACTCTATGGTGCCGAAGGGCTTACGGCTGAGGACATTCAGTTTGTGACCGAGGCCCATCTGGCGCAATACGCCTACGGCACCTGAACCCGCAGAATCCCTTTGCCATTTGAACCAAATGCGCCTATACGCGCCCATCCGCATCGGAATCGGTGCGGTTTTCTCCACGGGCCTGTGCTGGACGACATCCCGGCCTGCGCCATTCACTCTAACCTTCAAAGGAGACCCCGATGTCGATCACTGCCGCTGAAAAAGCACGCGTCATGAAAGAATTCGCAACCAAGGACGGCGACACCGGTTCGCCCGAAGTCCAGGTTGCCATCCTGACCTCGCGCATCACCACCCTGACCGAGCACTTCAAGACCCACAAGAAAGACAACCACGGTCGTCGCGGTCTGCTGAAGATGGTTGCCCAGCGCCGCAAGCTGCTGGACTATCTGAAGGGTAAAGAAGAAGCGCGTTACCAGGACCTGATCAAAAAGCTGGGCATCCGCCGCTAAACGCGTTTTGTCCGAGTTGTACAGGGTCTGAGAACCCGATTGTACAAGTTGTACATCTTGAACGCCCGCCTTTTTGGTGGGCGTTTTCTTTTTTCATGCCTCAGTATAGCCGTCAGGCAGCGGGTCGTTTGCCAACAGCTACAGGATCTCAATGCACAAAGTGAAGGGCGGAGAATTCCTTTCGCCAAGCTGAGACCTCAGGCCCGATCGGCGCACCGTCCAGTCCGCGCCGGATGAGATGCGCCAGATGCTCGGCATGCTCCGAGGTCATGCCCCAGCGCACAAGTTCAGGAGTGCCAATTCGCAGGCCGTTCATGTCGCCCTCCACGGCGGAGACAGGCAGGCCAATGCCGCAGGCGAGGAACCCGCTATTGCGCAATTGCTTCGAGGCAGCCTGTCCACCGCCAAAGGGTTCGGCCAGAACGGCGAACTGATGGGAATTGGTAAACCCTTGCGCACCTGCAAAGACCGGCACCCCCTGCGCATCCAGCGCAGCAGCAAGCGCCTGAGACATGGCGATCATTTCTTGCGCATAGGCTTTGCCAAAATCTCTCCAATCCAGCATCGTTACCGCCAGCGCGGCAGTCTTGGCCGCGTCAAAATTGGCGGTCATACCGGGGAAAGCGATGGCGTCAAGAGACCGCGCAATTTCTGCATCGTTGCAGACGATCAGGCCCCCAGCCGGACCGCCTAGGCTTTTGTAGGTGCTCATGGTCATGAAATGCGCGCCCTCTGCCAATGGGTTCGACCACGCCCGGCCTGCGATGATCCCGCATTGATGGGCTGCGTCGAACATGACCTTCGCCCCAACCTCATCGGCGATGGTGCGCACCTCAGCCACTGGATGTTCGAACAGGTTCAGGCTGCCGCCGATTGTGATCAGCTTTGGACGCTCCGACAGCGCCAGTTTGCGCAACTGGTCCAGATCGACTGTGTAGCCATCGGCGTTGACCGGGGCATCAATGGTGCGCAGGCCATAGAGCCCGGCGCACCCTGACGCATGGTGGGTCACATGCCCACCAATTGCGGCCGGAGGCGCGATGATCGCGTCACCGGGTTTGCAGGTCGCCATGAACCCGTAGAGATTGGCGATCGCGCCTGATGGAACACGCACCTCGGCATATTGCGCGTCAAATATTTCGCCGCAGAGCTGCGCGGCGATGACCTCAATCTCTTCTATCGCTTCCAACCCCATTTCGTATTTGTCACCGGGATACCCCAGAGAGGGCCGCGACCCGATCCCGGACGCAAGCAGAGCCTCTGCCTTTGGATTCATAACATTGGTTGCGGGGTTGAGATTGAAACACTCTTCCTCGTGGATCACGCGGTTCCGCTCGGCCAAATGTTCAATTCGGGCAAGAAGGTCGCGCGATGCAGCAGTCGCAGTTTTCGACGCGATGTCCTGAACACGTGTTTCGCTTGGGCCGGGCACCCAGTCTCGGTGTGCAAGGGTCATGTTTGGTCCTCCATCATTGTCCCGATCTTGGAAGCTTGGTGGTGACAGCGCAAAGCAGAATTGCTATTTCTTGCCGTAGAAAAACTAAGGCTACAAAACATGAGCGTCGCGCCCAAACGCCCCAAGGGGCCGCCCCTGAACGCCATGCGGGCGTTTGAGGCCGCTGCCCGCCACATCAGTTTTGTCGCGGCGGCCGAAGAACTGAATGTCACCGCCGGAGCGATTTCCCAGCATATCAAGACCTTGGAAAGCTGGGCAGGCATGCCGCTGTTTCGTAGGAATGCCCAGGGTGTGGAACTGACCCAGGCAGGGCAATCCCTGATTTCTGATTTCAGCACCGCGTTTGATGCGCTGGCAGAGGCCACCCGTGCGCTGCGCAATCTCAGACCGAACGCCGATTTTCACATCGCCGCGCTGCCCTCGATTGCGCAGCTTTGGCTGCCCAAAAGGCTTGGCAAGATTCGCGCGCGCTTCCCGCAGATCAATTTCTCGGTCACGGCGATGGAAACGCCGCCGAGCCTGTCGCGGGAATTGTTCGATCTGTCGATTTTCTTTACGGTTGAGGACGCGTCAACAAACCAGATTTGCATTTGCCGCGATGAAATCACTCCGGTTTGCGCGCCGTCCCTGCGGGAGCGCACCCGAGGAGGCGATGATTTCGCAGGCATGACCCTTTTGCACGATCAAAGCTGGGCGCGCGACTGGTCCCTGTGGTCCAAAGGCGCGGGTGTTGCGCTGGGTAACAGCGAAACCGGACCCCGGTTTTCGCTCTATAGCCTTGCCGTGGAAGAGGCCAAGGCCGGTGCAGGCGCGCTGATTGGGCATCTGTGCCTGCTGGAAGATGCGCTGGAAACCGGGGCGTTGGTGACGATGCATCACATGGTGTGCGAGACGGGGATGTCTCTGGCTGTCCAACTGCCCCCTGCATCGCGGCGACGTCCCGAAACGGACGAGGTTGTCACCTTGCTCAAAGGCTGACCTCTGGGTGAGGCGGGCGCGCAGCGGTGCATAAGGAAACGCCCGCCACAGGGCGTTTCCAGTGTTGCATCACGATCTGGTCTACATCTTCGCTTTTTCCGATTTCAACGCCAGCCAGAGGCAGTAGCACATCATCAGAACCACCAAAGTGAACGGGATGCCGGTTGAGACCGCGGCCCCCTGCAGGGCGCTGAGGCCGCCGCCCAGCAGCAGGGCGATGGCAACCAGACCTTCGAGCGTGCACCAGAACACGCGCTGCACCACCGGCGCGTCCATCTTGCCGCCCGCGGTGATCGTATCGATCACCAGCGAGCCGGAATCCGACGAAGTGACAAAGAACACCACGATCAGGATCAGCGCGATCGGGGCCACGATACCGTAAAGCGGCAGTTCCTTGAGGAAGCCGAACAGCGCGCCTTCGGGGGCGTAGCTATCGATCACGGTGGCGCGGACGCCTTCGGCACCGCCCGTGTTGAGCATGTCGATGGCCGCGCCACCAAAGGTCGACATCCACAGCGCGCAGACCGCCGTGGGCGCCAGCAATGCGCAGATGATGAATTCGCGCACGGTGCGGCCCCTGGAGATGCGGGCGATGAACATGCCGACAAAGGGTGACCAGGCGATCCACCAGGCCCAGTAGAAAGTCGTCCAGCCATGGAAAAAGCTGGTGTCTTCGCGGCCGAACGGGTTCGACAGGGCGGGCAGGTGCCGCACGTAATCTGCCATCACGCTGAAATAGCGCGAGATCGCCGTACCGATGCCGGTGACCGCGATCACGAAGACAAACAGACCAACGGCCATGATCATGTTGATTTCGCTCAGCCGTTTGACGCCCGCATCCATTCCCATCAGGACCGAGCCCAGCGCGATCATGGTGATGCCGATGATCAACAGGACAACGACCGTGGGGCTGGGTTCGATGCCGAAGACCTCATACAGCCCGGCGGCGACCTGCTGGGCGCCGAGGCCAAGCGAGGTCGTGAGGCCGAACAGCGTGGCAAACACCGCCAGCGTATCGATGATATGGCCCCACCAGCCCCAGACCCGCTCACCCAGGATCGGATAGAAGGCCGAGCGCAGGGTCAGGGGCAGGCCGAGATTGTAGGCGAAGATCGCCAGGCTCAGACCGACGGCTGCGTAAACCGCCCAGGCCTCGAGACCCCAGTGGTGAATGGTGCCGACCACGCCGGCATATTCGTTGCCCGGAACCGCGATGTCGATGCCCAGGGGACGGGCGCCGCCATCCTCGGCGAAGTTGTAATAGACTGGTTCCAGCACGCCGAAGAACAGCAGGCCGATGCCGATCCCGGCGGCGAACATCATCGCGATCCAGCCGGGGTATGAGTAGTCGGGCTTGGCATCCTTGCCACCGATCCGGACCTTGCCCACCGGCAAAACGACAAGCACAAGGCAAAACAGGGTGATCGCATTCACCGACAGCACCAGGAACCAGTCGAACGTGCTGGTCAGCCAGGGCCGGAGCCAGCCAAAGAATGTGGCTGCGGCCTCCTGATTGGCCAATGCGATCAGCACGAAGGCGAAGATCAGGATACTCGAGATCAAAAAGACCGGGTTGTGGATGTCCAGACCGAAGGGCCGGACATTATCCTGCCCAAGCTCATATTCGGTTTCGAAGTCATAGATCCGCGGATCGGGATCCAGCATTTTCTTGGATTGTGCCATTCGATTGCCCTTCTGTTTGCCAGGTGCAAACGCCAGGGAATTCGATCAGCGGACGGGACAGAGTTCAATTCCCTTGGCGTGTTATTCATCAACTCGACCGCAGGTTTCGTGGCAACAGCCTACACTGACACCATTATTTCGCAAACGCATTCGCTTTTCAGAATGTCAAAACGGGACACACGCGCCGGTGGGCGCGCGCTTTGCTGCGATCGACGATGTGTTTTCAGCCGGGTCGCTATTGCGACATGCCGCCTTCGCTGCTGACCTGTTCCTGCACATGCGCCTCGTTGGAGACGGCGGTGCCACGGGGCGGGAACTCGGCGAAAGTGGCCAGATGCGCCTGAACGATGCGGGCGGCGGGACCGAAGGCCCACATCTTGGTGCCCATCCAACGCGTATACATGCCGGATTCCTCGGCCGCTTTCTCATAGGGATCGCGGCGCAGGTTGAACAGTTTCGGGGCGTTCAGTTCCTCTTTGGGACCGGCCCAGCCGTGTTCCTGAATTGTAAAATGCGCCTTCCAGTCATTGTAGCGGATCGCCTGCAGGTCGGTGCCCTCGTAATAGACGATTTCTTTGCGGTTGCTCGGGGTGTCTCCGGTCAGGTAGGAGAGCTGGTTGTAGCCGTCCAGATGCACCCGATACCCCTCATAGCCGTCCAGAAGGTTGGCGGGCAGGTCCTGCGGGCCACCAGCGGCGGCGACCAGGGTCGGCATCCAGTCCATTCCGGCGAAAATGCCGTTCAGCACCTGGCCTTCGGCAACCTTGCCGGGCCAGCGGATGATGGCGGGGACGCGAAAGCCACCTTCCCATGTGGTGCCCTTTTCACCATGGAACGGCGTGGTGCCGCCATCTGGCCATGTCATGGTTTCGGGGCCGTTGTCCGAGGTGAAGATGACGATGGTATTGTCGCTGATCCCCAGCTCGTCCAGATGCGCCACGACCTTGCCCACATTGTCGTCAAGTTCCTTCATGACCACATCCTGCAGGCCGCGCCCGTCGCCCAGCAGCGCCTCGTATTCCGGGCTGAGATGGGTCCAGACATGGGCGCGGGCCGGTGCCATCCAGACAAAGAATGGCGTGTCGCTGTCCACGGCGCGGTTGATAAAGTCGATGGTGTGGGCGGTAACCTCATCATCCAGTGTTTTCTGACGTTCGGGCGGGGCTGGTCCGTCATCAACGATGCGTTGCTTGCCCACCAGACCCCAGCGCGGATCGACGGTTTCATCGACCGTGTCGGTGGCAAAAGAATGAACGATGTTGCGCGGGCCGAACTGGGCTGCAAATTCCGGGTCATCCGGCCAATCCGGATCAGAGGTGTATTCCATCGCGTTGAGGTGGTAGAGCCAGCCCCAATATTCATCAAAACCCTTGGCCGTTGGCAGGAACTTGTTCAGGTCGCCCAAATGGTTCTTGCCGAACTGCCCTGTGGTATATCCCAGCGATTTCAGGATATTCGCCAGCGTCGGATCCTCGTCGCTGAGGCCGACAGGATCGCCGGGCAGACCAACCGTGTGCATCCCCGTCCGCACCGGAAACTGCCCGGTAATAAAGGCTGAGCGACCCGCGGTGCAGCTGGGTTGCGCATAGTAATCCGTCAACCGCGCGCCTTCGGCGGCAAGCTGGTCCAGATTCGGGGTCTGGATGCTTTTGACACCTTGATGATAACTGCCAAGGCTGGCCCAGCCGACATCATCGGCCATGATTACCAGAATGTTCGGCTTGTCGGTTTGCGCGGCCACGGCACTGGCCAGCGCCCACAGCGCCGCCGCGAGACCGGTTGTCAACGATTTCACCTGAAACATCGAATTCAACTCCTGCATACAACTAAGTGGCATTTTGACGATAATACTGACTGTCCTATCGGGTGGATCATTTGCTTCACAGCGCGGGTTTACTTTCTTGCAGAATCTGAAACCTAATGACCGGGATCTGCAACTTGAGGTTTGCCGTGTTAACCGAAAAGACTCTTTCTGCCGTTTTACACCTTGCCGAGACGGGAAATTTTCAGGAGGCCGCCAAGCGCCTGGGTGTCTCGAACGCGTCGCTGTCGCGTTATATCTCGATGGCCGAGGAACAAGTCGGGTTCCCCTTGTTTCACCGCAAACGCGGCAACAGCGGGTTGACGCGCGAAGGGCAGGAGTTTCTGCCGGTTGCGCAGAAGTTGCAGGCGGACTTGGACAAATGTGCGGATCAGATCGCGCGCATCCGTGCGAATAGCGGGCAATTGGTACGGATTGGCTGCGGTCCTTTGACGCCGCGTACGTTGATCCAGCCGGCCATTCAGGCCGCGCTTCAGAAAACTCCTGACTTGCGGTGCCGCGTGGATGTCAGTGCCCGACAGACGCCGATCGAGATGCTAGAGCAAGGGAAGATCGACATTTACGTCGGCGACCTGACCCACACGCCCGAGACCGAGAATATCAAGTTGATGATGTTCGAAAAACGCGCGGTTGTGTTTGCTGCCCATGTCTCGCATCCGTTGCATCGCAAGGAGCCGGTAACCCTGAATGAGTTGTTTTCGCATCCATTCGCTTCCCCGCATCTTCACAAGCATTGGCGGGCGGCGATAGCCCGGGCCTTGGGAGGAACCGTTGATGCCATCGAAAAGGTCAAATCCCTGCCGCAAGTGGAAAGCGACGATTATTCCTTTCTGTGTTCGTTGCTGAGCGGCCCTGAGTTTGTGGTTGGAGGCATGCCCGAAACCTTTCGTGAATTGGTGACCCAAGGGTCGGTCAGCTTGATCGAAACCTCGCCACAGATAACCTGGAATATCTGCGCCGCGCGCAAGTCGGGGCCGGGTCAACCCGCCACCGACGCCCTGTGGAAACAGCTTGAAGCGTTGACTGGTAAAAGTTGAGGGTGATCTATTATTCATCCAAATGGTTGACTGATGCAGAAAAAGGTTGTAATTCATACAAATGGTTGAACGAGAGAGTCGCGAAGACCTCAGTGCGATATTGAAGGCCGCGTCCGACCCGACCCGCCGTGCCATTCTGACGATGTTGGCGCAGCAGGGACCCTTGCGGGTAACGGATATCGCGCGGCAATTCGATATGAGCCTCAATTCGGTATCCAAGCACATCAAGGTGCTGGAGAATGCCGGGCTGGTGCAGCGCCGGACCGAGTGGCGTGAGCATCTGATCGAGGTGCAGATGACCCCCTTGTCAGCCGTGGATGATTGGTTTGCCGGGCTGCGTTCGATCTGGGCGCTGCGGCTGGACGCCTTGGAAACTGCATTGGAGGACACAGAAGATGACGGATCTGTCACTTGAAATCACACGCGCCATTCCGCATCCGCCGGAAAAGGTGTTCGATGCCTGGCTGGACCCGAAAATGCTGGCCAAGTTCATGCTGCCGGGGCCGGGCATGACCGTGCCCGAGGCGCATTCCGATGCCAAGGTCGGTGGGCGGTTCAAGATCATCATGCGCGCGCCCGAGGCCGGGGATCTGCCGCATGAGGGCGAATACAAGGTCATCGACCGTCCGAACCGGCTGCAATTCACCTGGAATTCCCCCTACAGCCAGGACGATTCCACCGTGACGCTGGATTTCACCCCAACCGAGAAAGGCACCGAGCTGCGGTTGCATCACATCCGCTTTCCGTCGCAGGAAAGCCGCGACAATCACGAAGGTGGCTGGGCTGCTATCCTCGCGGAGCTGGAGGCAGCGCTGTGATCAACTGGCTCGCCCTTGCCGCGGGGGTCATCGCCGCCTTTCTGCTGGGGTGGTTGGTTTACGGGCCCATCGGGTTCCAGAAACGCTGGGCCGAAGGTACACGGATTGATCCCGCCCCGCCTGAATCCCCGCCACTGCCGCAGATGGCGGCCCAGATCGTGTTTCTGATCCTGCTGGCGGCGGTCATCGCGGTGACCCAGACCACAAACAGCCTTGGGGTTGCGGTACTGGCGATCCTTGCGGTGGCCGCACAGGCGGCGTGCGTCGGGGCATGGGCGCAGAAAAGCGGCTTCGCCATCGCGGTTGATACCGGTTACGCGCTGGGATGCGGCGTGGTGATGATCCTCGCACACGCGATCCTGTGAGAGGCTATATCGGCCCGGTCCAATGACGATTGGGTTTGAATTCTGGCTGTTTCAAAACGCGCAACAGCACAAAGATTGCAGATATGATGACGCCAATTGTGGCCGTGGAGAAATCATGAATTGACTTCTCTAATAAGTTGAGCTGTAGCTGCAGGAACAACCAATGGCTACATTAGTTAAAGCCCTTCATGATCCTTATCCTGCGTTCTTTTCTTCTGTCATTCAGCGTCTGCATTCGGATGATCGTACCTTTTTTCGTGATCGGCATAGCATCCATGATTATATGGACAGTGGTGAACATCCTGACGCTTGGGTTAGCCAGCCTTGTAAGCGGGCCGATTACCGCAACCTTCATCAGCTTGTTCGGTATTCGCGTCGCGCTGGGGATAAAAGGTGATATGCGCCGCTACGAGCTGAGTGTCCTTATTTTGAATGCGGCCCGTTACGGCCTTTTCATCTTTGTCCTGAACAGCATCCTGATCTGGGTCAGCAATCTGGCAACTGCGCTCTTCGCATCCTGGCAAGTGGGCGAAGGCCTTTCTTTCTGGACTGTCAAGGAAGCGACAGAGTCCGCTCAGATTGCGTTTACATTCCTGTGGCTGGGCAGCAATGCAATCGTTGTTACCGTTGTTCTGGCGACAACCAGTGCTGCGATGGCTGTGCCGCTGGCAAGTGGTGCTCGTGAGGCGAGCCACCGGGCACCAAGCGCCAGATTCTTTTATGGTGTCTGGCAGAGCTTTCTTCCGCTGCTCTGCGTTTTCCTAGTAACCAGCTTTGTGCAGATTTACTTTCAACTGTTTTCGTTCCTCTATACGACGGTTCCGATCTTCATGTCGGTCGTTTCACTGATCGTGGCACAAACTTTGCCCGATTTTGAACTGGACTTTATTCTCAAGGGTGTCGCCGCCACAGCGGGGCTGGTTTGGCTAAATGCCTGGGCCTGGTCCGCGTCAGCGCTGGCTTTGCTTAAATTTGACCGCGACCCTACTTCGCAGCCCAATACTACGCGGTCTGCGGACGCACCCACCTCGGCAGACATCCGAGCATTGCGAAAGTCCCGCGAATAGTACGCCACCCGTTCGGAAGCTGTTTGCCTCAACCTGCTAGATAACGGCTGCCTAGTGCACCCATATTTCTGACCTCTTTCAATCCGATCCATTCTCATGTATGGGCCACACATCTGAGACGTTGTGCCCTGACCCCGGCACTCGAATGGAAGATAAATGGGGTCGGCGGCAATGGGGCCGCCATGCAAAACGGGAGACCCGCAGGGGCGGGAGTGCTCTCATCTAGGATACGCATATGTTTGATGTAACGAAGAAATCGATGCAGTGGGGCGAAGAGACGCTGACACTGGAAACCGGCAAGGTTGCCCGTCAGGCTGACGGCAGCGTGATTGCCACGCTGGGCGAAACCAGCGTCATGGCAAACGTGACCTTTGCACGGGCACAAAAACCCGGTCAGGACTTTTTTCCGCTGACCGTGCACTACCAAGAGAAGTACTATGCCGCCGGTAAGGTTCCGGGCGGCTTCTTCAAGCGCGAGGCGCGCCCGACCGAGAAAGAGACGCTGACCGCGCGCCTGATCGACCGTCCGATCCGCCCGCTGTTCGTTGACGGCTTTAAAAACGAAGTTCTGGTGATGTGCACCGTGCTGAGCCACGATCTAGTCAACGATCCCGACATCGTTGCGATGATCGCAGCCTCGGCTGCCCTGACCATTTCCGGCGCGCCGTTCATGGGCCCGATCGCCGGAGCCCGCGTTGGTTTCGTGGATGGCGAATACGTCCTGAACCCCACCGTCGACGACATGCAGGACCTGCGCCTGAACCCTGAACAGCGTCTGGATCTGGTTGTGGCCGGTACCAAAGACGCCGTGATGATGGTGGAATCGGAAGCCTATGAGCTGTCCGAGGCGGAAATGCTGGGCGCGGTGAACTTTGCGCATGAGCAGATCCAGCCGGTCATCGACCTGATCATCTCGCTGGCTGAAGAAGCCGCGAAAGAGCCGTTCGAATTCGAAGCGCCCGACTACTCGGAGCTGTACGCTGCTGTTGCCGCTGCCGGTGAAGAGCAGATGCGCGCCGCTTTCGCGATCACCGACAAGCAAGAGCGCACCGCCGCTGTTGCCGCTGCGCGTGAAGCAATCAAGGAAGCGCTGACCGAAGAGCAGCTGGAAGACGGCAACCTCGGTTCCGCGATGAAAAAGCTGGAAGCTGGCATTCTGCGCGGCGACGTCGTCAAAGGTGGCAAGCGGATCGACGGTCGCTCGACCACCGATATCCGTTCGATCGTTGCAGAAACCTCGATGCTGCCGCGCACCCACGGTTCGGCCCTGTTCACCCGCGGTGAAACACAGGCGCTGGCCGTGACCACGCTGGGCACCGGTGACGATGAACAGTTCATCGACGCGCTGCATGGCAACTTCAAATCGAACTTCCTGCTGCACTACAACTTCCCTCCGTATTCGGTTGGTGAAGTTGGCCGCGTTGGTGGCCCCGGCCGTCGTGAGATCGGTCACGGCAAGCTGGCATGGCGCGCGCTGCAGGCTGTTCTGCCTGCGGCGACCGACTTCCCCTACACGATCCGCATCGTGTCGGAGATCACCGAATCCAACGGCTCGTCCTCGATGGCGTCGGTCTGCGGCGGTTCGCTGTCGATGATGGATGCGGGCGTTCCGCTGAAAGCACCGGTTGCTGGTGTGGCCATGGGCCTGATCCTGGAAGATGACGGCGACTATGCCATCCTGTCGGACATTCTGGGTGACGAAGACCACCTGGGCGACATGGACTTCAAAGTGGCTGGCACCGAAAACGGCATCACCTCGCTGCAGATGGACATCAAGGTTGCGGGAATCACGCCCGAGATCATGGAGAAAGCCCTGGCGCAAGCCAAGGACGGCCGGATGCACATCCTGGGTGAGATGGGCAAAGCCCTGTCTGAGACCAACGAATTCTCGGTTCACGCCCCGCGCATCGAGACGATGAACATCCCGACCGACAAGATCCGCGAAGTGATCGGCTCGGGCGGTAAGGTCATCCGCGAGATCGTCGAGGTTTCGGGTGCCAAGGTCGACATCAACGACGACGGTGTCATCAAGATCGCCTCGCCCGATGGGGAGTCGATCAAGAAAGCCTATGAGATGATCCACTCGATCGTTGCTGAGCCGGAAGAGGGCCAGATCTACACCGGTAAAGTGGTCAAGATCGTCGACTTCGGTGCCTTCGTGAACTTCTTTGGCAAGCGCGACGGTCTGGTGCACGTGTCCCAGATCGAAAACCGCCGCCTGAACCATCCCTCGGATGTTCTCAAGGAAGGTCAGGAAGTGAAGGTCAAGCTGCTGGGCTTTGACGATCGCGGCAAGGTCCGCCTGTCGATGAAAGTTGTCGATCAGGAAACCGGCGAAGAGGTCGTTCCCGAGAAGAAAGAAAAGAAAGAGGAAAGCGCAGAGTAATCTGCCCCCTCTCCTGAAAACGAAAGACCCCGGTTTTGGCCGGGGTCTTTTTTTTCGTGTAAACCGGCCGACAACCCAGCGCACTGGTCAACTGTTCAGCAAACACCCGGCATGAAAGAGCGCTGGGCCCGCCCGCTTCATCTGGCCAAATATACCTTCGGGGGGGATTGCGCCCTGGGCGCAATGGGGGGCAGACAGCCCCCCTGACCCGGCCCGTCCTTACGACGGCGCCTTGGTCTTGCGCAGATAGGGGAAAATCGTCTCGAACTCGCCAAACTTCTCTTTGGCCTCGTCATTCGATACGGCAGGCGGAATGATCACATCTTCGCCCGGAACCCAGTTGGCCGGGGTTGCGACACCTTTGGCGCTCATCTGCAGACCGTCCAGCGCACGCAGGATCTCGGCGAAGTTTCGGCCCACGGTCATGGGATAGGTCATCGACAACTTCAGCTGCTTGTCCGGCCCGATGATGAAGACCGAGCGCACGGTGGCGCTGTCGGCGGGAGTGCGGCCATCGGGCAGGTAGGCCTCGGCCGGCAGCATGTCGAAGGCTTTGGACACGGCCAGACCGTCGTCGGCAATAATCGGGAAGCCGGGATTGGCATTGCCGTATGCCTCGATGTCTTTCTTCCACTTCTTGTGGTCCTCGACCCCGTCGACCGACACGCCAATTACCTTGGTGTTCCGCGCCGCCCACTCATCGTTGAGCTGTGCGACAGCGGAAAACTCGGTGGTGCAGACCGGGGTAAAATCCTTGGGGTGCGAGAACAGGATCGCCCAGCTATCGCCGATCCAGTCATGAAACTGGACGGTGCCCTGATCCGTTTCTGCGGTGAAATTCGGGACGGTGTCGTTGATACGCAAACCCATGGGAGATCTCCTTTCCTGAGAAATTGATGAGTCGGTTGCTGTCAACCTAGTCACTTTGCGCAGAGGTTAAACCATTCATCGTGCTCTGCCAGAAGATTCGGCGGTCGGATAATTTGATCAAATTACGATTTCCCCCTTGCCCGACACCGGGTCGGGTGACAGAGTGCCCTCGAAAACCGACCGCTTGGTCGATTGATTCCTATTCGGGAGAATGAGCCATGCTTGAAAAACGTGATTTCTATATCAACGGCAAATGGGTCGCCCCATCAGCGGCGCATGATTTCGAGGTCATCGACCCCTCGACCGAAGAACCCTGCGCGGTGATTTCACTAGGCTCCGCGGCGGATACAAACGCCGCCGTTGCTGCAGCGAAGGCCGCTCTGCCCGGTTGGATGGCAACGCCGGTTGAAGAGCGTATCGCGCTGGTCGAAAAGCTGGTCGACATCTACGCGACGCGGTCCGAGGATCTGGCGCAGGCGATGTCGATGGAGATGGGTGCGCCGATTGATATGGCACGTACCCAGCAATCCGGAGCCGGCATCTGGCATCTAAAAAATTTCATCCGCGCCGCCAAGGCTTTTCAGTTCGAACGCCCGCTGGGCGATCATGCGCCCAATGACCGGATCATCCATGAGGCGGTTGGGGTGGCTGCCCTGATCACGCCGTGGAATTGGCCGATGAACCAGATCACTCTGAAAGTGGGGGCCGCGGCAATTGCAGGATGTACGATGGTACTGAAACCATCGGAACAAAGCCCGCTGAACGCGATGATCTTTGCCGAGATGATGGATGAGGCCGGTTTCCCCCCCGGCGTGTTCAACCTTGTGAACGGCGATGGCGCGGGCGTCGGCTCTCAGCTGTCGGCGCATCCGGATGTCGACATGATCAGCTTTACCGGCTCCACCCGCGCGGGCACGGCAATCTCCAAGAATGCCGCCGATACATTGAAGAAGGTGCATCTGGAATTGGGTGGCAAGGGTGCGAATGTGGTCTTTGCCGATGCGGATGAGAAAGCCATCAAGCGCGGCGTTTTGCACATGATGAACAACACCGGCCAGAGCTGTAACGCCCCCAGCCGGATGCTGGTACAGCGCCCGATATACGAACAGGCTGTCGAGACGGCGGCCGAGGTGGCGAACAAGGTCTCGGTCGGGCCCGCCTCGGAAGAAGGCCGCCATATCGGCCCCGTGGTGAATGAGCTGCAGTGGACCAAGATTCAGGATCTGATCCAGAAAGGCATCGACGAGGGCGCGCGCCTGGTTGCCGGTGGCACCGGGCGGCCCGAGGGGTTGAACAAGGGCTACTATGTCCGCCCCACGGTGTTTGCCGATGCCAACAACCAGATGACCATCGCGCGCGAGGAAATCTTTGGCCCGGTGCTGACCATGATCCCCTTCGACACCGAGGAAGAGGCCGTCGAGATCGCCAATGACACGCCGTATGGCCTGACCAACTATGTCCAGACGCAGGACGGTGCCCGCGCCAATCGCATGGCACGGGTGCTGCGCTCGGGTATGGTCGAGATGAACGGCCAGTCGCGCAGTGCGGGTTCTCCGTTCGGTGGCATGAAGCAGTCCGGCAACGGGCGCGAGGGTGGCGTCTGGGGGCTGGAGGACTTCCTTGAGGTCAAGGCCGTCGGCGGCTGGGCCGCCGAATAACCCGGCGCCTCTATCAGGTGTTTTGGGCGAGGCGCTTAATGTGCCTCGCCCCTTTTTTCTTAAGCGGGCCGAACCACCAGCTGCGGTTCCCCGTCCGAGGTCTGGCGCGGAGAACGCCCGTCCCAGCCGATCTCACCGGTCACGCGCTGCCGGAAGGACGAGAAACTGTCGAATCGCACCACATCCACGGGTTTGTCGAACTGCAGGGTCACGCGGCGATGCGCGCCGTCCCCCATCTTTGTCATACCGCGAATTTCTGCGGTGAACGGCTGACCCAGATAGAGCCCCTCAACCCGGTCGCCCACACGCAACCGCATCCGGTTGCCCGCCATCGCGTGCAAGGTGTTCCAATCGCGCACGCCGTGCTGATGGGCCACCATTTCCAGCGCTTCGCTATGGGACAGGCTGATGCCCGTCTGACGCAGTTTCTCACGCAGGCGCTTGGCCTGCGCCTTCAGCTCCTCAACCGGAGCTATATCTTGGGATAATGTCATGTTTTGCCTCGTTTCCTCGAACGGCGCGAGATCTGGACGGGGTTCGCATTGCCATCCGCGCGCCGGGAAAGGGCAGCAGATGTGTCAGTAACCGGGTTTCACCAAAGCCAAAGGCCGCGAACGGCAGGAGACCCGAACCTGCCGCGGCTTCTGGCAGCCTCCGGTCCTTCTGTCAGTCAGGCATCCGCATGCGCCGCCTCATAGGCCAGCATGGCGCGTTTGACGGGCAGGCCCCAGTGATAGCCACCCAAGCCGCCGGATTTGCGCAGGGCGCGGTGACAGGGGATCAGCCAGCTGACCGGGTTGCGCCCTACGGCGGTACCGACCGCACGCACCGCCTGCGGCGACCCCACCCGCTGGGCGATCTCGGAATAGGTGGTGACCTGCCCCGAGGGGATATGCATCAGCGCTTCCCAGACCTTGATCTGCAGGGGCGAGCCGATCAGATGCAAAGGTGTTTCCGACCGATCCGCACCAAAAGCACTGTGTGCCCACGGGTGCAAGCGCTTGGAATCTTCCAAAAATTCCGCCTTCGGCCAGCGTGACCGCATATCCTCCATCGCGGCTTGCTCACCCGTCTCAGACGCAAAGGCGATGCCGCAGATGCCTTTGTCGGTACCCATGACCAGCGCCGGGCCAAAGGGGCTGTCGAACCAGCCCCAGTAAATCGTCAGCCCCTCACCCTTGCGGGCGTATTCGCCGGGGCTCATGGATTCCCATTTCAGGAACAGATCGTGCAGGCGGCCGCTGCCTGAGAGGCCGACGTTATGCGCGGTTTCCAGCGTGGTGAACCGCTCGCGCAGCAGCGCCTTGGCATGGCCCAGCGTCAGGTATTGCTGGTAGCGCTTCGGCGATACTCCGGTCCAGCGCGAAAACAGGCGCTGAAAATGCGCGGGGCTCATGTCCATCTGACGGGCGAGCTCTTCCAGGCTGAGGGTTTCACCGCCCTGGTCGATCAGCTCGATCGCACGCCGCATAACATTGAAATGATAGCCAGTTTCGGGATTTTGGACGTTCATGACTCACCTCTTCGCTTGCAGGAACAATACCGCGTGCGGTCTGTTGCTGCGACCCGAAACTTGCGCATCTGCTTGTCAACTCAGTTGACGAATCATTTCCGAACGGCCTAAGTAAAAGCATGACGCACTCATTGGACCATCTTTATGACGCGGTTCAGGCCACGCGGCCGCTGCTGCGCAACATCACCGCAGCAGTCGAGCGGGGCAGCATCCGCAAAGGTGTGACCGTGGGACAGCGCGCAATCCTGGAAGGGTTATCGCTGTTTCCCGGCGCATCAGCACCGGATTTGTGCGCAAAGCTGCAACTGAAACGGCAATATGTCGCGCGCATCCTGCAGGAGGTCCGGCAGGCGGAACTGGTCGAAGCCCGTGCCAATCCCAAGCGCGCCCGCTCTTACTGTTACTGGCTGACACCCGGGGGCAAGGATGTGATCACCGCCATCAGAGCTGAAGAGATGGCGAAACTATCCAGATTCTCGGACGATTTCTCACCCGAAGAACTTGCGACCTATCACAGGGTGCAGCTTGCGCTTACACAGTTCTTCGCCGACATCGCCAAGGAGGCTTGAGATGGCTGTATTCTGGATCATTCTCGCCGCGATTGTCCTTTTGGTGCTCTATATCCTCAACGAAATTCGCAGGATTGGCACGCCCACCACCGGACAAGCGATCGATCTGACCTCGCGCCCGGGCTGCGCGCTGGTGGTGATCGACATGCAATCGGATTTTACAACAAGGCCTGGATGGAACCCGGCCGATGTAGAGAATGCGCTGTCAAATATTCGAAGATCGACGAACAAAGCGCGCCAATCCGACATGCCCGTAATCGCCATCCGGCAGGTATTCAAAGGCAGGCTGGCGAACCTGTTGAATGGCTGGTTCAATCAGGGTCGCGGCAATGAAGGATCCGCCGGAACGGGATTCGATCCGCGTCTTGATCTGACCCCTGACGCCGAATTCGTCAAATCCATGGGGGATGCCTTTTCTTCCCTGGCGTTCGAACAATTTCTCAGCGCAAACCGGATCGGAACCCTGATCCTGACCGGCCTTGATGGCTGCCATTGTGTCAACAAGACTGCGCAAGGGGCATTGAACCGGGGGTATCGCGTGCAGATCGATCCCGCAGCTGTTCTGGCGGCAGATTCAAGGCATTGGTCAAAAGTCACAAAGAACCTGCTGGCTGCCGGTGCCGAGTTCCGGGGGCTGTCGGCGTAAAATCATCTGGCACATTGCGACGGTGTTGCCGAAGGTCTGCATTTTCAATTGCAGCCCGCCGCGCTGCACGGCATTAAGGCGCGGATGGCCAAGCAACTCGATTATCACACGATCCGCGAGATCTTTGCGCGTTTCCATGACGCTGACCCCGAGCCCAAGGGTGAGCTTGAGCATGTGAACGTCTACACTCTGGTCGTGGCTGTGGCGCTATCGGCGCAGGCGACCGATGCGGGGGTCAACAAGGCCACGCGCACGCTGTTCCAAATCGCCGATACGCCCGAAAAGATGCTGGATCTGGGCGAAGAGGGACTGATCGAACATATCAAGACCATCGGTCTGTTCCGGCAGAAGGCCAAGAACGTCATCAAACTCAGCCGCATTCTGGTCGAGGAGTATGGCGGCGAGGTGCCCAATTCCCGTGCCGCGCTGCAATCGCTGCCCGGTGTCGGGCGCAAGACGGCCAATGTGGTTCTGAATATGTGGTGGCGATACCCGGCGCAGGCGGTGGACACGCATATCTTCCGCGTCGGTAACCGCACTGGCATCTGTCCCGGCAAGCATGTGGATGCGGTCGAGCGCGCCATCGAGGACAATATTCCGGTCGATTTCCAATTGCATGCGCATCACTGGCTGATCCTGCATGGCCGCTATCACTGCAAGGCGCGTAAGCCGCAATGCCCAACCTGCATCATCCGCGATCTCTGTCAATTCGAGGACAAAACCCAATGAAAACCTACCAGCTTGTCGGCATCGGAAATGCCGTCGTGGACGTAATTTCCCAGGCCGATGACAATTTCCTTGAACTGATGGGGATCGAAAAAGGCATCATGCAGCTGATCGAGCGCGATCGGGGCGAGGTGCTGTATGGCGCGATGGAAGGCCGGGTGCAGACCCCCGGCGGCTCGGTCGCCAACACCATCGCGGGGGCTGGGGCACTGGGGCTGGAGGCCGCCTTTATCGGCCGCGTGCATGACGACGCGCTGGGGCGGTTCTACGCGGATGCGATGAACGAGGACGGCGTGGATTTCGTCAACCCGCCGGTGCCGGGGGGCGAATTGCCGACCTCACGCTCGATGATCTTTGTGTCGCCCGATGGCGAGCGGTCGATGAACACATATCTGGGGATTTCGTCGGAACTGTCTTCGAAGGACGTGCCCGCCGAGGTCGCCGGAAACAGCCAGATTATGTTCCTTGAAGGGTATCTGTTCGACAAGGAAAAGGGCAAGGCCGCTTTTCTTGAGGCCGCGCGCGATTGCCACAAAGGCGGCGGCAAGACCGGCATCGCCATCTCCGACCCGTTCTGCGTCGAACGGCACCGCTCGGACTTCCTGCTGCTGATCGAACATGAGCTGGATTTCGTCATCGGCAACGAGGCCGAGATCAAGTCGCTGTTCGAAACCGACGATCTTGAGGAGGCGCTGGCGAAAACCACCGAGATCTGCCCGCTGGTCGTCTGCACCCGGTCGGGCGACGGGGTGACGGTGCTGAACGGCGCGGCCCGCATCGATGTGCCGGTGGAAAAGATTGTCCCGGTGGACGCCACCGGTGCCGGTGACCAGTTCGCCGCCGGCTTCCTGTTCGGCATGGCCACCGGCCGCGACTATGAGACCTGCGCCCGCATGGGTAATGTCTGCGCCCGCGAAGTGATTTCGCATATTGGGCCGCGCCCGGAAGCGAATATGGTGGAGCTGTTGCGGGAGGCGGGGCTGGTTTGAGGAATACCGTTTTGCGGACAACGCGGACCTTCGATCTACCGCAAGAAACGTCTGCTTTCCGACGTCAGCAAACGGCTCCTTCCGTCAACGACAACGTGGTAAGGAGGCGAACCAACGCATCAGACGGACTTTCAGCCCCCCGCGTCTCATGTACAATTTGCACTTCGGAAAAGATGATCTCCACGGTAACGTCATTGAACGATATCGTCCAAAAGCGCGGCGAGCGTGCTTTCCATTTTGTTGTACGGTCGCTGTCGCAAACCTCCGTAAAGTCCCATGCTTTCGTAGGATACTTTGCGTCGCGCAACCCTTCCACACTGATTGGGTTTTTTTCGAAATGGATCACATCTAAAAATTTGAGAATGGCAATACCACCTCCTGCTACAGGTGCGATGTCGTAGCTAAGCAGCAGATCATATCCATCGAAAAAAATTGCCGGGTTTTCAATGGTGCCAATAGTTGGAAAATCCTCTTGTGGGGTTCTACTTTCCATAATTTCCTTCGAAAATGGGTCTCAATCTATAAAGTAGACCTTGGCGCAGTTCGAAGCATTGGTCAAACTAGACTCAAAGCAGACAAGCAGCTCTCACCCCAAATACCCGCCGAAAACCTCAATTACCCGCTCATACACATCCCGTTTGAACGGCACGATCTCTTCCACCAGCCGGTCGGGGTCCTGCCATTTCCAGTGGGTGAATTCGGGGTGGTCGGTTTCTATTTTGATCTGATCGTCACTCCCGAGAAACCGCATCAGGTACCATTTCTGCTCCTGTCCGCGATACTGGCCCTTCCAGATCTTCGGCACGATGTCATGCGGCAGGTCATAGGGCAGCCAGCCGTCGGTCTCGGCGATGATTTCGACCAAATCTGCGGTGACGCCGGTTTCTTCCCACAGCTCGCGCAGCGCGGCGTTGCGGGGGTCTTCGCCTTCGTCGACGCCACCCTGAGGCATTTGCCAGGCGTCCTTGTGGCGATCATTGCGCTGACCGACGAAAATCTTGCCCTTGGCATTCATCAGCATCAGCCCGACGCAGGGGCGGTAGGGCAGTTTGGCGATTTCTTCGGGGGTCATGCGCGGCCTCGTGAACATGGTTTGCAGCGTCTCTAGCAAGTGGTGCGGCAAAGGCAAAGGGAATGACGTTAGGTTTCGCGTGACAAAGGTGACGCGAAGGTCAATCTAACCCTCAAATTCGGGAGGGAGAGTTTTTCCATGACTGCGTACCCAAACATGCTGGCCCCGCTGGATCTGGGCTTCACCACACTTAAAAACCGCGTGTTAATGGGGTCGATGCATACCGGGCTGGAAGAGACCGGCGACTGGAACCGGGTGGCCGAGTTCTATGCCGACCGGGCGCGCGGCGGCGTGGCGCTGATGGTAACGGGTGGCATTGGTCCGAACCTCGAAGGGTCGGTGCTGCCGGGAGCGTCGATGATGACCACCGAGAAGGATGTGGCAAACCATTCCATCGTCACCCAGCGGGTACATCAGGCCGGTGGCAAGATCGCGATGCAGATCCTGCATGCGGGGCGCTATGCCTATGGCCCGAAATGCGTGGCGCCAAGCCCGGTGAAATCTCCGATCTCGCCCTTCCCGCCGAATGAGCTGGATGAAGACGGGATCGAGAAACAGATCAGCGATATCGTCAACGCTGCCCGATTGGCCCAGAAGGCGGGCTATGACGGGGTTGAGATCATGGGGTCCGAAGGGTATTTCCTGAACCAGTTTCTGGTGACTCACACCAATAAGCGCGAGGACCGCTGGGGTGGCTCCTATGAGAACCGGATGCGTCTGCCGATTGAGGTCGTGCGGCGCACGCGCGAGGCCGTCGGCACGGATTTCATCATCATCTATCGTCTTTCGATGATCGATCTGGTGCCCAATGGCTCGACCCATGAAGAAGTGGTGGAGCTGGCACAGCGGATCGAGCAGGCCGGGGCGACGATCATCAATACCGGCATCGGCTGGCACGAGGCGCGGATTCCGACCATCGCCACCAGCGTACCCCGAGCGGCCTTTGCCTGGGTCACCAAGAAGCTGATGGGCAAGGTTTCGATCCCGCTGATCACCTCGAACCGGATCAACACGCCCGAAGTGGCCGAAGAGGTTCTGTCGACCGGTTGCGCCGACATGGTCTCGCTGGCCCGCCCAATGCTGGCGGATGCGGATTTCGTGAACAAGGCCATCGCGGGCGAGGCGGCGAAGATTGCGCCCTGCATCGCCTGCAACCAGGCCTGTCTGGATCACACATTCAGCGGTAAACTGACCTCATGCCTGGTCAATCCGCGGGCCTGCCATGAGACGGAGCTGGTGATTGCCAAGGCGGATGCTGTGAAAAAGGTTGCCATTGTCGGCGCAGGTCCGGCTGGCCTGTCCACCGCCATGACCGCCGCCCAGCGCGGCCACGACGTCACCCTGTTCGATCGCGCCGCCGAGCTCGGCGGGCAGTTGAACATGGCGAAACAGGTGCCGGGGAAAGAAGAATTCTGGGGCCTGGTCGATTGGTACCGCACCATGATGGATGATCTGGACGTGCGGGTGGAACTGAACCGCGAGGTCAGCGCGGATGATCTGACCGGCTATGACGAAGTGGTGATTGCCACAGGCGTCACTCCACGCGATCCGCAGATCCCCGGGCAGGAGCGTGACAATGTGCTCAGCTATATCGATGTGCTGCGTGGCAAGGCCGAAGTTGGCAAATCCGCCGCCGTGATCGGCGCAGGTGGCATCGGGTTCGATGTCTCTGAGTTCTTGCTGGAGGAGGGCCACAGCCCGACAACGGACCTGCCTTTATGGATGAAGGAATGGGGCGTCACCGACCCGGCCGAGCATCGCGCGGGTCTGGCGCCCGAGGGGCCGCAACCCGAGGCACCGGCACGGCAGGTCACGTTGCTGCAACGCAAGAAACAGGCGCATGGCAAAGGGCTGGGCAAGACGACCGGCTGGATTCATCGCGCCACGCTGAAGATGAAAGACGTCAATTTCGTCGGTGGTGTGAACTACGAGCGCATCGACGAAGACGGCCTGCATGTCAGCTTTGGTGAAGAGCGCGCCGACCCGACAGTGATTGCGGCGGACACGATTGTCCTGTGCGCCGGTCAGGTCTCGGACCGTTCTTTGGCGGATGAACTGATCGAGCGCGGGATCACACCCCATGTGATCGGCGGCGCGGATGTGGCAGCGGAACTGGACGCCAAGCGGGCCATCAATCAGGGCACCCGGCTGGCGGCGGCGCTCTGAGCCACTGGCCCTGCCGGTCTAATCTGCCATGGCCAGCTTGACGCCCAGCGCGCCAAATGCGGTTGCAAAGCACCGCTTGATCCATGCCATGACTGAGGGGCGTCGGATGACGTAATCGCGCGCCAGTGCCGCGCAGGCGCCATAGGCGATAAAAACCACAAACGTCATCGCCATGAAGGCAAGGGCGAGCAACACCAGCGCACCTCCGGCATTTGCGGTGCCAGTTGGCAGAAACTGCGGCAGGAAGGCCAGAAAGAACAGCGACAGCTTTGGATTGAGGACATTGATCAACGTGCCGGTGACCGCAATTTTCAGGTAGCTACCAGAAGATTTATCCGTATCGACCTCCATCGCGCCACCATCCCGGACGATCCCCCACGCCATGTAGAACAGGTACAGGACGCCAAAGTATTTGAGCACCTGAAACGCAAGCACGCTGGTATGCAGCAGGGCTGCAAGCCCGATGATGCTGGCCACGGCTGCCGGTACTATCCCGAAAGTGCAGCCGATCGCGGCGGCTGTGCTGGCGCGAAAACCACGGCCAAGCCCGACGGCCAGCGTGTAGATCACACCGGTGCCGGGCAACAGGACCACGATCAACGAGGTCAGAATGAATTCCAATGACATGCGCTTCCCCTTCAACTCCGGCGCATGCTTTCCGAGTTTCGAAGGCAAGTAAAGAGTGCCTTTTCAACGCTCTTTGTCGCGCGTGTCTTCCGGCACCTGATCCCGGTCGGTCAGGCCATAGTCGCGGCACACGGCGGCCACGCGCAGGCGGTAGCCTCGAAACAGGCCCGCGCGTCCGCGTGATTGTGCCCCGCGATGTTGCGTCATGGCGCGCCATTCAGCCACCGCCGCCTCATCCCGCCAGAAGGACAGCGACAAGTATTTTCCGGAGTGGTCAGGCTCTGGAAACGCTCGACCGAGATGAAGCCGTCGACCTTGTCCAGCAGCGGGCGCAGGTCGGCGGCGATGTCCAGATAGGTCTGGGTTTCGCCTTCGGCAGGCTCAACTTCAAATATGACTGCGATCATGAGGTCTCTCCGTGCGGTGTGGACACGCATTTAAGCCAGGTCCGGTCTTCGCGCAGGATAAAGCGTTCCTTTTGGGCAAAGGCATAGTTCTGCTGCCCTATAGGATCGGCGGCCAGGCGGGCGCGATAGGCTTCGTATTCGGTCAGGCTGGATATGTTGTAGATGCCATAGGCGAGCGTCGATGACCCTTCGTGCGGGGCGTAGTAGCCGATCAGATCGGCGCCACAGCGTGGGATCGCCTGCCCCCAATTGCGCGCATAGGTCTGAAACTGGTCCTTCTTTGTCGGGTCGATCTGGTAGCGGATGATACAAGTCAGCATGGTGGCCTCCGGTTGGTTGCGAGGCTCAGAATACACTCTTGGATGATGCTCATGTTTCGATTATGATCGAACTATGAAAGACGGACCGGATATCGCCCAGATCGCTGCGTTGATCGGAGACCCTGCGCGCGCAAACATGCTGACGGCGCTGATGTCCGGCAAGGCGCTGACGGCGGGTGAACTGGCGCGCGAAGCTGGAATCAGCCCGCAAACCGCAAGCTCTCATCTGAAAAAGCTGCTGGATGGCAGGTTGGTTCGTGTCCGCGGGCAAGGTCGTCACAAATACTACGGGTTGTCCGGTGAGGATGTTGCTCACACTCTGGAGCATCTCATGGGGCTGGCGGCGGGGCGTGGTCATTTGCGGACGCGCACCGGACCCAGTGACGCCGAGATGCGGGAAGCGCGGGTGTGCTACAACCATCTGGCGGGCAGCCGGGGCGTGCAGATGTTCACTGCGATGCGGGCCCGGGGCTATCTCGATGCTAACGACGATGCGGTGACACTGACCGAGCCGGGTGCTCGGTTCTGCTCTGGCTTCGGCATCGATCTTGACGCGCTGGCCCGCAGCCGAGCACCGCTCTGTCGCCCCTGCCTGGACTGGAGCGAGCGCGAGACCCATCTGGCCGGAAAGCTGGGACGCGCCATGCTGACCCGGATGGAAGAGATCGGCTGGCTGGCGCGTAAACCCGATAGCCGGATCATCCGCTTCACCCGGACCGGCGCGGCAGAGTTCGACGCGCTGTTCGGCGCTTGAGCGTTATTCTACCGTGATCGTGATCACCTCTGACACGATGGGTGTCGCGTGAGGGACGTGACCTGCGTCACCCAACACAAGCTGCAATGTGTGATCCCCCGGAGAAAGGTCCAGTGTGACTTCGGTCTGGCCGCCACCGAAATGCAGGTGATTGTCATCCGCGGGCAGGCCATAGGCCAGTTCATCAGCACCATCTTCACCCTGCCCCAGCGGCGGGCGGTCGATCAGCAGGTGGTGATGCCCGGTATTTTCTTTCTCGGTCCCGGCGGGCGCAACACCCATGCCGCTGAGACCAAAGACGACGGTGACCGGCGATTGCACGGTGTCACCATCGGACAGGTTGGCGAAATAGACCTTGGCTTCGGGGTTCGAAGGCGTTTCCCCTCCGGCCCAGACGAAGCTGGCGATCAGACTCAGGGCGGCAGCTGTGAAAAGGGCTCTCATGATCTCCTCCTTGGTCACAAAATTGCCATTCTCATCATAGCACGATTGAAAAAAAGTCCATAAATCCGGCTTTTGCGCGAGGTCCGCGGTTCGGGCGTCCTGCATATTCGGCGTTTCCCAGTCGCAAACGATCCGATTCAAAACCCTGATATTATCCCATGTCTGCCCCGTTCTTGCCCAGATTGATCGCGATAAAGAGACAACGAACAGAAGACCTGGGGAACGAGAATGGATCGACTGACCGAAATGGAGGCCTTTTCCAACGTGGTGGACCAGGGTGGTTTCACCGACGCGGCCAAAAAGATGGGCATCTCCAAATCAGCCGTGTCCAAGCATGTCTCGAGTCTCGAGGCACGGCTTGGGGCAAGGTTGCTGAACCGCACCACGCGCCGGGTGTCACCGACCGAAATCGGGCTGGCCTATTATGATCGCGCGCGCCGTGTACTGAACGACGCGGGCGAGGCGGATGCGCTGGTGACTTCGATGCAATCCGATCCTTCTGGTCTGCTGCGGATCAGTGTGGCGACGGATTTCGGCGTCAATCATCTGTCTCCGGTTTTGTCAGAGTTTCTGTCTGCCTATCCCGATATCACCGTGAACATGGTATTGAACAACCGCTATGTTGAGTTGATCTCGGAAGGTTTTGACGTGGCCGTGCGCATTGGCGAGCTGGAAGACAGCACCCTGCGCGCGCGTAAACTGACCGAGACCGTAAAACGGATGGTCGCCGCCCCCAGCTATATCGAGCAGTTCGGACGTCCGCAGAAGATTGACGATCTGAACGAACACAAGCTGCTGCATTACTCCAGCCAATCCTCGGGCAGTGTCTGGAAGCTGACCGCGCCGTCTGGCGAAAAGCGTCAGGTGCGCACTGCCGGTTGGTTGAGTGTGAATGACGGGCAATCGCTGTTGAACGCAGCAATCTCGGGCCTCGGGATCGCGCATTTGCCCAGCTATCTCTATGCCGACGCGTTGAAATCTGGTCTGGTCGTGGATGCCATGCCTTCTCTGCCGGATGAGGTGCAAGGCGTCTATGCGGTGTACCCGCCGGGCCGGTTCACCCAGCCCAAGGTGCGGGCCTTCATTGATTTTCTGGTCGAGTCCTTTGCCGAAAAGGGCCCGATGGATTGGTAGAATTCTCCCTGAGGCACCTCAACGGCCCGTGTTGAAAGACACGGGTCTTTTTTAGGAGCCAATGACTGACAGGCCCATGTTGCGGGCCACGGCGCGCAGGCTGTCGGTCAGAACGGCTTGCCCCGGCAGGGGTCTCTCGGCGTGGCGCGCGAGCAGGGCGATGTCGCGGTTGGCATTGGCGATGGACAGCGGACGCAGGCGCACCTCGTCGCGATAGATGCCCTGTCTGCGGGCATAGAGGTCGGGCAGGATGGCGACGCCCACGCCCGAGGCCGCCATCAAGACGATGGAGTCCAGCGTCGTACCCTCATATTCATCCGACACCACGCCGCCGCATTCCGCGGCAAGCGCATAGACGATGCGCGACAGGCGATGGCTTTGATCCAGTGTCAGGAACAGGCGGTTCTGCAGGCTATCGGCACTGACGCCCTGCTGGTCCTGTGCCAGCACATCATCGACGGCCACCGCAACCCAGAGGGATTCGTTGAACAGGCGTTGCTGAACCGTGTTCGGGTGATCCTCGGGCGTTGACAGGATCAGGTCAAAGCGCCCGGTCTTGAGGCCCTGTTCCAGATCGCGGGTGTTTTCCTCGCGCACGACGATGCGCAGGCCGGGGCGCAGGCGGTGGACCTCTTTGATCACCTGCGGCAGCAGGTAAGGCCCGATCGAGGGCAGCACACCCAGGCGTAACCGTCCGCCCATTGGCGTGTCGCTGGACATCGCGTGACGCAGATCCTTCACGTCGGCCAGGATCTTCTGCGCGCGCGCGATGAAGTCCTCCCCCTTGGCCGTCACCTGCACGCCACCGCGGTTGCGGTCAAAGATGCGGACGCCAAGCTCTTGTTCCACCGTCGCAATTTGAGCCGAGAGGCTAGGCTGGCTGACATTCAGCACGTCGGCGGCCAGGCTGAATCGGCCCAGGCGGCTGACAGTGACAATGTATTCCAATTGGCGCAGGGTTGGACGCATTTACATAGTTTATAACTAACCAAAACTTAGAAAGATAGTATTTGGCGAATTCAATTTTGCAAGGCACCTAGCCCGAAACCGAGGGAACAGGAGCCAAAAATGTCAGAAGTGATCGAGACGCTGTCCAACAACCTGCTGGTGCCGACCATATTGTTTTTTGCCCTCGGGCTATTGGCGGCCTTTGTGCGCAGTGATCTGTCGATCCCGGCGGGGGCGGCAAAGTTCATGTCATTGTACCTGCTGTTGGCCATCGGGTTCAAAGGCGGGGCCAGCCTGGCCGAGCACGGCATTCACCTGCAATTGTTCCTGACCTTGATGGGTGGGGTTGCCCTGTCCTTTGCCATACCGTTCGTTGGGTTTGGGCTGTTGCGGGTCATGACCCGGCTTGACCCGCTGAACGCCGCGGCGGTGGCCGGGCATTACGGGTCAATCTCGATTGTCACCTTCGTCACCGCCACCAGCCTGCTGGATCTGGTGGGGCTGCGCCATGACGGTTTCATGGTGGCCGTCGCCGCCGCAATGGAGGTTCCGGCCATCCTGTCGGCGCTCTGGCTGGCACATACGGCTGGCAGCAATGGCGTCAGGGATGACAAGCTGTGGCGTGACCTGCTGGCCAATGGCTCGATCGTCCTGCTCACCGGGGCGTTCCTGATCGGGGCCATCACCGGCGGCGAAGGCATGCAGATGATTGCGCCTTTCATCGTGACGCCTTTCACCGGCATTCTGTGCCTGTTCCTGCTGGACATGGGCCTGTCTGCAGGGCGCAGCCTGATCGGCAATCGCGATAAGCTGTCGGTCGGCCTGTTTGCCTTTGGTGTGCTGATGCCGCTGATCGGAGCAATGATGGCCTGGAGCGTCGGGGCGCTGATCGGATTGCCACATGGCAGCCTGTTCCTGTTCATGGTGCTGGCGGCCTCGGCCTCATATATTGCGGTGCCCGCCGCGATGAAGATCGCATTGCCCAAGGCCGAGTCGGGGATATACCTGACGCTGTCTCTGGGGGTCTCGTTCCCTTTCAACATCACGGTCGGGCTGCCGCTCTATCTGTGGTGGGTCAGTTGATCAGCAGCACGGCCTCGACCCGGCGATTGATGTCGCGCCCTTCGGCCGTAGCGTTCGAGGTAATCGGGGCGAGATAGCCTGCACCCTGTGCCTCGACCCGGTCGGGGGCGATACCGTGGGCCTCGATCAAACGGGTGCGCACGGCCTCGGCCCGCTTGGTGCTGACCGCGACATTGGCCTGCAGATCACCGGTATCGTCCGTGTGACCCACCAGCGCCAGACGGGTGTCGGGGTGGTCGGACAGATAACCGGCCAGCAGCGCCAAGGACGCAAAAGGCCCCTCGCCCAGCGCCACCTCACCAGTGCGGAAATGCAGATCGTCGAGGATGACGTGACCGTTGCGGCTGAGGTCGCTCAGCAACCCGGTTGCGCCATCCACGGCGTCTTCGATCACCAGCGGCGGCGGAGGTTGCGAGCCTACGGGCGTGACCCGGATCATCTGCACATAACCGTCGGGCGGGTTGCGGCTGACCAGCAGGCTCAGCACATCGTCGCCGCGGATAGCGGACAGAAAGCGATAATCATGAATCGCCACATACATATCGGGGGTTGGCACAACCTCGGTACCAAAGCGGAAATCGAAGCCGCCGCAATCACGGGCCTCACAATCAAACAGGATCTCATAGCCCTGCGCCAGCACCTGGTCGCGCAGCGGCGCCAGGATTTGCAAAGTGGTACTGGATCCGGCCTGAAGCTGCCATGTCAAGCGTTCCACCCGCCCCTCGACCGTACGGGCGGGCACCACACCGTCAGCGAACACACCGGTCGGCACGTCATAGCTGTCGAGCGCGCTGGTCCGGTCGGAGATCTGCCGCGCACTCTGGGGCAAAACCAATTCCTGGGCCAGCGCCGGGGCCGCCATCAGCACCAAACAGAGGGGAAGAGATCGGATCATCGAAACTGGGCGTGATACTCGGGGTTGGGAACCATGGCGGTGGCGCTGGCCACCCGGTTGGTCATGTTGAAAAACCCGGCGACATTGGCAATGTCCCAGATATCGCGGTCGCTGAACCCCGCATCGCGCAGCTTCTGACGGTCGGGTTCTTCGATCGTGGTGCTGGCGGTTGTCATCTTGGCGGCGAAATCCAGCATCGTGCGCTGACGTCCGTCCAAAGGTGCAACACGGTAGTTCATCACCAGCATCTCTCCCAATTGCGGATCACCGGACAGTTGCCGTACCGCCGCGCCATGGGCCACGAGGCAGTAGAAGCATTTGTTGATCGATGAGACCACGACAGCAATCATCTCGCGTTCCAGCTTGGACAATCCGCTATCGGCCAGCATCAGGTCATTATACATCGCCGTGAACGCATTCAGCTTGTCGATGTCGAACGCATAGGCCCGCAGCACGTTTGGCACCATGCCCAGTTTTTCGACACAGATATCAAAATATTTCTGTGTTTCCGGTGGCAGCGGATCCATCTGGGGCAAGTTCAGGGCGGTGGGCATATCCTGTTTGGTCAATTCGCTCTCCTCAGACGCGGTGGCGGTAATGGTATTCTCCGACGCTCTCCATCCCCAGCGACTGATAGAGGCCATTGGCCCCCGCATTCGCCTTGGTACAGATCACGCTAAGCGTCTTGGCGCCATTGTCCAGCGCCCAAAAAGCCGCGGCGCGCATGGCCCACTGGCCCATGCCCTGACGGCGATGATCGGGCAGGATTTCCAGCGCGTGCATCATGGCAATCCCGTCATGTACCGCAACGAAACCGGTGCCTGCAGCCTGATCGCTGCGCCGCATCAACTGGCCCGTCTTTGGTCCTTTCGCGCGCTCCATGATGGCCAGACGCTCAGGTCCGATTCCGCCCTGTGCCCAAATCTCGCGCATGATGGCCAAAGGCTCCCAGACGTTGAAAACGGTCACGCGCGGGAGAGGGATATCGGTCAGATGTTCCGCCGGACAGGCATAGATATTAACCGGATCAAGGATGTCATAGCCGCGTTTTGCAAGCCGTGCGTCCAGCGCCTCGTCCCCCGGCCAGAGGCAGAAGAGGCGCTGTTGCCCCATTGCCTGCATGGCGATCTCGGCCGCGTCGATATCAGCATCCGCCACATCGCCGATCCGGCTGGCGGCCGACACGCGCGAACCGCCGCCCTGCCCCTGCCGCAACAGGAACGGCCCCAGCGTCTGGTAGTGCGCGGCAGGCCAGGTGCCGTCGACAATCGCGGGCCAGTTGACGCTCAAATCTCGAATTCTTTCGCAAGGCGGGTGATGGCGGCATCGATGCGCGCACCCTCAGTGCCGCGCACAACGACATTCGCTCCGAATACACCGTTGGTCTGAAACGGGTAGCAGCCAATGGTCAGATCATCAAATTCCGCAGCCAGTTCCGACAGGGTTGCGGCGATATCGCCCTCGCCCCGGTTCAGGCGCAGGGTTTGCGACAATAGCGGGCGGCCACCGGTCAGGGCGGGCAGGACGCTGGCGACCATGGCCTGAAACACCAGCGGCACCCCGGCCATCACATGGACATTCCCGATGGTGAACCCCGGCGCGGTGGACACCGGATTGTCGATCAGTGCCGCCCCGTCCGGGATACGCGCCATACGCAGCCGCGCCGCGTTCAACTCCTGACCGGACTTGTCGTAATGCGCCTCAAGCAGCGCGCGGGCATCGTCGCGCACATCAATATGCGCCCCAAAGGCACGGGCGATGCAATCGGCAGTGATATCGTCATGAGTCGGACCAATGCCGCCGCTGGTAAAGACGTGATCATGGGTCTCGGACAGAGCCCGAACCGCTGTCTCAATGGCCGGGGCGTGGTCGCGGACGATCCGCACCTCAATCAGGTCGATGCCGTGTTTCGTCAATTCCCCTGCCAGAAAATGCATGTTGGCATCGCGGGTCCGTCCCGACAGGATCTCATCCCCGATCACCAGCATCGCGGCGGTTGGATTGGCCATGGCATGCCCTCCCTCTTGATCGGCCCTGATGGCAGGTATAGGCCGGAGGCCATGCGATTTGAAACCCCCCTTGTCCCCGCCCGCCTGATCCGCCGCTACAAACGCTTTCTGGCCGATTGCCAATTGGAGGACGGGCGCGAGGTCATCGCTCATTGCGCCAACCCCGGCTCGATGATGGGGCTGGCCGAGCCGGGTGAGAAAATCTGGCTGGAGCCCAATGACGATCCGAAGAAAAAGCTGAAATACGGCTGGCGGCTGGTCGATCATGAGAACGGGCATTTCACCGGGGTCGATACGTCCGTCCCGAACAAAGCCCTGCGGGCGGCGCTGCAGGCGCGCGAGATCCCTGAATTGGCGGCCTATGAAACGGTGCGGCCCGAGGTCAAATACGGTGAAAACAGCCGCATCGATTTCCTGCTGAGTGGGCCCGGCCTGCCCGATGCCTATGTCGAGGTCAAAAGCGTCACGCTGTCGCGCCAGCCCGGTCTGGCCGAGTTTCCCGACAGCGTCACCGCCCGCGGCACCAAACATCTGGGTGAACTGGCGGCAATGGTGGCACAGGGGCACCGGGCGGTGATGCTGTATCTGGTGCAGCGCACCGATTGTGACCGGTTTATACTGGCTGCGGATATTGATCCAGCTTATGCGGCGGCCTTTGAGACGGCGACAGGTGTTGAACGCCTTGTCGTTGGCACTCGGATATCGCCCGAGGGCGTCTGGGTCGAGCCCGCCCGGCGATGGCACATGGGCTAGAAACTTTTTTTAACCGACCCCAATTACAGGTTGAAAACTGCACCCTCTGGTACTTTCTGCACAAGCAGCGTAAAAGGAATGCTGCGCGAAATATTTGGAGTCCCGCATCGATGAAAGAACATCGTGGCCGTCTGACCAAGGACGGTATCCGCATCTATGAACAGGGTGACTTTGCCGGGATGCACGCGGCGGGGGCCTTGGCTGCGCGGATATTGGACGATATTGCCGATCATGTATTTGTCGGTCAGACCACGGGTGTGATTGACGGCCTGATCACTCAGATGGTCGAGGACGCGGGCGCGACCTCGGCGACCATCGGATACAAAGGCTATCAGCATGCAAGCTGTATCAGCGTGAATCACGTGGTCTGCCATGGCATTCCCGGCGACAAGCGGCTGAAGGATGGGGACATCCTGAATATCGACGTGACTGTCATCGTCGACGGCTGGTTCGGCGATACTTCGCGCATGTATGTGGCCGGTAAACTGCCCCGCAAGGCGGAACGGCTGATTCAGGTCACCCATGACGCGCTGTTCAAAGGGATCGAGATGGTCAAGCCGGGCAATACGTTCGGCGATATCGGCCATGCCATTCAGGCCTATGTCGAGGCGCACCGGATGAGCGTTGTCCGCGATTTCTGCGGCCACGGTCTGGGCCGTGTATTCCACGCGCCACCGAATGTGCTGCACTATGGCCGTCCGGGCACCGGCGCGGTTCTGGAAGAGGGCATGTTCTTTACCATCGAGCCGATGGTCAATCTGGGCCGTCCCGAGACCAAAACGCTGGCCGATGACTGGACCGCAGTGACCCGAGACAAATCGCTGTCGGCGCAGTTCGAGCACTCGGTAGGTGTGACGGCGGATGGGGTAGAGATTTTCACCCTGTCACCGGGCGGAAAGTATCACCCGACCTATTCCTCCTGATCGGCGGCTTGATCGCGCAGCAGCTTCAGCAGCAAGGTCTCATCCCGCCAGGGAATGACCGCGTCGTGGATGAAAACCGGCGCGCGCATCGGCTTGGGCGGTGGCCCGGTGGCGGTGTCGGTGTCCTTTGAGAAGTTCCAGAGCGGTGGGGTGATGGCGCGGTCCATGGCTGCATCATAGCAGATAATCGGGTCAGAGTCCCAAAAGCCCGGGCACTTGTGGCATCGCGGTAAATACCTCGGCCCCCAGCCCGGAAAGGCGTGCGCCATCATCATGGGCCGCATATGCCAGGCAGCGCATATTGGCGCGCCGGGCGGCGGTGACCCCGTTTTCACTGTCTTCGATGACCACTGGATTGCTCGCTCCGAAATGTTGCGCGGCGGTCAGGAACAGCGTCGGGTCGGGTTTGCCGCTGCCCAGAATATGGGCCGAGAACATGACGTCTTTGAACCGGTCCCACAGACCGTTTTGGCCCAGCGTGATCTGCATCTTCTCAGGACGACCATTCGAGGCGACACAGTACGGAATGCCCTGCGCGTCAAGCCCTGCGAGCAGCTCGGGGATGCCTTCGATCAGCGGAGTGCCTGCGCGCAACGTGTCATAGATCTCCGCATAGATCTGTTCGGTCCAGTCATCCGGCAAGTCCGCCCCCAGGTGACGCGCTTTGTCACGGACACCGGTCATGGTGCCACCGACAAATAGCGCCATGCACTCGGTCAGGGACAGGTGCAGCCCGTAGCCCGCCAGGTTATCCACCATGACCTGATTGGACAGAACCTCGCTGTCGACCAGAACGCCGTCACAATCGAAAATGACCAGATCGTGCATCTATCCTCCGGTGCGCCACATCAATGCGATATACGTGTCGCCATATTTGCGTGTGTCGTGCAGTTCGAACCCCTTGGGCGCCGACATCGGGGCGTTTTCCTCCCACACGATCAGCGCATCCTCGGCCAGCCATCCGCCCCGGAGTGCGGCGGCCAGAGCTGTTTGACCCAGAGCCTTGCCATAAGGCGGGTCGAGGAAGATCAGATCATAGGGCGCGCCTGTGTTATCACCCAGCCGGGTGGCATCGCGGCGGATCAGAATGGTGCTGTCAGCGCTGCGTGTCAGGTCGATATTCTTGCGGATCAGACCCTGCGCCACACGCCCGTCATCGACAAAAGTGACATGCGCGGCACCGCGCGACAGCGCCTCGAGCCCCAGTGCACCGGTGCCCGCAAACAGGTCGAGCACGCGCAGGCCGTCAAGATCGATCTGGTGGTCGAGCACGTTGAACAGGCTTTCGCGCACCCGGTCCGTGGTGGGCCGCAGATGCGCGCCGGCATCGCCTTTACCAACTGAGGCCAGCGCCCGGCCTCGGAACTCTCCGGCGATGATCCTCACGTTTTGAGCAGCGGTTTCAGGTCCGCGTCCGGGTCAGCAACAACCGCGGGATCGGCGGTTTTTCCCATTTCGATCAGACGTTTGCCAACCATGTAGGCGCGCGGGTCGTTCATCGCGTCAACTGCGATCAACCGATCGCCCTTGTAGTACCAGTAAGAGACGGTCTGCCCTTCGCCCTGCCGGGTCACGACGCGGTCATATCCGGTGTTCAGCCCCGCGATCTGCAGCTTGACATCGAACTGATCCGACCAGAACCACGGCGTTGCCACGTAGTCCTTGGCCGCGCCCAGCATGTTCTGCGCCACGACCTCGGCCTGATCGATGGCGTTGGGCACGCTTTCCAATCGAATACGCTTCCCCTGATGCGGAAACGAGGCGCAATCACCCGCGGCCCAGATCGACGGCTCCGAGGTGCGGCCATGGGCATCGGTCTTGATGCCGTTGTCCAGTTCAAGTCCGGCCATCTCGGCCAGTAGCGTTGATGGGGCAATGCCGACGCCGACAACGACGAAATCAACTTGCAGTTCGGTCCCGTCACTCAGCACCGCGCCTGTCACCTTGCCGTTTTCACCCTTGAGGTGATCCAGCCCGACACCTTCACGGATATCGGCGCCGTATGCGCTGTGCAGGGTGCGGAAATAATCGCTGGTCTCAGGCGCGGCGACGCGCTGCAGGATGCGGTCGGCCATCTCGACCAGAGTCACCTTGACCCCGCGCTTGGCACAGACCGCCGCAGCCTCAAGCCCGATATAACCGCCACCCACGATCAGCGCGCGCGCGCCTTCGGTGACCGAGGGGCTCATTTCGTCGATATGAGCCAGATCGCGCACCACATGGACGCCATCCAGATCGCCACCGATTGCGGCAGGCAAGCGGCGCGGATCCGATCCGGTGGTCAGCGCCAGCTGGTCATAGTGGATCACATCGCCACCCACCGTCACCGTTTTGGCCTGCGGATCGATACCGGTGACGCGCTGGCCGAGGCGCAGGGTGATGTTGTTCTCGACATAGAAGCTTTCGGGCCGCAGGAACAGGCGCTCGAGCTCCATCTCGCCCAGCAGATAGGCCTTGGACAAGGGTGGGCGCTGATAGGGCAGATGCGGCTCGGCCCCGATCAGGGTGATGTCCCCGACAAACCCGTCCTTGCGCAGCCGCGCCACCAGGGACGCACCCGCCTGCCCTGCTCCGATCACGACAAAATGGCTCATGTTTCCCTCGTCTCGACGAATTACCGTAGCTTCGTTCACCTGCCCACCTATATTGCGGTAGAGCCCGACTCTGCAAATCCAATCGACAGGAGCACAAAGATGATTTCAACAGGTGACAAGCTGCCCGATGCCACGCTGATTCAGATGGGCGCGGAGGGCCCGGAAGAGGTTCGGGTTTCAGACAAGACCAAAGGCCGCAAGGTCGTTATTTTTGCGGTTCCCGGCGCCTATACCGGTACCTGTACAACCGCGCATGTTCCCAGTTTCATGCGCACCAAGGATCAGTTTGATGCCAAGGGCGTGGACGAGATCATCTGTATTTCGGTCAACGACCCCTTTGTCATGGGTGCCTGGGGTGAAAGCACCGGCGCCAGTGCGGCCGGGCTGACCATGCTGGCCGATCCCGCATCCGAATTCACCAAGGCGGTAGGCATGGAATTCGATGCCCCTCCGGTCGGGCTGCTTGCTCGGTCCAAGCGCTATGCGATGCTGGTTGAGGATGGCAAGGTGCTCGCCTTGAATCTGGAAGAGAACCCCGGCGTCTGCGAGACCTCAGCGGGTGAGGGGCTGTTGGACGTGATCTGACCCCGATGGCCCCGGCCTGGCCGGGGCCAGCTGATGCGCAATTAACTTGATGCAACGCCGGGATGCGCCAATACTCGACCCATATTATGCGGGAGTTCATTGATGCGACTGAAATTGCTCACATTGGTTCTTGGCGGAGCGGGCGCGCTGGCGGCCTGTGGACCGGCCCCGACGCCGCAGCAGCAGGCGGCACGTCAGCACGAGATCGCCTGCCTCAGCGGCACATTGGGCGGAGCGCTGATCGGCGGCGCAATCGGCAACCAGTTCGGCGGCGGATCGGGCAAGGCGATCCTGACGGCTGCAGGTGCTGCCGCGGGCGGCGTGTCCGGCCAACGCTACGCGTGCTGAGGAGAGTTGAGATGAAACACGCATTCGTTGTGATCGCAACCCTGGCCCTGACCAGCGCCGTCCATGCCGAGACTGTCTCGGAACTGAACGAAGCCGAGTTGAACGCCATCGATTCAAACAATGACGGCTTCCTGTCACTGGATGAGTTCAATGCCTTTTCCGACTACGCTTTCCAGGAAATGGATGATGACAAGAACGGCACTCTGGGCCTGAACGAGGCCAAGCCGTTTTTGGACATCAAGCGGTTTCAGGCGGTTGACCGGGATGGCGACAGCCTTATCTCCAAAGAGGAATATGACACGCAGATGCAGAAGGATTTCGAGGCTGCGGATCAGGATGGCAATGGCCGGCTAGATTAACGCCCGGCCGCAATGAGCGGGACTCGTCATGAGGGTATGGATCGGTTTGAATGTACTGGCAGTGCTGGCGGCCTGCGATGTGCCGCAATCCCCGGTGATCACGGGCCCGGATGGGCAGACCCGCATTCAGATCAATACCAGTGGGCTGACCTGCTATCAGACACGTTGTCTGGACATTAACCCGGCCGCGCGCAGCGTGCGGTCCATCGGCAATCGCACGATTCGCGTTCCGGGCAATATCGATGTCAGCAGCGGCACCGTCACCGTCGACGAATTCAAGCAGCTCGGCACTGCTGCGATGCTGGCAGGTGGCGCCGGATCGCAAGGCGACCGTTAGATCAGACTGTCCATCTTGCGCGCAAGCTTGGCATCCAGCGCTGAAAGGCCGCCCACGTCATGGGTGGACAGGGTCACCTCAACCGTGCGGTAGACGTTGGACCATTCCGGGTGGTGATTCCATTTTTCTGCAAAGATTGCGACCTGGGTCATCCAACCAAACGCATGAACAAAATCTTCGAAAATGAAGGTCTTGGTGATCGCATCGCGGTCCTCAACCATGGTCCAGCCATTTCTGAACAGCGGGTCCAGCAGCGGGCCGCGGGTCTCGGTCGACAGAAGTTCGGTCATTGCTGTTCCTCCGGGTTCGATTTCCTGAACGGGCCGTAATCCGTCAGGATTTCGATCTCTTCTCCCACTGCGTGGGCTTCGGCGTCCAGAAATTTCTGTACGGCATCAGCAAAACCCGGATCGCCGACCCAATGCAAGCTATGCGTGCGCGTCGGCAGATAGCCGCGCGCCAGCTTGTGTTCGCCCTGCGCACCGGCCTCAACCCGGGTCAGACCTTCGGCAATGGCAAAATCGATCGCCCTATAATAGCACAACTCAAAATGCAGGCAGGGGTGATGTTCGACACAGCCCCAATAGCGGCCATAGAGCGTTTCGCGCCCGATGAAGTTCAAAGCGCCCGCAATCGGGTATCCGTTGCGCTCGGCCAGCACCAGAACGATGTCGTCGGTCATGGTTTCCTGAGCGATATCAAAGAATTGCCGCGTCAGATACGGCGCACCCCATTTGCGCGATCCGGTGTCCTGATAGAACCGCCAGAACGCATCCCAGTGCTCGGGGCGCAAATCGTCACCAGTCAGGATGCGAATCTGGCCGCCAAAGTCACACGCCTGTGCGCGTTCCTTGCGGATGTTCTTGCGTTTGCGCGACGACAGCGCGGTTAGAAACCCCTCAAAATTGGCGTAATCGTCATTCAGCCAATGAAACTGTTGCGAGTGCCGCACCATAAGGCCCATCTGCTCACCGGCCAGCGCCTCGGCCTCGGTGCAGAAAGTGGCATGCAGCGACGAGATGCGGTTCTCGGCGGCCAGTTGCACCGCGCCCTGCACCAGCGCCGACATACCCAGGGCGTCATATCCCGGCCGGACCAGAAAACGCCGGCCCGTTGCGGGCGTAAAAGGTGCGGCGATCTGCAGCTTCGGGTAATATCGCCCGCCCGCGCTTTCATAGGCATGGGCCCAGCTGTGATCGAAGATGTATTCGCCCTGAGAATGCGATTTTGCATACATCGGAGCCGCACCGATCAGCATCCCATCCAGATAGGCCGTCAGATATTGCGGCTGCCAGCCTGTGCCCCGCCCGACCGAGCCGCTTTCCTCAAGCGCCAGCAGAAACCGGTGCGTGGTGAACGGATCAAGAGGTCGCCCGCCCTCAGCCGTTTCGGGGCAAGCGCAACTGTCCCAGTCGCTCGCGGAAATCTGCGAGAGCGATGTCAGAACCCGAACTTCGATCTGTGACTGATCCATGTGCCCTCCGCGCCAGACCTTTATCTGTGATCAAGCGCGCCGGGATCAAGCGGGATGTGCGGCCAGATACCCCTCAAAGGTCACATTGTCGGCAACCTTGCGCGCCTCTGCCTCCTGTTCGGGCGAGCGTATCGTCCAGCACAGCACCGGAACGCCCTGCGCCTTCAACTCGGCCACTCGGGGACGGGACAGATCAGCTGCCTCGTGGCTGATGAAACTGGCTTTGACACGGTCAAAATCGGGAATGGCGCGCAGGTGGTCGCACACCTCGGCAGGCAGCAATTCAACTGCGGGGTTATACGAGCATGTAACGATCCCGCGCGGTATGCCCGGGGCGATCTGCGCCAGTTCGGCGACTGAGTTGGGGTTGAATGACATCAGCGCCACCGGACCGTCATAACCCTGTAATGCGCGCACGGCATCCGCCTCAAGTGCACCCACATCCGGCCCCATTGCACCGTCCTGATCCTTGAGTTCAATCAGCAAGGGCGCACGGCCCGCAACCAGATCAAGCACCTCATCAAGTGTGGGAATGCCTTCGTCCTGAGACCGCAGCAACAGCAGATCCTGCGCCTGCGCGGCGGTGATCTTCCGGATCGGGCCAGTCTGACCGGTCAGGCGCTTCAGATCGTAATCGTGAAACACCATAGCGCGGCCATCCGAGCTAAGCTGCAGATCGATCTCGATTCCATACCCCTCGTCGATCGCCGCGCGGATCGCAGCCCCGCTGTTTTCCGGGCGCCCACCGGCAACATCGTGCAACGCCCGATGCGCGATCGGGCGGTGCAGTAATTCATCTGGCAGAGGTGGTGTCATTGAACCTCAAAGATACCTTCGATTTCGACCGCGACGCCCAGCGGCAGCGACGCCGCACTGACGGCCGAGCGAGAATGGCGGCCTGCATCACCCAGCGCCTCGACCAGGAAATCGGACGCACCGTTGATCACCTGCGGCTGTGCGGTGAAATCCGGGGTCGAGTTCACAAAACCGGTCAGCTTGATCACGCGCACCAGCTTGTCGATATCCCCGCCGCAGGCCGCCTTGACCTGTGCCAGCAGGTTGATGGCGCAGACCTTGGCAGCGGCAGCGCCCGCCTCGACATCCATGTCATCGCCCAGTCTGCCGATGATCAGCTCGTCATCCTTGGAGATCTGGCCCGAGACATAGACAATGTTGCCGATCCGCACGAACGGTACGTAATTCGCCGCCGGCGCGGGCGCGTCCGGCAGATTGACGCCGAGGCTGTCCAGTTTTGCTGCGATGCTCATGAATTCGGTCTCCCACGTATTGAGTCGGGGCGGACGCTAACCGGGAAAACCCGTTTCGGAAAGCGCGAAATCGGCAATCTGCCGATCCCGTGCGAACTGGGCGCGTCTCCTCTTATTCAGGAAGTGTTGATATTGTATCACTTTACCCCAACCCATCGGCTAGGGTAAACGCGAGTTGTTGTTTCAAATCCGGCGCGAAGCGTCTATGTGAGACCAATTGCACGACCGAGAACGCAATGGCCGTAATGATTGAAGACCCGACAACACCACCGGGTGAATTTTTGGAGTAGCAAAGACTGTGCCACGTCCCATCCGCCTGAAGCACCTGATTATTATGGCCCTCATGACGGCTCTGTCGGCCTGCGCCTCGCAGCCGCAGGACGCCGCTGCCCGGGGTGAGATTTTCGATCCATACGAAAATGCCAATCGCGGCATTCACAAGTTCAATCTGGGCGTGGACCGGTTCCTGTTCCGTCCGGCCTCGAAAGGTTACGTGAAAATCGTACCAGATCCGATGGTCACGAGCTTCAGCACTTTTGCCGAGAATATCTCGCTGCCCGGACAGGCGGTGGACTATCTGTTACAGGGCAACCCCAAGCAAATGGGCAATGCCCTGCTGCGCTTTGTGATCAACATGACAGTGGGCGGCTTTGGCCTGTCCGCCCCTGCGGATGAGCTGCCCCTGCCCCCTGTCGATACCGATTTCGGCGAAACCCTGCATGTCTGGGGCTTTGGCGAGGGCGCGTATGTCGAGCTGCCCTTCTATGGCCCCTCGACCACCCGAGATGCGGTCGGCGTGATCGTGAACCTGTTCTCGAACCCGATCAATTTCAGCCCCACCCGGCCCGCCGACAATCTGGGCGTCTATGCCGAGGTGGTACGGCGTATGGGTGATCGGGGGCGGTTTTCCGATACGGTCGATTCGATTCTCTATGAAAGCGCGGACAGTTACGCGCAGGCACGCACGATCTACCTGCAAAACCGCCGATTTGAACTGGCGCGGGATGATGAGGATGCCTATCTGGGGCTGTATGACGACCCGTATGCCAATGTCGGGACCGACCCTGTCAGGGACCCCTACCTAGACCCCTACGAGGACCCCTATGCCGAATAATCTGATGAACCGACGTCACTTTGCGGCCACCGCCCTGACCGGGCTGATGGTTGCTGCCTTGCCTTTGCCCGCGTTTGCACTGACCGAAGCCGGAGCCAAACAGCTGGTCGACAGCGTGGTGGCCGATATCACCCGCGTCATCGAATCCGGCAAATCCGAAAACGCCATGCTGCGCGATTTTCAGAAGATCTTTGTGCAATATGGCGATGTGCCGATCATGGCCCGCTATGCGCTGGGTGCAGATGCGCGTACGGCGAGCGCCTCGCAGATGCGCCAGTTCACACAGGCGTTTCAGGGCTATATCTCGCGCAAATATGGCCGCCGCTTCCGCGAATTCATCGGTGGCGAGGTTACCGTGCGCAACGCCCGCAAAATCAAGACAGGCTATGAGGTCAGAACAACCGTCAAGCTGCGCGGCTCATCCCCGTTCGAAGTGACCTTTCTGGTGTCAGACAAATCCGGCAGCGGTAAATTCTACAACATGTTCATCGAAGGTGTGAACCTGCTGCTGACAGAGCGCACCGAGATCGGCGCCATGCTGGATGCACGCAAGGGCAATCTGAACCAGTTGATCAAGGATCTGAACACCACAGGCTGAATTCAAAGAGCTTTATTGCCGTCAAAACCTTCGAATCCAGGTTTTGGTTCGACCGGTTCAGCTTCGTAAAGCGCGATCATCGGCATCACCGATGGCTCTATCTGCTCAAGCCAGTCCGGCCCGTCATAGAATGTGTCCAATAACCTGTCGCGTTCCTCCATCGAGGGGAACGCGCGCATCCCATGGACCTTGTCGGCCGCAAGACGGTTTGAAACAGGCTAAAGCAAGGGAACACCATCCGCGGGTGGAGTCCGACAACCCGGTGCAGCGGCGCGTTCTGACCACAGATCGGCAACACCGAAATCTGTGTCGGATCGACCAAACCGATGGATTGGCACCTGCCCGCTGTCGATAGCACGCTATTGCATTTGCGGCTCAGCAGACCGGGTCAGGAAACACCGATGACAGTTTCTCGCGCTTTGCCAATGCTCTGGGAACCATATGCAACCCGCGTCCACCCACGCAGCACCGGCAAAAGCTCAGGGTGCATAGCTGCGCACCAGGGCACTGGCGATCAGGGCCCAGCCATCTGCAATCACAAAGAACGCGAGCTTGAAAGGCAGTGAGACCGTGGCCGGGGGCACCATCATCATGCCCATCGACATCAGCACCGCCGCAACCACCAGGTCAATGATCAGGAAGGGCAGGAAAATCAGAAACCCGATCTGAAACGCCCGTGCGATCTCGGACAGCATGAAGGAGGGCATCAGCACCGACAATGGCGCCTCTGGCGACAATTGCATTTTGGCGCCATCCGGACGCAGCGCAGCCATGGCGTGAAAGGTATCGGTATCCAGCCGAGCCGCCATAAAATCCCGGAACGGCTCCAACGCGCGTTCCAGCGCTGGTTCCACATCCAGCGTTTCGTCGATCATGGGCTGGATACCGGTTTGCCAGGCTTCGGTAAAAACGGGCTCCATTATGAAATAGGTCAAGAACAGGGCCAGGCTGACAATCAGCATGTTGGGTGGCGATTGCTGCAACCCGATTCCCTGTCGCAGGATCGCCAACACGGTGATCAGAAATGGAAAGCAGGTGATCATGATCGCCAACCCCGGCGCAAGGCTCAGCACGGTAATCAGCACGATCAGCTGAATGGTTCGCGCCGAGATCGAACCGCCCTCACCCAAAGACAGCGACAGCTCCTGCGCGGTGGCGAGCGAGGGAACCAGCAACAGGATCGCCAACCAGAGGAGCAGACGCATCATCCGATCCCGTTCTGCAGGTCCGAGATTTCAGTCAGCCGCACCGCCAGTTGACCCGCCTGATCACCCTCCATCTCCTCCAACAGACCGCGGGCTACCAGTTGATCCCCGACATAGAGATCCACCGGATCCTCGATCCGCTTGTCCAACGTCAGCACAGCGTTTTCGCCCATGTTCAGCAGATCGCGGATCAGCGGGCGCGCACGCCCGACCGAAACTGTGACTTCGATTGGCACCGTCTCGAACGGGTTTGGTTTTTCCGGTTGCCGGGATTGGGGGTCATTCATTTGACACTGCCTCTTTTGCTTCAAACAGATATGCGTCGAAGGCCCCTGCAATGGAGGCCAGTAACGCGGTGCAATCCACTTCACGCCGGGAGGTGCCCACCTGCAGTCGCGCCTGACCCGGCTCTAACGCAGGGTCTTCGATGACTTGTGGCGCCGTTGCCGGATCCTGCGGCAACAGCGCCTCGATCTGCGAGGACGCTCCGACAGGCACCGTTAGTTGCATTGGCTGCCCGACCTGCTCTCGTGCCATCTCGGACAATTGTTCCGTAAGACGGGTTGCAAATCCACGCTCAAGAGTTTCCGGCAGAACGGTCTCAATCAGGCTCTGGAACATTGGTTCCAACGAGAACGTCATGCGCGTCAGCGCCTCCTGATAGGTAAAGGACAGGTCGGATAAGGTGGCGGTCAGATCGGCCTCCAGCTGATTGCGCCCCTGTTCCTGCGTCTGAAGCGCATCCTCCCAGCCCGCGCCATAACCCTGTTCGAACGCGGCGAGACGCTGTTCCTCCAGCGCTTCCTCATCCAGCAGATGCACCGCACCGCAAGACGTGTGAACCGAGAAATCCTCAAGCAGATGGGCAATCGACATCACACCTTCTCCTCGCTTTCCTCGAGCCAACTGCGCAGTATCTCAACCGTCTCTTCCTGCTTGTCGCCTATCATCGAGCGGAGACGATCAACGGCGTCCACGCCCGGCGCGCCGGTTATCGCCGGCACCGCCGGATGTCCCGGATCGGGCAGCGGCGTGAAGCCCTGAGACTCACCGGTTGCGATCTCGCCCACCAGATATGGGGCATCGTCTGCAGGTGTGGCACTTGCGGGCAGCAGCGCGGGGGCAGAGGCCGGGTTGGTGAGGATCGGCCGGATGACAAACAGACCCAAAACAAGTGAAACCAGCGCCAAAACAGCCATCTGGATCAGAGACATTGCATCGAAATGAACCTTCTGCCAGATCGAAGCCGCCGCAAGCGTGCCTTGGGGTTCGACCACTGGCAGATCGAGAGATTTCAGTGTAATCACATCGCCGCGCTCGGGATCGAAGCCCACGGCCGAGGCAACCAGTTCCTCGAGCGCGTCCAGCTCGGATTGCGGCATCGGAACAAACATCTCTGTACCGTCCGCGCCCACCTCTCGCGCACCATTGACCAGAACCGCAACCGTCAGGCGCTTGATCGCGCCGGGGCCGCGGTGCACCTGCAATTCCGTCTCGGACACCTCGTAGTTCACTCGCTCGCGGGTCTGGGTCGCATTCGAGTTCGATTCGTCCCCGCCCCCGCCATCTCCGTCGGGCAGGTTCGATGCAACGGTCACATCCGCGGACTGGTTGCGGGCGCTGTCCGAGCGTTCCTCGACATCCGTACTGATCGCGACGCGACCCTTGGGGTCAAAGCGGCGCTCGCGGATGGATTCGGTTTCTGTCACCGTATCCACGCTGACCTCTACCACCGCATTGCCGGTTCCCGCCCGCGCCTCGACCAGCCGCAGCACGCGTTCCCGTAACTGACGCGCCTTGTCATCCGCCGTGTCTGCGGCAACAGCCGTTTCCTGCACCCCGATCACGGCTCCGTTTGAATCGATCACCGCGACATTATCAGGAGCCAGACCGCTGACGGCCGAGGCCACGAGAAACCGGATCGCCTTGGCCTGATCGCTCGTGATCTGCGCACCCGAGGGCACCAGATAGACCGAAGCGGTTGGTTCAACACTGCGCTGAAACGGGTTGGCGGACCCGTTGGCAATGTGCACGCGCGCCTGGCTGACATGCGGGCTGCCGACGATCGTGCGGGCCAGCTCACCCTCTTTCGCGCGCCAGTATGCGGCGTCGAACATCTGCGAGGTGGTGCCGAACCCGCTGAGCGAATCCAGCAGTTCATACCCGCGATTGCCATTGGCAGGCAGCCCTTCGCTGGCCAGCGTCATGCGTAGCTCATCGCGCTGCGAACCCGGCACGTAGATCGAGCCACCGCGAATCTCATAGGCAACGCCACGCTGATCCAGCGCACGCACGATATCCCCGGCCGCCCCGCTTTCAAGCCCCGCATACAGCAGGGTCATCGAGGGTGCGCTCACGATCCGCGACATTGCCAGTACGCCGAGAAACACCAGCGCCACCGCACCGGCCACGATGATTTGTTTGCGCTTGTCCAAACTTGCCCAGACAGTTCCGATCTGCTGCACGCTCACCTCCGACTCACCGACATTCTGCTCGGTTCAACCTCTGTTTGGACGATTGCCCTTAACAATCGGTTAGTCCCTGCGGGGTTATGACAATTGCGGAACGGATCGACGAGGACACCATGACCGACGCAACTGCGGAAGAGGCGGAAGCCCCCGTTAAATCAGGGAAAAAAGGGTTGATCATCGGGCTGATTCTGGCCATCGCCGGAGGTGTTGGCGGGTACTTCTCAACCGCGACGGGCCTACTGCCCATTGGCAGGGCTGACGTGACGAAAGAGGCTGAAAAGACAGGCGAAAGTGCTGCGGACGAAGCGTTGCCCGATGTTGCCTTTGTCGACCTGCCACCGGTGATTGTTTCGGTCAACATGAACGATTCGCGGCATCTCAAATTCCACGCACAGCTTGAGGTGAATGCAGACTACGCCGCCGATGTTGAAAAACTGCGGCCCCGAATCATGGACGTGCTGAACAGCTATCTGCGGGCGGTCGAACTGTCCGATCTTGAGGATTCGATGGCCTTGATGCGGATTCGCGGCCACCTGCTGCGGCGCATCGGGATCGTCACGGGCGAAGGTCGTGTGCGTGATGTTCTGGTGATGGAATTCGTATTGAACTAGGAGGCGAAGTTGGAGCTGATTGCGGATATGCTGCTGGTCGCGGGCGCACTTGGGGCAGGGTTGTACTGCTTTGTCCTCGCACGAAGGTTGAGGCGTTTTACCGATCTTGAAAAGGGCGTGGGTGGTGCCGTTTCCGTTCTGTCCGCCCAGGCGGATGAGCTAAAGAAGTCCCTGGATAGCGCGCGTGAGGCGTCAGACGGCTCTGGTAAGGTGCTGCGTGAGTTGACCGAGCGGGCCGAAACCGTCGCACAGCGGCTGGAGTTGATGATGGCCTCAATGCATGACGTCGTGCCCGAGGCTCCTGCCGGTAAACAAGACGCGACTGATGCAGTTGAGGAATCCGAGATATCCGTGGAGCCCGAGGCGCCGGAGGAACCCGAGGATATGGCTGCGGCCATCGAATCAACCAGCCCGCCCGCCTCGGAAGCGCCTGAAGATCCTGTCAAAAAGCCCGAAGGACTGATGTTTTTCCGCCATGCCCGCGCTCCGGGTGGAGCCGGATCATGACGCGACGAGCCGCAAGCCCGGAACCACGTGGCCGCAGCGGGGTATTGACCGTGATCTCAATGCTGATGATCGGGTCTGCCGTCATTCGCATCGGACTGGAAGCCGGGCCTGCGCTGGCTAAGAGTGCGGAACCTGAAGACATACCGCAGGAAAAATCCGAGAAGACCAGCGTTGAAGCGGCGGATTTGCAGCTGCTGCTGACCGAATTGTTGCGCCGTGAAGAAGATCTGAACCGGCGCGAAGCTGTTATCGCAGATCGTGAACACGCCTTGGATATCGCGGATCAGGCCATCGAAACCCGGCTGACCCTGTTACAGGAAGCCGAAGAAAGCCTGCGCGAAACCGTAGCGATTGCGGAAAAGGCCGCGGAAAACGATCTGACTCAGCTGACGGATGTCTATCAGAACATGAAACCCAAGGATGCTGCGGCCCTGTTCGAGACGATGGATGCCGTTTTCGCAGCCGGTTTCCTGTCGCGGATGCCGCCGGATGCGGCGGCAAATGTGATGGCCGGGCTCAGCCCCGAGGCCGCCTATACGATCAGCGTGGTCATGGCCGGGCGCAATGCCAACGCCCCGCAGGAGTAGCCACTATGCGCACACCCCCATTCAACCTCGGAGATCACATATGATCGGGCTCATCGGAATTGCCGTCATCTTTGTCATGGTGTTCGGCGGATATCTGGCTGCCGGTGGCAAGATGGCCATCATTCTGAAATCACTCCCATTTGAGATGATGATGATCGGCGGCGCTGCCGTTGGCGCGTTCCTGATCAGCAACGACATCGGTGGTGTCAAACATACCGCCAAGGACATGGCCAAGGTGTTCAAAGGACCGAAATGGAAACCCGAGGACTATCGCGATCTGCTGTGTCTGCTGTTTTCGCTGATCCGGATCGCACGCGCGAACCCGGTCGAGGTTGAGCAGCATATCGAAGACCCTGATGATTCATCCCTGTTTTCCGCCTACCCGAAGATTCAGGCCGACAAGGAAGCGGTGGATCTGATCTGCGACACGATGCGCTCGGCAGCGATGAATTATGACGACCCGCATCAGGTTGAGGAGGTTCTGGAAAAGCGGATGGAGGCGAATTTCCATCACGCAATGCATTCCAGCCACGCTTTGCAAACGGTCGCGGACGGGCTGCCGGCGTTGGGGATCGTGGCCGCAGTGCTTGGCGTGATCAAGACGATGGGATCGATCGACCAACCACCTGAAGTGCTGGGCAAACTGATCGGCGGTGCCCTGGTGGGGACCTTTTTGGGCGTATTTCTCGCCTATGGTTTGGTCGGGCCATTCGCAGGAAAATTGAAGGCTGTGGTCGAGGAGGACAATCACTTCTACCAATTGATCAAAGAGGTTCTGGTCGCCAACCTGCACAATCACAACGCCGCCATGTGCATTGAGGTCGGGCGACAGAACACGCCGACACATAACCGCCCCGGCTTTTCCGAGCTTGAGGACGCACTGAAAGAGCTCAAGCAGGCAGCGGCATGATCCGGGCGCTGACGCTGATCCTGTTTATCTGGGCTTCGGGTGCTTCGGCGCAGGCTTTGCGCGTGCGTTCCGGTGAACATGACGGCTATACGCGTCTTGTTGTGCAGGTCCCGGCCGGTACGGACTGGACCCTGGATCAACGCCAAAACGGCGCGCGTCTGAACATCTCCATCGACGACGTGACTTTTGACACACGCTTTGTTTTTGACCGGCTGTCGGGGACGCGGTTGCAGGCGTTGACGCAGACCGAACCGGGCGGCGCACTGGACATGAGATTTGGCTGCGACTGCGTAGCGAAAGCTTTTCTGCACCAGAATTCGATGGTGGTGATTGACATCAAACCGGGCGTATTCGATCCGCCACCTGCCCCCGTGCCAGAGCTGCCTTTGACGCCCCCAACAAGCAGTCCGATATCTGACGAAGCTCCGGTCGCCAGCTTGGCGCTTTCGCTTTTGCATCTGAACCGACTGGGATTTGAAGGCCAGTTGATGTCGCGCATATTGCAGGGAGCCGACCGCGAGGTGGTGGACCTGAATCTGGCAGAGGTCGGGCCCCGGCTGACAGTCGCTCCTGGTTCGCTGCACGCAAGCGAAAAGCTGGCCTCTAATCTGAAGTTGCGCTCGGTTTTGGACGACGTCCGGGGGCTTGAGGCTCTGGCGCTCCCCCCCCTCAGCGCGCGCACCGAATGTATCACCGATCGGGAGCTGGGTTTTGATAATTGGTCAGACGCAAGGCCGTTCGCAATTCAGGTTGCCGCCTATCGGGTCGGCTTGTTTCAGGAATTCGATCGGGTCGATTACCCGCGGGCGATACAGTTGGCACAAGTGTATGTTTATCACGGATTTGGAGCAGAAGCAGCGCAGGTTCTTGACTTGTTGGGCAGCCCGGCAGCCGACCAGGAACAGCTGTTGGCCATTGCCCATGCGATGGATGGTGCACCCGTCCCGACCTCCAACCCATTTGCCGGGCAGCAACGATGCGATGGATCGGCCGCTTTCTGGGCGGTGATCACCGAAGGTAAACTGACACCTGATGCAAACCTGAACGCGATCGAGCAGGGTTTTGGCCGCCTGCCCCGACATTTGCGACGGCATTTGGCTGCGACACTGTCGGAGATACTGATTTCCGCAGGAAAACTGGAAGCCTCTCGTCGGATTCTGCGTGCCGTTGGCCGGGTGACCGAAGAGGATTCGGTGGATGTGAAACTGGCCAAAGCAGACATTGCCACCGCCGAAGGGGACGTAGCCGCCGCAGAAACGTTGTTGTCCGACATCGCGGCCTCGGCCAATACAATCACAGAAGCACCGCTGGCGCTGGCACGTCTGATCGACAGGCGCTGGTCGGATCGCGGCACAATCGCACCGGGTGAACTTGAGCTTGCCGCGGGCTACGCGCAACAGTTGCGCCGGTCAGAGCTCGGGCCGATGATGGCGCAGACGCATGTGCTTGCGCTGGCCTTGTCTCAGGAGTTTGACGATGCGTTGCGGCGCATTGAAACCGTTCCTGATATGCGCGAATGGCAACGTACACGGGATCAGGTGCTGCAACTTCTCGCGGAAAGAGCGGATGATATCACTTTTCTGCGCCACGCGCTGGCCATGTCGGACAAAACGCGCAATTCGGTTTCGGTGGATACGGCCGTTTCCCTCGCTGAACGCCTCGTCGATCTGGGGTTTACCGCCCCGGCACAGGCGCTGGCCTCCAGACCGCAGGACCGCACGCGACGCCTGAACAGGGCACAGCTCAGGTCGCAGGTGGCTTTGCTGCAGAATCGTCCGCGTCAGGCCCTATTGGAAATCGCTGGGGACGACTCCGCACGGGCGGAGCGTTTGCGGGCTCAGGCCATCACGCAAACGCAGGATTATACCGAAGCGGCCCGAGTATTGCGGGAAGCCGGCGAGACTGAGGCGGCTGACCGCTATGACTGGCTGGCCGGATCTGCAATCGACGATACAAAACCATCGACCCGGTTCGGAGTCATCAATCAGATCAGTACACACCTGACACAGGTGGCCACGCGACAGCCGGACAAGCCTTTGGCCGATGCCGCTGCATTGCTCGAAGACAGCGCAATGGCGCGGGGCCAGATCGCCGATCTGCTTGCACGTATTGCGGGTGCGGGGGGTGACCAGGGGATCAATGGACATACACAATAGGCACGCTGTGTATCGTGATGTAAAGGCAGGGACTCATCGGTCTGAAGGCACCATTTCAGGCTCTAACGCGCCGAGTTTGCAGCCACAGGTCAGCCGCGCGTCACGGATCAGGCGGATCATAGAGCAGATCAGCAATGTCGGAAAAGCGCGAGTCCGGACGCGTGAGACCGAGTATTCCCGCGCTGATCCGGCTGGCCCGCGCCGCACCAATCACCGGTTCGGCGAAGGCAGTGTATTTGTCCATTATCTCTTGCCGGCTCAGCGGCATGTCCGGCCCGCCGCGCGCATTGAGATCGCCGGACCGCAGCAAATCACCGCCCGTGGTTTCAATCTCGACATCTGCCCAGCGCCCCTCCGGGAACCTTGCGCAATGGTGTTCGGATTCGGTAACGCGGATACGGGACATCACCTGACTGACAGCTGGGTCCGTCAGACCTGCGCCTGAGATATGCTCGACCCCGATCCGCCCATGGACGGCCTGCACCGCGACGGCAAAGGGCAGAGAATATTGCGCTTGCGATGTGGTCTGAGGCAGGTCCGAGAACAAGCGGGCCGCCTCGGTGAAACTGCGGATGCGGATCGCAGCGATCTGCTGGTGCGACAGCCTATGCTGCTGCACAATCAGCCGGACACCATCGATCGCGGCATGGGCCCAGCGGCAAATCGGGTAGGGTTTGATATATTGCTGTTCAGTCTGCCAGATTTGGCCCAGATCGGCCCAAAACGGTGCGGCATCTTCAGCTTCGATGGTGATGGCGGGTGCTCCGGTAAACCCGCGTTCGGCCAGAACGGCGGATGACAGCCCGACCAATGCCCCCCAGCCTGACCCGTCATGCAACATTGTCGGATTTGCGATTTCACGCATCATCTGGCTGCGGGGTCCATGGTATTCGGCAATCCCCAGCGCTTGTCGGAGTTGCGCAGGTGAATGACCGCGCAAACGCGCCGCCATCGCCGCCACGCCCAACGCGTTCCAGGCTCCGGAGGTGTGATAATCGCTCACCGTGGCATGTAGCGTCAGACCGGCGCGGCCCGCAATCTCATACCCGGTGATCAGGGCCGCCAACGCTTCCGGCCCGGTCAGATCAGGCTTGCGCTCAGCCAATGCAGCCAGCACCGGAACAACCGCGACGCCGATATGGCCCTTGACCGGATTAAAACCGTCATGGGCATCAAGGTTGTCTGTCTGTGTGGCGGTGGCATAAGCGGCCCCGGCAACGCTGACACGACGTCCATCGAACAACATACGGGCGCTGAAATCAGGCTCTAAACTGGCAAATAACAGTGTAGCGGTATCTCGTGCGATCACTCCGGCCTGCATCGGCCCCGCCGCGATCAATACTCCGATTGTGCCCAGCAGCAGCAGTGCAGCAGCGGAACGTGCGCTTTCGGGCATGTCCTCTGCGGCAGTGTCCAGCGCAAATGCGGCGACGCGATTGAAAGTATCGGTCATTGCGCCGGCTCCGCCATGAGGGGGCTGGCATCGCGCAGGCGTGCGCCGGAAGGATCAAAAGGCGGTTCAGTCAGAATCCGGGCCTTGTGCGGGCGGCCCAGAACGTAGATCTCAACCGCGTCACCGGGCCCGGCAACCTCTGGATCTACAAAGCCCAGCGCCAGGGATTTCCCGACCGAATAACCATATGCGCCGGAGGTGACACGTCCGACCGGCACCCCAACGGGGGTAAAGATTGGCTCACCCCCGGCTGCATCGGCGATATCGGCTTCAACCTCGAAGACCGAAAGAACCTCGCGCGCGGGGTGGTCCTTGATGGCCAGATAGGCGTCTTTGTGCAGAAACTCCTTGTCGAGCTTGATCAGACGATCCAGCCCAACTTCATGCGGCCAATACTCCTGTGAATATTCGCGACCCCATGAGCCATAGCCCTTTTCGATGCGTAGCGAGCCCAGTGCGCGCGCCCCGACAGGGCCGCCATCAAGCTGCTCTGCCACCTCAATGAGTGCGGAATAGAGCCTGATTTGGTCATTTTCGGCGCAATGCAACTCCCACCCGAGATCGCCGGTAAAGCTGACGCGGATGGCAAGACAGGTGACACCGGCCACCTCAATGGTGGCAGAGCGCATAAAGCGGAAGGCTTCGTTCGACAAATCGGCGTTGGTCAGCCGTTGCAACAGATCGCGAGCCCGAGGTCCGGCGACGTTGAACCCGGCGATACGGTTTGTTGCGACCTCGAACTCAACACCTTCAGGCCGCTCAATCATGTTGAAAAAGCGCTGATGATAGCGTTCGGCCATACCCGAACCGATCATCATATATTCATCTTCGGCAACCATCGTGATGGTGAAATCGCCCGCCACGCCTCCGCGCACAGAGATCAGCGGTGTCAGGCAGGAGCGGCCGACCTGGGTAGGAACATGGTTTGCGACAAGGGAATCCAACCAGCCCCGCGCACCTCGGCCTTTGATGACGTAGTTGGCAAAGTTCGAGATATCGATGACGCCGACGGTCTCGCGCAGCATCCGGACCTCACATCCCACGGGTTCCCACCAGTTCTGGCGAGTGAAACCGTTGGTCTCAACCGCGCCAGGATTGTCTGCGAACCATAGGGGATGTTCCCAGCCACAGTTCAGGCCAAAAACGGCACCCAAGTCCTTTTGCAATTCATAAGCGGGACGTGTCCGGGCCGGACGGCCCGCGCTGCGTTCTTCGTTCGGGAAATGGATCGCAAACCGGTGGGAATACTGGTCCTGTACGCGCGCCTGTGTGAAGGCCTTGTCGGCCCAATCGCCAAAACGTGCCAAATCCCAGGCGAACATATCGTATTGCGGCTCACCCTCAATCATCCACTGCGCCGAGAGCAACCCCAAACCACCCGATTGCGAAAAGCCGGGAATGATACCCGTACAGCAGAAATAGTTCTGCAATTCGGGCACCACCCCCCAAATCGCATTGGCATCCGGTGACCAGATCATCGGTCCGTTGATCACCCGTTTGACCCCTGCGGTGGCGGCAACAGGCACACGTTCGGTGGCGCGGATGACGTTTTCCATGATCCGGTCCAGATCATCCGGAAACAGGTCATGGGCGAAATCCGGCGGTGTGCCGTTTTCGGCCCAGAACTGCATATCTTTCTCATAAGCTCCGATCAGCAACCCGTTGCCTTCCTGCCGGAAGTAATACTCGCCGTCGCGATCTGCGATCGATGGCAGGCGACGGCCCAGCGCTGCAACTTCTTCGATCGCTTCGGTGACGAAATACTGATGTTCGGTGGGTTGCAGGGGCAGCTTGATCCCGGCCATCGCGGCAACCTCGCGCCCCCAGAGTCCACCCGCATTCACCACCCACTGGGTATGGATATCACCCTTTTCGGTGCGCACAACCCACGAGCCGTCTGGCTGTGGATCAGTCCCTATCACGGGACAAAACCGTTCAATCGTAGCACCCAGAGCACGGGCACCTGCGGCATAGGCATGGGTCACACCCGATGGATCGACATTGCCGCCATCGGGTTCGAACATGATGCAGCGAATGTCATCGAACTGCGCCAGCGGGTGTAGTTCTTTGGCCTGTTCGCGGCTGATCTCATAGAAGTTCAGACCGTAGAACCGCGCTTTGGCCTCTTGCAGGCGAAGCTGATGTTCCCGGTCTTCGGTCTGCGCCAGATAGAGCGAGCCGGACTGAAACACACCGCAGCCCTGACCGGTTTCCTTTTCCAGTTCCTTGTACAGGTTCATCGTATAGTGCTGGATACGGGTGATGTTGTTGTTGTCATGCAGGCCGTGGATGTTGGCCGCCGCATGCCAGGTTGAGCCGCTGGTCAGCTCGTCTCGCTCCAACAGCACCACGTCGGTCCAGCCGAGTTTGGCCAGGTGATAGAGGATCGAGCATCCGACCAGCCCACCTCCGATCACCACAGCTTGTGCATGGGTTTTCATGGTTCCGCTCTCCTCGTGCAGATCAACGCCTTGTCCCAAAGTCAGCCACAGGTCCGGGGTGGGGTATGCTCTGTTCCCGACGCAAAATGTCGGTATTGCTTATCAAAGCGGCGGAAACAGGCGCGGTGTCGGCAGTTTGCCGCCGCTCTCGGCGTTGCGCACGATGTCGTGGGCCTCTGCGCATTGAAATGAGGCACAGCGATTCTTTGTTTAAGCAGGAAGCACGAAAATACGTGCCGAATTGGTCGCAAGCGACGGGACAGGTTGGTTTGAGAGACGGTGAATTCCACCCGAACCGGCGGAAATGTTGAAAAAGTTCTTAATATGTTCTATATTTGTTCCACAAGGATGTCTGAGGTGGAACGGAGGTATTCGAGCTATGATCAATGCTACCCGTCAAAGCTGGTACGACGCGCCCAGCAACGATTACCACATGCTGCCTGTCACCGACCGGCAAATGCGCTATGCCCGGGCGATTGCCGCGAAATCCGCACTTGAGATCCCGGTTGAGGCGCAACGTGACCGTAAATCGCTGTCAGACTGGATTTCGGCACATAAACCGCATGATCCATCACCTTTCGCCAACTATCCCACCGGCAAACAGGTCGCCTTTGCCGAGCGAATCTCACGTGGCAAGCGCCGTCCGATCCCGTCTGAGTGTTTTCGGGACAAGCAGATGATGTCGCGCTGGATTGATCAAAACAAATAGGGCCGCATCATTTGCCGTGGTTGCGCGCATAAAGCGCGACAGCGGCAGCAACGAACATGCCCAGCAGGATATAGCCTGTCACCGCTTCGGCCACGGCCAGTCCGCGGCACAGACCGGTTGGGGACATATCCCCGTATCCGACCGTGGTGAAGGTGACATACGAAAAATACAGAATATCCGCCGGACCCTGAGCCCCGATGACGCAATGGTCGTTATAGCCAAACGCGCCGTAAACGGCGGCGAACAGGAATGGTACGACCTGAATGAAGGATACCCCCATCAGGAATAGCAACCGGCGCGGGGATTCCACCTGTGTCATGTAGTACCACGATTGCGATACCATCCAGATCACCAGACCCACCGAGGCAAATGTACCAATCGTTTCGCCTGCGGTGGTCTCGTTCAATCGTGACAAACCGTACCACGCCAAAAAACTGGCCAAAACCAGCCCAAGCGCCGCCAACAGAGTGGATTTCCATTCTTCCAGAGTTCTGGGTTCTTTGGACATCTGCGCTCCGTCATGCCTGCCTGATCGCAATCATCCAATTTCCGGCAGGGCCTGCAAGCGGATTTCAGTCCGACCCCAGATGTTCCTCGCCGCGCGCGCGGGCCAATTGAATCTGTTTCTGGCGCTCTCGGAAGCGCTTCTTGTCCGCGTCCGATGTCTCATGGATGCACTGATGGCACGACACCCCGTGTTCATATTCCGGGCGTTTCACATCCTCGGGCAGGATCGGGCGGCGGCAGCCATGGCACAGCTTGTGCGGCCCCTCGACCAGCCCATGACCGACCGAGACGCGGTTGTCGAACACGAAACACTCGCCCTGCCAGGCGCTGTCTTCGCGCGGCATTTCCTCAAGATAGCGCAGGATGCCGCCTTTCAGGTGATAGACATCCTCGACCCCCTGCCCCAACAGGTAGTTGGTGGATTTCTCACAACGGATGCCGCCGGTGCAAAACATCGCAACGCGTTTATTGTGGAACCGGTCCTTGTTCTCCTCCCACCAGGCGGGAAAATCGCGGAAACTGGCCGTGTTAGGGTCGATTGCGCCCTCAAACGTGCCAATCGCAACCTCGTAATCATTGCGCGTGTCGATCACCACCACATCATCCGAGCGGATCAGATCGTTCCAGTCCTCCGGCTCGACATAGTTTCCAACGCTGGCGCGCGGGTCGACATCGGGCTGGCCCATTGTCACGATCTCTTTCTTCAGGCGCACCTTCATCTTACCGAATGGCGGTTGGTCCGAGACCGCCTCTTTCCACTCCAGCCCCTCGCAGCCCGGCAGGGAACGGATATGGGTCAGCACCGCATCAATCCCGGCGCGAGGACCGGCGATTGTGCCGTTGATCCCCTCCTGCGCCAATAGCAGGGTGCCTTTGACGGATTGCGTGCGGCAGAGCTCCAGCAGCGCAGGGCGCAGCGAGTCCGGATCGGGGAACCGTGTGAAGTGGTAGAGGGCAGCGATTGTGTACATGGACGCGATCTAATGCCCCGGACAAAAACACGCAAGGGATCGCATTGACGGCCCGTGTCCAACGCCATACCGATATGACAGCTGAAGGAGGCCCCCATGTCCCACGCCCTGATCGTGATTGATGTCCAGAACGATTTCTGCCCCGGGGGCGCGTTGGCGGTTCCGGGCGGGGATGAGATCGTCGCGCCGATCAATGCCATCATGGACGGGTTCGATGCGGTGATCCTGACACAGGACTGGCATCCGGCGGGGCATTCCTCTTTTGCCAGCGCCCATCCCGGCAAGGCCCCGTTCGAGTTGACCGAAATGCCTTATGGTTCGCAGGTACTATGGCCTGACCACTGCGTTCAGGGCACCAAAGGCGCGGCGTTTCATCCCGACCTGCGCACAGATGGCGATCTGATCATCCGCAAGGGTTTTCGCAGCGCCATCGACAGCTATTCCGCCTTTTTCGAGAATGACCAGTCCACTCCGACAGGCCTCAAGGGCTATCTGGAGACCCGAGAAATCACGCAGCTGACGCTGGTGGGACTGGCCACGGATTTCTGCGTAAATTTCTCGGCCGTTGATGCAGCGCGGCTTGGCTTTGACGTCACGGTTCGAACCGATCTGTGCCGCGCCATCGATATGGAAGGATCGCTGCGCGCCGCCGAAGAGGCGATGCGCACTGCCGGTGTCAAACTGAACTGACGCTCACTGCGCCCCCTTTTCCGCCAGATATTTAAGCACCACGAACAGGATCACGGCCAGGCCCAGCGCAAATCCGATCCGACCCGGAACCGTGCGGCGCGGGGGCGGTTGCGGAGTTGGGCGAGGCGGTGGCAACGGGCGCGCGGGTTCGACGTGCGGCGCGTCGCCCGGTTTCGCGGCACGGACGTGGTTCAGAAACTGATGAAAGTCGAACTCACCACTATATTCGCCCTGTACTCCCATGTTGCGGATATTGGCAAAAAGCCGTTTCAGGATCAGGGTGCGATCCTCCATATCCTCAAGCGAATAATACCCGGGAGACGTATCGCTGGCCCGCGTATCCAGACTGAAGCCGGATTCAAGAAATATTCTACGGATCTTCGGCGACGCCGCGCGCAGGGCGTCTGCGGTTTTGACGTCGCGAAACTGCGCCCGAACCGGGGGGCGCCCCGTCACCGCGGAATGCCCGTGCTCAGGGTCAACTTCGTCCGGGGCAACCGCTACAATGTCAAAGTCGTAAGCGAGACTCATTCACCAAATTCAACCTTCATTACCATCCCCACCCCCTCACTAAAACGCGAAGGGCACTCATAATATGCCCGCAATGTGTCGTGTCGGGGGCATTGTTACCAAATCCGCGACTCTTGCCATTCGGCGCCCCGATTGATCTAACAACGGAAATCGCAGGAGGTCCCCATGGTCGACATCGCGACGCGGGTCTACAATCATAAATGGAAGATCGACCCAATTGTGCGGTCATTGATCGACACAGATTTCTACAAACTTCTGATGTGTCAGTCAGTGTTTCGGAATAAGCCCCAAACCGACGTGGTGTTTTCGCTGATCAACCGGTCGAATCACGTACCCCTGGCGCAATTGATCGACGAGGGCGAGTTGCGCGAGCAGTTGGATCACATCCGGTCGTTAAGCCTGAGCCGCGGCGAAAGCACCTGGCTGCGGGGGAATACATTCTACGGTAAGCGCCAGATGTTCCGCCCCGATTTCATGGAGTGGTTCGAGAACCTGCGCCTGCCCCCCTATCATCTGGAGCGCAAGGGCGACCAGTACGAGCTGACTTTTGAGGGCAAGTGGCATGAGGTTATGTTGTGGGAGATTCCGGCGCTGGCGGTGCTGATGGAGCTTCGCTCGCGTGCGGTCCTGAATAGCATGCGCCGGTTCGAGCTTCAGGTGCTCTATGCCCGCGCGATGACGCGGGTTTGGGAAAAGATCGACCAGCTGCGCGGCATTGACGGGTTGGGCATCGCGGATTTCGGCACGCGGCGGCGACATTCCTTCCTGTGGCAGGACTGGTGTGTGCAGGCGATGATCGAAGGGCTGGGCCCGGCCTTCACCGGGACTTCAAATTGCCTGATAGCGATGCGACGCGAGGTTGAGGCCATTGGCACCAACGCGCATGAACTGCCGATGGTCTATTCCGCTCTGGCTGAAACTGACGAGGCGCTGGCGCAGGCCCCCTATGACGTCCTCAGCGACTGGCACGAGGAGCATGACGGCAATCTGCGTATCATCCTGCCCGACACCTATGGGACAAAAGGGTTTCTCGACAATGCGCCAGACTGGCTGGCGGGTTGGACAGGCATTCGGGTCGACAGCGGCGACCCCGCCGCCGGGGCCGAGATTGCTATCAACTGGTGGAAATCGCGCGGCGAAGACCCGATGAAGAAACGTGTCATTTTCTCGGATGGGCTGGATGTGGACAAAATCCGCGAGTTACACGCACAGTTTGCAAATCGCACCAATGTATCCTTTGGTTGGGGCACGCTGCTGACCAATGATTTCCGCGGGTTGGTCCCCGATGACGCGCTGGCACCGTTCTCGCTGGTGTGCAAAGCGGTCTCTGCCAATGGGCGGCCTACGGTGAAACTGTCGGACAACCCGGAGAAGGCGATGGGCCCGCCGGATCAGATCGAGCGTTACAAGCGCGTGTTCGGTGTCGGCGCACAGGAGGCGATCGAAGTGATCGTCTAGCCGTGATAGGCGGCGACCGTTTTCAACTGTGAAAAGCCATAGAGCGCTTCGAACCCTTTCTCGCGGCCGTGGCCGGATTTCCCGACGCCGCCAAACGGCAGCTCAACCCCACCGCCAGCACCATAATTGTTGATAAACACCTGACCCGAACGCAACCCCTTTGCCAACCGCATCTGCCGCGCGCCATCGCGCGACCAGACGCTGGCGACCAGACCGTAATCGGTGCTGTTGGCCATGATTAGAGCCTGTTTTTCAGTCTCAAACGGAATCAGGACCTGGACCGGGCCAAAAATCTCGTCGCGCGCCAGAGCGTGATCCGGGGGCACGTCTGCGAACAATGTGGGTTGCACATAGGCCCCGCCATCGGGCGCGCCTTCGACGATCTTGCCTTGGGCGGCGATGGTCAAATCAGCACCCTGCGTAAGAAACCCGCTGACGATCTGCTTTTGCCGGTTCGATATCAGGGGGCCAACGCGCAGGTCCTGCATCGCAGGGCCAACACTGAGTTGCTCATACGCCTCAGCCATTCGGGATTTGACCTGATCGTATACGCCGCGCTGCACCAGAATCCGGGAAGAGGCGGAACAGGTCTGCCCCGCATTTTGAATGCCAGCGTTGACCAGAAACGGCAGCGCCGCGTCCAGATCGGCATCATCAAAGACCAATTGCGGGGATTTGCCGCCCAGTTCCAGCGTCACCGGCACCACATTCCGCCCTGCCGCCTGCTGCACCAGCGCCCCTGTGGCGACTGAACCGGTGAACGAGATATGGTTGACCCCCGGATGCCCGGACAGGGTCGCACCCGCCTCGGCCCCGAGGCCAGGCACAACGTTCAGCGCCCCGTCTGGCAGGCCGGCCTCAACCGCGAGATGGGCAAAGGCCAGTGCGGTCAGGCACGCCTCTTCCGCCGGTTTCAGCACGCAGGCATTGCCCATCGCCAACGCCGCGCCGACCGAGCGTCCGATGATCTGCATCGGATAGTTCCACGGCACGATATGACCGGTCACCCCATGCGGTTCGCGCAGCGTATAGACCGTATAGCCGTCGAGATAGGGAATGGTTTCGCCCATCACCTTATCCGCCGCACCTCCGTAGAATTCGCAATACCGCGCCAGCGCCACCGCATCTGCCCGCGCCTGGGTCAGAGGCTTGCCCACATCTGTCGCTTCAAGCGCGGCCAAGTCGTCGACATGCTCCAGCACCAGTTGCCCCAGACGGGTCAGGATGCGGCCCCGCTCCAGCGCGGTCATTCGACCCCAATCTCCGTTCAAAGCCGTTTGCGCAGCAGCAACCGCCGCATCGATATCCGGTTCAGCGCCACGCGCGATGCGGCAGATTTCGCCACCGTCCGACGGGTTGATCAGGGGCAGGGTTTCGCCCGTGCATGCAGGCACCCACTTCCCCCCAATCAGGCACTGGGTCGGGTCAAACCATGGCTGTTGGGACATATTCGGTCTCCGTATAGGCTCTAACAAAGGTCAATTACGCGGCGCCCTGCCCGATTTCAGGTAATTGGGGCGCTGCGGCAATCAAGGATTGAGTGTAGCGATGCTGCGGGTCCGAAAACACCTGCTCGGTTTCACCCTGCTCAACGATCCGACCGGACTGCATGACCAGCACACGGTCGGTGATGGTGCGGACAACGCTCAGATCGTGGCTGATGAACAGATAGGTCAGGTCATAAGTGGCGCACAGGTCAACCAACAGATCGAGAATCTGCGCCCGGACCGAAACATCGAGGGCGGAGACCGCTTCGTCAAACAGGATCAGCTGAGGCCGAATGATCAAGGCGCGGGCGATGGCAATCCGCTGCCGTTGCCCGCCCGAAAACTCGTGAATGTATTTGTTTGAATCATCCGGGCTGAGGCCAACCGCCGTCAGCATCTCGGCGATGCGGTCCTGCCGTTCTGTCCCGGTGGGTGGGCGTTCCAGCAGGTGAAACGGTTCGGTGACAAGGCGCGCAACCCGGTGGCGGGGATTGAAGCTGCCATAGGGGTCCTGAAACACCACCTGCATCTTGCGACGAACCGCGAGGTTTGGCCGGTGCCCTGTGAAAACCGGTTGTCCATCCAGACGAATCTCACCGGACTGTACCTCTTCCAACCCCAGAATTGCCCGCGTTAGAGTCGATTTTCCACAACCAGACTCGCCCACCAACCCCAGTCGCTCACCCTTGTTGAGGGTAAAGCTGACCCCATCCACCGCGCGGTGATGGCGTTGTGGACCCAACAGACCCGTGCGGGGCAGACGATAGTCGCGGACCACCTGCGCGACCTGCAGCAACGGGCGCGGCTCAACTGTATCGGGCAGAATGACCTGATGACCCGAGGCTTCGAACAACATGCGGGTATAAGGGTGCCGCATGTGGCGCAGCAGATGTTGGGTCGCACCGCTTTCGACCACTTCACCGTGGCGCATGACGGTGATCCGGTCGGCCATATCTGCCACCACCGCCAGATCATGGGTAATTATCAACAGCCCCATACCATATTCGCTGACCAGCCCCTTGAGCAGATCGAGGATTTGCGCCTGCGTCGTCACGTCCAAAGCGGTCGTCGGTTCGTCCGCGATCAGCAGCTTGGGGCGCAGCGCGATGGCCATGGCGATGACCACACGCTGGCGCTGGCCGCCCGACAGTTCATGCGGATAGCGCGACAGCGGGAAACGATCAGGCGGCAGGCCGACACGAGTCAGCACTTCCTCGGCGCGGGTGCGCGCTTGGGCTGGCGGCATGGCCTTGTGGATCAGGATCGTTTCCATCACCTGATCCCCGATAGTCTTGACCGGGTTCAGCGCGGTCATCGGCTCCTGAAACACCATGCCGATCGAGGCACCGCGCAGGGCGCACATTTCGGCCTCGGGGCGGTTTAAAACATCGACATCGTGCAACCGGATCGCACCGCTGGCCTCAGCCCCGTTTGGCAGCAATTGCATCACGGCCAGCGCTGTCATTGACTTGCCCGAGCCGCTTTCGCCGGTCACCGCCACGATCTGACCGGGGGCGATGGACAGGTCGACCTGTTTCAGGATCGGCACCCCATGAATTGACAGGGACAGGTTTTTGATCTGCAGCAAACTCATGTCCGCGCCACCCGGATACGGGGATCGAGCCAGTCGCGCAACCCATCACCCAGAAGGTTCAGACCCAGCACCGTAACGATGATGGCAAGACCCGGAATCAGAGCCAAATGCGGGGCAAAGCTGACCATCGTTTGCGCATCTGCCAACATCCGGCCCCAACTGGGCGTTGGCGGCTGCGCACCCAATCCCACATAGGACAACCCGGCCTCGGCAAGGATGCCCAAGCTGAACTGGATGGTCCCCTGGACGATCAGAAGGTTGGCAACGTTGGGCAGGATATGTTCGGTTGAAATCCGTGCTGCACCCTTGCCTGAAACGCGGGCGGCGAGGATGAACTCTCGCTCCCAAAGCGAGAGAGCGGCACCGCGGGTGATGCGGGCGAAGACGGGGATGTTGAAGATGCCGATGGCGATGATGGCGTTGATGGCTCCGGCCCCGAACACGGCGGTGATCAGGATGGCGATGACCAGCGAGGGGAAGGCAAAAACCAGATCATTGCCGCGCATGATCACTTCATCCCACCACGATCCCTTGCGGGCTGCTGCCGTCAGGCCGAGGGGCACGCCAAAGCCCACGCCGATACCCACCGCCACCAGTGCCACCGCGATTGAGGTGCGCGCGCCCACCATGATCATTGAAAACATATCGCGCCCGAAATGATCTGTGCCAAACCAGTGCTGCGCGTTCGGGGGCCGCAGTTTGTCGGGTATGTTCAGCGCGGCATAATCATAAGGCGTCCAAACAAACGAGAGCAGGGCCGCCAGAAGGACCAGCGATGACAGAAATGTACCAAGGATTAGGTTGCGGCTCATGTTCTGCTCCTCAACCGGGGATCGACGGCGGCATAGGCCAGATCGACCAGAAAGTTGACGGTGATCACGGCGAAGACAAGCAGCATGACCACCGATTCCACAACAATCAGATCGCGGGCCGAGATCGCCTGAAACACCAGCCGCCCCAGTCCGGGCAGGTAAAACACCTGTTCGATGATGATCGACCCGGCCAGCAGGAAGGAAAATTGCAGCCCGATGATCGTCAGCACCGGGATCAGCGCATTGCGCACACCGTGGCGCCACAAGGCTTGTCGTCGGCTGAGGCCTTTGGCGCGGGCGGTGCGCATGAAATCCTCACCCAGAATGTCCAGCAGTGATGAACGCATGACGCGCGCCAGAATGGCCGCCTGTGGCAGGGCCAGTGCAATGGCGGGCAGAGTCAGCGAATGCAGGCCGGTCCACAGGCCATTTTCCCAACCTGCAAATCCACCGGCATTGAACCAGCGCAGGTTGATGGCAAAGATCAGCACTAGCATCATCGCAAACCAGAAGTTCGGCACCGCGATGCCCAGTTGCGTGGCGCCCATTACCGTCAGGTCTCCGGGTTTGCCCCGACGTGCAGCGGCGTAGATCCCGGAGGGAAAGGCAATCAGGGTGGACAAGGTCAGCGCAAACAGCGCCAGCGGTAACGACACCCACAACCGATCCGCGATCATTTGCGAAACCGGGGTGCGGTAGGTGTAGGAGGTGCCGAAATCCCCGGTCAGCATTCCGCCGACCCAATTGAAATACCGCTGCACCCTGGACACATCCAACCCAAGCTCGGCCCGCAGCGCCGCCAGCGTGTCAGGTTGTGCGTTCACGCCCAGCATGAACGAGGCTGGATCACCCGGCACGACCTCGATAACCGCGAATATGACGACCGAGGCGACCGCGAGGCTGATGATCAGTGAGAGCAGGCGTTTGAGCGTATAACGAAGCATTGGAGCCACGTTAGGGTCACAACCGGATTGGGTCCAGCACCTAAGGCACCAGCAGGTAGGCAAACATCGCGTAGCCAACAATTGCCGCATAGCCCAGCGGATAGATCCACTTGATCGCGTAATTATCCAGCTTTCTGGCCGCCTCTTCCCGACCCGCAACTTTCAACCGGCGCAGGGCGACGTTAAACACGATCAGCGCACCGGTCATCAGGAACATGCATTGCAGAATGAAATCCAGAAAGGTCAGATATCCCAGCTTGGGCAGATCCTCCGAAATCGCCCAGTTGAACGCCACAAAGACCAGCAGGTTCGCCCCCGCGATTTCGATCCGTTTGCGATATTCGTCGAGGAAGAACAGCGCCCAGCCAACCGTGATCAGCACCAGCATCGGGAGAAACACGCGGATGGTGTAATAGGTCAGGTGCCGCTTGCCTTCGAAAATCAGCGCCACCTGATCGCTGTCCCGGCCCGACAATCCGGTGACTTTGGAAACCTCAAGCCGGTCATTGCCCAGAATCCACTCCTCCTCACCCAGCAAATTGCCGAGGCCCGAAAACTCATCCAGCGGGTAATAGGACACGTATTCAGACGGAAAGATCGAGACGACGTCGAAATGGAACTCCTGCGTGTCGAACGGGTATTTTCGGAAGTTGAAATGCGGCGCCTGAAGGGTCAGCGATGATTTCTCGACATAGACAACTCGCCCGTCATAGCGCAGAGAGGCCGCAGATTCGTGTATCCATTTGTTGGATTGCTGGTTGTGTATGACAAAGGCCGGCAGAACCGCACCGATCTGCGCGGCATGGTCCGCCAGCGTTGGCGGGTTGAATACCCGAATGTCCCGGCCCGCAACGTCACGGTCGAAGGCCAGCGCGGGATCGATCCATTCGACCCGCAGAACCACAACCGCACCGTAGTTTTCGGCCTTTTGGTCGACACCTGTGATCTGGTCGATCTTGATTCCGACCCCAACCTCCAGCGGGTTCTCAGGTGTTCCGGCCAGGGCGTCAAGACGACCACCCAATGCATTCTGCGCCGCAGCTTTTCCAACCGGAGCGGTGGTCAGGAAAACGGTCAAAGCAAAAAGGCAAACGATACGGAAAAATGTCATCACGGCGTCTACTCGGAAACGGCAATATTCCGGGGCCGCAGAATCAGGCCCCGGGCTTGCTTCACTCGGACCAGCTGATCGCAGTCAGATCGATGGCAGCAGTGGGGGCGTTTTCCCACAGCCCCTGCACGCCCGCTTTGGCCACGCCGAGTTTGGCCAGCTGGAACAGGTATCCATTGACATAATCGTTCGAGATCAGGCGCTGCGCCTCACCCAACAACCGGGTCCGTTCCCCCGGGTCGGTGGTGGCGTTCAGAGTGCCCATCAGCGCCTGAAAGTCGGTGCTGTCATATTGGAAATAATATTCGGGCCGCGCATAGATGCCGATATCCATCGGCTCGGTATGGCTGACGATGGTCAGGCCGAACTCCTTGCCCTTGAACACCGATTCCAGCCATTGCGCCCATTCCACATTGATGATCTCGGCAGTGATGCCGACATCGGCCAGCTGGGCCGCGATGATCTCACCACCGCGCCGCGCGTAGGAGGGAGGCGGCAGGTGCAGGGTGGTCTCGAACCCGTCGGCAAACCCGGCCTCGGCCAGCAGTGCCCTGGCCTTTTCGGGGTCATGAGCCGAGTTGCCGGTCAAATCGACATAGGCCGGATGATGCGGCGCGAAATGCGTGCCGATGGGCGTGCCGTAGCCAAACATCGCCCCATCGACAATGGCCTGCCTGTCGATGGCATGGGCCAGTGCCTGCCGCACGCGGATATCATCAAAAGGGGGCTGCTTGTTGTTGGTGGACAGAATCGTTTCGCCTTCGGTCGAGCCCACCAACACCTGAAACCTCGGGTCGGCTTCGAACTGAGGCAGGTTCTCCGGTGCGGGGAAGTTGTCGAACACATCGATATCCTCGGCCATCATGGCGGCAAAGGCGGCGGTGGGGTCCGAGATGAACTTGAACGTTGCAGTCTCTAATGCGGGCTGATCGCCCCAGTAGTCGGGGTTTCGGTTCAGCGTGATGCTGTCGCCCTGCACCCAGTTGCCAAAGGTGAAGGCACCGGTTCCGACGGGGTTGGTCTTGATGTTTTCTATGCTTTCAGGCGCGACGATCACCGCATCGCCCCAGGCCAGGTTAAACAGGAAATTGCCGTTGGGTTCGGACAGAGTCACTTTGACGGTCAGAGGATCGACGACCTCAACGCTCTCGATTCCGGCAAACAGCGCCTTCTGCGCGTTGGCGCTGTCTTCGGCGGTGGCACGATCGAGGCTGAATTTGACATCCTCGGCATCCATGGTGCTGCCATCGTGGAAGGTCACACCGTCGCGCAGCTTGAAAGTGTATTCGGTGCCGTCATCCGAGATCTCCCAGCTTTCAGCCAGGCCCGGCACCACCGATCCGTCGCCCATGAACCGGGTCAGCCCCTCGAAGATATTGGTATAGACCACCGAATCAATCGCCTGCGCCGCGGCGCTGGTCGGGTCCAGATGCGGCGGTTCAAGCTGCATCGCGATGGTGATATCCGATTTCGCCAACGCCTGCGACGCCAACAATGACGCGCCCAGCGCAAGGGCCGAGGCTAAAGACCGAACCGATTGCATTCCCATGACATTCACTCCCCACTGAAGAAGGCTCGTCCGCTGTTTGCGGATCGTTCTGAGACCAATCTCCCTTTAAAATTTGGGTCAATCAAGGATTTGTTCGCGCAACCGGGGTTTCTTAGCCACTGCCCGATCTGCTATGCCGCACCGCAACATGAACCCGCGAGGAGCGAGCATGAGCGCCACCGCCCGTAAGACAGCCCCGAATGCCGAGGATATTCGCACCCGCAAGGCCGGCGAACCGCTGGTCAGCCTGACAGCGTATACAACGCCAATGGCGCGGCTGATGGATGCCCATTGTGACTTTGTTCTGGTCGGCGACAGCGTCGGCATGGTTCTGCACGGCCTGACGTCGACCCTTGGGGTGACGATGGAGATGATGATTATGCACGGCCAGGCTGTCGCGCGCGGGCTTGAGCAGGCCATGATGGTCATCGACATGCCCTTTGCCAGTTACGAACATGACCCGGCGCAGGCCTTTCGCAACGCCGCACGGCTGATGGCCGAGACCGGTGCGGGCGCGGTGAAGCTCGAAGGCGGGGTTGAAATGGCCGACACCATCCGCTTTCTGGTCAAGCGTGGCATTCCGGTGATGGCGCATATCGGGCTGACGCCGCAATCGATCAACACCCTTGGTGGCTATAAGGTGCAGGGCCGTGATGACCAGGCGCAGGCGGTGCTGGCCGATGCCCGCGCCGTGGCCGAGGCAGGCGCGTTTTCCGTCGTGTTAGAGAAGGTTCCGCAAAGTCTGGCGGATCGGATCACCCGGGACGTCGCGATCCCGACCATAGGCATCGGTGCCTCGGCCGGGTGCGACGGGCAGATTTTGGTGGTGGACGACATGCTTGGTTTTTTCACCGCTTTCAAACCAAAATTCGTCAAGCGCTATGCCGATCTGGGACCACAGGCCGAAGCCGCAATCGCGGAATATGCCGCCGATGTCCGCGCGCGCAATTTCCCCGCGGACGAACATGTCTTTTCCGACAAGGCCCCTGTCAAAGGGGGGAAATCATGAGCGCTCCGATCTTGCGAAAGCTAGCCGATCTGCGCACCCTGACCACTGACTGGCATCGCAAGGACGAGGTCATTGCTGTTGTCCCCACAATGGGGGCGCTGCATCAGGGGCATCTGTCGCTGGTTGAGGCCGCGAAGGCGGGGTGCGACCGGGTCATCGTGACGATTTTTGTGAACCCCAAGCAGTTCAACAACGCCGAAGATCTGGCGAACTACCCCCGGACCGAACTCAAGGATGCCGAAAAACTGGCGGCCTATGGGATCGATGCGATCTACGTTCCTGACCCCGATGAGATCTACCCGAAAGGGTTTGCCACCACGGTTTCCGTCGCAGGGCTGACCAATGTGATGGAGGGTGAATTCCGCCCCGGTCACTTTGACGGGGTGGCCACGGTTGTCGCCAAACTGTTCCTTCAGACACAGGCAGATCGAGCCTATTTCGGGGAAAAGGACTACCAGCAACTGATGGTCGTGCGCCGCATGGCCCGCGATCTGGATATCCCGATTGAAGTGATCGGCTGCCCGACAGTGCGTGAGCCTTCGGGGCTCGCGATGTCGTCGCGCAATCAGAGGCTCTCGGCCGATGGGTTGCAGGTTGCGGCTGAAAAGCACCGCATCATGCGCGCTCTGGCCGACGCACTGAAAGACGGAGCACCTTTTGACGCGCTGGCGGTGCAGGCCCAAACCGACCTGTTGACTGCCGGATTCGCTCAGGTGGAATATGTGCAACTGCGCTGCGCCGACACGCTGGAGCCGTTGACCCATGCGGATCGGCCTGCGCGGCTGTTCGCTGCGGCCTGGGCCGATGGTGTGCGGCTGATCGACAATATTCCCGTCTGAACACTCTGGCACGTGCGTCATTGTTTGCGCTAAAGTCCGGCAAAACCAGACCGGAGGGGGCGCAGGCGTGACCTATATTCTTGCCATTGATCAGGGCACCACATCATCGCGAGCCATATTGTTCGACGCGGACATGCAGCGCGCAGGCACTGCACAACGCGAATTCACCCAGCATTTCCCGCAGGAGGGATGGGTTGAGCATGATGCCGACGAAGTCTGGGACAGTGTTCTGACCGTCTGCCGCGAGGTCATGGACACTGCGGGGATCACTGCAGCCCAGATTGCCGGGATCGGGATTACCAACCAACGCGAAACCACCGTTGTTTGGGACCGCAACACCGGAACCCCCATCCACAACGCCATCGTCTGGCAGGATCGACGCACCGCCGAAATATGCGCGCGCTATAAGCAGGCCGGGTGCGAGGATGACGTGACCGCCCAGACCGGTCTGCTGCTGGATCCCTATTTCTCGGGCACCAAGGTCAAATGGCTGCTGGATACGGTTCCCGGCGCGCGCGACCGCGCTGCCGCCGGAGAGCTGTTGTTCGGCACCATCGACACCTTCCTGATCTGGCGCTTGACCGAGGGGCGTGTGCACGCCACTGATGCCACCAATGCCGCACGCACATTACTGTTCGACATCCATAAAGGAGACTGGAGCTCCGAAATTTGTGAGTTGCTGGACGTTCCCCAACAGATGTTACCCAATGTGCGCGATTGCGCAGCAGATTTCGGATCGACCTCGCTGCTCGGCGGCAACATCCCAATTCTGGGTGTGGCCGGTGACCAGCAGGCGGCTACCATCGGGCAGGCCTGTTTCGAACCGGGTATGATGAAATCAACCTATGGCACAGGCTGTTTCGCCTTGCTCAACACCGGCACGCAGCCGGTGGAATCGAAAAACCGGCTGCTGACAACGATTGCCTATCAGTTGGACGGCCAGAAGACCTATGCGCTGGAGGGCTCAATCTTCATCGCAGGCGCGGCGGTGCAATGGCTGCGCGATGCGCTAAAGATCATTGACGCGGCACCTCAAAGTGGCGATCTGGCCGTGCAGGCCGATCCAACCCAGCATGTGGTGCTGGTGCCGGCCTTTACCGGCCTCGGCGCGCCGTATTGGAAGCCCGAATGTCGTGGTGCCATGTTCGGACTGTCCCGTAATTCGGGCCGGGCCGAGATCGCCCGCGCAACACTGGAGAGCATTGCCTTTCAAACCCGCGACCTGTGGCACGCTATGCAAGGTGACTGGGGGGCCGAGGCGGATGTGATCCTGCGCGTCGATGGCGGGATGAGCGCGTCTGACTGGACCATGCAGGGGTTGTCGAACATTCTTGGCGCGCCGGTGGATCGCCCGGTGATGCAGGAAACGACGGCACTGGGGGCCGCCTGGCTGGCCGGGATGAAAGCCGGTGTCTATCCCGATCGGTCCGGCTTTGCCGCGACTTGGGATCTGGATCGCCGGTTTGAACCCGCAATGTCGGAAGAAGATCGCGATACGGCCTATGCGCGGTGGCAGCGGGCGGTTCAGGCGACCATGGCGTTCTAGCTGTGGTCCTTCATCAGACGCTGTTTCTGACGTGACCAGTCCCGCTTGGCCTGGGTCTCACGCTTGTCATGCAGCTTCTTACCTTTGGCGATACCAATTTTGATCTTCGCCCGGCCCTTGTGGTTGAAATACAAAACCAGCGGCACCAGTGTCATGCCCTTGCGTTGGGTCGCGTTCCACAGGTTTGACAATTCCTTGCGCGACACCAGCAGCTTGCGGCGGCGGCGCTCGTCATGCTTAAAAACCTTGGCCTGCTCGTATGGCGCGATATAGCTGTTGACCAGCCACAGCTCGCCGTCTTCCACCGAGGCATAGCTTTCGGCGATGTTCGACCCGCCAGCGCGCAGGGATTTGACCTCGGACCCTTCCAGCACGATGCCGCATTCGAGATCGTCCTCGATCACATAATCGAAGCGCGCGCGCCGGTTTTCGGCGATGACTTTGTAATTCGGGTCTGTCTTCTGCTTGGCCATGACGCGTTGATGTATGCCGCTTGCGCGCGCCTTGCAAGTCGGGGTTATGAATTGGCCGAGATAATCAGGTCGGGACCAAAGATCGTGTCAGCGTGATTGTGCAGATAGATTTTGAGCCATGGGGTAAAACGGGCCGGATATCGCTGCACCTCGGCCAACAGATCATGATAATCGATCCAGCGGATATCCATGACTTCGTCCGGGTTGGGCTCGATATTCAGTGATCCGCGCACATGCGCCAGAAAAACATCGACCACCTCATTTTCGACCAACCCGTTGCCCACATCAGCGTGATATTCCAGCCGGTGCCGATATTCGGGATAGAGCCCTGTGATGCCCAATTCTTCGCGCAGGCGGCGCACCGCACAGGTCGAGGCGCTTTCGTTCCACTCGGGATGGGTGCAGCAGGTATTCGCCCACAGACCGGGCGTATGATATTTGCCCATGGCACGCTGCTGCAGCAGGATTTCGGTGCCGCGCACGACAAATACCGAAACGGCCTTGTGCTTCAGGCCTTTTTCATGCGCCTCCAGCTTGTCGACGGGGGTCAATTCCCCCTCAACCCAGGCCGGGATCATGATACCCATCTGTCGTCTCCTGTTGAAGGGCCGCAATGCGCGCTTGCGCATCGGTTTTCCCCCAAAGTGACGCCGATCGAAGCCCTGATCAAGCGCACGAAAGGCCGCAGGGGCTGCGGCCTTTTGCACATGGTCCCGGGATTTTCAGGCGGAATTACTCGCCAGAAACACTCACGATATAGGCGTAGACGTCTTCGCCGCCCTTCTTAAGCTTGAAGGTCATTTTCGACTTGGCCGCCGTATCATCCAGATAGGTTTTCAGAAAAGTCTTGGGATCCTGCGCATATTCCACAAAGGTGGCTTCATCCCAAACCAGCCCGTTTTCACCTGCAGCGACAATGCTGTCACCATATTTGAACCCTTCGACGGTCCCGGCGGTGCGGCCTGCGATACCATAGAGGTTCGGACCGGTCTTGCCGCCCTTCACGATCACTTCGCCTGCCGGGTCGGCAATCTGATGGCAGGACTTGCATTTGTTGAAGGCTTTCTTACCAGCCTCGGCGTCGCCTTCCGCGTAGGCAGGAAGGGCCAGAAGACCGACAATAGCGGTGGCGAGGATACGATTCATTGCTTCATTACTCCGATAAGAATTGGCTGCACCGAAAGGACCGTTGGTGCGGGAGAGAGTCAATGCGCAGATTGCCGCGCGACGGCACTGTGTCACAGCGATAACCCGGTCGTCCTTAACTTATGTCATGTACGTCCGCCCAACAGGGCAGAAGATCGCCCATGCTGGGTGACGCCAGATAGATGGCGCGAGCGATGGCCCGGGCCAGACACAGCGAAGCGGCGTGGCCGATCATCGTAATTGCACCTGTATCGACGCTGCGCGTGCCGGTGCTGACGCCAAACACAAGATCTCCGTCCCCCGGCGAATGGGCAGGGACGATCGCGCGCGCAATCCCGTCATGCGCCGCCACGGCCATGCGCTGACATTGCGGTTTGGACAAGGCCGCATCCGTTGCAACAATAGCTATTGTGGTATTGGCCTTGTCTTGCGGAACCGATTGCATGGTCTGAGCTTTACGGCTGACTACATTACGCCCGAGACCCGACGCCGGATCCGGCCCGAGCCCGCCGAATTCGTCCCCGATCTCGAATGGTGCTGCCCAGAAATGCCGGTCTCCCGGTGTGGTGACACTGCCCAGTGGGTTCGCCGCCACCAGCGCCGCAACCGTTGTGCCATCCTCCAGCACCAATGAGGCTGAACCCAGCCCGCCCTTCTGCATCGCCGCCATTGCGCCGGTTCCGGCCCCGGCCGTACCCAGTTCAAATTGCTGTGAGGCCGCCTGATAAGCAGCCCACCCCAGCGCGCGATAGGGGTTTTCCGCCCAGTTTTTATCGCCCCCATTGAGCAGATCGAAGAGAATCGCCCCGGGCACAATGGGCACAATCGCATTCCCCACATGAAACCCGCGCCCTTCGGCCCGCAACGCGTCTGAAACGCCCGAGCAGGCATCCAGCCCAAAGGCCGACCCGCCCGACAAAACGATTGCGTCAATCCTGTCCACGGATTTGTCAGGTGCGAGCAGATCGGTCTCGCGCGTGCCGGGCGCGCCGCCCATGACATGGACCGATGCGGTAAAAGGTTGATCCGCAGTCAGAACGGTTGTGCCGGATTTCAACCCTTCATCCTGGGCATTGCCGACCTTCAGGCCGGGGATATCGGTAATCAGGTTTCGGGGTCCGGGGATCATTTCAGCCTCTGGTTTTGGGCCGAAAGCGCGCTGGCGCGCGCTGCCTCCGGCGGAGGTATTTTTGGCCAGATGAAGAGTGGATCAGATGCAACGGCCACCATCGACCTCTAACGCTGTGCCGGTGATCATGCTGGCCTCGTCCGAGCATAGGAAACAGGCGGCGTTGGCCATATCTTCGGGTGTCGAGAAACGGCCCAGCGGGATGGTTGAGAGGAACTTGGCGCGAATTTCGGGCGTGTCTTCACCCATGAAGGATTTCAACAGCGGTGTTTCTCCAGCAACCGGGCAGATCGCATTGACCCGCACGCCCGAGGGGGCCAATTCGACAGCCATGGTTTTGGTCGCGGTGATCATCCATCCCTTGGAGGCATTGTACCAATTCAGGTTCGGGCGCGGGGACAGGCCAGCCGTTGAGGCGACGTTCAGGATCACACCCGCACCGCGGGCCTTCATTGTTGGCACGAAGGCGCGGGCGGTCAGGTAAACGGATTTCATGTTCACCTTGAAGACATGATCGAAATCGTCCTCGCTGACCTCTTCAAGTGGCTTGGGCAGGTGGGTGATCCCGGCGTTATTCACCAGGATATCGAGCTGTCCTAACGTGCTGAGGGCGGCATCTGCCATCGCCTGTACCGAAGCCAAGTCGCTGACATCCACCTGTTGTGCCGTCGCGTTTAACCCGAACTGCCTGGCCTTGTCCCGCGCCGCGTCGCCGTTGATATCAGCGATCATCACGCGCGCCCCTTCGGCGAGAAATTTCTGCGCGATCCCCGCTCCGAACCCGGATGCGCCACCGGTCACGATTGCGGTTTTTCCCTGCAACCTCATGACTTGCCTCCCTGCTGCCTGTTGAGGTCAGAGTAGCGACAGACCCGGAAGTTTCCAGATCATTCTTCGGACACCTTGCCGCGCAACACCTTGACGTCACCGCGCGCTTTTTTTGCCGCCAAACGCCGTTTTACCGACCCATAGGTTGGTTTCGTTGCAATTCTCCGCTTGGGCTTAACCAAAGCGCGGGCGATCAGTTCCGCGAGTCGTGCGCGCGCGATCTCGCGGTTTCGGGCCTGGCTGCGGGTTTCTTCGCATTGAATGATGATCGCGCCATCCTTGGTCCAGCGCCGACCTGCCAGCCGTTTCAACCGGCTCTTGACCGGATCCGGCAGAGAGGGTGAGCGCGCGGCCTCGAACCGTAGCTCAACCGCGGTCGAGACCTTGTTCACATTCTGCCCACCGGGACCGGACGAGCGTACAAAGCTCTCGGTCAGTTCCCAATCCTGAAGGGCGATATCGTCGGTAATGCGCAACATGGGGCAGAGCTTACAGGGCGCGAGGAGAAACAAAAAGGGCCGCCCCGGCGGGACGGCCCTTCGAAAGTTCAGGAGGTCGGGTCGGTTAGATCAATCGACCAGCCGGAGCGAACGCTCCGCCAAGGGCTGCCTTAACAGGCGATCCCCCCGGTTGTTCCGACACCTCTCTCCAATCTCTTTCTCGACACTGGATCACCTCCTTTTCTATCTGTTGCGGTTGAGACTGAGCGTGACACAAGTTGTGCCAATCTCAAAGCGTTTTTTTACACGGGCTGCGCGGTCAGCCGCGCCACGATCACTTTGAACGGGATCAGCGCGATCAGCGCCAGCGACAGTTTCACCAGCCAGTCCGCAAATGCCAGCGTCACCCATAGCGGCGCCATCGGGCCGGACAGCATGAAGGGCACAGGCTCCCACGCCCAGCTGATTGCGGCGTTGGCATCAGCACCGAAGACGGTAACCGAGGCCGAGAAGGCGATGGTGAAGAACAGCGCGGTGTCCAGCGCCGATCCAACCAGCGTCGAGACAAGCGGTGCACGCCACCAGCGACCACCGCGCAGCGAATTGAACACGGTGACGTCAGTGAGTTGCGCGATCAGGAAAGCGGTGCCCGAGGCTACGGCGATCCGCAGCGGCACGGCGGCATAGGTGAAGCCATCGCCCTGCAGCATGATCTGGCTGCCGATCAGCGAGCAGATGACGCCAGTGATGAAGCCGGCAAACACCACCTTGCGGGCAGTGGCCGCGCCATAAACGCGGTTCATGATGTCGGTGACCAGGAAGGCCAGCGGATAGGTGAAAGCACCCCAGGTCAGCAGTCCGTCAAGGATCAGGAACTGGACCAGGATGTTTGAGGCCACAACAATGGCGGCCATGGCAAGGATGCCGGGAATAAAGCTGCGTTGCATTTTCAGATGCCCGTTTTGACAAGGTAGCGGCGACTTGGCCAAGGGACCGTCCCAAGGCAAGCCGTGCGTTTAGACCTTTGTCTGGTGTCTGTCAATCGGGCAGCAGGTATTCGACCAGCTCGGTGCGCTGGATGGCCAGAAAGTTGTCATCCGAGATCATGGTCGCGCGCAGCCTGCGTTGATCGTCGCGCCAGATCGACAACCCTTCGAGATTGTCATGTGTGCCTGCGCCGGTCTCAAACAGAACCTCTTCGGCAAACGGCCTGTCCTCGGTGATTTGCCAACGGCGCAGGCGCGAGCGGAAACCCGTCAGCGATACCGCACGCTCCAGCAGATAGAACCGGCCATCCGGCCCGAAATCGGCGGCAACCGGAAGAAACCGGCCCCGCGGTGGCAGAACAAAAGGTGTCGACCAGACGCGGCCATTCCAGCGATAGACGGGAATTTCGCCCTGTACAGTCCGGTTCTTCTCGGTCAGAACATACAGCCGCTGCTGATCGTCGATGGCCAGGGCTTCGAAAGACCCGTTTGCCTCCAGGTCTCTGAACGCACCAGGGCGTCCCAGAATGCGCGCCCGGGCTCCGGGTGCCGTATAGTGCGCCACCCGGTGCACCCCTTCAAACGAGATGTAGTGGCTGCCATCCGCCGCAAAAGCAATTCCTTCGGAATCGCCCACATATCCAGGAAGCTCTTGCCCTGTGCTTGAAAGAACCGGCCAATGGCCCTCAATCCGGACATCCGAGAGTTTTCCTTGATCTCGACGGACTCGCGCAGAAACCAGTGTCGACCGGTCACTCAGCGCGATAAAGCCCCGCCCGTCCCGGGACATATGGATCGCTGAAAAGCCGCCGAACCAGTCAGCACCGGACTGCCAGGTATAGCTGCCCAGATGCGTACCGGCCCTGGTCTCAACAGCGGATGCCGATCCCGCGAGCAGCAGCGCCGCGATCAGTTGGATTGCAGAACGGCGGTACATTGCTGAGGTAAATCGGCCAAACGGTATTCGCGGCGTTTCTTGGGCTTGGGCGCATTCGGGTTCGGCGGCGGCGGATTGAGGATGTTCTTGACCCACTGCTGTGCCTCGGCACAACCGTCGCCCTTGGGAGGCGGATCCTGATTGACACAGCCGCGTGAGCCTTTGGGGCAATTCAGGCGCACATGGAAATGATAGTGATGCCCCCACCACGGCCGGATCTTGCGCAGGTAGGCCCGGTTACCTTTCTCGTCATTGCACATCTGCACCTTGGCGCCGGGAAAGACAAAAATTCGCGCCACGCGCTTGTCCTTGGCGGCTTCGCGCAACACGGCATGGTGTTGCTTGGTCCAGTTGCCGTTCACATAAGCGCCGTTGGCGCGGCGCAGGGAAATGGACGAGATATTCTCGCGCGCCTTGCGGCTGAGGCGCATGTTGTCACCGGGCAGCATCCAGATGTCGATGTCCAGCCCGAGTTGGTGCGAGCGGTGCCCGGATGTCATCGGTCCGCCGCGCGGCTGACTGATATCCCCGATATAGAGCCCGTTCCAACCGGGCTGTTTCGCAGCAAAGCGGCTGAGGTCCTGCACATAGTCGATCGCCTGCGGATGTCCCCAGTTGCGATTGCGTGACAAGCGCATCGCCTGCCACGTCGGTCCGGTTTCAGGCAGTTGCACCGATCCGGCAGCACAGCCGCGCGAATAACTGCCGAACGCCGCCGGCTTTTGTTGTGAACTGACCTTCTGTGCCCCGAACAACTGCTTGGCCAGCGGCTGTGCCGTCGCCATGCCTGACAGAGACAAAGCCGCGCATATCGCCAAAAAACGTAATAAAATCATTTGCTCTGATCCCCTTCCGGTTTCACCCAGCGCATCAGGAATAGCCCCAGAATAAACAACAGAATGATCGGTGAAACCCCCAGTCGCGCATTACCCGTCACGGTTGTGGCAATTCCGATCAGCAGCGGCGCGGCAAAGGCGGTGGCGCGACCCGACAGGCCATACAGCCCAAAGCTCTCAACCGGTGTCGCCGGATCGGTATGCCGCACCATCATCGAGCGGCTGCAGGATTGCAGGATGCCCCCCATCCCGCCAATGAGTATTCCACAACCGAAAAACACCATATCAGGCAGACCGGAACCCTGCGGCAGGGCAATCCCGAAAATCTGCGTCCGGTCCATGCCCACCACGGTGATACAGACAAGGATCAGAACCCAGATTGCCACCAATATCACCGGTTTAGGGCCGTATTTTCGATCCAGCTTGCCGCCGATCCATGCGAATACCGCCGAGGCCAGAACACTGACGATGCCAAATACTCCGATCTTGATCAGATCCCATTCCAGCACCAGCCGGGCATAGACCCCGCCGAAGGTATAAAGCCCATTGAGCGCATCGCGATAGAACATCGACGCGCCCAAAAAGGTTGCAAGACTGATCCGGTGGCGCAAGGCAGCGACGGATTTGCCCAGCAATTGCAGCGCCTCACCCACATTGCCCTGTTTCTCGGTCTTCGGATCATCGCGCACCCAGAGGAAATAGGGCACCATGAACAGAATGAACCAACCGGCAGTAAAAGGCCCGACAAAGCGGGTGCCCTCACGGGTGGTGGCGTCAAGCCCGAAGATTGGCTCCATCCCGATCAGTGTTCTGCCATTTGGCTGTTCTACAAACAGCACCAGCATGATCGCCAGCGAGACCAGACCGCCAAAATAGCCGAAGGCAAAACCCGAGCCCGAGATCTCACCCACCTCATGGTCATCCCCAAGATCGGGCAGCTGGGAGTTGATGAAGATCAGCGCATATTCCGCGCCCACGAACCCAAGACCAAAAGCCGACAACATCAGCCACATGTTCGAGCCGTCCGGCAAGGTGTACCACAGTGCAGCAGATCCCACCGCGTACATCACTGAAAACGCAAAGATCCACGGAATCCGCCTCCCCGACACATCCGCCATTGCGCCCAACAGTGGCGCACCAAAGGCTATGATCAACCCGACGATGGTCATGCAGTTGGCCCAGGTCGTCTGTGCCTTCGCATCGGCGGCCTGCGCGTCCAGGCCTGAATTCAGATAGAATTCGGCCGCGACCCCGGCGAAATAGGGGCCAAAGACGAAGGTCACCAGCAAGGTATGATATGGCTGGCTGGCCCAGTCGAAGAACCACCAGCCCCAAATGCGCTTGCGCCGGGAAATTTCTGCCATCACTGCCCCTGTTCTTGTTGCCTCAATAAGACGAAGCTTTGACGCAAATCGCAAGCACCGAGTTCGGCGCACTTGCTCTTTGCCGTCATGGCGCTTAGGTCTCAGCCAACTAAAGTTACGGAGTGCCCATGCTGTCGCTGATCCAAATTCTGCTGCTGATCCTGGACATTGTCTGGTTCATCATCCTCGCCCATGTGATCATGAGCTGGCTGATCAATTTTCAGGTGCTCAACCTGCACCAACAGCTTGTCGCGCAAATCTGGTACGGTCTGAACCGCTTATTAGAGCCTATCTATGCTCCGATCCGTCGCATCCTGCCCAACATGGGCGGGCTCGACCTGACGCCTTTGGTGGTGCTGATCGCGGTCTATGCGCTGCGGATCATCCTGATCAACAATGCGGGCTATTTCGTCTGACCTCTTGTTCACCGATTCCTAGTATGTGATGGTCCTGTCTCAAGAGCAGACAAACCATAAGACAGGGCCATCCCGCAAATGTTCGACTCCGCACCCCTGTTGCGAGACGTCTTTGGCTTCGACGCCTTCCGCCCCGGGCAGGAGGAGATTGTCGATGCCGTGACCGCGGGCGAAAACGTGCTGGCCATCATGCCCACCGGGGGCGGCAAATCCCTTTGCTATCAACTGCCTGCGCTGTTGCGCGACGGAGTCACAGTGGTAATCTCTCCGCTGATCGCCTTGATGCGCGATCAGGTCCGTGGCCTGCAGGAAGCCGGGGTCGAGGCCGGCGCTTTGACCTCGGGCAATACACCCGAAGAAACCGATGCGGTATGGGAGGCATTGGAAGCCGGGCGGCTGAAACTGCTCTACATGGCGCCCGAACGTCTGGCCGCCGGGTCGGCCTTGGGGATGCTACGGCGGATCAATGTCAGTCTGATCGCGGTAGACGAGGCGCATTGCGTCAGCCAATGGGGCCATGATTTCCGCCCTGATTACCTGCGGATCGGAGAGTTGCGGCGTGCTTTGGACGTGCCGCTGGCCGCATTCACCGCCACGGCGGATGCGGAAACCCAGGATGAGATCGTCGAAAAACTATTTGGCGGCATCGCTCCGCGCAAATTCCTGCGCGGGTTTGATCGGCCCAACATCCATCTGGCCTTTGCCGCCAAGGACGGGCCGCGCAAACAGATTCTCGATTTCGCCACCGCGCGCAAAGGTCAATCCGGCATCGTCTATTGTGGCACCCGCAACAAGACCGAAGTGTTGGCCCAGGCCTTGCGCGCCGAAGGGCATTCGGCCTGCCATTACCACGGTGGGATGGAAGCCGAGGATCGCCGCATCGTCGAGACCCGCTTTGCCCGCGAGGACGGTCTGATCGTGGTGGCCACCGTAGCCTTTGGCATGGGGATCGACAAACCCGACATTCGCTGGGTCGCCCATGCGGACCTGCCGAAATCAATCGAGTCCTATTATCAGGAAATCGGACGCGCCGGACGCGATGGGGGTCCTGCCGAAACGTTGACGCTGTTTGGCCCCGACGACATCCGCCTGCGCCGCACACAGGTTGATGAAGGATTGGCCCCGCCCGAACGCCGCATGGCAGACCACGCGCGTCTGAACGCTCTGCTCGGATTGGCTGAGGCATTGGTTTGCCGCCGCCAGACACTATTGAGCTATTTCGGAGAAGAGACCGAATCTTGTGGCAAATGTGACCTGTGCGACAGCCCGCCCGAGGTGTTCGACGGCACGACACCCGTTCGCATGGCTTTGTCTGCGATCCTGCGGACCGAAGAGTGGTTCGGCGCCGGGCATCTGATCGACATCCTTCTGGGCAATGGAACCGACAAGATTCGCGCGCGCCGACATGATGCTCTGTCCACTTATGGTATCGGCAAGGACTGGACGCGTCCGCAATGGCAGGCAATTTTCCGACAGATGATGGGTCACGACCTGGTTCGCCCAGACCCTGAACGCCACGGCGCGTTGCGCATGACCGAGGCTGCCAAGCCAATCCTGAAGGGTGAAGCGCAGATTGAACTGCGCAAGGACTCGATCCGCAAAGCCATGCGGCGGCCAGCAGTCAAGGCCATGGTGTCAGACGAAGACGCACCGCTGCTGTCGGCGCTCAAGGCCAAGCGACGGGCATTGGCCGAGGCGGCTCGTGTTCCGGCTTATGTCATCTTCCCCGACCGGACCCTGATCGAAATGGCGGAAACCCGCCCTGCCTCGCTGGATGATATGGCCCGGATCAGCGGCATCGGTGCGAAAAAGCTAGAGCGATACGGCAAAACCTTCCTCGAAGTGCTGATCGGCGCGGTCGAAGAATTGCACCCCGCACGCCGCAAGCTGGCGGGCCGCGATCAGGGAGAGATTTATGACCGCCTGCTTGAGGTGCAGTCTCAATTGTCCCGTGGACCTGAAGGGATCGACAAGCCGTTGACCTGCTCAGCCTCGCAATTGGCCAAGGTGGCGCAGATTCGCGCGGATGATCCGCGCGCGATCGAACAGGTGCTGGGGGATCGGCGTCACGAAAGGTTTGGCGCTGCCTTTCTGGACGTGTTGCGACAGGCGGGCTAGATACGCCGAAACAGGCAAGGAACGAGGGCGGATATGCTGGTAGTGATTTCCCCGGCCAAGCGGCTGGACTGGACAGAACGGGATGTCGAGGTCACGCAGCCCGACTTTCAGGGGGATGCGGTCCGGTTGTCAAAGACGGCCCGCAACCTGACACTGGGCGATTTGAAGACGCTGATGGACCTGAGCGACGATCTGGCCCGCCTGAACCGGGATCGTTATCGCGCCTTTGCCGAAACTCCGGAACCCACCGCCACGCGCCCCGCCGCGCTGGCTTTTGCCGGGGATACCTATCAGGGGCTCGAGGCGTCTTCGCTGGATAATGACGAACTGGCCTGGGCGCAGGATCATCTGCGTATTCTCTCGGGTCTATATGGCGTATTGCGCCCGCTCGACGCGATCCAGCCGTACCGGCTGGAGATGGGCAGCAGGCTGAAAACCCGGCGAGGCAAGAACCTGTATGAGTTCTGGCGCGACCAACTGAGCAAGGCGCTCAATGCGCAAGCGAACGAGATCGACAGCGAGATCTTGGTGAATTGTGCCAGTCAGGAATATTTCGGCGCGGTCGATCTTAAGGCGCTGAAGTTGCGCGTGATTACGCCGGTATTCATGGAAGAAAAGGCGGGCACACCGAAAATTGTCAGTTTCTTTGCCAAGAAAGCACGTGGTGCGATGGCGCGTTATGTCATCCAGCATCGGCTGACTGACCCCAACAGCCTGCTGGACTTTGACACCGGCGGCTATACCTATCGACCCGAGTTGTCAGAAGACAGTAGGCCGGTATTTGTTCGGCCATATACCGTCTGACATACGTGATTCCGGTATGTCCTTCCAAATTCGGCCTGGTCGATTGCGGTGCTGTCGGAGCAAGGGGCAAGCCCCTCGCACACCCGGGGATGTTTAGAACCAGATGAAGAGGAACCCCGTTTGTTTGGATTGGTGATTTAGTCCGCAGGTTCACTGTCTTTGGAAATTGGACGGGCACTCTCCGGGCAGTGTTGCAGGATCATCTGATGGATCAGATTTTTGTGTAGCGGCTTTGTCAGGTAGTGATCCAACCCGGCTGCCAGTATACCTTGATCATCCCCAGTCATGGCGTGTGCGGTCAGCGCCACGATGGGAACGCGGCGGTCAGTTCCAATCTCGCGGCGGCGGATTTCGCCCGTTGCCTCTTTGCCGTCCATCTTGGGCATTGAGATATCCATGAAGATCAGATCCGGGTCGAACTCGGCGTAAGCCTCCACAGCCTCAATCCCGTTGGACACAAACTTCAGGTCGATTTGCAGATCCTTGGTCATTTTCTTCAGGATCAATTGGTTCGTCCGGTTGTCTTCTGCGGCCAGGACCCGCATCAGTCTCTGATCCTGTACTGTTTGCGGCGACTCATCTGGATTGCCCGCGGGCACGACATCATGCTGCGACCTGAAACCGGGTGCGCCGAGGGCCATCAGCCGGGAATAAAGCTCGGCGCGCGGGATCGGTTTCTGCAGCACACCCTCGATCAGGTGGTGGGTCGGATCGGCATGTATGACGCCTGGATTGGCTGACATCACTACAATGGGCAGATCGCCCCACCCCTTGTCGCGCAGCGTTGTGGCAAGCTCCAGCCCATCCATATCCGGCAGGTCATTGTCGCAAAGGATCAAGTCGATGCTCTGATCGAGTTTTGACAGCGCTTCGACACCCGAGGCGCATTCCGTCACGCGCGATCCAAGTCGCCCCAGTTGCTTGGTCAGGATGGCGCGATTCACCGCCAGATCCTCGACCACCAGAACATGGCGCAAATGTCCGGCCAAATCCGGCGGGGCGGGCTGTGGGCCTTCTGCGGTGGGCAGGGAGATACGGAACCCGAAGCACGAGCCTTTTCCGACCTCACTTTCGACCCAGACGCTGCCGCCCATGATCGTAATCAGGCGTTTGGTGATCGCCAGCCCGAGCCCGGTGCCTTCGAACTGGCGATTCTGGGCATCTTCAACCTGATTGAACTCACCAAAGATATGAGCAACCTCGTCTGGTTCGATGCCGATGCCGGTATCCTCGATCGCGACGTGGATGTCACAGCATTGCGCCGCTGCGTCGGGAACGCCGGTGACGCGGATCAACACGTGGCCTTGCGTGGTGAATTTGACCGCGTTGCCCACCAGATTTGTAAGGATCTGCCGTATGCGGCCCGGATCACCCACGAAGAGCGTAGGCAGGAACAGGTCATAATCCACCAGCAGGGTCAGCCCCTTGTCGCGCACGCTCGGCTGCAGCAACATCGCCACTTCGAGAATGCAGCGCTCCAGATCGAACTGCTCGGGATGCAGGGTCAGCTTGTCCGCCTCGATCTTTGAATAATCCAGCACGTCATTGATGATCACCAGCAACGCCTCGCCCGAATTGCGAATAGTGCTGAGATAGAGCCGCTGCTCTTCGTTCAAGGGTGTCTCGGTCAGCAATTCGGTCATGCCGACAATGCCATTCATGGGCGTGCGGATTTCGTGGCTCATGTTGGCCAGAAACGCGGATTTGGCACGGTTGGCAGCCTCGGCACGTTCGCGGGCGGCGTTCAGTTCCGCCTCATGCCGGACCGAGGCGGTGATGTTCAGCGCAAGGCTCAGAACGTCGCCGCCGTGGCCGCGTTGGTCGATCAGGCGGATATATTGGCCATTCCAGAGCTGAATCACCTCGGGTTCGGGGTACGGTTGCGCCCAGCGCTGCAGCATGCGGGCCTGCCAGTCGGCCATCGGTTCCGTGCCGATATCGACGATCCCCTCATGAGTCAGAATCTCAAGGATCCTCGCATAGGTGATTCCGGGCGTAACCTCTTCCAACCCATCAAACACGCTGAGATAGGCGGCATTGGCACCGATCAGCGTGTTGCTACCGTCAAAAAAGGCAAACCCATCGGGGATGGTCTGGATCGAGTGCCACAGACGGCGCTCGGCAATCTCGACCTTGGCATTGGCAACGGTCAGGTCGGATTTGACCTTTTCGTTCTCGTTCCGAACCGTTGCCACCTCGGCCTGAGTTTCATCGATCTGCCGGGTCAGGGCCAACGCGTGACGGCCCAGTTTGCGATTGGCTGCAGACAGCTCGGCTTGTTTCAACTGCAACAACCGTTCAGCGGCGAGGCGCGCACGCCGCTCCTGTGCCAGTTTTTCTGCAAGACTCATGAAAGGACTTCCCGCACTGCTTGGGGCACAGCATCGTCGGCGAGCATGAAAAAGTGCTTAAGACCGTCTAGTGACGCCCCTCGCGCAGCCAGCCACCCAGCAGAAAACCACCCGCCAGCAATAAAACCAGCCAGGGTGGCAACAATCCGGCTTGAGTGACATCGCGGGTTTCATAGGCGTTGCGCGGGGTCAGTCCGATCCAGCCACGCCCTGCCGCGGGTCGGCCGGCGCGGACATTGCGGATCGCGGGCAAGCCGTCTTCGACCCGGATCGTGCCGCCGCGCAGGCTGGTCAGAACCGGGCGCAGAACCTCATCCGTGGCAATCGTGCGCTCGAATTCTCTGGGAGCCGCCGGGCCAAGGCCGATTACGGCGGAATGCGCCCCCTCTTCCAGACGATAAAGGCCGATCTCGGGACCGAAATACCGGGCTTCGAACCGACCGGGTGAGACTTCGTCCAACGTAACCTCCAGCGTTTCACCGTTTGGGCGTGTCACGGTCACCGGGCCAACTTCATCTGCGAGGGTCTGGCGGATGATGCGCATGGATTGGCCGTTGGCCTCAGCCCAGAGCGCCTCTTCCTCAAGCTCGGGTTCTTTCATCATCCAATGGGCCAGTCGGCGCAACAACTCCAGCTGCGGTCCGCCGCCCTCAAAGCCCCGGCTCCAGAGCCACGCGTGATCCGAAGCGATCAGCGCCACGCGCCCTTCGCCCACTCGATCCAGCACAAGCAGCGGGCGTTCTTCCACGCCGGTCATCAGCATTTCGCCGGACCTGTGGCGGACATCCACCTGCCGCAGCCACGCCCCCCACTGTTCGGCATCGCCCAGGTCGGTGGTCACCGGGTGGCGCTGGCCCAAATCGGTGACCATCGGCACATAGCGCTCTTCGATCACGCGCGCCGTGGGCTGCGCAGGCAGCATCGGTCCGAGCGGAGACCGGAAGATGCTGTCCGCAGTGGCAAAATCCGGCCCTGCGGCAACCAGCACCGCACCCCCGTCGTTGATGTAGTTGGTGACGTTATCCAGATAGATCGCGGGCAGGATACCGCGCCGTTTGTAGCGGTCGAATATGATCAGGTCGAAATCGTTGATCTTCTCCAGAAACAGTTCACGCGTGGGGAAGGCGATCAGCGAAAGCTCATCCACCGGGACCCCATCCTGCTTTTCGGGCGGGCGCAGGATGGTGAAATGCACCAGATCGACCGAACTGTCTGATTTCAGCAGGTTGCGCCAGGTACGGCCGCCCGGATGCGGCTCACCCGAAACCAGAAGTACCCGCAGCCGGTCGCGCACACCGTTCATCTGGATCAGCGCCGTGTTGTTGCGGTCGGTCAGCTCTCCCTCAGCCTGCGGAACCGAGAACTGAATGACGTTGCGCCCGCCATGCGGCAGCGTGATGGGCAGCTCGACATCCACACCGATCGGGATGGTGAAGTGTTCGGGCACATTGCCATCCACCGAGATTTCCAGTGGCGCGGAAACGGCACCTGCCGGGGCGGCGCCGGAATCTTCGACACGCAGCGTTAGCGTGACGGGCTCTCCGATGATGGCAAAGGCTGGGGCGTTGCGCACGACCAGTCGCCGATCCCAGTCCGCCAAACGTCCGGTCTGCAACAGGTGCATGGGCGCAGGCAGTTCCGGTGCCTGCACGGCATCATGTACGATACCATCCGAGATCACCAGGATACCGGCAATGCGCGCGCGGGGCTCTTCGGCCAGGGCCGCGTTCAGGGCGGCCATGACCAGCGTGCCTTCGTCGCCCTCGCCATCACCCACTGAAATGCGCCGCAGCTCGGTATTGTCGCGGGTTTCGATTTCGGCAGCCAGAGCATCAGCCGTCTGAACGGTCTGCTCCGTCCGGTCGGAAAGGCGCTGACTGGCGCTTTCATCTTCGATCATCAGCACGATGTCAGTCAGCGGCGCGCGGTCCTCGATCTGATAGACCGGGCCGCTGAGCGCGGCGAGGATGACCAGTGCCGCCAGCCCGCGCAAGGCCCAGCCAGACAGGCCACGCCAAAGCGCCAGCACAATACCGGCCAACGTGATGACGGCCACAACGGTCAGAACCGGCCATGGGATCAGAGGATCAAATATGACGGTTCCGGTCATTGCCCCAACCTGTCCAGAAGGGCGGGCACGTGGACCTGATCGGACTTATAGTTCCCGGTCAGCACATGCATCACCAGATTGACGCCAAAGCGGTTGGCCAGTTCCCTTTGCCGTTCACCCGCATAGCCGCGTCCCACCGGCAGCAGCGCCTGCCCGTTGCGATCCACCGCCCAGGCCCCGGCCCAGTCATTGCCGCCGATCACCACCGGTGTCACGTTGTCGTTGAGGTTGCGGAAGGGCATACCCTCGATCTGTTCGGCATCGGGTGGTGCCGCCTCGACCCAGACCTCGGCACCCGCGTAACGGCCCGGAAAATCCTGCAGCAGGTAGAACGCACGGGTCAGCACATGGTCGCGCGGAACAGGCTCTAACGAGGGGATATTCAGCGGGCCCGCCAATTGCTGCAACTTGCGCCCATTGGGGCTGGAGGCGCCGAATCCGGCGATGTCGGCGTCGCGCGTGTCAAACAGGATCATCCCGCCCGAGCGCAGATAGGCGTTGAGCTTCGTATAGGCCTCGACCGAGGGTTGCGGCTGATCCGGCGTGATCGGCCAGTAGAGCAGCGGGAAAAAGGCCAGTTCATCACGTTCGAGATCGACACCGATGGGGTCAGCGGGTTCGACCGACGTGCGATAATGCAGGATCTGTACCAGACCGCGCAATCCGGCCAGCGCAATATCATCCACCTGCGCGTCACCGGTCAGCACATGGGCCAGAACCAGCTCATGCGTGGCGCTCAGCGCAAATTCGGTGTTATCGGGGGATTGCGCATAGGCGTCGGGTGCAATGAGAAGCGCACCCAGCACAGCTGCGGCGGTGCGGGTCATGCCCAATCGCCCGGATAGCGCCAACGAGGCGATGACATCGACCGACAGTAGCAGCAGCGCAAGCGCCAGCAACAGACCCTCCAATGGTGTCTCTGTACTGACCTCCTGCCCACGAATCGGAACATCGGCGGGCCAGAGAACTGGCGTCAGAACGGCACCTTCGGACAGCACATTGCGCGCCAGCTTCTGCTTGCCGCTTTCGTAGAGCCCCGGCCGCAGATCCGGTCCGATCGTGCCCGAGACCAGCTCCACCCCGTCAATACCCGCAAGCGTGCCCGCATCCGTCAGCGTGCCGAATCCATCCAGTATCTGCACCGGTTCCCAAACGGTGCCCTGCAACTGGGCCTCCTGCCGCGATTTGGCGGCAGAGGCGACGGCCAGCCGATCCAGCATCTCAACAAACAGCCCCGACAAAGGCAGGCTGGACCATTCGGCATCTGCCGTGACATGGAACAGCACCACCTGTCCCAGCCCCAGGGGCTTGCGCGTGACCAGAGGCGTGCCATCCGACAGCGAGGCGATCACGCGATCTGCCAGATTAGGGTCTGGCTGCGCCATGACCTGAGTGGTCACCGAAACATCCTCGGGGATCTGCAATCCGTAGAACGGAGAATGCTCGGGGAACGGCGCCAGCCCCTTCGCCTCGCCCCAACTCATCGCGCCACCGACCGAGCGGCCACCGCTGCGCAGGCGCACCGGCAACAGGGTGTCCTCTTCGTCGCGCCCCAGATCGCTGGCCGCCATGCGGGGACCTGCAAAACGCAGCAGAAGGCCGCCCTGTTCGACCCATTCGATTACTCCGGCCTGCTCTGGTTCGGACAGTCTGGCCACATCGGCCAGCGCGATGACATCCGGATTGGCGGGCAGAACCTCGGCAAGCCCACCCTCAACAAAGTCAGCCGTCGGGATCAGGACCTGCGTCAGGTAGTGAAGCGGAGACAGCAGCTCCAACCCCTCACGATTCAGAGAACCTGCGATCAAGGCCACCTCGCGTCGCCGCAGGCTGTCATCGGTCAGGGTCACCGATCCGGCAGATCGCTGGCCCTGGACCTCAAACCGAGTGATACGCGCGCGCAGTTCGGAGGGCAGAGAAAGCTCGGTTTTTGCCTGAGTAGAGCCACTTTCGAACTCCATCTCAATAGTTTGCAGAACCCGCATGGCACCTGCCGGATCACGCCCCTGCGCCAGGATCGTGACTCGCTCGACCGGGCCCGGATTGGCGCGCAGAGCGCTGAGTTGAATGGCACCATCCTGGTAGGCAGCCGGCAGGATCCCGGTGACCATCGAAGCGGGTTGATAAATCGTCACACCTCCGCGCCCTTGCAATGCTGAGACAAGGCGGGCATGTCCATCGTAGTCAAGGCGGTCGCTGAACCAGTGGGTGTCGAATCCACCCTCTACCTGATCCAGCGCCTCAAGGGTCTGGGCGATTTGCGCCTCGGTTGGTTGCCACGGCATCGGTGTTAGGCCGGGCAAGCGCCCCTTCCAGGCTTCGGCAGACTGGAAAATCGGGGGCTCCGGCTCGGTCAGACGCAGGATCGACACAGGCCGCCCCGCCCGCCCGGCCTCGGTCAGTTGCGCATCGATCTGGTCCAGCGTCGATGACCACCGGGTCGCCCCCGCCCAGCTGGCATCCAGCACAAGCAGCAACGGACCTGTCCCGGTTTCATCTCGTGAGGGATTCAGCACCGGCCCCGCCAGCCCGATGATGATCGCCGCCGCCGCCAGCATCCGCAGCAGCAACAGCCACCAGGGGGTGCGGTCCGAGACGCTTTCGTCATCCTTGAGCCCCAGCAGAAGGGTCACAGCCGGGAACAAACGGCGGATCGGCGCCGGAGGCACGGCGCGTAGAATCAACCACAGGACCGGCAGGGTCAGAAGCCCCAGCAGCACCCATGGCGCGGTAAAGCCGATTCCCGCCAGAACCGTCATCGCGTTCCCCCATCCAGCGCGCGATAGAGCCACAACAGAGCCGATTGTGCGCTGTCACCCGTGTGATGCAGCCCCATCTGCCAACCGGTCGCGCGGCAAAGCTGCGTCAGCGCATCCTTACGCGCGGCTAACCGGTCGAGATAGCGATCTCGCAGGTCTGCGGCTTTCAATGTCTCATGTCGGGCAGTGCCGCCGACGCTTTCGAAGATGGTGCGCCCGCTATAGGGAAAACTCTCTTCGCTGGGGTCCAGAACCTGAAGCAGCACGCCGCGGACACCCCTGTCAGCAGCCTTGGTGAGGGCCAGTTCGACCTCATCCAGCGGGCCAAGGAAATCCGAGATAAACACTGCGCGGGCATGCGGGATCATGGCGCGATGCTCAGGTGGGGCGTAATCGGTTTGCGAATCCTCGCTCCAAGCTTGCGCCAGCCGGATAATCTGCGCATTGCCCCGACGCGGTGGCAGCGTGGTGCCGGTCAGCCCCACGCGTTCACCCCCGCGCACCAGCAGGATGGCAATGGCCAGCCCCAGCAGGCGAACACGGTCGGCCTTGGTTGGCAGGCTCTTGTCCGACGCAAACCGCATCGAGGCACCCTGATCGACCCATAACATGATCGACTGTGCAATCTGCCATTCGCGCTCGCGTACGAATTGCTGATCCCCACGGGCCGAGCGGCGGTGGTCGATCAACCGGCGGCTGTCACCGATCTGGGCCGGGCGGTACTGCCAGAAATCATCCCCCAGACCCGAGCGCCTGCGCCCGTGGTCGCCCAGCAGGACGGTACCGGCGAGATGTTCGGCACGCGCCAAGAGGGGCGGCAGCCGGGACGCCTCAGCCTCTGATCTTTCACGAAGGGTTAGCGCGGCGTTCACGCCGCAGCCTCGGTTCGGACCAGACCGGCAGCCGTGGTTTCGATCAGGTCGGCCAAGCTGTCACCACGTGCGCGAGCCGCGAAATTCAACGCCATGCGGTGGCTGAGCACCGGGCGTGCCATATCCAGCACGTCATCGGCATTGGGGGCCAGACGGCCTTGCAGCATCGCGCTGGCCCGCACAGTCATCATCAGCGCCTGCGCCGCGCGCGGGCCAGGGCCCCAGGCAACTGTTTCATTTACCCGCTCGGACGCGCCCGCCTCATCCGGGCGAAAGGCGCGGACCAGATCGAGGATCAGTTCCACCACCGACTCGCCAACAGGCATTCGCCGCAACAGTACCTGTGCGGCCAGCAGTTCCTCTTTGGTGAAAATCTGATGCGCCTCTTCTTCTTCGACGCCTGTGGTGGCCAGTAGAATGTCCCGCTCGGTCTGGCGATCCGGATAATCCACATCAATCTGCACCAGAAAGCGGTCCAGCTGAGCCTCGGGCAGCGGATAGGTGCCTTCCTGCTCGATCGGGTTCTGAGTGGCCAGCACGTGGAAGGGCACACCAAGGTCCCGATCCTCGCCTGCGACGGTCACCGTGCGCTCCTGCATCGCCTGCAGCAGTGCCGACTGCGTACGCGGGCTGGCACGGTTGATTTCATCCGCCATCAGCAGTTCACAGAAAATCGGGCCGGAAATGAAACGGAAATGGCGGCTGCCATCCTCGGCGGTATCCAGAACTTCGGATCCCAGAATATCGGCGGGCATCAGGTCGGGTGTAAACTGGATACGGTTGCCATGAAGGCCCATGACGGTTGACAGGGTTTCCACAAGTCGCGTTTTGCCCAGACCCGGCAATCCGATTAACAACGCGTGCCCGCCACACAAAAGCGCGGTCAGGGTCAAGTCCACGACCCTCTCCTGCCCGATAAAGCGGCGGGTGATCGAGGATTTGGCCTCTTGCAGCTTGTTTTCCAGCGCTTCGATCTCGGCTACGAGGTCGGCAGGTTCGGACATGAGGTTCCCTTCCGTGGACTGTTATGATTGAAGTGTATCGCGCTGAGAGGAAATGGCAAAAGCAATGAGCGGACAAAAACCCGTGACCCCCTCGCCAGATGGTCTGGCGGCGTCGGTCAAAGCGGCCAAAACGCGGGGTTTGCCGCCCGTTCACCTATGGAATCCTCCGTTTTGCGGCGATCTGGACATCAAGATCGCAAAAGATGGCTCCTGGAGTTATTTAGGGTCACCCATCACCCGGTTCGAGCTTGTGAAGCTTTTTTCCTCAATTCTTAAGAAAGAAGACGACCGGTATTATCTGGTGACGCCAGTTGAAAAAGTGGGAATCATCGTTGAGGATGCGCCCTTTGTCGCCGTCGATTTTGACCAGAACGGCAGCGGAGAAGCACAACGGCTGACCTTCACGACGCAGGTCGGCGATACAGCCGTCGCAGGGCCCGACCATCCCATTCGCATTGTTTTCGATACGGATACAGATGAGCCTTCGCCCTACATACTGGTTCGCACAAACCTCGAAGCCCGCATCGACCGCAAGAGCTTTTACCGGCTTGTTGAAATCGGCACCCACCACGACGGTTGGTTCGGGGTCTGGTCGGACGGTCAGTTTTTTCCGCTGATTGCGTCGCAGGCGCTGGACGGCTGAACCGGTCTGGGCTTGCGATCCTGCGCCAGCACAACCGCCAGCGCCACCAGCGCGGCACCCATTGCACGGGTCCAGTTCCAGTCGTCTCCCAACGCCAGCATGATCACCATCACGTAGAACGGTGCGATATTGATATGGAACGAGGCCAGAGCCACCCCCAACTTACCGACTGATGCGATGAAAAAGACCTGGCTGAGGCCCAGAGAAAACAGCGCATAAAACACAAGCATTCCCATCTGGGCGGTGTCGACAGGCCGTGCGGGCATCACCTCAAGCCCGACAAAACCAGAGATCAGAACCAGAAGCGCAGCGGTCGACAACCCACCGGACAGGGTTATCGTGCTGCGGCCCAGTTGACTCAGATCGGGGAAATCACGCGCCGTGGCCATACTGGCCCAGCAGAACAGTCCGGTCGACAAGACGGCGCAGGCCGCACCCAGCCCCAGCTGAGCCGGCGCGACAGCGCTGGTTGCAATCAGCCCCCCGATGATCGAAATCATCATACCCAGCGCAAAATTCCACCGCAGTCGCCGCGTGCCTGATGCCAGTTCCAGCAGCGTTGCAATCAGCGGCGCGCAGGACGCAATGATTGCCACCGTCACCGGATCGGTCATCTTCTGCGCGACAAGAATCAGAAACATTCCGGCTCCGATTCCTAATCCACCCACAATCAGGGCATGGCCCCAACGGGCCCGCAGGATGCGTGCAGGCCCATCGATTACGAACCAGATCGGAACCATGACCAGCACTGCCAGCGTCATTCGCGCGGCAAACAGAGCAACTGGAGGCCAGCTTTGCAACAGAACCTCCGCCGCCGGAAATCCCGCCGCCCATGTCAGCATCGACGCCACCGCCAGTGTATTCCCTGCAAATGCAGTCTGCCGACCATCAGGTATAGCAAGACCAGTCCCGTGCGCGGGTTCAGGGCTCATCGCCATGGTTTCGGACCTTTCGTTGACACGGCGGCTTGCAACAAAGCACCGCATAGCCCAAGCGTTCCTGATTCGATGTCCCCGATCTGGCCGGTTTTCGACAAACTGTCGTTTTCTGTCCCTTTCACCGGTTCAGCCGCCTCGCTAAGCTCCGCGCGTCAGGAGACCCCGCATGCCCAGATTTGCCGCCAATCTCTCGCTTCTGTTCACCGAACTGCCTTATCTTGAGCGGTTTGAGGCCGCCGCGCAGGCCGGGTTCGAGGCTGTCGAGATACTATTTCCTTACGAGTTGGCCGCGCAGGACACCCGCCGCGCCCTGATCGCCAACGGGTTGGAATTGGTTCTGATAAATGCGCCACCCCCCAACTACGCCGGAGGCGCCCCCGGTTATGCGGCCATTCCGGGCGGGTGCGAGCGGTTCCGGTCCGACATCCGGCGTGTCATGCGCTATGCCGAAGTTTTGCGCCCAAGCTTGATCCATGTGATGTCGGGCTATGCTTCGGGGGTCCAAGCCTTCGATTGTTTTGTCCAAAACCTGCAATGGGCCGCAGATTTCGCACCACATCAACTCTTCACGATCGAACCGCTCAATCCCGTTTCGCAGCCGGACTACTTCTTGAATGACTACGATCTGGCCGTTGAGGCGCTGGACCGGATCGACCGACCAAATGTCGGCCTGCAATATGACAGCTTTCACGCAAAGATGATCCATGGTGACGCGTTATCGGTCTGGCGCCGCTTTCAGGGCCGCGTTATTCACGCACAGGTCGGGGCGGCACCGGATCGGTCCGAGCCTGGGCGTGGCGACATCGACTTTCCCGCCCTGTTCGACCTGATGGATAGCAGCGGGTATTCCGGTTGGGTGAGCGCCGAATATGTACCATCGACCCCGCGCACCGAGGCATCGCTAGGCTGGCTGCGACAACTTGGACAGGATTGAAGCTGGTCAGTACATCGCAATTATCGCATATGATGTGCGAACCAGCATGAGGACCACGCCCGATGAATCCCGCACGTCTTGCACACATCCTGTTCGCCCTGATCATGTCGGGTCTGATGTCCTGCGTCGTGACCGGAATAGCCACGGTCAAGGCCATTGGATTTAGCCCCGGCACGTTTGCGGACTGGATGGCATCCTGGGCTTTCTGCTGGCCCATCGCCTTCGCCGTCATCCTGACGCTGGGACCTGCGGTGAAACGCTTGACAGAACGCCTGGTCAGGCCCAGAGCCTGACCCGCTGCAAAGAGGGCCCATCGGGCCTGATGAGCGGCGCCACCCGCAAGGTTGTGCGCTAGTGCGCCTCGGCCCAGTTGGCACCCTGCCCGGCATCCGCGACCAGCTTGATATCCAACTTGACCGCCGGGTCCGCCGCGCCTTCCATCACGTCACGGGCCACCGAAATGGTCTGATCCACAGCCTCCTCAGCAACTTCGAACAGCAATTCGTCATGCACCTGCAACAGCATCTTCGCGGGCAGGCCGTTGATGGCATCCGGCATCCGCACCATTGCGCGCCGGATCACATCGGCCGCCGTGCCCTGAATCGGTGCGTTGATCGCCGCGCGGCGCGAGAACCCGGCATGCGGACCTTTCGCGTTAATCTCGGGCGTGTGGATTTTCCGCCCGAACAGTGTCTGGACATAGCCATGCTCTTTGGCGAATGCGACGGTGTCGTCCATATAGGCTCTGATACCCGGGAAGCGCTCGAAGTAGCGATCGATGAACCCCTGCGCCTCGGCCCGCGGGATGCGCAGATTGCGGGCCAGGCCAAAACCTGAGATGCCATAGATCACACCAAAGTTGATCGCCTTGGCCTGACGGCGGATATCCGGCGTCATCTCGTCCAGCGGCACATCGAACATCTCGGAGGCGGTCATGGCGTGAATATCCAAACCATCGGCAAAGGCCTGTTTCAGGGTCGGGATATCGGCAATATGGGCCAGAATCCGCAACTCGATCTGACTGTAGTCGAGGCTGACCAGCACATTGCCCGGCTCGGCGATGAAGGCCTCTCGAATGCGCCGCCCTTCCTCCGTCCGGACAGGGATGTTCTGCAAATTCGGATCGGTCGAGGCCAAACGCCCCGTGTTGGCTCCGGTGATCGAATAAGACGTGTGTACCCGACCGGTGTCGGGGTTGATATGGGTTTGCAGCGCGTCCGTGTAGGTCGATTTCAGTTTGGAAAGTTGCCGCCAATCCAGCACCCGGCGCGGCAGTTCATGCTCGGTCGCCAGATCCTCAAGAATATCCGCCCCGGTTGAATACTTGCCGGTCTTTCCCTTCTTGCCACCTTCCAGACCCATCTTGTCGAACAGGATCTCACCTAACTGCGCAGGGGAGCCGACATTAAAATTCTCACCAGCCAGTTCGTGGATTTCAGCCTCTAACCCGGCCATTTTCTGCGCAAACGCGTTGGACATGCGGCTCAGCACATCGCGGTCGACCTTGATGCCGTGCATTTCCATCTCGGCCAGCACCGGCACCAGCGGGCGTTCCAATGTCTCATAGACAGTGGTCACCTGTACCTGATGCAACTGTGGTTTGAACAATTTCCACAGGCGCAAGGTGATATCCGCGTCCTCGGCGGCATAGGCCGTGGCTTCATCAATCGGGACCTTGTCGAAGGTAATCGCCGACTTGCCTGATCCCAGCAACGGCTTGATCGGAATCGGCGTGTGGCTCAGATAGCGTTCCGACAGCGTATCCATGCCATGCCCATGCTCGCCCCCATGCATCGCGTAGGACATCAGCATCGTGTCATCGATTGGCGCAACATTGATGCCATAACGCGCAAAGATCTTGGCATCGTATTTCATGTTCTGCCCGATTTTCAGGATCGACGGGTCCTCGAACATGCGCTTAAGCAGGGTTAGAGCCTCTTCCAGCGGCATCTGCCCCTCGACCAGCGCGTCCGAGCCGAACAGATCATCGCTTGCTCCGTCACGATGGGTCAGCGGGATATAACAGGCTTCGCCGGGCTCGACGGACAGCGAAATGCCGACCAGATCCGCGATCATTTCGTTCAATCCCGTTGTTTCGGTATCCACCGCAACCCAGCCGCGTTCGTAGGCCTGATTGATCCATTTCTGCAGCACCGCCGCATCCCGGACACATTCATATTTCGACGCATCAAACGGTATCGTCTCGGCTTCGGGCTCACCGACCGGTGCGGGGGCATCTGCTATGACCGGAGCCTCAACACCCAGCTTGTCAGCGATGCGCTTGGTCAGGGTCCGGAACTCCATCTCGGCCAGAAAACCCATCAGCAGATCCGGATCCGGGTCTCGCACCTCCAGATCGTCCAGCGTGAAATCCAGCGGCGTCTGTTCATCCAGCTGCACCAGCTTCTTCGACAACTCGATCTGATCACGCTTTTCGATCAGCGTCTGGCGGCGCTTGGGTTGCTTGATCTCTTCGGCCCGGTCCAGCAGGGTCTCCAGGTCACCATATTCGTTGATCAGCAGGGCGGCTGTCTTCACCCCGATCCCCGGCGCCCCCGGCACATTGTCGACCGAATCCCCGGCCAGCGCCTGCACGTCCACCACCCGTTCCGGGCCTACACCGAACTTCTCGAACACTCCATCGCGGTCGATGCGCTTGTTCTTCATCGCATCCAGCATTTCCACACCGTCGCCGACCAGCTGCATCAAATCCTTGTCGGAACTCACGATGGTCACGCGCCCACCCGCCTCGCGTGCCTGGACAGCGAGCGTGGCGATGATGTCGTCGGCCTCGTACCCCTCAAGCTCCTTGCAGGCGATATTGAAGGCCCGTGTCGCCTCGCGGGTCAGGGGCATCTGCGGGCGCAGATCCTCGGGCATCGCCTCACGGTTGGCTTTGTAGAGATCGTAAAGATCATTGCGGAAGGTGTGTGAGCCTTTGTCGAAGATCACCGCCACATGGGTCGGCGCATCAGGGCCCGCATTATCATCGACATATTTCTGCAGCATGTTGCAAAAGCCGGACACGGCCCCGATGGGCAACCCGTCCGACTTTCGCGTCAGCGGAGGCAGCGCATGATAGGCACGGAAGATAAACGCCGATCCGTCAATCAGATGCAGATGGCAGCCTTTTCCGAATTGGGTCTTGGTCATTAGAAGCTCCTGCGCTGGGTTGCGCCAAGTTGTATCGAATGCTCAGGAAAAAGACGAGGCCGGTCACCACTTTCAGGCCCTGTCTCTTTGCCTGAGGTGCGATGATGCAGATCGCCCCTCAGCCGCCCGAGAACCTGCGAGTGTCCGGATGCCAAGTCAGCCCGGATTTTTGCGCAATTATCCCGAACTGCTGGCTCAGAGATCTGTCATTGAGATGCCGGGACAGGCTGCGAAGCGGGATAAGGTTGCGTTCACCATATCCGTCGATCAGGAAAAAGGCTGGCGCGGTACCACGCTGCCCGTAGACAATGTTCGAGCGTTTGACGTCGCGTGCAACGATATGAAGGTCAAACATCTTGGAAACAAAAATGTTCAGGTCCTCCAGCAACTTTCCGGTCATAGGTTTCTTGCCCGACAACTGGCTGAGTTTCTGCGCAAGGCCCCCATCGGGCCCATTGATCCGCTCGACAACAACACCCGCGCCACGGCTGGTCTGAACCACGCCCAGCATTCTCGACAAGGGCGAGGCTTCGATATCGGCCCCTAGTTTGAGGGAAACCCGCAGCTCGCATTCGATCTCTTTCAACGTGCTGCGATAGCGTGCATCCGGAAACAGCTTCCACGCCAGGCGTTTTCCTGCACGATGCGATACCCGATCCTCAGCCCGGGTGAAAACCTTGATCAGAAGGTCCGGATGGCCGGGAAACTCATATACGCTGCGGACAGTTCCATTTGCGATCGGCTGATGGCCGGAAAGGTCAATGGGTGTTGCGGTGAACAGCATCATCTCTCCTTGCCAGCCGGGGCCGATTGGCCTGAGCGATGCCGGACTGTTCCGATCAGCTTTCGCGCCCTTTCAGAACATATTTGCAATCGCAATAGGGGCATTCGACCCAACCGGTATCTTCGGGGATCTGCAGCCAAACGCGCGGATGGCCCAATGCACCTTCGCTGCCGTCACAGGCGACACGGGCAGTTTCGACGATCTTGGTTTCCGGCGCTTCAAGTGTCACGGCTGGCGATCCTTCTTTGGTTGTCGGCCTCGCGGGCATGTATTAGGTGCGTTTATGAGCGATGAGCAAACCGGGGGCAAGAGCCACATGGCCGATGCGGCAATCAGGATCGAAGGGCTGCGCAAGACCTATCGCGGCGGCAGGGGTCAGCCCGAGAAACATGCGCTGAAAGGCATCGACCTGACTGTTCCACGCGGATCGGTCTTTGGGCTGCTGGGCCCGAACGGGGCCGGGAAATCGACCCTGATCAACATCCTTGCCGGCTTGGTGGTGAAATCGGCGGGCGCAGTCTCAATCTGGGGATACGATCAGGACCAGAATCCGCGCCAGTCCCGTGTCGCTATCGGCGTGATGCCACAGGAGTTGAACCTGGACCCGTTCTTCACCCCGCGCGGCGCGCTTGAGGTGCAGGCCGGGCTCTATGGCGTGCCCAAAGCGGAACGTCGCAGCGATGAAATTCTGGAACTGGTAGGTCTCAGCGACAAGGCCGAGGCCTATGCCCGCACCCTGTCCGGCGGGATGCGGCGCCGGTTGTTGCTGGCAAAGGCGCTGGTACATCATCCGAAAATTCTGGTGCTGGACGAGCCCACCGCCGGAGTGGACATTGAGTTGCGCCAAATGCTCTGGGCCAACGTGCGCAAGCTGAACGAACAGGGTGTGACCATCATTCTGACCACCCATTATCTGGAAGAAGCCCAGGAAATGTGTGACGAGATCGCAATCATCAATAGCGGCGAAAAAATAGCACAGGACAGCACGGCCAATCTGCTGGGCCGGATGGACAGGCGCACCATGGTGATCCTGCCTGACGCACCGGTCCAGAACCTGCCCACTGCCGAGAACGTGACCGCCGCGCTGCGCGACGACGGTAATCTGGTGCTGCAGTATCACAGCAACCAGACCAGTGCCGAAAGCGTTCTGGAATCGGTGCGCCAGGCCGGAATCCGCATCCGGGATGTCCGCACCGAAGAAGCCGATCTTGAGGATGTGTTCCTCGCGCTGACCTCAAGCAGTGCGGACGATCTGGTTGCAGATGACCCGGCTCAACCCCGCCGGGGGCTGCACCGCGTCAAACTTTAGGCGCGATCCATCCGGGCGTGATAGCAATTGTTCAGCGCCGACCGGATGTGGATATAGGCCACATCTGCGCGCGCAAAGATATTCGCTGCCGCTTCCTGCAACTCTGCCTGCGGCGCGATGGTCCCGGTGCCGTAGACGATCCGGTCATCTGATCCGTATCCTTTGATCAGATACCGGGGCGAGGCGGTCAGCGCCTCGGGCCAATCCGTTGCATCCTCGTGCCGCTTGCAAGGCTCTGCACAAAGGAAAATCGGCCCGGTTTCCGCAAAGGGTTGGGTCCGGGGGAAGGGGCGATGCGCCAGTACCAGCATCTCTTTGCCTTTCGGGATGTGGGTCAGACAGTGGCGGCACGGGTTCCCTCCGCCATCTGAAATCGCGCGCTCTGGCGGGTTGCCATATCCGTCCGGCGCACCGGAGCGATAGGCCTGAACCTGATCGGTCGGAAGGGCTGAAATTCTGTGCATGAGTCATCTCCTTGATTTCGGTCGATCATGACAACTGCGGGTTTCGCGTTCGACCCGTTTCCCGCGCATTGCAAAATCTGCAACCCCGCCTGCAGAAAATGTTAGCGGTAAGATTTGGGCTACCGGTCGCATGATTTTGAGTCTAAGCAGGCGTCTGACACCCCAACCGACTTCACTTACCGAGGCCTCTGACATGAGCGCTCAAAACGCCACCGTTCGCGGACTAGGTTTTGCCTTTTTGGGTTTTGCGGTCTTTGCCACCCATGACGTGCTGATCAAAGTGCTGGGCGGCACCTATTCGGTGCTGCAGATCATCTTTTTCGCCACGCTGTTTTCTTTTGTCCCGATGGCAGTCACGATTCTGGCAGACCGCACAACCGGCAATTTCGTGCCGCGTCATCCTTGGTTGGTTCTGCTGCGATCGGCAACAATGATTACGGCGATGTCCTGCGCGTTCTACGCCTTTTCGGTTCTGCCGCTGGCCGAGGTCTATTCGCTGCTGTTTTCTTTCCCGTTGATCGTCACGGTCCTTTCGATCCCAATTCTGGGTGAGGTAGTCCGTTTCCAAAGATGGGCCGCCGTTGGCGTCGGCCTGATCGGTGTCCTGATCGTCCTGCGCCCCGGCACGACTGATATAACCTTGGGCCATCTGGCCGCTCTGACCGCAGCCTTCTGCAGCGCGTTCGCATCGGTTCTGGTGCGCAAGATCGGAAATGAAGAGCGGTCCGCTGTTCTGATCCTCTATCCGTTGCTGTTGGCCATTCTCGTTATGAGCATTGCCCAACCGGCTGTTTACCAGCCCCCTTCCCTACTGCATCTGGCCATGATGGCACTGGTCGGAGTGTTCTCGGTGATCGCGCAACATCTGATCATCCTCGCCTATCGCGCCGCGCCCGCAGGTGTCGTTGCCCCCAGCCAATACAGCCAGATCATCTGGGCGACAGTTTTTGGCGTGATCTTCTTTGGCGAACACCCCGATATCTGGGTCGCGGTTGGTGCAAGTATCATCATCGCATCCGGCGTCTTTGTGGTTTGGCGTGAGAGCCGGGCCAACACCTCGGCCAATACCCCGGTCCTGCGGGTGCGCTCTCCACGTGCCGATACGGGGGCGTCCAGACCGGGGGAATAGCACCAGACCCTCAGGTGTCCTTACAGCGGATCCTGAGCGCCCCATTCGTGCCACTCTTATCGAAGCGATCAATGGCGCGAACCAGATCACTCAGTCTTTTGTGTCCATAAGTGCGGGAATCGAAATCCGGATACATCTTGCCCAGTTGACTCCCGACAAATGAAAGGCTGGCCCAGCCATCAGCCTCGTTCGTGTTCAACACGACGTTCCGGATCAATTGATAGGCGTGGTTCAGGTCCTGTTTTGCAGTTTGTCCTCCAGCCGTGGCCGACTGTTGTGACACTTCAGTCTTCTCTATATTTTCAATATAGATGAAGCGGTTGCAGGCCGCGACAAAGGCCTTGGGCGTTTTACGTTCACCGATCCCGAAGACATTTAGCCCCTGTTCGCGTATGCGGCTGGCGAGCCAAGTAAAGTCGCTGTCTGACGAGACCAAGACGAACCCGTCAAATCGACCTGAATGCAGGATGTCCATCGCATCGATCACCAAAGCAATATCACCTGAGTTCTTACCTGATGTGTTTGCGAATTGTTGATGCGGGACGATGGCGTATTCCGCCAGTTTCCCTGCGCTCCAACCCTGTGGCGTGCCGTCGGAAAAATCCCCGTAAATTCGGCGCAGGCTGGCTTCGCCCAACGTGGCGACTTCTTCAAAAATCTCGGCCACATGCTTTGCGCCAACATTTTCGGCATCAATCAGAACGGCCAAGCGCTCTGTGCTCTGTTTGGTCAATTTTGCCCCTCAATTCATATAACTATCTATGGTTTGAAATTAGGGACCGGACGGGGCGGGTTTAACCCGCCCCTTCGATTTCGGGCGTTCAGTAGATCACAACTGACCGAATACTTTCGCCCTTATGCATCAGGTCAAAGCCATGGTTGATGTCGTCCAGACCCATGGTGTGGGTGATCATCGGATCGATCTCGATCTTCCCTTCCATATACCAGTCGACGATCTTGGGCACATCGGTCCGGCCCCGTGCGCCGCCGAACGCGGTACCGCGCCACGAACGGCCAGTGACCAGCTGGAAGGGACGGGTCGAGATTTCGGCCCCCGCCGGTGCCACGCCGATGATGATCGATTCACCCCAACCCTTATGCGCCGATTCCAGCGCATCGCGCATCACGCCCACATTGCCAGTGGCGTCGAATGTGTAGTCCGCACCGCCCTTGGTCAAGTTGACCAGATAGGGGACCAGATCGCCCTCGACCTCAGCGGGGTTGACGAAATCGGTCATGCCGAATTTCGTGGCCATTTCCACCTTGGAGGGGTTCAGGTCGACGCCCACGATCTGATCTGCTCCGGCCAGACGCAGGCCCTGAATCACATTCAGGCCGATACCGCCCAGACCAAATACGATAGCGCGGCTGCCAATTTCCACCTTGGCGGTGTTTATAACAGCACCGATGCCGGTGGTCACGCCGCAGCCGATATAGCAGATCTTGTCGAATGGCGCGTCTTTGCGCACCTTGGCCAGCGCGATCTCTGGCAGAACCGTGTGGTTCGAGAAGGTCGAGCAGCCCATGTAGTGCAGGATCGGATCGCCATCCAGAGTCGAGAACCGGGACGTCCCGTCCGGCATCAGGCCCTGGCCTTGTGTTTCGCGAATTTTCTGACACAGGTTGGTCTTGGGGTGCAGACAGTATTCACATTCGCGGCATTCGGGCGTGTAGAGCGGGATCACGTGATCGCCCGGCTTCAGGCTGGTCACACCCGGTCCGACCTCGACCACAACACCTGCGCCTTCATGGCCCAGAATGGCCGGAAACAGGCCTTCGGGGTCGGCCCCCGACAGGGTGAATTCATCGGTGTGGCAGATGCCGGTGGCCTTGATTTCCACCAGAACTTCACCCGCTTTGGGGCCCTCAAGGTTCACGTCCATCACTTCCAAAGGTTTGCCCGCCTGAACGGCGACGGCGGCACGGGTGCGCATGGTGCTTATCTCCCTGTCTGTTTTGCCCGACCCTGCGTCAAATGCAGGGTGTTTTCAACTGCGCTTTCGTGACAGGTTGGCCAAACCCTTGATATTTCAGAAACGACATTGCCGGAAAGAGGAACGCCAATGCACCGAATTATTCCGATCCTGCCCTTGTTGGCTGCCTGCACCGCGCCGGATGGCTCCGGGGAAATTATCCCCGCCTCTGAGCAGTCTCCGGTTGAACTGGCCTTCTGTGAAGGAGAGCCGTTTGCGGATGCGATCGGTCAGCCGGTCGCAACGATTCAAACCAGCCTGCCAGAACGGTCGCGCGTGCTGGGCCCCGACGATATCGCAACACAGGATTACCGTATTGATCGCCTGAACGTGTATGTGAACGGCGCGGGGATCATCCAGAGACTGACCTGCGGCTGAAGTCACTTGCCCCGATAAACCAGAATGTCCGGCAAATAGTCGATCAGACGTATCACCCAGGAAAACGGTGCCGGAAAGTCGGCGCGAAAGCGGCGGCGCGACATGGCCCGCAGAACCCGATCAGCCGCGTCTTCGGGCGTCATCAGCATGGGCATCCGGAAGCTGTTCTTGTCGGTCAGGCGGGTCTTGATGAAACCGGGATTGACGATGCGCACCGTCACGCCGGTGCCGGCCAGATCATGCCGCATCGTCTCAGCCAGCGAGATCAGCGCCGCCTTGCTCGCCCCGTATGAGATCGCGTTGGGAAGGCCATGATACCCGGCCAGCGAACCGATCAGGGTGATATCTCCTCGTCCTTCACGCACGAACGCTGGCACCGTTTCACCCAGAACCCGCAGCGCGCCGGAATAGTTGACATCACTGATGGCCAGAGCGGCCTCGGTATCCCAATCCGCGACGCTGATTTGATCATAGGTACCGGCATTATAGACAAGCCCGTCTACCCGGCCGACGTCGACCACGGCCTGACGGACCGCGTCAAGATCAGTCACATCGAAGGGCACAGCGCGCGTGTTCGGCAACGCCCTGCAGATTTCGGCCAGACGATCCGAACTGCGCGCCGACAAAACCAGTTGTGCCCCCTCGCGGTGAAGCACCTCGGCCAATGCACGGCCAAGTCCGGTGCTGGCACCGATGATCCAATAGGTTTTGCCGTCAAATTTGCTCATAGCTGGGCCATTTCTGTTCTGCTGAGTCGTTTACGTCTCAATCGCAAGGTTGGATCACCCCCCTTCGACAAACCTTGCAGCGTCCAAATCCACATCACAGCGCAGCAAGATTGCAAAAACTTTCGGGTAGATTGATCCATAAGCCCTGTTCCCACGTATCCTATTGTAAAATGCAGGATAACGAGGATTAAATGTTCGACGAAACCCGGGGCGCACGTAAGAAGATCGCCATTATTGGTGCAGGCATTTCAGGTCTCTCTGCAGCCTACTATCTGTCGGAAAGTCACGATATCACCTTGTACGAGGCCGAGCCCCGGTTGGGTGGACACGCCCGCACGGTCATGGCCGGTCGCAACGGTGATCAACCGGTTGACACCGGGTTCATCGTTTTCAACTACATGACCTATCCTTATCTGACCCGGTTGTTCGACGCCCTGGACGTGCCGGTCACCAAAAGCGAAATGAGTTTCGGCGCCTCCATCGACAATGGACGCATCGAATATGGCCTGAACAGTCTGCGAACCCTGACCGCGCAGAAACGCAATCTGGCGCGACCGGCCTATTACAAGATGATCGCCGACATCCTGCGCTTTGGCAAAGAAGCCCCGGAAGCTGCGCGAAACGATGACACCACGATCGGAGAGCTGGTGGATCAGCTGCGCCTCGGCCATTGGTTCCGGCACAATTATCTGATGCCCATGTGCGGTGCGATCTGGTCAACCCCGGTTGAGTTTGTCGATCAGTTCCCCGCCCGTTCCCTGGTGCAGTTCTTCCGCAACCATGCGCTGCTGGCCTCGGGTCGCGCCAATCAGCATCAGTGGTACACCGTGAAAGGCGGAAGCATCGAATATGTCCGCCGGATCGAGGCCGCGTTGCGCGCACGTGGCTCTGACATCCGTCTGGCCTCGCCCGTGCAGCGAATCGAACGGCATGATCTGGGCGTGAGCGTCCATGCAGGCGGCGAGGCCGATCTGTTTAACGAAATAGTCCTGGCAACCCATTCCGATCAGTCCCTCGCCATTCTCGGCGATGCCGCGACCGAAGGTGAGAAAGCTGCCCTCGGCGCGATCAAATACCAACCGAACAAAGCCATCCTACATTGTGATCCGCACCAGATGCCCCGGCGCCGCGCCTGTTGGTCCAGTTGGACCTATCGGTCGCAAAAGGGCAATGTTGGGGTCACATACTGGATGAACCGGCTTCAGAACATTCCAGACTGCGACCCGCTGTTTGTATCGCTGAACGCCGCATCCGAGATTCCCGCGGACAAAATCTATGATGTGGTCGAGTTCGCCCATCCAGTGTTCGACAAAGCCGCCCTACGCGCCCAGGGGCAGATCCGTGAGATGCAGGGACGTAACCGAACCTGGTTTGCCGGTGCCTATAACAGGCATGGCTTTCACGAAGACGGGATTGCCAGCGCGATGCATGTTGTTGAACGCATCACCGGCATCCCGCAAATTATCGGAGCTGACAATGGCTTTTCTGAGAACACCCCTGCCATTCCTGTATCGGCTTAACTTCGGCGCAGCGCTGGTGTTGCTGATACTGTTGAATGCGGGCAGGCTGGCGGCGTCGCCTGTTTTTGGCGCTCTTGGTGATGCCGAACTGCGTGGCCAGGCCACATATCGATTTCTGGGCCTGCCACTGTATGACGCGCAACTGTTCACGCCAGGAGGGGCGCCACTGGATTGGAACCGGGACTTTGGGCTCGAACTGCGCTATCGCCACAACCTGACCAAAAAAGCACTGGTTAGTTCCTCTATGGACGAGATGGAGCGGATTGGGCGCGCGGCGCCCGTCCGCGATCAGTTTGAGGCCTGTTTCAGATCAGTCAGAAAGGGGGACCGGTATCTGGCGGTTTCACAGGGTCCGAACAGAGTTGGCTTCTGGCTCAATGGGCAGAAGACCTGCACAATGTCCTATCCGGGTATCAAACGCAGCTTCATGTCGATCTTTCTGGGGGAAAACACCCGGTCCGCTGCGTTTACGCAGGCGTTACGAGGGAACTGATGCAGTATCCGCGTGTCAGCCTCTATGCGCTGATGCTTGCTGCGGCGGGTATCCCGCTTTACATCCACCTGCCGCGTTTTGCCGCTGTCAATCTGGGCATCGGGCTGGGGGTGATCGGGACCGTGCTGCTGCTGGTTCGTCTGATCGATCTGGTGCAGGACCCATTGATCGGCTGGGCAATTGATCGCTGGCCCGGTGGGCAGATTGTATTTGCTGCAATCGCGGCGCTTGGACTTGCCGTTGGGTTTCCCCTGCTCTTCGGCCTGCCACAGGGGGCCAGTATCGCCTTATTAGTCTCGATTCTTGTCCTTTTGTTCTCCGCTTATAGCCTCGGGACGATCCTGCTCTATGGCCGCAGCGCGACGCTTGCCAAACGAGCAACTCCGAAAGAGCTGATGACTTTGGCAGCATACCGAGAGGGCGGGCAGCTGGCCGGAGTAGTGATCGCCGCCGCCGCACCTGCCCTGTTTGTCGCGGCGGGGGCCGGGGCGCAGGGGTATCCGGCATTTGGTCTGTTTCTCGGGATGCTGGCAGTTGTGACGCTGGCCTCGACGCTACCAATCTGGCGCAGAACGCCGATCACCGGGCAGGGTCTGTCTTTTGCTGGGCTTGGACAGGCCGGAGCGCTGCGGCTGCTCGCGCTCGCCTTGGTAAACAGCCTTCCCGTGGCCATCACCTCGACCCTGTTTCTGTTCTTTGTCGAAGACCGGTTGCAACTGCCGGGCAAGGCCGGGCCGCTGCTGATCCTGTTCTTTCTCAGCGCCGGGGCCAGCGTGCCGCTCTGGGCAGGGCTCAGCAACCGGATTGGCCCGAAACAGACTCTTATGATCGCGATGCCACTGGCGATTATTGGGTTCATCGGCGCCGCCCTACTTGAACCCGGGAATCTGGCTGGTTTCGCCGCCATCTGCCTCACTTCGGGGGCTGCGTTGGGGGCGGATATGGTGGTGTTACCTGCCATGTTCTCGGTCGTCCTGACGCGCGCTGGGCTAAACGCCGCGGCCGCATTTGGCATCTGGTCATTCGCGGGCAAACTGGCGCTTGCGCTGGCCGCTTTCTTCACTTTGCCGCTGCTGGAACGCAGCGGCTTCACTCCGGGGCAAAGCAATTCGATACACGCGTTGAATACACTCAACCTCGCCTATGCGGTGCTTCCCTGCATTCTCAAACTCGGCGCGTTCGGGATGGTTCTGACACTGCCGACAAAGGTCTCTGCCCAATGAAACTTATCCTGCTTCTCTTGATCGGTGTCTTTGCGCTAATAGCTGCCAAGGACCGGTTCCTCAGTTTCCGATCACAAACCCCATCGGATTATTCCCAAACCGGACCTGCGTTTTCGCTTAAGGAAAACTTGAACGGAGAGATCCTGTCAGAAGGATTGATCTACGGCCCGAACGGCAAGATGACGAACAGCTTTGTCGCACGCATGGTGGGTGAATGGCAGGGCAATACCGGCACCTTGTCCGAGGTCTTTACCTATTCCAACGGCAAGCAGATGACCCGCAAATGGAATCTGTCATTGGGCTCCGGAAATACCTTTACCGCGACCGCAGATGACATCGTGGGTGAAGGCAAGGGGGTGATTTCGGGTTCGACCGTCAAACTAACCTACCGGATCACGCTGCCCGAAGAGGCCGGAGGGCATGAGTTGGACGTCATCGACTGGATGTATCTGACTGATAACGGCGCGATCATGAACCGGTCAGAGATGCGCAAATTCGGTCTCAAGGTCGCTGAACTGATCGCCACCATGCGACCGGTACCCGGAACCGAACCCAAGCCCAAACCATTAGCACACCACTGATGCCATCGCCTTTTAAAAGCAGATTTGCGGGATATCCGGCATAACTTACCTGCCGACCCAATTTCTATCGACACAGCAACTGCTCGCGTCTGATCAGGGTTCGAAATTCAGGCCGCGCCAGAGGCTCATTTTCACCTCGGAAACAGGTGATGCGCCCCATCCCTTCATTCCGGGTCACAGCACAACTGCAAGTTTTGCAAGCGGTTGCACAATAGAGCGGAAGTGATTCATACTGTATCTGCTCATAAATGCAGGTAATAGGTCCGTTACATAGCTGGAGAAGGTCGGGCAGAACATGGCTGTCACGTTGAAAGAGGTTGCAGAACGCGCGGGTGTGTCCCGATCCGCGGTGTCACGCACTTTCACGGATGGCGCATCGGTTTCTGCCAAGATGCGCCGCAAGGTCGAGAAGGCCGCGCAGGAGTTGGGGTATAGTCCGAATGCGCTGGCGTCTTCGTTAACGACCGGGCGGACCAAGCTGATCGGGCTGGTCTCGAACAACTTCCACAACCCGATCTTTCTGGAAGTTTTTGACCTGTTCACCCGTGGCCTGCAGGACCGCGGCCTGCGCCCCCTGCTGGTCAACCTGACGGATGAGGTCGATCCCGCAAATTCGGTACGGATGCTGCGCCAATATTCCGTCGACGGTGTGGTTGTTGCCTCATCCACATTGCCTCCGGGCTTTGCCAAAGCCTTTCGGGACGCAGGCGTACCGGTGGTGCACAGCTTTGGCCGGTCTTCCGCGTCACCCCAGGTTCACGTGGTCGGAATCGACAACGTGGAATGCGGTCGCATGGCCGCGCGCGCACTGATGGAACGCGGCTATTCAAGGGTGGCATTCCTCGGCGGTCCCGAGGCCGCAACTTCGACGCAAGACCGGCATTCCGGTTTCATGTCCGAGATGGCGCTGCATCCCCGGATCAGCGTGACTTGCTCTTTCGCCGACGCCTATTCCTTCGATGCCGGACGGCGTGAGATGCTTCGCCTGCTCAAATCCAAACCCGCCGAGGCATATTTCTGCGGGGACGACGTGTTGTCCATCGGTGCGCTGTCGGCGATTCTGGATAGCGACCTGAATGTGCCCGATGACATCGGGATCATCGGCCTGAACGACATGGAAATGGCACGGTGGGAAAATATTGACCTCACCACCATTCATCAGCCCATCCAACAGATCGTAAACTCATCGATCGAGCTGATGGTTTCCACCCTGAACGAACCGGATCGCAATCCAGAGGCGCGGATATTTCCCTGTTCGGTGGTCGAGCGGGGCACCTTGCGCCCCGCCCCTTAGGATCAGCGGAACATCGGCGGGCGCGCATCCAACCAGGCCCCACCCTCTTTCGCCGAGGCCACAGCCGTGTGAACCGCCGCCATCGAACGCACGCCGTCTGCCGCATTGGGCAACCCGTCGCGTGTTTCACCCGCGATAGCATCGGCCAGGTCGCAATAGATATTCGCCACCGCCAACGGGAAGCCTTCGGGATGCGCGATCGCCACGCGGCTCAGACGCTGCGCGTCTTCGTGCAACCCACCCTCACCCTTTTCGATGATCTGGGTGCGGCCGCCAACAGGTGTATAGATCAACTGGTTGGGCTGTTCGGAGGTCCAGCGCAATCCGCCGGTTTCACCAAACACCTGAATGTCGAACCCGTGCTGGCGGCCAATTGCCACGGATGAGGTCCACAGCCGGCCCACTGCGCCATTGGACATGCGGAAATTCACCATCGCATCGTCTTCCAGCTCCCTGCTGGCAATGGTCGATGCAAAATCCGCCGACAGGGTCGCGACCTCATCATCCGCGATGAACCCGGCCATATGCAGCGCATGAATGCCGCAATCGGCAAACTGCCCCGAGACTCCGGCCATTGCGGTATCATAACGCCAGCGGACCCTTGGGTTATCGGCATCTGTCGCGTCACCATGGTGGCCGTGGCTGAAATTGGTCACGACCAGACGGATCTTGCCGATCTCACCCGCGCGCACCATCGCCCGCGCCTGACGCACCATCGGATAGGCAGAGTAGCAATAGTTGACCGCACAGATTTTACCCGACATCTCAGCGACTTTGACGATCTCCTCGCCCTCTTCCACCGTCATGGTCATCGGCTTTTCACAGAGTACGTTGAAGCCTGCCTCGAGGAACGCCTTGGTGATCTCGAAATGCGTGGCGTTCGGCGTCGCCACCGTGACCAGATCGATGCGGTCATCACGCCCACGCTCACCTTCCAGCATTTCAGCCCAGTCGCCATAGGCACGGTCTGCGGCAATGCCAAGGCGCTGCGCGTATTCACGCCCGATATCGGGACGGTGATCCAACGCCCCGGCGGTGAATTCAAACCGCCCATCCGCCAGCGCCCCCAATCGGTGCGCCGGTCCGATCTGGCTGCCTTCTCCTCCACCGATCATGCCCCATTTCAGCTTGGTCATGGTCTGGCCCTCCTTAACAGAAACCTATGGATTCAAGGTATTCGCGGTTCTTTCGCGCATCGCCGAGCGGATCCGGATCCAGCGTCGGATCGCAATCCTGCTCGACCGTACACCACCCCGTGTAACCCGCATCCAACAGAACCTGACGAACCGCAGGCAGGTCGACATCACCTTCGCCCAGATTACAGAAGATCCCCTGACCGCAAGCGTCATAGAACCCCGTGCGCTTGGCGATTACATCGGCTTTCACACTCGGTGAGATATCCTTGAAGTGCATGTATGAAATCCGACCGACATATCGTGTCATGAAATCAACCGGATCGAAGCCTGCATAAGAATGGTGACCGGTGTCAAAGCAGATCTTCAGCAGGCTTTCATCCACTTCTTCCAGCAGCCGGACAAGCTCGGGCTCGAAATCCATGAAACCGGCGGCATGGGCGTGAATGCCAACTGTTAGCCCATATTCCTCGGTACCAATCCGGGCGCTTTCGGCGATACGGTGGCGATAGGCGGTCCATTCAGACCTATCCATCTGTTCGGCTTCATCTGCGCGCCCAGCGGTTGGTGCCCGCCGCGGAGAGATCGCATCGATCAACACCAGATGCTCCGCTCCATGCGCTTTCAGGGCGCGGGCGGTGCGATGGGTGGCGTCCAGAACATCCGCCCACGCATTGGGGTCATGATAGTTGCGGAACACGACACCGCCGATCAATTCCAGATCATGCTCGGCCAGTGCGTCGGCCAAGATTGCCGGGTCTTCGGGCATGAACCCTACCGGGCCCAGTTCGATGCCCTTGTAACCCGCTTCAGCACAGTCGCTGAGAACGGATTTCCAGGGTGGATTGCGCGGGTCCTGCGCGAATTCCACGCCCCAGGAACAGGGCGCATTGCCAATTCTGATGCTCATTTATTCTTGTCCCCGATGCTCAGAAATCGTTGATGTTTTTCCAACATTCATCCGACGACGACGCAAGCGCCGCCGCAATGACCCGGCTGACCTCGTGCCCGTCCCGGAAAGTTGGCCAGACCGGTTTGCGAGTTTCAATCGCGCGCAGGAAATCGCGTGCTTCGATGATGATCTGATCCTGATAGCCCGTGCCATGGCCGGGTCCCTGACAGAAGGGTTCATAATCCGGATGTGCGGGGCCGGTCAGGATTTTGCGAAAGCCACGCTCAGATTCGGGGCCGTCCATGCGATAGAGCCACAAGGCGTTCTGATCCTCCTGATCAAAGCGAATCGCGCCCATTGTGCCGCTGATTTCATAGGCGTAGCCCATCTTGCGGCCCGTTGCGATGCGGCTGAAATACATCGCTCCCATCGCTCCGTTTTTGAACCGCACCATCATCTGGGCGTGGTCGTCATTGGTCACGTCACCACCTGGGCGCTGTTTGTGAACAGTCTCTACTTCGGCCATGACGCGGGTTATCGGCCCGATCAGGGCCAGCGCGGCGTTAACCATATGCGGGGCCAGATCACCCATGGTACCGTTGGACATGCCCGTCGTGCGCCATGTTGCCGGGGCTTGCGGATCGGCATAGAAATCTTCTGTGTGCTCGCCACGGAACCAGGTTATGTCTCCGATCTCTCCATCGGCTATCAACTGACGGGCATGCTGGCTGGCTGGTGTGCGGATGTAGTTGAAGCCAACCATATTCGCGGCACCGGATTTTTCGGCAGCCGACACCATCGCAGCACCGTCTTCCATTGATGCGCCCAAAGGTTTTTCACACAGCACCGGCTTGCCCAGCGCAAATGCGGCCAGCGCGATTTCACGATGGGTTTCCTGCGGCGTGGCGATGACGATCGCCTCGACCTTTGGGTCATTCACCAGCACATGCCAATCATCGGTCGCGCGGGCAAAACCATAGGCCTGCCGGTACCGTTCAGCACTTTCCGGCGTGGATGCACACACCATCTCAAGCCGTGGACGCAGAGTTGTGTTGAATACAGGCCCCACCGAGGACATGGCAACCGCATGCGCTTTGCCCATATATCCGCCACCAAGAATGCCAATGCCGATCTTTGCCATTCCAGCGCCCTCCCGTTATTTTCGAAAACCATTGCAACCGGTTGCAAAACTTGTATCCTGAGATTAGAAAACCCGCAAGCTGCATTCGGCATTGCGCCGCATTTTCGTAAGGAACCCGCAAGCATGTCCGCACAACAAGACATTGTTTATCTGACCACGGCACAGGCGATCATTCGCTGGCTTTCCAACCAGTTCATCGAGATCGACGGGAAAGAGCATCGCCTATGTGGCGGGGGGTTCGGGATATTTGGCCATGGCAACGTCACCTGTCTGGGTGAGGCGCTGAACACCGTACAAGACGAGCTGCCACTTTATCGTGGACAGAACGAACAGAGCATGGGATTCGCGGCTGCTGGCTATGCCAAACAGTGGCTGCGCCAACGCTTCATGTTCTGCACGGCCAGCGCCGGACCTGGCACCGCGAATCTGTTGACGGCTGCCGGTCTGGCCCATGCGAACCGCCTACCGATGCTGATGCTGTGCGGCGATACTTTCATCACCCGCCTGCCCGACCCGGTGCTGCAGCAGATGGAGAATTTCAATGATCCGACCTTCGGCGTGAATGATGCGTTCAAGCCGGTCAGCCGGTACTGGGACCGCATCACGCATCCGGCGCAGGTGATTCAATCTCTGCCTGCCGCCATCGCAACCATGCTGGACCCCGCCGATTGTGGCCCGGCCTTTCTGGGTTTGCCGCAGGATGTGCAGGGTTGGACCTATGACTATCCGGTGAAATTCTTTGAGAAGAAGGTGCATCGCATTCGCCGCCAAGCGCCCGATGTGGACGAGGTTGCCGATGCGGCAGCCGTTCTGAAAGGTGCGAAACGCCCAATGATCATCGCGGGCGGCGGCGTGCAATACTCGCAAGCCGTCGCCGAGTTGACCGAGTTCGCCGAAAAGCACCAGATCCCGGTGGTTGAAACCATCGCCGGGCGCGCCAATTTTCTGGCCACGCATCCACTGAATGTCGGCCCGATTGGCGTAACCGGATCGGACAGTGCGAATACGATAGCCGAGCAGGCGGATGTGATCCTGGCCATCGGCACCCGGTTGCAGGATTTCACAACCGGGTCGTGGACAGCCTTTGCCAAGGACGCCCAGTTCATCTCGATCAACGCAGCGCGACATGATGCGGGCAAGCATATGTCGCTGCCGGTTGTTGGAGATGCCAAGCTGTCATTGCAGGCTCTCACACAGGGTCTGGATTACACTGCGCCGTCCGACTGGGTGTCGCTGGCACAG
>JAUHYC010000055.1 GCA_030426685.1 Alphaproteobacteria bacterium
TCGATTGGCTGAAACCGCCACTCCCCAATCAAAACCCCGCCCGGTTGACCGATGAGCAACCCCTGCAACTGTCTCCCGAGGCAAGAATTGCAATTTCCGGTGTGCAAACCGCGACACGGATCGAACCCGGCCTGGTACTGTCCCACCCGAATCTGCCGCGCCCGGTGGCGAATCTGGAAGGCGCGCCGGTGGCCCAGCTGTTACAGCACCTCCCCGATCCGATGACGCAGCGGGCACTCACCGCGCACTGGTCGGCCACGCTGGAGGCCACTCAAGCCGCGCAGCTTGTGCAGTGGTTGTGGCATCATCGCATCCTGATCCCGGTGACGGGTGATAGCGTAATCCCGGTTTCCTCGGCCAGCCGAATGGCTTAAAGTCCGCTCACGACACGAACAGCCAACAAAGAGGTCGCATGTCGCGTTTTGATGGGTACTTCCTGCGGCAGATGCTGGTGCTGTTCGGATTTTTCACCCTCGTGCTGGTGGGAGTCTTCTGGATCACCCGCTCGGTCAGCCTGTTTGACCGGGTGATCAGCGGTGGCCAATCGGCGATGGTATTCCTGGAATTCACAGCGCTGACCCTGCCGACGCTGATCCGAACAGTTATGCCCATGGCGGTGTTCGCCGCCGCCGTTTACGCCACCAACCGGCTGAGCCGCGAAAGTGAAATGTCGGTGATGCTGGCCACTGGGTCCAGCCCGTGGCGACTGGCCCGCGCGGTTCTCATGTTCGGGCTGAGCGCAGGTTTGATGATGGCCGTGATCAGCGTGTTCTTGCGACCCGCATCCGTTGAACAGCTGGAACAACGTCAGGCCGAAGTGGCAGGTGATGTCACCGCGCAGCTGCTCAATGAGGGTGAGTTTCTGCATCCTGCGGAAGGGGTAACAGTGTATATTGGCGATATCGAGCTGGACGGAACCTTGCACGAAGTCTTTGTTTCGGACCGCCGGGACCAAGCCAATCCGGTCAGCTATTCCAGCACCACGGCCTATCTGGTCAACCAGAGTTCGGGTATCCATCTGGTGATGCTGGATGGGGTGGCGCTCCGGTTCGATCAGGAAGGCAATACACTGTCGTCAACGCTGTTCGAAGACGCCTCGTATGACATTTCCGAGCTGGCCAGCAACGCCGATATCGGCAATCGCAGCCGTGAGGCGATACCGACCTTTGAGCTTTTGCGGGATATAGAAGCCGTTGCCAAATCCGACGAACACTCCGTCGGGCAGCTGGTCGAGGAACTGCACCAGAGATTTTCGTGGATTGCCATTTGCATCGCGGTTGCGCTGGTGGGCTATTCGGCGCTGATGCTGGGCAGTTTCTCGCGCTTTGGTCTGTGGCCGCAGATTCTTGCTGCGTTCACGATACTCGTTCTGCTCGAGGGCGTTCGGGGATTCGTTTCGCCTGTGGTGATTGACGATCCCCGGCTCTGGTTCCTGCTCTATCTGCCCGCGCTAATCGGTGTGGCATTGTCCGGCCTGTTTCTGTCGATCGCCGGGCGTCCTATCTTCAAGCGCTCCGCCCGCAATAATGCGCGTGAATTGACGACGGCCTGATCTTAACAGGCCGCCATCAGACGATAGACGATCTGTGCAGCAGTAAAATCCCAGGCGGCATTGCCGTCCGGGGCCAGCTCGACCACGTCAAAGCCCACACATTTGCGGCCCTTCAGGGCGTGTTCCACCAGCCGCAGGGCTTGGTAATAGCCAAGCCCCCCGGGAACGGGCGTTCCCGTGGCGGGCATCAGCGACGGGTCCAGCCCGTCCACATCGAAACTGACATAGACCAGCTCGGGGAAATCTTCGGGCAGGTCGATTGCGTGGATGTTGCCGATGACCAGCTCTTCGGCGTCCACATGGAAGACGCGGTTCTTCAGGCGGCTTTTGGCTTCCTCAGTCGAAAAGGCGCGGACGCCGAACTGGGCCAGACGGATGCCTTCCTCGGCCAGAAGGTGCATGACCGAAGCGTGGGAGTGCTTCTCGCCCTGATAGGCATTGCGAAGATCGGCATGGGCGTCGATCTGAACGATACCGACGGGTTGGTTCAGTGCGCGCGCCACGCCCATCACCGCGCCATAGCTGAGCGAATGCTCACCACCCAGGGTCACCGGCACCTTGCCCGCACGCACGGCAGCCTCGGTGCGCTGGGCGAGGCGTTCCATGATTTCGGGCAGCGCGGCATCGCAATCCAGTTCTTCCTCGGTGAAGATTCCTTCGACGCAAGGCTCTGAATGGCCGGTGATGCGTTCCAACTCGTTGCTCGCCTCGATGATGGCCGCGGGGCCTTTGGCTGTACCCGAACCGTACGAGACAGTACGTTCCAGCGGCACCGGGATCACACGGAACCGGGCGTCCTCGGTACGCTCGGATGCGGTCAGTTCACTGTCGAGGAAAATGCTCATGAAAGGCGGTCCTTAAAATCGTCATAGCCGAACTGCTTGATGATCTTCAGCTCGTCCGTTTCGCTGTTCCACAGTGCGATGGCTGGCAGCGGAACACCGTTGAAGGTGTTGGTCTTGACCATCGAATAATGCGCCTGATCAAGGAAGGCAAAGCGTTGGCCGATCTCAAGCGGTTGGTCCCATGTGTAATCGCCGATCACGTCACCGGCCAGACAGGAGGGGCCGCCGAGGCGGTAGGTGTGGCCAGCTTCGGCCTCGTCCATCAGGGCGGGCCGATAAGGGGCCTCGATCACGTCGGGCATGTGGCAGGTGGCTGAGATATCGGTGATGGCGAGGTTCATGCCATTGGTGGGCAGGTCAAGGATTTCTCCGACCAGAATGCCTGCGTCCAGGGCGACGGCCTCACCGGGTTCGAGGTAGACGTCGACGCCATATGCCTCGCGTATGGTTTTGATGAAAGCCACCAGACCCTCACGGTCGTAATCGTCGCGGGTGATGTGGTGACCGCCGCCGAAATTCAGCCATTTGAGCTGGCCCATGAATGGCCTGAGTTTTGGTTCGACAGCCGCCCACGTGCGTTGCAGCGGCTCGAACCCTTGTTCGCAGAGTGTATGCATGTGCAGGCCGTCGACCCCGTGCAGAGCTTCTGCGGTCAATTGACTGACCGGCGTTCCCAGCCGCGAACATGGCGCGCAGGGGTCGTATTTCGGGATCTCGCCTTCGGAATGTTCCGGGTTGATGCGCAGGCCGACCTGAACGTTTGCGGCTTGGGCCTTTGCGAAGAACCGGTCCTTTTGCGCCGGAGAGTTGAAAATGATGTGGTCGGACAGGGACAGGATGTCGTCGATGTCCGCGTCTTTGTATCCGGCGCAGAAGGTTGCAACTTCGCCACCATATTCTTCGCGGCCCAGACGTGCCTCGTAGATGCCAGACGCGCAGGTGCCGCCGAGGTGTTGGCGCACCAGCGGGGCCAGTGAGAACATCGAAAACGCCTTGAGCGCGCCGAGCACATGCGCGCCTGAGCGGGCGCCGATATCGGATAGGATGGTCAGGTTGCGTTCGACCGCTTTTTCGTCGACCACGAAACAGGGCGTGGGAACGCGGGTCAGGTCGAAATTGCGGAAGGCTCCGGCATCTCCGGCTTGTGTGGTCATCATGTCGGACATATCCGGCGTCTCCGAGTTTTGGAGAGGCCGGGGGCGCTGCCCCCGGACCCCCGGGATATTTTTAGCCAGATGAAGCTAAGGCGGATCAGAACTCGACCGGGCCGTCAAGCTCGTGGACCTGCCAAGGAAGGCCGTGTTCGTTCAGCATGTCCATGAAATCATCCGGGTCGAGCTGTTCCATGTTCCAGACGCCGGGATCGCGCCAATTGCCTTTCAGGACTTGCGCCGCGCCGATCATGGCGGGGACGCCGGTGGTGTAGCTGACGGCCTGGGAGCCGACCTCGGCGTAGCATTCCTCGTGGTCGCAGATGTTGTAGATGTAATAGGTTTTCTCGCCCGAGCCGTCCTTGGCCTGACCTGTGGCGATGTCGCCGATGCAGGCTTTGCCCTTGGTTTCCGCGCCAAGATCGCCGGGATCGGGCAGCAGGGTTTTCAGGAACTGGATCGGGATGATTTCCTTGCTGTCATGCATCACCGGGTCGATACGGGTCATGCCGACGTTCTCCAGCACCTTGGCGTGGGTGATGTAGGCGTCGCCGAAGGTCATCCAGAAACGGGCGCGCTCGATCTCGGGGAAGTGGGTCGAGAGCGACTCCAGCTCCTCGTGATACATCAGGTACATGTTCTTGGGGCCGATGGCGGGGAAGTCGAACTCGACCTTATGGGTCATGGCGGGGGAGTGTTTCCATTCGCCACCTTCCCAGTGACGCACCTCGGCCAGCACTTCGCGCAGGTTGATCTCAGGGTTGAAGTTGGTGGCAAACTCCTGATCGTTGCTGCCGCCATTGGCGTCCAGAACGTCGATCTGGCGGATCGTGTCCAGCTTGTGTTTCTTGAGCCATTTGGCAAACACGCTGGTCACGCCCGGATCAAAGCCCGAGCCGAGGATGGCGGTCAGGCCCGCCTCTTTGAACTTGTCCTGATAGGCCCATTGCCAATGGTATTCGAACTTGGCCTCGTCCTCGGGCTCGTAATTCGCGGTGTCGAGATAGTGGATGCCAGCTTCAAGGCAGGCATCCATCAGCACCAGATCCTGATAGGGCAGGGCGAGGTTCACGAGGATCTCGGCCCCGGTTTCCTTGATCAGTTTGACAGTGTCTTCGACCTTGTAGGCGTCCAGCTCGGCGGTCTTGATCTCAACGCCGACGCGTTCTTTCACGGCTGCGGCGATGGCGTCGCATTTCGATTTCGTGCGGCTGGCCAGCGTGATTTCGGTGAAGATGTCCGAGTTCATCGCCATCTTGTGCACGGCTGCGTGGGATACGCCGCCTGCGCCGACAACCAGTGTTTTGCCCATGGGGTAGTCTCCTCTCAAGGGGTTATTCGTAATAGGTGTAGCCGTTGATCGAGTCGCGATAGGCGCTCATCAGGGTTTTGCGGTCCTTGGCTTTCAGAGTACCGGTCGAGATCGCCTCGTCTACCATTTTACGGAATGCGGCGACGCAGTCTTGAGGGTCGAATTCAACGTAAGACAGGACCTGACTGATCGTGTCGCCTTCTTGCTCATGCAACAGGTCGAACCCACCATCTGCCCTCAGGTCGATGGTGACCACGTTGGTGTCGCCGAACAGGTTATGCAGATCGCCCAATGTTTCCTGATAGGCGCCGACGAAAAAGACGCCCATGAAATACTCGCCCTCATGGGGCAGGGAATGCACCGGCAGGCTGGGGGAAACGCCATCTGCGAGGATGAACCGGTCGATCTTGCCGTCGCTGTCGCAGGTGATGTCGGACAGGACCGCGCGGCGGTCCGGGGTTTCGTTCAGCCTTTGCAGCGGCACGATCGGGTGCAGTTGGTCGATGGCCCAGACATCCGGAAGAGATTGAAACAGCGAGAAATTGCAGTGGTAGATATCGGCCACTTTCTCAAGCTGGTCATCCACGTCGGTTTCCAGATCGTCGGATGCGGCCAGCGCCTTGAGGCGGGACATCAGCGACAGATAGATGCGTTCGGCGCGGGCCATCTGGCGCAGATCCACGTAACCCCGACGGAACAAAGCACGTAGTTCGTTTCGGTAGAACGTGGCGTCGTTCCAGCATTCCTGCAGGCGGTCTTTGCTGAGATAACCATGCACGGCAGCGAGGTCTGAGACCAGATGGTGATCGTCCGGTTCCACGTCGGGGCCGTTGGGTGCGTCATAGAGCGTGCTCTCGAGCACGTTGAACAGCAGCATCGACGAAGTCGCCACCACAGCGCGCCCGCTTTCGGTAACCAGTGTCGGGTGGGCGACCTCGGCCTCGTCCATTGCGTAGGCGACGGTTTCCACGACGTTGGCGCAGTATTCCTCGACTGTGTAGTTGATTGAATTCTCGGCGGCCTTCTTCTCGCCCGTATAGTCGACGCCCATGCCGCCGCCGAGGTCCAGATGGGTCAGTGGCACGCCCTCGCGCGTCAGTTCGGTGTAGTACCGGCAGGCCTCACCCACGGCGCGGCGTACGTCGTTCACGTCCTGCACCTGGCTGCCCAGATGCGAGTGCTGCAGCTTCAGGCAATGCAGCAGACCCGCCGCCTTCAGCTTGTCCACGGCGGCAACCAATTGGTCGGTATTCATGCCAAAGGCCGAACGATCGCCCGAGCTTTCTTCCCACTTTCCGCTGATCTGGTTGGTCAGTTTCACCCGCACACCGATCAGGGGTTCGATGCCCAGCTCGTTATAGACCTGAATTACCGTGTCGGCCTCTTTCGGGCTTTCCAGTACGATCACGGTGTTGAAACCTATCTTGCGGCTAAGGATGGCCAGCTGGACGAACTCGGTATCTTTGACCCCGTTGCAGACGATCAGCGCCTCGCGTGCAAGTCGATGGGCCAGAGCAATCACCAGTTCGGGCTTCGACCCGGCTTCGAGCCCATAGTTGTATTTCTTGCCAAACTCGACGATCCGGTCGACCACCTGCGCCTGCTGGTTCACCTTGATCGGGAACACGCCGCGATAGCTGCCCTTGTAGCCGGTCCGTTCAATCGCCTCAGCGAAGCTTTCGTTGATATGGGCAATCTCGTTTTCGAGATAGGAACTGACGCGCAGGACCATGGGGGCTTTGATGCCGCGTTCATCCAGATCGCTGAGAATGTCGGGCAGGCTGATCGCAGCCGCCTCGGGGGTCAGAGGGTTGCGCAGGCCGATCTCGCCCCGTTCCGTCACCTCGATGAGGCCTTTGCCCCATTTTTCAACCCCGTAGATGGAATGCGGTGCGTCGGGCGTCTGTTTCAATCAGGTCAGTCCTTGTGGTTCGGGTGCCGGTTTTGCGCCCGCCAATACGGCAGCAATTTGATTCGTCCAAGTGTAAACTATGCGACAGGCATTGCCGAATTTCATCCCAAAGACCGAATGGGGATCAGGTGGTTGTCCCACCGGCAGTCCGCGCGCGCGGTAATGGCGGGGGCATCGGACAGGATTCCGAACGCGCCGGTGCCGGTGGTGAACATCAGCCCCTCTCGTCCGGTGCCCAGCCCGCAAACATCTTCCAGGGCATAGGCCGCCGCAAATTCGCCATTATCGACGTCGAACCGATGCAGCCTGTTGCCACGCGGACAGGTGATTGCGACGCTGTCCCCCTTTCTGGAGAAGGCGATGCTGCCTGCATAGCCCTTTACCGCGCTCTGCTCGGTCACAGGCGCAGAAATCAGGCGTGGTGCCTCGCCTCTGCGGTACAGCCCCAGCAACGCTGGATGTTCGGTCACGCTACCCTGCCATTGCATCGCAAACCCCACCAGACCGTCCTTGCGCACCGCCAGATGGCGGATCGAATTCTTGTGGAGTGCTCGCGGCAGCTCGACTTGTTCCAGCACCTGACCCGCCATATCGGTAAAAGTCAGGTTGGGCTGCATCATGGGCAGGTTCAGCTTGGTTCGGCCTGTATCCGGGTGGGTCGCGATACCGCCATTGGCAATGACAAGCGTTGTGCCGTCGGGCATCAACCTCATGTCGTGCGGGCCTGTGCCGCCGGATGGAAATTCACCCAACCGCTCAAAGCTGGCGGCGTCCCAGACGCCGATCGCACCTTGCGCGGCGTCATAGTTATTTTCTGTGGTGAAGAACCGGCTGCCATCTTGCGAAAACGTGCCGTGGCCATAGAAATGCCGGCCTGCCGGGGCCTGCAATTGTGCAGCAACGCGGCCTTCGGCGCAGTCAATGACAAGCGCAAAGGTACCCGGTCGGCGGGCAAAGGCGACAGCCCGCGCCAGATGCGGATGCGCCGCCGCCGCGTGGCCGCGGGCGGGCAGGGGCAGAGAGAATAGGATCATGCCACGCTCATTCAGCCCCGCCAGCCGATAAGTGCCGTCGGCAAACAGTCCGGCAGCCAGAAATTCCGGTGCACCGACCGCTGCCCAGCCGCGTAAAGGTGCAATGCTGGCGGCGGCGAGGCCGGTAAGGAAACGGCGTCGGCTGGTCATGGCTCAGTCCCCGTCCAGCGAGTTGAAGCCCGCGCTGATGCCCAATGTGGGACCAAGCCGGGTGCTGGCGATGCTGCGTGTTTCGTTGATCGCTTGCTGCAACGCTTCGATCCGGATTCGGCGCTGCGGGTCCGCAACCCCGGCAAGGGCCGGGTCATCCAACGCTTGCGCCCGCTCAATCGCATGCGCAAAGGCGACATCCAGATCAGCGGCGACCTCGGGGTGATCGAATGACAACCGTGCTGCCAGATCCCGCAGGGCTATCAGCGACAGTTCAACGTGGCGCGTGGATCGCCCAGAACGGCGCGCTTCGGCCCGATTGGGGCGCGGGCGGTCGAAACTGCCCAGCGGGCGGCCCAGCCTTGTGTCGGCGGTAAACTCAAGGCCGGTGGTGAGCGCGCGAAATAGTTCCTGCAGGGCCTCATCCTCTGACCGGTAGGGGCTGTCGGTACCCGGCCGCGTCAGCTTTGGGCCATAGTCCTGCCAATCCGCGTTCAACGCCTCGGCATTGAGGGCGATGTCGGCGGCAATCGCGCGGATCAGGGCGCAGCGATAGGCAGCGTCTCCCTGCTCCACCAGGGCCGGATCGAACAACATCCGTTCCAGCGCAAAGAGCCCTCGTCCGGCGATCGAGGTTTCGGCAAACGCCTCGGGCGTCTGCACAGCGCTGTCTTGCGCCGCAATCAGCCCGGTCAGCGCCTTTTGCGTGAACCCTTTGGTGTCGGGCCAAAATGCCATGGCAAAGGCGCGATCTTCGACTTCGGTCGGCCCGAAGCGCAGGTGGCTGGCAGAGATCCAGCTATCGAAAGCGGTGCCATACGCCGTGCGCAGGCTGGACGATCCGGGGGCGCAGTCGACCCGCGCCGTGGCGGTCAACGCTTCGGTGTTGTCTGTCAGTTCTGCAAACCGCGGCAGGATATGGCTCTCGGTCACGTCCATCAGGATCGGCGCCCGGTCCTGCGCATGGGAGGTCAGGGGCAGCAGCAAGGCAAAGATAAGGGGGACGGCGCGCATGTCAGAGGCTCTCCAGAAAACGGATCAGGGCGTCGCGGTCCGCTTTGGGCATCGAGACCACGGCATCGCGGGCGGTCTGCGCCTCGCCCCCATGCCACAGGATCGCCTCAAGCAACGAACGCGCCCGACCGTCATGCAGGAACTGCGTATGGCCCGAGACGCGTTCGGTCAGCCCAATCCCCCAGAGCGGCGGTGTCCGCCATTCGCGGCCCGTGGCCCGCGCTTCGGGGCGGTTGTCGGACAGGCCTTCACCCATGTCGTGCAACAACAGGTCGGTATAGGGCCAGATCAGCTGGAAACTGTGCTCGGGACGGTCGGGCATCCGGTGCGTGACATGGGCGGGTGTATGGCACGCGGCGCAGCCTGAGGCGTGAAACACCTCTTTGCCACGCAGCACTTCGGGGTCTGCAGCATCGCGGCGGGCGGGGACGCCCAGATTGCGGCTGTAAAAGGCCACAAGGTCCATGCCGATTTGATCGATTTCGTACCCACGCACGTCATTGTCGCCATGCAGGGCCTCGACACAATGCGGCTGGGCAGGCGTGCAATCCCCGAATGGCGCGGGATAGAGCGGATTCGAGATACCGATATCCCCGGCGAAGGCGGCGGCCGATTGCTCCATCACCGTGGGCAATCCGGCCTTGTGACCGAACCGGCCCATCATGGGCTGGTCGAACTCGATGGACCAGACCATGTTCGCACGGCCCGAAATACCATTTCCGTCAGCATCCTCGGGGTCGGCCTTGGCCAGCAGATCCGAAACCGGGATGGCTTCGAGCAATCCCAGCCCGATCATCTGCGGCGCCACCCGCGGGCTCAGCATCGCGTCCGGGTGCAGCGGGCCATAGCCCAGATCAGCGGCCGCATAGGTCGGATCGCGCAGCGAGGCGGACTCGCCCTCCGAAAGCGTGACCGGGATTTCTTTATACGTGATGTCCAGCCGGTATTCCGCTGGATGTCCGGCCAGTGAAAAATCCTGCATCTGTCCGCCATAAGTCGGCTCGGGCAGGGTGGCGATATAGTCGGCGATCTCGGCGGGCGCAGCATCGGGCGGGCCGGGGATCGAGACCCGCAGGAACAGCGACACCGCGTTGTCATCACCACCTTTGGGCGTATGCCCGCGCCCGTCCTTGATATGGCAGCGCTGGCACGACCGCGCATTGTACAAGGGCCCCAGCCCATCCGAAGCCAGCGTCGAGGACGGCGACGAAACCCAGATTTTCTTGAACAGTCCGTTGCCGACCTTAAAGTCCAGCTCCTGTTCAAAGCTGATATTGGTCGAGGGTTGCGAGAACGCATCCGCATTTGCGCGCACCCGCACAGTGGCGGCCCCGGCGGACAGGTCCTCGAACGGTTGTGGCGTGCTGAAATCGGTTGGCGCTGCGGTGGCGGCGTCAATCCTGGCGCGTTCTTCGGCGGTTCGGGGAAGGGTGTTCAGGTGTGGGTCCCACAGCTCGGTTGCCAGCGCGGAGGTGGCCGCAAGGGCGGCCACCGATACAAGAGCAAGCTTACTCGCCTTCGTCCATGGTCGATGCGTTGAGTTGCGCATATTTGGCTTCGCCGATCCGATCGTGCAGGTCGAGCTGCGTTTCGAGGAAATCGATATGTTCTTCTTCATCGGCCATCAGCTCTTCGAATAGCCCCATCGAGACATAGTCCCCGACGCTTTGACAATGTTCACGGGCTTCCTTGTACAGCGCCCGTGCGTCGATCTCGGCGGCAAGGTCACATTCCAGCGTTTCCTTTGGGGTCTGACCGATGCGCAGCGGGTCCAGCTTTTGCAGATTAGGATGCCCTTCCAGAAACAAGATACGTTCGATCAGCTTGTCCGCATGCTGCATCTCTTCGATGCTTTCCTCGCGGCTTTTCTTGGCCATGCCGCTCAGGCCCCAATCGTCCTGAAGGCGGTAGTGCAACCAGTACTGGCTGACCGCGGTCAGCTCATGCCGCAGAGACTTGTTCAGATAGTCGATAACCTTGGGATCGCCCTTCATGTGTCTTCTCCTGAGTTGCGCCGGATCGCAATGTGCGAAGCTGCATGGGGACTTCCAGATTATCGTTCGATCGCATCGTGTCTAGGAAAAGCGGCATACACCCGCCGCAATCCGCCGACTTGCCAAGGGCATGATAGATCTTTCCCGGGGTGATGATGGCCTGCGGGTCCGCCGTCCGCATCCAGTCGATGGCGGACCGGATGTCGCGATCAGAGATGTTGGTGCAGTGGCATACGATCATGGCGACTCAACCTGCTCGGATATTTCCTAGTTAAATAGTCGACTTTAGCTTTGGGGTCCAGTTCCAAGTTGCTGATCTTTGCGAAGATGCCAAAGGTGCCTGGGGTGGCACCTTCGGCGGGCCGGACGCCCAGTCTTTGGTGTTAGTGGAACACTGCGTTCGGGTTATCCAGACTGTCCGAGCCTTCAAAGTCGATCTGATCCAGATCCAGCGCGGTCACGATGCGCTCGATGGTTTTGGTTTGATCGACTAGACCATTGACGCCCCCCATGATCAGGGCCTCGCCGCCTTCGTTGCCGCGCTCCAGCATCTGGTCATAGGCAAAACCGGCCTCAGCGGTCGACTTGATCCGACCCAGCGCCAGCATGGTGTTTGCCAGCTTGGCTTTCATTTCGGTGTCCAGGGCCGGATCGGAGGCAACCACAAGATCCGACAGCGACGCGCCCGAGACCGATGTGCCGTCGATGCGGGTATAGCTGCCCAGATAGACGTTCTGGATGCCCAGACCATCGTAATAATGGCTGTTGTGGGTATTGTCGGCAAAGCAATCATGCTCTTCCTCAGGGTCGTTCAGCATCAGGCCCAGACGCATCCGCTCACCCGCCTGTTCGCCGTAAGACAGCGAGCCCATGCCGGTCAGGATGGCGCTGACACCTGCGGTCTCGTTAGTCGTCAGCGCAGTACGCGCGTCGCCACCTTCGGCCCATTGGGCGGTCATCCATTCCAGATCGCTGATCAGTAGATTGGTTGCGGCACTGAGATATTGCGCGCGACGGTCGCAATTGCCGCCGGTGCAGGCGTCGCCCGAGGCGTAATCGGTCCACGGACGGTTGCCCGCGCCCGCGTCATGGCCATTCAGATCCTGCCCCCACAGCAGGAATTCGATGGCGTGATATCCCGTGGCCACGTTGGCCTCGATTCCGTCGGCCTCGTGCAGGGTGTCGGCCAGCAATTCGGGGGTGATGGTGGAGGCGTCAACGGTTTCACCTGACAGCGCGAAGCTGGGGTTGGCGATGACGTTCAGAACGGCGAATTCATTTTCGTCCGATGGGCCGCCATAAGACGCGTCGACATAATCGATCAGGCCCTCGTCCAGCGGCCAGGCATTCACCTTGCCTTCCCAGTCGTCGACGATGGCGTTGCCAAAGCGATAGACCTCGGTCTGCTGATAGGGAACGCGGGCGGCGACCCATGCGGCGCGGGCCGTGTTCAGGGTCGCGTCCGACGGTTCTGAGATTAGCGCGTTCACCGCCGTCTGCAGAGTTCTGGCGGCGATCAGGCTGTCTTCGAACTTGGCTTCGGCGATATTGGCATAGGTGTCGAGGACATCTGCCTTAGACGGTGCGTCGGCGACGGCGGCGCTTGCGATGCACAAGGTCATTGCGCTGGTCGCGGTGAACAATCTGGTCATGTGGATCAATCTTTCCTGATGTAACGGATTTGGCTTCCGCATCGTCGCGGGGCTAACGGGTGATTTCTTGATAGAATTAGTCAACAAAGTCAATCCGAGTTTTATTGTCAGATATTATCGCAAATACCGCCCCCGCCATAAATGGGGAGGTGCGGAGGAGAGCATGATTCTTGCGCGGGACAGCGAATCTATTAAAATGCGGTAGGTATTGTAGGTGGTGTTTGTTATGAAATGCGCGGCTGTTGTTCTGTTTCTCCTCCCTGCCGCGTTGATGGCCCAAGACGCGAATTCGTCGAATTTCCACATCCACGGTGTCGGTCGGCTTGAATTGACCTTTACGGAGAATGAGTTCGCTCTCGCCTTGGAAGTGCCCGGCGCTGATATCGTGGGTTTCGAGCACGCTGCCGAGAATGAGGATGATCGCTCACAGGTCGCAGACGCGATCTCAGATCTCTCCAAGCCGCTAACTTTATTTGAGCTTCCACCCGAGGCCGGTTGCGTGACCGCGTCGGCCAATGTTGTGCTGGTCGGGGATGCGTTCGGGCAGGCGGATACGTCGGACAACGGTGCCGCAGAGCACAATGAGTTCCATGCCGATTACGTGATGCAGTGCGAGGACATGGCTGCGCTGACAAAAATCCGGTTCGCCTTTTTCGAGCGATTCACCGAAGCCCGGCATCTGACCGTTCAGCTCACCTCGCCCGAGGGGACGCTGGATGTTCTGGTCGAACGTGAAATGTCGGTGCTGACATTGCCAAAGTGACCGCCACCCCGGATTTGTACGGGCGGATTGGCTTCAGACCCTAGTCAGACCGGATTGCCGCAACAGCCGCATTCACGACCTCCTGCGTCAGGTCCAGATCGGCCTGCGTGATTGCCAGCGAGGGGTAGAGCTTTGCGGGAGATTTGAACACGCCCTTGTCGCGCAACACCGCATTGTAGTGTGCGTTTCGACCCGGATCATCATGCGCGGCACTGCGATAGTCGCGACAGGAATGATTGGTGAAATAGATGTCAAACAGCGTTTCATCCCCACAAACCTGGTGGGCGATCCCAGCTTCGGTGAGGGCGTCGGACTGCATCGCCTGCAACGTTCGCCCAATCTCGCGCAAGTGATCATAGGCGCCTTCGCGGGCCAGTACTTCCATCGTTTTCAATCCCGCTGCTGCGGCGACGGGATTGCCGGACAGGGTGCCTAGCTGCATCAGCCACTTATCCGCACCAACCCGGTCCTTGTCGAAATGCTGCATGATCTCGGCACTGGACCCAAGGGCGGCCAGGGGGAAACCACCGCCAATGATCTTGCCCAAGGTACAGATATCCGGCGTCACGCCATAGTGCTCCTGCGCGCCGCCATAGGCGAGGCGAAAGCCGGTGACGATCTCATCGAAGACCAGCAGGACATTGTGCTTGTCACACAGATCGCGCAGCCCCTGTAGAAAGCCCGGCGCGGGTGGGATGATCCGCTGCAACGGCTCGACAATGATTGCGGCCACGTCATGATGTTCGGCCAGTAGCGCCGAAACCGCGTCGAGGTCGTTGTAGGGCGCAATCAGCATCTGATCGGCGACACCCTGCGGGATTCCTGCGCTGTCGGGCACGGCTTGTGGGAAATTCACTCGTTTGGTGGGGGCGAGGCTCATCTGCGCTTCGGCGCTCATGCCATGATATCCACCTTCGAATTTCAGGATCTTGTCGTGCCCGGTATAGGCGCGCGCCAGACGGATCGCATACATATCCGCCTCGCCGCCCGACGCGACAAAGCGCACCTGCTCGCAGCAGGGCACGGCGTCCACGATGGCCTCGGCCAGTTCCACGCCCTTGCTGTTATTGGCAAAGAAGGTCATGCCAAGGGGCAATTGCTCCAGCACGGCCTCCATCACCTCGGGGTGGCCGTGGCCCAGCAGCATCGGGCCGGACCCGATCAGATAGTCGACATATTCCTTGCCGTCCTCATCCCAGACCCTGCTGCCCTCACCACGAGCAATGAGGATACCGGGATCGAAATTGCCAAACCCTCCGGCGGGCAATACCTGTTGCGCGCGGGCGATCCATTCGGCTTGGGTGCGGGTTTTCTGCATGTTTCAGTCCATTTCCTTGATCAGAGTTTCTGGAAGATCGGGGTTGGACACTACACCCGAATCGGGACCATCATCGGTACACCGCCACCGGATCGCCCAGTGCGTTCTCGTCCGGGTGCACGCCGAGGCCGGGGGTTTCGGGCAGGTGAAGATGGCCGTCGATGTTTCGCGGCCCGCGGCCTGCGGCGATATCAACCGTGATCATATCCTGACAGGCCCAGACCGCATGGCAGTTCGCATCCGGGATGGTTGCCGCCAGATGCAGTGCCTCGGCATCGGCCAGCACCGTGCCGCCAGTCGCCATGACAAACATATCGATCCCATGCGCCAGCGCGACGTCCCTGATCCGCGCCGCTTTGGTCAATCCTCCGACGCGGTTGAGCTTGATGCCAAAGATCTCGGCCATGCCCTCACGGGCGATGCGGGTGGCATCCTGCAGGCTCACAAGGCTTTCATCCACCGACACCGGCGAGGCATGTTTGCCAGAGATCGCCGCGATATCATCCAACGACTCGCAGGGCTGTTCGATCATGACATTGAGGTCCTCTACCGCGCTCATCACCCGCAGCGCCTGCTGCCGGGTCCAGCCGCGATTGACGTCATAAAGGATGATGTCTTCGGGATTGCGCAGGCCTTCGACGTCACGGATACGGGCGATGTCGCGGGCCACATCCCCTCCGATCTTGACCGAATGGGCGATATAGCCGCGCTGACGATAGCGGTTGATGACCTCGCGGGTCTCTTCGACCGTCTTGGCTCCCACGGATGAGGCGATGGGGCGCGGCGTGCGCGAACCGCCGCCCATAAGATCGGCGATCGGCAGACCCGCAGCTTGCCCTGCGATGTCCCAGCACGCCATGTCGATGGGGCCTTTGGCATAGAGATGCCCTGGCAGGGCCAGATCCATCGCGCGTTCGACATCCAGAACCCGCCGCGGGTCGAGCCCTCGCAGGAAGGGTGCCATAGTCTCGATCCCGGCCCGAATACCGGGGCCATGCGCAGGGACATAGGTGTGCCCCCAGGGTGTGCCCTCGCCCCATCCGGTCAGCCCAGCGTCGGTTTCAACTTTCACAAGCGTCGCGTCGAGCGTTTCGAATTTCAATCGCCCGCCAGACAACCAATAGGGATGCTCAAGCGGCAGATCGATGTGATAGACGGTGATCGAGGTGATTTTCATGCGGCATCCATCTGCGGTAAGTCTTGTAGCCCAGCACCGCGCCATAGCACAAAGGTCAGGATCGGTTGATCAGTGGTGATCATTGCGTGACTTTGCCAGCTCTGATGCAGTCGGGTCTGTTCGGCGCTGACGGTGGCCTCATCCCCTTCGACCAGAAATCGAGCGCGCCCGGCGAGGGTCACATACAACTCTTCGGCCTGATGACTGTGCCAACCATAATTCAATCCCGCACCCCAGTAGGCGACATAGCCACGCAGTTGGTTTGAGTGAAAATGTCCGGTAGGTCCGAATAATTCGTAATACCCATAGCGCGCCAGAAAATCCGCGCCGACCTCGTCTTCGGTATACGTCAGTTGCCAGTGCGCCCGTTCAGCGGTTGCGGCAATCGCTGCAATCAGTGGCTGCGTCACCTCTGTGCCAGATTGATTGAAATCACCAACCAGCCGGGTGGCCGGGATCGGGGAGGGCGGCAGATCCGAGGCAACCAGATCGGTCGGCCAATCCGCGAACGCCGCCAGACCGGGATGTGTGTAATGCAGCCTCCGGGCGGCTTCCAGCACGTCATCCATCGTCATGGGAGCACCACGATATTGCCGGTATGTTCCTTGGCGATAAAGGTGGTCTGCGCCGCGTGCAGGTCGCGCAACGGATAGGTCGCGGCAAGCGCGGGCTTGATCTCACCGGCTTCGATATAACGCACGAGGTTCTGCATCACCTCCGGGTCAATCACGGTTGAGCCGGTAAAGGTCAGATCGCGCAGATAAAACGTACGCAGATCGAACTCCACCATCGGACCGGCGATCGCACCCGAGCAGGTGTAGCGCCCGCCGCGTTCCAGAGCATCGATGAGCTTTGGCCAGTGGGGTCCGCCCACCACATCAGCGACCACTGTGATCTTTTCGCCTTGCAGTGCCGCACGCAGATCATCCGGGGCGCGAGGCAGGATACGGTCAGGGCCGAGTGCCGCGACATCGGTATGCTTGGCCTCGGAGGCCATCGCAATCACGCGCGCGCCACGGCGTTTGGCGAGCTGCACCACCGCGCCGCCCACGCCACCTGACGCGCCGGGAACCAGAACCGTGTCGGTCGCCGAGACATTGGCGCGGGTCAGCATCCCCTCGGCGGTGGAATACGAGCAGGAGAATGTCGCCAATTCCGCATCCGTCAAAGACGACTGAATCGCAATGGCATTGCGCGCAGGGATCGTCGTGTATTGCGCAAAACCGCCATCCCGTTCCGATCCGAAATAGCCGGTTTTGTCCTTGTTCAGGGGCTCATCCGGGTGGCGCAGCCAGCAATCGGTGATCACCCGTTCGCCGATCCGGGCCGGGTCCACACCCGCGCCTACGGCGACGATCTGACCGCACACATCCGCGCCCTGAATGCGCGGGAACTCCAGCGGCGCACCGCCCCAGGTCGGGTCGTCTGCGCCCACCTCTTCAAAGGCACCGCCTGTTGTGGCGTCGCTCACGGTTTTCGAATACCAGCCGGATCGCGTGTTTACGTCTGTGTTGTTCAAGCCACAGGCGCCAACCTGGATCAGAACTTCGCCCGATTTGGGGATGGGGCAGGGCCAGTCTTCGTGCCAGACTATCTGATCCAAATCGCCATGCCCCATGGTGACCATGGCGTTCATTGTTGCGGGCTGGGTCATGTCCTGACCTCCATCGATACGCCTGCGCTGGTACCGTGCGCGCGTGTCACGACGTTGGATGACATCGGATGGTTCCTCTGAGTCGATTTGCTCTCGACACCGTAGGCAAACAAAAATACCATCGTCAATCATGAATGGGACAAATGTATCAAATGCAATTCTCGAGCGGCTGGCCGAAGAACTGACCGCGCTGACACCCGAGGCACGCAAGGCCGCCACCTATGTGCTGGAAAACCCGCGCGATGTGGGGGTTTCCACCGTGCGGGAGATCGCTGAGGCCGCGAATGTAAAGCCCAATACCATCGTCCGCATGGCGCGGCAGGTGGGGTTCGAAGGGTATGACGACTTTCGTGTTCCCTTTCGCGAGGCCATCCGCCGCGGGCAGGCGGATTTTCCGGACCGCGCGCGCTGGCTGCAGGATATTCGCAAATCCGGCAATATGGGCGGGCTTTACGCGGATATGGTTCAGGACACCTTGCGCAATGTCGAAGAGACCTTTGCCAATATCACCTCTGAGCAGCTGAAAGCGGCGGCCGAAGATATCTGGAATTCGCGCAATGTGTTTGTGCTGGGCGTCGGGGTGAACAACTCGAACGCGCGGAACTTCGTCTATCTGGCGTCGACCGGCATGGTGCAGTTTCACGCAATCCCGCGCGCCGGATCAAATCCGGTCGACGATCTGGCCTGGGCCGACAAGCGCGATGTTCTGATTGCGATGACCTGCAAACCCTACCGCAACGAGGTGGTCGAGGCGGTGCAGGTCGCGCGCGAGCAGGGGCTTACGGTGATCGGCCTGTCCGACAGTCCGGCCAGCCCGATCCTGCGCAGTGCGCAGCACGGCTTTGTCATCTCGGCGGACACACCGCAATTCTTCCCGTCCTCGGTCAGCACGATTGCCCTGCTGGAAACGCTGCTGTCCTTCGTGATCGCCGTCGCCAGCGATGAGATCGTCGAGCGGGTCGAAACCTTTCACAAGCGCCGCCATCAGCTTGGCCTGTATCATGCGGATAAAACCTGACCGCTTCAGTGAAAATCCCGGCTTGGAAACAGCCGCTTGGCCTGTTCGCGCGGATGGCGCGCGCTGGAGGCGCTCTGTCGGGGGCGCGGAGTGTCATCTGCTTGCGGTTGGGTGATGCCGATGGCCTCGTCCAGCGGATGTCCAAGCTCTGACAGCTTGTGCGACATATCGGTGATCTCCTGCGCGATCAGATGCACGACGATCCCCTCGCGCTGCAGATACCCGCTGACCCGCAGCAGCCGCCCGCCCATCACGATGCGGCGAAACCGTTCATAGACCTTGGGCCAGACGACCACATTGCTGACGCCGGTTTCATCCTCGAGCGTCAGAAAGATCACGCCCGAGGCGGTTCCCGGTCGCTGGCGCGTGATCACCAGCCCGCAGACGCTGTAACGGCCCAGCGGGATGTCCTGCAGCGTGGCATGGGGGATCAGGCCGGGGATGGACGGGCGCAACAGCTCCATCGGGTGTGAACGCAGGGTCAGGCGGGTTGAGACATAGTCTTCGACCACTTCCTCGCCCAGATGCATGACCGGCAGGTTCACTTGCGGTTCGCTGATGCTTTCCCCATCGATCGGGTCATTGAACAGCGGCAGAGCCTCCCGGCTGCGGATGGCCTTGACATGCCACAGGGCGTCGCGCCGGGTCAGGTCCATGCCGGAAAACGCGTCCGCCTCGGCCAGGCGGGTCAGCACATCCGGGCGTAGCCCGGCCCGCAGCCACAGCGTTTCGGGGTCCGGATACCCGTTGCCGCGCGCGGCCACGATCCAATCCGCGTCCTCCTGCTTGAACCCCTTGATCTGGCGAAAACCCAGCCGCAGGGCCAGCGCCCCGTCAGTGCGGCGTTCCAGCAGATTGTCCCAGGTCGAGGCATTGACGCAGACCGGGCGAATCTCGACCCCATGCTCGCGCGCGTCCCGCACGATTTGTGCAGGCGCGTAAAACCCCATGGGCTGCGAATTCAACAGCGCGCAGGCAAAGATCGCCGGGTGGTGGCATTTCATCCAGGCCGAGACATAGGCCAGCATCGCAAAAGCCGCGGCATGGCTTTCGGGAAAGCCGTAATCGGCAAAGCCCTCGATCTGGGAAAAACAGCGCTCAGCGAAATCGGCATCGTAATTGTTTGCCAGCATTCCGGCGATGAACTTGTCCCGAAAAACGCCAATGGAGCCCATTCTGCGGAATGAGGCCAGTGATCGGCGCAGGCGGTCGGCCTCTTCGGGGGTGAACCCGGCGGCCACCACTGCGATCTGCATCGCCTGTTCCTGAAACAGCGGCACGCCAAGCGTCTTGGCCATGACCTCGCGCAGGTCTTCACACGGGTAGCTTACCTTTTCCAGCCCCTGCCGCCGCCGGATATAGGGCTGCACCATGCCACCCTGAATGGGGCCGGGGCGGACGATGGCAACCTCAATCACCAGATCGTAGAACTCGCGCGGCTTCATCCGGGGCAGGAAATTCATCTGCGCCCGGCTTTCGACCTGAAACACACCCACCGCATCGGCGGCACACAGCATGTCATAGGTCGTCGTGTCCTCTTGCGGGATGGTCGCGATGCTGAGGGTTTCGCCATTGTGCTGCTGCATCAGGTCAAACGCCTTGCGGATGCAGCTGAGCATCCCCAGCCCCAGCACATCGACCTTGAGAATGCCAAGCGCGTCGATGTCATCCTTGTCCCACTCGATCACCGTGCGATCTTCCATCGCGGCGTTTTCGATCGGGCACAGCTCATCCAGCCGCCCTTTGGTGATGACGAACCCGCCCACATGCTGCGACAGGTGGCGCGGGAAGCCGATGATCTCGCCAATCAGGCGGACCGTCTGCATCAGGCGCCGGTCTTTGAGGTCGAGGCCCAATTCCTGCAGCCTCTCGGCATCAATGCCACCATTGCTCATCCCCCAGATCTGGCCGGACAGGCCTGCGGTGACGTCCTGAGACAGGCCCATCACCTTGCCCACCTCGCGGATTGCCGCGCGGGATCGGAAATGGATGACCGTGGCACAGAGGCCCGCGCGGTGGCGGCCATATTTCTCATAAATCCACTGGATCACCTCTTCGCGCCGCTCGTGTTCGAAATCCACGTCGATATCCGGCGGCTCGCCCCGGTATTTCGAGACAAACCGCTCAAACACCATGGCGATCATGTCAGGGCTGACATCGGTGATACCCAACAGATAACACAGGATCGAATTGGCGGCTGATCCGCGCCCCTGACACAGAATACCCTGCGAGCGGGCGAATTGCACAATGTCATGCACGGTCAGGAAATAGGCCGGGAAATCCAGATCGGCGACCAAGGCCAGTTCCTTTTTCATCAGGCTGATGGCCTTCTCAGATGGCCCATCGGGATAGCGCCGTTTCAGCCCCTCACGCGCCAGACGTTCCAGCCGCGCCAGCGGGGTCTCGGTGCTGGCGATCTCGTCGGGGTATTCATAAGACAGCTCACTCAGGTCAAAGCAGCAGCGGTCGGCGATTTCCAGCGTGCGGCGCAGCGCGCCGGGGTGGTCCTGAAACAGCCGGGCCATATCCGCGTAGCCTTTCAGCCGCCGTTCGGCATTGGGCAGGGCGCGGGTGCCGATCTGGTCAATCGTGATGTGCTCGCGCATGCAGGTCAGCACATCGGCCAATTGGCGACGGCTGCCACGGTGCATCAGCACATCGCCCACCGCCACCATCGGGGCCGAGGCCCGCAGCGCCGCCTGCGCACAGGCCGCCAGATAGGCCCGGTCACTGCCGTCATAGCGCGGTACGGCCCCCAGAAAGACCGCATTGGGGAATTGCCGTCGGACGGTCTGAATATCGGGGATGGCCTGTTTCAACCCGGCCTGAGGCAGCGCGATCAGGATCATCCCCTGACAGGCCGCCAGCATGTCTTTCAGGTCCAGATGACAGTCGCCTTTCTCGGCCCGTCGCTTGCCCAGTGTCAGCAACCGGGTCAGCCGCTGATAGGCGGCGCGGTCGCGGGGCAGGGCCAGCCAGTGCACCGCGCTGTCGCGCAGAACCAGACGGCAGCCGACGATCAGCTTGGGCAGGGCGGGCACATCCGGTTTGTCGATTGGCTGCACATGCCCGACCTCTTGCCGGGACGAGGAATCGAGCCGGTGTTGCGAACGGATTTGAACCGCGCCTTCCGCCTCGCGCCGCAGTTCTTTCAACGCGCTCCAGCCCCGGACCACCCCGGCCAAGGAGTTCCGGTCGGTGATCGCGATGGCCTTCAGGCCCAGCTCTGCCGCGCGGGTCACCATCTCTTCCGGGTGCGA
>JAUHYC010000056.1 GCA_030426685.1 Alphaproteobacteria bacterium
AGGTAGTCCGGCGTGCCCGCGTAGGCGGTGCAGCCGACATCGCGCGCAGCGGTCACCTGCAATTCGGTCTGGCCAGTCCCGGCTGGCAGTACCGCAGCGCCGACTGCCCGCGCACCGCTTTCAAAGATCATGCCCGCAGGGGTCAGGTGATAGCCGAAACAATTCTGCACGATGTCGCCCGGCCCCACGCCTGCGGCGTTCAGGAAGCGCCCCATGCGCCACCAGTCGTGATCAATGCTGCCGGGTTCATAGATCGGGCCCGGAGATTGGAAGACATGCTGAAAATGCCGCGCCGGTTTGACGGTAAAGCCCCCAAATGGCGGGCGTGCGCCCTGGGCTCGGGTCAGATCGGATTTCCGCAACACCGGAAGCTGAGCCAGCGCCTGTGTATCGGTCACCACACTCGCGTCCACGCCGGACAGGAGATCGGCATATCCGGGCGCGGATTGCGCGCGCGCGATTTGTTCAGGCAGCGCGCGTGCATGATCGGCTGCACGTTCATCGGCTGATCGGGTTTCAAGCTTGTCGAAATAAGTCATCGCCTGATCCTCCATCCGCTTACAACCACCTCTTACGGCGGCGGTATGAGCGCACGTCGCGGAAGCTCTTGCGGCCTTCATCCGACATGCCGAGGTAGAATTCTTTCACGTCCGGGTTTTCGCGCAATTCGGCGGCGGGGCCGTCCATCACAACGCGGCCCGATTCCAGAATATAACCGTAATGGGCAAATCTTAGAGCCACATTCGTATTCTGTTCGGCCAGCAGGAACGACACACCCTCTTTTTCGTTCAGGTCCTTCACAATGCCGAAAATCTCTTCAACCAACTGCGGGGCCAGACCCATTGAGGGTTCGTCCAACAGGATCGTCTCGGGCCGCGACATCAGCGCCCGGCCCATGGCGACCATCTGCTGTTCCCCACCCGAGGTATAGCCCGCCTGCGAACGACGGCGCTCCTTCAGACGCGGGAAGTAGTTGTAAACCAGCTCCAGATCCTGCTGGATTGCGGCCGATCCGTCCTTGCGGGTATAGGCGCCGGTCAGCAGGTTTTCCTCGACCGTGAGGTGTTCGAAACAGTGGCGGCCTTCCATCACCTGGATGACGCCTTTCTGCACCAGATCCGCCGGATCGCTTTCATGCACATTCTTGCCGCGATACTTGATCGAACCCTTGGTGACCTCGCCCCGTTCGGAATGCAGCAGGTTCGATACGGCCTTCAGCGTCGTCGTTTTGCCCGCACCATTGCCACCCAGCAAAGCCGTGATGCCACCCTTGGGTACAGTCAGGCTGACGCCTTTCAGCACAAGGATCACGTGGTTGTAGATCACCTCGATATTGTTGACCTCAAGCAGGGTTTCCGCCTGCACGTCCGTGGTTTGTGCCGCATCCAGCATCAGCGCGTGTCCTCTTGCGAGTGTTGGGGTCGGGACGGCGGCAACCGCCGCCCCGGTTTTGAAAGAGCCTTAGTTACAGCGCGGCTCAACGTTGTTTTCGGCTGCGTAGGCGCTGGAATCCTCTTCAACCAGAGCACCGATCACTTCGCCATCGGTCGGCTTGAAGTCAGAAATCAGATTCCATGTCTGCGTACCTGCATCCCACTGGGACACACCGATCAGACCGGGGCCACCGTGGTTTTCGCACGTCACCTGGAAGGTGGGACCAAAGTTGGGCATACCCAGCGCGGCCATACGCTCTTCGGTGATGTTGAGGTTTTCCATCGCATCGCGGACCATGCCCGGGGTGACGTCGCCGGTTCCGTTCGCCTCCTGCGCGTCTTTGATCGCTTCGGCGGCAAGCATCGCTGAATAGAGACCGCGGTTGTACAGAACGGTTCCAACCTGATCACCCGCGCCTGCGGCCTTCCCGGCGTCCACGACATGCGTCTTGATATCGTCAAATACAGGGAAGTCATCGCCAACGGCATGGAAGGTCACGGCCTTGTAACCGTTTGCCTTGTCACCAGCAGGCAGCACGTCATGCTGCGCACCCGACCACCATACACCGATGAAGTTTTCCATCGGGTACCGGATATTCGCGGCCTCTTGAATGGCGACCTGGTTCATCACACCCCAGCCCCACATCAGCACAAAGTCCGGCTTTTCGCGGCGGATTTGCAGCCACTGAGATTTCTGCTCCTGACCGGGGTGGTCAACTGGCAGCGTCGTCAGCTCAAACCCATGTTTTTTGGACAGCTCCTCGAGCGTACGGATCGGCTCCTTGCCATAGGCGGAGTTATGATAGACCAATGCGATCTTCTTGCCGTTCAGATCACCACCGTTTTCTTCCAGCAGGTAGTTCACCGCACCCGAAGCACCGTCCCAGTAGTTGGCAGGGTAGTTGAACACATGGCTGAACACTTTGCCGTTCCGGGCTGAGGTGCGGCCATAGCCCATCGTATGAAGCGGGATGTCATCGGCGGTCACCTTCGGGATCAGCTGATAAGTGATACCGGTCGACAGAGGTTGATAGATCAGCGCGCCTTCACCTTTGGTGGACTCATAGCATTCCACACCTTTTTCGGTGTTATAGCCGGTTTCACATTCGATCAGGTTGACGGGCACTCCACCGATACCGCCATCGCGTTCGTTGAGCAGCGTGAAATAGTCGGCGTAGCCATCCGCAAACGGGATACCGCCTGCTGCATAGGGACCGGTACGATAGCTGAGCGATGGGATCACGAGATCTGCAACGGCAGGTCCTGCGGCCATCAGGGCGCCTAGCGCCATGGTTGCCAGTTTAGTTTTCATCGGGTGTCTCCTCCCTTGGTTTGTCCGATGTGAGGTTTCGGGCTTGCCACCCGTCTTTTGATTGGGCCTGCCCCTTAATGCGGGAACGGCCAGAGTCTGAGTTTTTCTTTCGCCACGCGCCAAAGCTGCGCCAGCCCGTGCGGTTCGAGGATCAGGAAAAGGATGATCAGCCCTCCGACGATCACCAGTTGCAGGTGGGCAACAATATCGGTTGGCCAGCCCAGAACGTCGACACCGACGACCTTCAGGACCACCGGCAACAGAACTAGGAAGGCCGCACCTGCAAATGAGCCGAAAATCGAGCCTAATCCGCCAATAATCACCATGAACAGCACCAGGAACGATTTCTGTATGCCGAAGGCTTCGCCCACCTCGACCGCGCCCAGATAGACCGCGAAGAACAGCGCGCCGGACACGCCGACAAAGAACGAACTGACGGCAAAGGCAGTCAGTTTCGCCTTCAGCGGGTTCACTCCGATGATCTCGGCCGCGATGTCCATGTCACGGATCGCCATCCATTTGCGGCCGGTGGTGCCGCGCGTCAGGTTGCGCGCAACCACGGCACAGAAGGTCAGGAAAATCAGGCAGAACATATAGGTCGCCCAGGCCGGAGCGTTGGGTCCGGTGATGATGATGCCGAACACATCCCGCTCGGGTGCGTTGATCTGGCCCGAGGCCGAATAGTTGTAGAACCACGGCACCCGGTTAAAGAGCCATACCAGAAAGAACTGCGCCGCCAACGTCGCCACCGCCAGGTAGAAACCTTTGATCCGCAGGGACGGCAAGCCAAACAGCACGCCGACGATGGCCGTTATCCCTCCGGCCAGGATCACATGGATGAACATGCTGACATCCGGGAAGGCTGTCATCAGCTTGTAGCAGGCATAGGCCCCCACAGCCATGAACCCGCCAGTGCCCAGCGAGACCTGCCCGCAATAGCCCACCAGAATGTTCAGCCCGATCGCGGCAATCGCATAGATCAGAAACGGCAGCAGCAGGGCGTTGGCCCAGTAATCGTTGATGATGAAGGGAATGATCCCGAACGCCACCGCCAGCACGACATAGTACCGATACCGGTCGAACTTGATCGGGAAAGTCTGGCTGTCATCCACGTAAGAGGTTTTGAAGTCTCCGGCCTCACGATAGAACATATCTTACATTCCCCATTCTTCCTGCGCCCGGTTTCGGGTCGCGGCGTCCAATTGTTTCGACGACCTGGCATAACCGCTCTGCTCGGTTACCCGCACCAGCTTCATGTAGGCCACGATCCCGGTCACCAGCCCGGCAAAGGCCAGAACCGCCGCGACAACCAACTGGCTTTCGGTAAGCCCTTCGGCAGTGAGCGCCAGATAGCCGAAGGCCCAGAACCCCGCCCACGCGATCACGTTGATGATGGCGATCAGCTTGGTCACGGCCTACACCCTTTCAATGATCTTCTCGCCGAACAGGCCCTGCGGCCGGAACACCAGGAAGATCAGCGCCAGCACATAGGCGAACCAGTTCTCGGTCGCACCGCCAACCAGCGGGCCGATGGCGAACTCGAACAGCTTCTCGCCCACACCGATGATCAGCCCGCCAACGATGGCACCGGGGATCGAGGTGAACCCGCCCAGCATCAACACCGGCAGAGCCTTGAGCGCGATCAGCGACAGTGAGAACTGCACCCCCGATTTGGTGCCCCACATGATGCCCGCAACCAAGGCAACGAACCCGGCCACCGACCAGACCATGATCCAGATAAAATTCAGCGAGATGCCAACCGACAGCGCCGCCTGATGGTCATCGGCCACCGCACGCATGGCCCGACCCTGCTTGGTGTATTGGCTGAACGCCACCAGGGCCGCCACCAACAGCGCCGCAATGATCGTCGCCACGATATCAAGATTGTCGATGAAAAAGCCGTAATCGAAAATGTTGAAGGTGGTCTCGTCGATCCACAGGTTGATCCCCTGCGGCAGACCCACATCCAGCGTCTTGATCTCGGACCCCCACATCAGGTCAGCCACGCCTTCAAGGAAATAGGCCAGCCCGATGGTGGCCATGAACAGGATGATCGGTTCCTGCCCGACCAGGTGCCGCATCACAAAGCGCTGCACTGCCCAGGCCAGCAGCACCATGACACCCATGGTGAGGATGATCGCCGCCAACGCCGGTATGTTCCACCCGAAGTAGTGTACATGAGTACCAAAAATCGCATTGATCAGATGCGCAAACGGCACCTGCCCATTCATGATCCCAACCAGCGTCATCGCCGCGAAAAGGGCCATAACCCCTTGTGCGTAGTTGAAAATCCCAGAAGCCTTGTAGATCAGCACAAAGCCCAGCGCGACCAGCGCATACAGCACCCCGGCCATCAGACCGTTGAGGATGACCTCCATCGCGAAAACAAGTTGTTCAGGCATATGTGCCTCCCCAGATATCTGCGCAGGTGTCAGTCATGGCTGACCCCCAGATAGGCGTCGATGACTTCCTGATTGTTGCGCACCTCATCGGGTGTGCCGTCACCGATCTTCTTGCCGTAATCCATCACGACCACCCGGTCGCTCAGGTCCATCACCACGCCCATGTCATGTTCGATCAGGGCAATGGTGGTACCGAACTCGTCATTCACGTCGAGGATAAAGCGGCTCATGTCCTCTTTCTCTTCGACATTCATGCCGGCCATCGGCTCGTCCAGCAGCAGCAGCTTGGGCTCCGCCGCCAGAGCGCGGGCCAGTTCGACACGTTTCTTCAACCCGTATGGCAGGCGGGACACAGGCGTCTTGCGGATGTGCTGGATTTCAAGGAAATCGATGATTTTCTCAACCGCTTCCCGGTTTTCGGTCTCTTCCGCCTCGGCCTTGCCCTTCCACAGTGCCTGCTGCAGGATATTGGTTTTCATGTAAGCCAGCCGCCCGGTCATAACGTTGTCGAGCACGCTCATGCCTTCGAACAAGGCAATGTTCTGGAAGGTCCGCGCGATGCCCTGCTGCGCCACCTCAAAGGGACGCATCGGCGGGCGTTTGGACCCGTGGAACCAGACTTCGCCCTCTTGCGGAACATAAAAGCCCGAGATCACGTTCAGCATCGAGGACTTGCCCGCCCCGTTCGGCCCGATGATCGCCCGGATCTCACCCTCGCGGATATCGAACGAGATATCCTTGATCGCCACCACACCGCCAAAGCGCAGGGTGATGTTTTTCATCTCCATCACTACGCCGCCGATCTTGCGACCGTCCTCGGTGACATATCCTTCGGAGTTATCCAGCATCAGTCACTCCCTGATTTGCGCAAATATGGGATGGCGGGCGGGGCGATGACCACAGGTCGAGCGGCGCTTGACGACCCATCATTCCGCCGCCACCTTATGCCGCGCGACCGCGACAACCGGTGCATCCACGATCTGCAACGTGGCGCTGATCGAGCCCTTGCGACCATCCTCATAGGTCACTTCGGTTGTGGTCGAAACGCTCGAAGACCCGTCATACAGCGCGTCGATAATGTCCTGGAATTTCTCCTCGACGAATCCACGCCGCACCTTCCGCGTGCGGGTCATCTCACCATCATCCGCATCCAGCTCCTTGTGCAGAACCACAAAACGATGCACCTGGCAGCCCGACAGCATTTCATCCGCTGCTACGGATTTGTTGACCTCTTCCACGTGACTCCGAATCGTCTCTAATACACGGGGATGGCCCGCCAATTCCTGATAGGACGCATAGGCGACGTTGTTGCGCTCGGCCCAGTTGCCGACCGCCGTCAGGTCAATATTGATGAAGGCGACACAGCGATCCTTGCCATTGCCAAACAGCACGACCTCAAGAATATCAGGATAGAACTTCAGCTTGTTCTCGACATATTTGGGCGCAAACATCGACCCGTCAGCCATCTTGCCCACATCCTTGGCGCGGTCGATGATCCGCAGATGGCCGCTGCTTTCCTCGATGAACCCGGCATCACCCGTGGCCACCCAACCCTCGGCATCCTTGGTTGAGGCCGTGGAATCCGGGTTGTTGTAATATTCGACAAATACCCCGGGTGAACGATAGTGAATCTCGCCTTTGTCATCGATCTTCAGCTCGACATCCGGTGCGGGGACACCAACCGTATCCGCCCGCACCTCGCCATCCGGCTGCACGGTGATAAAGACGGTCGCCTCGGTCTGACCGTAGAGCTGTTTCAGATTGATGCCCAAAGAGCGATAGAAATCAAAGATTTCCGGTCCAATGGCCTCACCCGCGGTGTAGCCCACGCGGAACCGGCCATAGCCCAGCGTATCCTTGAGCGGCCCATAGACCAGCAGATTGCCCAGCGCGTATTTCAGCCGATCACCAAAGCCCACAGGTTTGCCATCCAACAACAACCCGCCCACTTTCTTGGCATGCGCCATGAAGTGGTGGAACATGCGCTGCTTGAGCTTGCCCGCGTCCTCCATCCGGATCATTACGTTGGTCAGCTGCGTCTCGAACACACGGGGAGGGGCGAAGAAATAGGTCGGCCCGATCTCGCGCAGGTCGGTCATCATCGTGTCGGCGCTTTCGGGGCAGTTCACGCAGAAGCCGCACCAATAGGCCTGACCGATGGAAAAAATGAAATCCCCGACCCAGGCCATTGGCAGATAGGACAGGATATCCTCATTCCGGGTCAGATGATCGAACTCGGCCGAATTCTTCGCACTTTCGATTACGTTGCGGTTCGACAGCACCACGCCCTTGGGCTTGCCGGTGGTGCCCGAGGTATAGAGCATCACGCAGGTGTCGTCATAGGTGATCTCAGAAATACGCTTGTCCAGTTCCGCGTCAAACCGTGCGTGACCTGCCGTACCTTCGGCCTTGATGTCCTCAAGCGCGTTCATCTGGCTGTGATCGTATTTCCGCATCCCCCGCTTGTCGGTATAGAGGATGTGCTTGATCTGATGCACTTTTTCCTGAATTTCGATGACCTTGTCGACCTGCTCCTGATCACCGCAGACGACATATTTCGCGCCGCAATGCTCCATCACATAGGTCATCTCTTCGGCCACAGAATCCTGATAGAGCGGTACCGGAACCGCGCCCACCATCTGGGCCGCGACCATCGACCAATAATGCGCCGGACGGTTGCGGCCAATAACGGCAATATGGTCGCCTTTCTCAACGCCAATCTCCAGAAACCCCAGCGCGATGGCGCGGATTTCCTTGGCCGCCTCGGCCCAGGTCCAGCATTGCCAGATCCCGAATTCCTTTTCCCGATAGGCCGGGGCATCCCCGAACTGGGTGACGTTGCGGTGTAGCAGCGCCGGAAGGGACTGCAACCCTTCAGCGCCCGACTGCATCTGAGCCAATCTTTCTCTCCTCCCCATCCGGCCCCTCCCTTGGGCCGGAAATGGCGGGTCCGGGATGGTGCCCGAACGCCGACGCCCCGATTAGGAGCACGGCTACGATCAGCGTCAAGTTTTGCCTGATGTTTTCTCAATTCTTACGAATTGTAACAGGGGTGGAGGGGCAATCTTCCGAGTTGTACAAAATGTACAACCCATAAGAATTCATTTGCGGTGGATGGTTTTGGCGACCAAATCAGGCGTTGATCCCTTGATCAGTAGGGTAGAGTCTCGCCTATCATGCGATCAGCGATAACTCAGTTTGAAGGGGTCGACTAATGCAATTTCACAGACTCTTTTCTGACAACAAAGGTGAAAGCCATTGGGAAGATGTGTCCGTGATCCTGAACGAACAAAGCTTTGCTCCTCCGGCCCAGGAGATTGAAATTTCAAAACCAGAGCCTGCCAGACAATCTCTATTTCTCAGGTTGAGAGCAGGGTGGAACGAACCTATTCATCCAACACCGGTCAAGCAAAGACTCATCTGCTTGAAGGGCGCGGTGAAAGTTACTGCAAGCGATGGTGAAGCTCGGAAAATCGGGCCGGGAGACGTCTGGCACATGGAAGACAAGCAAGGGAAAGGCCATCACACTGAGGTGATCGGCCAAGACGATTTCGAAGCTGTGATCATTCAATTTGAATAATTGTGACTCGCATGATCGCTACTCGCAGCACCGATAAGCTAACTCAAGGTAGTTCTAAGTCGGATACGCTTTCTTAGCGATTGGCACGCTCCGCGAACTCAAAGCCAATCCCGCAAAATCGGAATCAACGGCACATCCGCCGCTGGCATCGGGTAATTCCTCAGATCATTCGCGCGGACCCATTTCAGCGCCTGTCCTTCCTTGGACTGCGGTATTCCCTCCCATTTGCGGCAGGCAAAGAGCGGCATCAGCAGGTGGAAATCGTCATAGCTGTGGCTGGCAAACGTCAGCGGCGCGAGGCAGGAGGCCCAGGTGTCGATGCCCAGTTCCTCGTGCAACTCGCGGATCAGGGCGGCTTCGGGAGTTTCGCCGGGTTCGATCTTGCCGCCGGGAAATTCCCAGAGACCTGCCATGGATTTGCCTTCGGGCCGCTGGGCCAGCAGGACGCGGCCCTCGATGTCGATCAGGGCGACGGCAGATACCAATACAGTTCTCATGGTCGCAATCCCGGACGCAAAACCGGGCTCCACTTTTGCTGGAATTGCTCCGGCTTCATGAACGATAGTCCGCGTTGATCTCGATGTAGCCGTGGGTCAGATCGCAGGTCCAGACGGTGGATTGCCCCTCGCCCAGTCCCAGATCGACCGCGATCACGAGGTCCTGACCTTTCATATAGGCGGCAGCGTCTTCTTCGCGGTAGTTGGGGCTGACCCAGCCTTTTTCGGCGACAAGGGTGTCTCCGAAGGAAATGCTCAGAAGGTCGCGGTCGGCGGCGGCGCCGGATTTGCCAATGGCCATGACGATGCGGCCCCAGTTCGGGTCTTCGCCTGCGATGGCGGTTTTGACCAAAGGGGAGTTGGCGATAGCGAGCCCGTGTGTCTTGGCGTCGGCGTCTGTCGTGGCGCCAGTCACACGAATTTCTACGAATTTCGTGGCCCCTTCACCGTCGCGCACCACCTGCTGCGCAAGGTCCAGCATCACCGTTTCCAAAGCCTGCGCAAAGGCGGCGTTGCCGGTTGCGTCGACGCCCGAGGCCCCGGTGGCGCAGAGAAGCAGGCTGTCCGAGGTGGAGGTATCGCTGTCGACGGTGATGCAGTTGAAGGTCCGGTCGGTCTGGGCGCTCAGCATCGCCTGCAGGGCGGATTGTTCGACCTGCGCGTCGGTGAAGATATAAACCAGCATCGTCGCCATATCGGGGGCGATCATGCCGGAACCCTTCGCAATCCCCGCAATAGAGACTGTTTTGCCGTCGATCTCGACCTGTGCCGAGGCCCCTTTCGGGAAAGTGTCGGTCGTCATGATGGCGCGGGCGGCATCTTCGATGGCGTGGCGGCTGAGCCCGGATTTCAGTGTTTCAAGCTGATCCACGATCCTGTCATGGGGCAGCGGTTCGCCGATCACGCCAGTGGAGGAGGTAAAGACCCGCTCCACCGTAACGCCAGTGGTTTTGGAGACTGCCTGCGTTACCTCGGATACCGAGGTCTGGCCGTAATGGCCGGTGAAGGCGTTGGCGTTGCCCGAGTTCACCAGGATCGCCGCCGGGCCGTCCGAAGGCCCGCCGATCTTGTCCTGACAATCCAGCACCGGCGCAGCGCGGGTGGCTGAGCGGGTGAAGACGCCGGCCACCGAAGTGCCCGGGTCGAGCACCGCCAGCATCACATCGGTGCGGCCCTGATAACGTACACCCGCCGCGACCGTGGCGAAACGTACGCCGTCGATGGCGGGCAGTTCGGGAAAGCCCGCTGGGGCGAGCGGCGAAACCTTGGTGATCGTGGCCACGGGGATTACTCCTGCAGCAGCTCGATCTGGCGCATGATCTCGGGGCCCGCGCCTTCCAGCGCCGGGCGTTCGATCTGCGCCTGTTGTGTCAGCTCATCGACCTTGGCCTGGATCGCCTCCTGCCGGATGGTCTGGGCCAGCTCATCGCGCACGGCGGCCAGTTCGGGAGCCTGCGACTTGCGCTTGTCGTTCAGCGTCAGAACGTGCCAGCCGAACTGGGTTTGCACCGGGTCCGAGACCTGGCCCTTTTCCAGAGCGACAACTGCGTTTTCAAATTCGGGCACCATCTGGCCTTTGCCGAACCAGCCCAGCGCGCCGCCATTGGGCCCGGAGGGGCCGGTGGATTTCTCTTTCGCCAGCTCGGCAAAATCGGCGCCATCATCCAGTTGCGTCTTGATCTCCTTCGCCTCGTCTTCGGTCTCGACAAGGATGTGGCTGGCGTTGAACTCGTCTTCGCCCTCGAACTCGGCAAACTGGGCGTCATAGGCGGCCTTAACCGCCTCTTCCGTTACGGTGGCGGCGGTGATCGCCTCAACCGTCTGCACCGCGCGCAGAGACCTTGTTTCGTTTTCCAGCCGCAGCGCGTTCAGCCGGTTCAACTCATCCTGTTCCTGGCTCAGCAGGTGCTGCTGGACCAATTGTTCAAGGATGAAATCGTACAGAACCTCGTCTTCCAGCTGCTGATACTGCGCCGGAAGGGCCGAGGCGGTGGCGATGACGTGACCCAGAGTGATCTCATCCCCGTTCACACGCGCCACAACGGTCGACGCGTCCGGCTTGGTTTCAGCGGCCAGCGGCAGGGCCATCACGGCAGCAAGCGCCAGCGATGGCAGAAAAGTGAGGCCTTTGGGCATGGAATCATCCTATTTCTTTGCCGCGACCGGGCGCAGCGTTGACACTTCAGAACCTGCCGCTTACATCGCTTTGAAGCCTTGGACAGGGCCGCCTTTCACCCCCCGTATCTATGGGTTGCGCGCAAGGTGGGCAAGCCTGTCGCAACCACGATAAGAACAGATCCGCTGGAGTGAACATGCTGGGACTCGGAACGCTCGCCAAAAAGGTGTTCGGAACACCGAACGACCGCAAGATCAAGGCGGCCCGCCCGCTGATCGAAAAGATCAACGCGCTGGAACCCGAGTTCGAGAAACTGTCCGATGAGGGCCTGATCGAAAAAACCGCCGAGCTGCGCAAACGGGCGCTGGATGGAGAGGCGCTGGACGATCTGATGCCCGAAGCCTTTGCCAATGTCCGCGAAGGGGCCAAGCGTGCGCTGGGTCTGCGCGCCTTTGATGTGCAGCTGATGGGCGGCGCGTTCCTGCATCAGGGCAATATCGCCGAGATGAAGACCGGCGAGGGCAAGACGCTGGTTGCCACTTTCCCGGCCTATCTGAACGCGCTGACTGGCAAGGGCGTGCATGTGGTCACGGTGAACGAATACCTGGCCAAGCGCGACTCGGAGTGGATGGGCAAGGTTTTTGCCGCCGTCGGCATGACCACTGGCGTGATCTGGTCGGGCCAGCCCGATGCCGAGAAGATGGCGGCGTATAACTGTGATGTCACCTATGCCACCAACAACGAGCTGGGCTTCGACTATCTGCGCGACAACATGAAAGCGGATCTGGAGCAGGTCTATCAGAAGCACCACAATTTCGCGATCGTCGACGAGGTGGATTCGATCCTGATCGACGAGGCGCGGACGCCGCTGATCATCTCGGGGCCGGCGCAGGACCGGTCGGACCTGTATACCGCCATCGATGCAGTGATCCCAACCTTGCAGGAGGATCATTTCACGCTGGATGAAAAGTCCCGCAATGTGACTTTCACCGATGAGGGCAATGAGTTTCTGGAACAGCAGCTGCTGGCGGCAAATCTGATCCCCGAGGGGCATTCGCTGTATGATCCCGAAAGCACCACCGTTGTGCACCATGTCAATCAGGGCCTGCGCGCGCACAAGCTGTTCCAGCGCGACAAGGACTATATCGTACGTGATGGCAACGTGGTTCTAATCGACGAATTCACCGGCCGGATGATGCCGGGCCGCCGCCTGTCCGAAGGTCTGCACCAAGCCATCGAGGCCAAGGAAGGCGTGCAAATTCAGCCCGAGAACGTGACGCTGGCCAGCGTGACCTTCCAGAACTATTTCCGCCTCTATGACAAACTGTCGGGCATGACCGGCACGGCGCTGACCGAGGCCGAGGAGTTTGCCGAAATCTATGGCCTTGGCGTGGTCGAAGTGCCAACCAACAAGCCGATTGCCCGTGTGGACAAGGACGATCAGGTCTATCGCACCACGGCGGAGAAATATGACGCGATCCTCAAGCAGGTCAAAAAGGCGCAAGAGAAGGGCCAGCCGGTTCTGGTTGGCACCACGTCGATCGAGAAATCCGAGGTGATCAGCCAGTTGCTGACCAAGGCGGGCATAGAACACAACGTCCTGAACGCCCGCCAGCATGAGCAGGAGGCGCAGATCGTCGCCGATGCGGGCCGTCTGGGCGCGGTGACCATCGCCACCAACATGGCCGGGCGCGGCACCGATATTCAGCTGGGCGGCAATGTCGAGATGAAGGTTCTGAAGGCGCTGGCCGACAACCCCGATGCCGACCCGTCGGAGCTGCGCGCGGCGGAAGAGGCCAAACACGCTGAGGAAAAGCAAAAGGTGCTGGAGGCCGGTGGCCTCTATGTCATGGCCTCGGAACGCCACGAAAGCCGCCGGATCGACAACCAGCTGCGCGGCCGCTCGGGGCGTCAGGGCGACCCCGGTCGCACTGTGTTCTACCTGAGCCTCGAAGACGACCTGATGCGCATCTTCGGTTCGGAGCGGTTGGACAAGGTGCTGACAACGCTGGGCATGAAAGAGGGCGAGGCGATCATCCACCCCTGGGTGAACAAGTCGCTGGAACGGGCCCAGTCGAAGGTCGAGGGCCGCAATTTCGACATGCGCAAGAACGTCCTGAAATTCGACGATGTGATGAACGATCAGCGTAAAGTGGTGTTCAGCCAGCGGCGCGAGATCATGTCGGCGGATGATTTGTCGGATGTCGTTTCGGACATGCGCGAACAGGTGATCGACGATCTGATCGATGAATACATGCCGCCGAAATCCTATGCGGATCAATGGGATACTGACGGGCTGCACGAGGCGATCAAGGATAAGCTGTCCATCGATGCCCCGGTTCAGGACTGGGCCGCCGAGGAAGGCGTGGACGACGAGCAAATCCGCGAGCGACTGATCAAGGCTGCTGATGAAATGATGGCGCAGAAGGCTGCGGCCTTTGGCCCCGAGAACATGCGCAACATCGAAAAGCAGGTTCTGTTGCAAACCATTGATGGCAAATGGCGCGAACACCTGTTGACGCTGGAACATCTGCGCTCGGTCGTTGCGTTCCGCGGCTATGCCCAGCGCGACCCGCTGAACGAATACAAGAATGAAAGCTTCCAGCTGTTCGAAGGGATGCTCGATTCCCTGCGCGAAACGGTGACCCAGCAATTGTCGCGCGTACGCCCGCTGAGCGAAGAGGAACAGCGCGAAATGCTGGCGCAGATGCAGGCACAGCAGGCACAGGCCCAGCAGGCAGTGGATCGGGCCGCCGGTCAGGCCGAAGCGCTGGCCGAGGCGGATGCCTCGGGTGATCCACGCCCCGGCTTTGTCGAGACTGACCCGAACACCTGGGGCAACCCGTCGCGCAATGACAAATGCCCCTGCGGGTCAGGCAAGAAATTCAAACATTGCCACGGCAGGCTGACCTAACGTCATCCAAAATCAGTCACAATGAGTCCGCCTCGCGGCCACATATTGGCCGCGTTTGGTGATCAGATTGCGACTCGCTCCTTCAACTGGGGAGGGTGTCTTGTTTGTAATAAAGAACTACGTAACCACGGGCGGAACCGTTGCCTGCGCCCTGGCCATCGGATACTTGATGCAGAGCGGATCAGCTCAGCACACCGCACCTGATACGGGCGCGGAACGCGTTGCGTCGATCTCGGCGCAATCCTCGGGCCTGGCCGGGCTTGAAGGCGTTGTGCTGACCTCATCTTCGCCGACCCCCACCCGTGGAGGCGTGACACCCGATACCCCCCGGACCTTGCGTGCAGAGCCTGGTTTTCCATCGAATTGCGACCTGAGTGCGCGTGCGATGGCTGTGCCCGGAGCCAATGCCCGGCTGCGGGTCAAAGCGCCGTGCCATATGGATCAGCCGATCGAGGTTCATCACAGCGGGCTGGTCTTTACCACCCGCACGGACGCGCTTGGGCGTCTGGATCTGACCATTCCGGCGCTGGCGGAATACGCGATTTTCCTGATCTCGCTGCCGGATCGGAACGGTACCGTGGCTACCACTCATGTGCCTGAAATCAAAAGTTATAACCGGATCGCGCTGCAATGGCAGGGTGAGACCGACCTGCAGCTGCATGCGCTGGAATTTGGTGCCAGCTATGGGCAGGAGGGCCATGTCTGGTCCGGCTCCGAAGCAGGTGGCGCGGGTTCGGTCATTCATCTGGGTCAGGGCGGTTCGGCCAAGGCGCGTAATATCGAGGTCTATTCGTTCCCGGTTGATACCGCGACCGAGGCCGGTGCGATCACGCTGTCGGTCGAGGCCGAAGTGACCGAGGCGAATTGCGGCACCGATCTGGGCGTACAATCGCTGGAATGGCGCAGCGATCAGCGGCTGCGGTCGCGCGACCTGACACTGAATATACCGGGCTGTGAGGCTGTGGGTGATTTTCTGGTGTTGAATAATCTGTTCCCAGACCTGACAATCGCTGCAAAATAAACAGCAGGCAGGTCAAACCCCCCAATGACACTTCTACGTGCGGCGATGGCCGTGCTTCTGGCCCTGTCCGTTGCGCCAGGTGCAGCGGCGCAGGATATCACTCTGACCTCGCATGACGGCGAGGTCGAGGTGGTCGGCACGTTGCTGGGCTATGATGGCGAGTTCTACCGCGTCGACACCCGGTTCGGAGAGCTGACGGTCGATGGCTCTGGCGTTACCTGTGATGGCCCTGCCTGCCCCAGCCTGACTGATTTTGTCGCCGAAATCCGCTTTTCGGGCTCCTCGGTCATGGCCGAGACCCTTCTGCCCGCGCTGGTGCAGGGATTCGCCACGCAGGAGGGGTTGACGGTTGCACCATCTCAGGACGGCGCTGTGCTTGCCCTGCATCACCCCGACCGGCAGGCACCACTGGCGCGGTTCACCCTTGGCGGCTCGGATACCGGGCAGGGATTTGCGGATCTGACCGGGAATATGGCGGATATCGTGCTGGCCCAGCGTGAAATCAGGCCGGCCGAGCAGGAGTTGACGCGTGAAGCCGGGCTGGGCGACCTGACCCAGCCACGCCGGTCGCGGGTTCTGGCGCTGGATGCGATGGTACCGGTGGTGGCGGCGGACAACCCGGTACAACAGATCTCGGCCGCTGATCTGGCGCGGGTATTTGCGGGCGGGATCACCAACTGGGCCGAACTGGGCGGCCCGGATGCGCCGATTGCGCTGAACCTGTCGGCGGCCGGTTCGGGGCTGGCGCAGGCGGTGGACGATCTGCTGATGAAACCGGCGGGCGTGCAATTGTCGGGTGACATCACCCGCCACGCCCGCAACAGCGATCTGGTACGCGCGGTCGCAGGCGACCCGTTTGCCATCGGCATCGCCAGCCTTGCGGAAACCGCCGGGGCGCGCGCCCTGCCTCTGGCCGGTGGCTGCGGGCACGCGGTGAGGGCGACGCGCCAATCGGTAAAGACCGAAGATTATCCGCTGACCTCGCCCATGTTCCTGTACCTGCCGCAGCGCAGGTTGCCCCGGCTGGCACGGCAGTTTCTAGCCTATACCCAAAGTTCCGCAGCCCAGCTGGTCATCCGGCGGGCCGGGTTTGTCGACCAGTCACCCGAGACGATCCGCGTCGGGCTGCAGGGCGACCGGCTAGCCAATGCGATCGCAACCGGCGGTGCTGAGGTGGGTCTGGACGGGTTGCAGCGCATGATCGAAACCCTGCGCCCGATGACACGGCTGTCGCTGTCTTTTCGGTTCGAGCCGGGATCGTCGCGCCCGGATGCGCAGTCCCGCTCGAACATTCTGCAGCTGGCGCAGGCGCTGGAAAGCGGCACTCTGGATGTGCGCAAGCTGAGTTTTGTCGGATTCAGCGACGGGGTGGGCGGCGCAGACGCAAACACGCGGATCGCGCTGCGCCGGGCACAGACCGTTCGCAACTCGGTTCTGGCCGCGGTTGAGACCAGCATTCCCGACAGTATTGAGATCACGGCTGAAGGGTTTGGTGAGGCCATGCCGATGGCCTGTGACGACACCGAATGGGGCCGTAAGGTGAACCGCCGGGTCGAGATCTGGGTTCGCTAACCGTCAGAGATAACCCTGCGACCGAAAGCTGAGCTCGGTCGATTTGCCGATGATCAAATGATCGTGCAGGGTCAGCCCCAGCGCGACGCAGGCATCCTGTATGCGGTTGGTCATCTCGACATCCGACTGCGACGGGGTCGGATCGCCCGAAGGGTGGTTGTGCACAAGAATGAGCGCCGAGGCATTCAGCTCCAGCGCCCGTTTGGCAACCTCGCGCGGGTAGACCGGCACGTGATCGACGGTGCCCTTGGCCTGTTCCTCATCCGCGATCAGGACATTCTTGCGGTCGAGGTAGAACACGCGGAACTGCTCAGTCTCGCGATGGGCCATCGTTGTATGGCAATAGTCGACCAATGCGTTCCAGCCCGATATCACATGCCGCTGCATCACCCGCGCACGGGCCATGCGGTGTGCGCAGGCCTCGATGATTTTCAGGTCGGTGATCAACGTATCGCCCACACCCTTGATCTGGCGCAGCCGTTCCTCGGGCGCGGTCAGGACACGGTTGAAATCGCCGAACGTGTCCATCAGCGCTCGCGCCAGCGGTTTCACATCCTGCCGGGGGATCGAGCGGAACAGGGCCAGCTCCAACAGCTCATAATCCGGCATCGCCGCCGAGCCGCCGGACATGAACCGTTCGCGCAGCCGCTTGCGATGGTCTTTGATGTAGGAGGGTAACCGACCAGTGGGCAGCGGCTGCGCTGGCGCTTCGTCCGTATCGAACAGCATGGGTGCTTCGGCAAAGGCGTCCTGTGTCATGCCCTCACCCTGACCCAGAATCGGTTTCCGAAAGGTTAACGCATTTCACCGGCCATGCGGGCCGTGGCGCGACGCACGATTAGGTGCAGCAGGATCGAGAACAGACCCAGAGTCAGCATCGCGGCAAACATCAGATCCGTCTTGGCGCGGCCATTGGCCAGCAGCATCAGGTAACCCAGCCCCTGCGACGAGCCCACCCATTCCCCGATCACCGCCCCGATCGGTGCATAAACGGCGGCCAGACGCATACCCGAGGCCAGCGACGGCAGGGCGGCGGGAATGCGAATGTGCCACAGAATGCTGCGCTTGCTGGCCTGCATCGTGCGCGCGAGATCCAGATAGCCTGCGGGCGTGCGCATCAGCCCGTCAAAAAAGGACGAGGTGATCGGGAAATAGATGATCAGCACCGCCATCGCCACCTTGGACCAGAGCCCGTAGCCAAGCCACAGTGTCAGCAGCGGAGCCAGCGCAAAAACCGGCAGCGCCTGTGTAAAGACCAGCATGGGCTGCACCAGCACCTGTGCGGCGCGGGAATTGGCCAGTTGCAACGCGGTCACCACGCCCAGCACCGTGCCAAAGGCAAGGCCGATCACCACTTCGACGGCGGTGATCCAGGTATGTTCGGCAATCAGCCAACGGTTCTGCCACCAGGTCTCGGCCACCAGGGCTGGTCCCGGCAGAATGAATTTTGGCAGGCCGGTGATCCAGACAATCCCCTGCCAGATGGCAAGTGCGAACAGGGTGGCAGCGAGGGCCGAGAGATACTTCATGTCGCCCCCTCCCGCAGCAGACGCAACAACGCGCCTTGGGTTTCCAGCGTTTCCAGATCGTCCACATGGCGCGGTGCCGGGGCATGCGGAGGCTCACACGGGGTCAACCCCTGCTGCGTCATCACCACGATGGACTGGCCCAGCCGCGCGGCCTCACCCGGGTCATGGGTGACCAGCAACACCGTACGGCCCTGCAGCGCCTCGGCGGCGAGATCCTGCATATCGGCGCGGGTGCGGGCGTCCAGCGCCGAGAAGGGTTCGTCCAGCAGCACGATGGGACGATCCTCCATCAGCGTGCGGGCCAGTGCCACGCGTTGACGTTGACCGCCAGAGAGTTCTGCGGGCTTTTTGGTCATGTGATCCTGCAGGCGCATGCGTTCGATCAGACGGGTGCGGCGATCGAGATCGACGGTTTCACCCCGCAGCCGTGCCCCCAACGAGATGTTCTGCGCCACCGTGGCCCAGGGCAGCAGCAGATCATCCTGCGCCATATAGGCCACGCGGTCGGCCACCGCCTGCCCGTCGCTTGCGATGATCTGACCGGTGAAGTCTGCCCCGGTGTCCAGCCCCGCAATCAGGCGCAGAACGGTGGTTTTCCCCACACCCGATCCGCCCAGCAGACACGTCCACTGCCCTGCCCCTAAATTCAGGGTCAGAGGCGCGAATAACGTCGCGCCGTCAATGGTGGCTGTGCCGCTGATGGTCAGATCGGGCGCCGGGGTCATGGGGTCAGACCCATCTGCCAGAAATTGACCTCGAGCTCGGTTGCGGTGCGGAAAGTGCGACAGAGGCGGTTCCAGCGGGGGGAGGTTGTAAAACTCGCGCCAATGCGCCGTGTTAGAGCCTGATCCAGCAACTTGCCGACTGCATGGCACGCGCCTTGATAATCTTCGCTGGCATAAGTGTTGATCCAGTCGCGATAGGTCTCGGAGGTCGCCTCGGAGGCCAGTCGCGCACCGATCTCACCATAACCCATCACGCAGGGGGCAAGCGCCGCCAAAAGGTCCAGCAGGTCACCGCTATAGCCGGCCTCAAGCACGAACCGCGTATAGGCAAGGTTCTCCGCGCGTTCTGCCGTGGCGAAGAGTTCTTCGCCAGATATGCCTTCGGCTTCGCAGATACTGATATGCAACTGCATCTCCTCGGCCACCAACGCGTTCACCGTAGCCACGGCGGTCAGCATTTCCGAGTGGGTCTCGGATTTCACCACCGCCAAGGCCCAGGCGCGGGAAAAGTGGATTAGGAACACATAATCCTGCCGCAGGTAATGCAGAAACGCCGCACGCGGCAGGGTGCCGTCCTTCATCCCTTCGACAAAGGCGTGGCGGGTATAATCCCGCCACGGACCTGCCGCCGCTTCGCGCATCAGTGCGAAGGCTTGGCCATAATCGCTCATTTTGCGGTCACGTCGATGGCGATGTCGCTGACCGGGTTGATGCTGTCGATCATGCCGCTGTCTTTCAGGAACTCCTCAAACCGGGCATAGCGGCCCGCGTCGAAGGCGGCGGGGCGCAGCGCAAAACGGGGCAGCGTATCGACCCAGGCCAGCGCATTCAGCTCATCCTGCAATTCGGTCGAGGTGGCGGCGAAAATCTCCCAGCTTTTTTCGGGGTTGTTGACGATATA
>JAUHYC010000057.1 GCA_030426685.1 Alphaproteobacteria bacterium
CGCCAATCCCTTAGCGCAACCGCCTAAATCCTAACCCCAAGATGCCCACCGTCTCTCCGATGCGTCAAAGCCAGTCTCCCAGCCCCCCAACAACCGCCTCAGCAGCGCCGGTGAAGGGGGTTCTAAGTATAACGCCAACGAGCCGCAAGTGAAAAATCTTCGAAACGGCGGAAAAATTCAAATTTTCTTGAATCTTATTTATTATCAGCGTGTTAAGCTTACGAGAAAACAGTATTCTTCGCCCAGAGCGCATATAAGACGTCCGATGGCTGCAGCGCAGATGGTTCATACACACGGTTGCCCACCGACTCGGCCATCAGTCAGGTGGAATCGGCCTTCCCCGACCGGATCAGTAAGCCCGGACTCGGCATGCGCAGCAGCAGCAGCCCGCAAATGACCAACAGATAGATCAGTGGTTCGATCTGAAATCCCTTGGCCAGCATCAGATAATGAAGGCCGCCCAGAATTGCGACGGGATAGACCAGCCGATGCAACTGTCGCCACCGAGGGCCAAGACGACGCACCGACCAATTGTTCGACGTAACCGCAAGCGGCAGCATCAACACAAACGCAGCCATCCCCACGGTGATGTAGGGGCGCTTGACTATATCCGCCCAGATTTCGCTGGGAACCTGCACGTCCAGAACCAGCCATACCAACAGATGCAGAGTGACATAGGAATAAGTCAGGACCCCGATGGCCCGACGAAACTTCATCAGGTTCACCCCGGCAAACCGCCGCAATGGTGAGATCGCGAGTCCAACGATCAACAGTTGAAGCGCCAGCTCGCCGAATTGATGCTCCAACGCCTCGATAGGTTCGACCCCCAGCCCACCGGTCATCCCCAGATAGAACAACCAGGGCGCAGGAATCGTCCCCAGCAAATAGACGGCCCAGACAGGTATCCGGCGCAGGGTTTGGTTCAGCCGTTGCATCATCTCAGTAGTTTTTGGCCAGATCCATGCCCTCGTAAAGGCTGGCGACCTCGTTTTCATAACCGTTGAACATCAAAGTGGGGATCCGCTTGGCAAACAGCCCGCCGCCAATGCGGCGTTCAGAGGCCTGCGACCAGCGCGGGTGATCCACATTCGGGTTCACATTACTATAGAAGCCATACTCCCGCGGTCCCGCCATGTTCCAACTGGTTGGGGGCTGCTTGTCCGTCACAGAAATGCGCACAATCGACTTGATCGACTTGAACCCGTATTTCCACGGAACCACCAAACGCAGCGGGGCGCCGTTCTGGTTCGGAATCGTCTTGCCATAGATGCCTGTGGCCATGATCGTCAGAGGGTGCATCGCCTCATCAAGCCGCAGTCCTTCGCGATAGGGCCACTCCAGCACCGGGTAGGCGACACCGGGCATTTCATCGGGGCGATAGGCGGTTTCAAAGGCGACGTATTTCGCGCCCTCCTGTACACCAGCCATATTCAGAAGGTCGGCCAGCTCAAATCCGTTCCAGGGGATCACCATCGACCATGCCTCGACACAACGGAAGCGGTAGATGCGCTCTTCTATTGTCATCTCCGACAGGATGTCTTTGAAATCATACTCACCGGGCCGCTCAACCAGACCGTCGATGGTAACGCTCCAGGGCTCTGTGGTCAGCGTGTGGGCATATTTTGCAGGGTCATCCTTGCGGGTGCCGAATTCATAATAGTTGTTGTACGAGGTGATCTCTTCCCAGGAATTCGGTTCCAACGCATCTGCTGCATGTGCCGATCTGGACATCGCCGCCAGCCCGACACCTGCCATTCCGGCCATTACCTGCCGCCGGTTCAGAAACGCGGCCCTTGGGGTAACGTCGGCCTGTGTCAAAGTGTTGGTCCAGCGGTGCGCCATGTAAGTCTCCGTGCATTATCTACCTCGCAATCGAGATAGGCCGCTCATAGCACAGGGCCAAGGCAACATGCGTCACGATTGAGAGACGAGACTGTAACTTATGGCTGAATTGTTCGTCTTGTACGGATCAAAAACCGGCAATCTTATGACTTGTACAAGTTGCGGAGCGTCGGATTTCGTTAACCTTTGCGTCACACTCCGACCCTAAGCCCCAGGGGTCGGTCATGGCTCGTGCTACCCATCGCGCCCCGGTTCATTCGGATCGCTGGAGAAGATTGCGATCTTGTTGCCTTGGGGGTCGCGAAGGTAGCCAACATAGAAGTGCGGCCCATACGCCGCGCGGAATCCCGGCTGACCTTCGTCGGACCCCCCGGCGGAAAGCGCGGCGGCGTGAAGGTCGCGCACTTGTTTCTGACTGCGCGCCTCAAACGCGACCATTGAACCGTTGCCTGCTGAGGCCGGGCGACCATCGAAGGTTGGCTTGACGTAGAAGTCCGGCAGAACGGGAGACTGCCCCGGCTCCACGGGCAGAGCATAGCTCAGGCCCTCGGGCCCCACCTTCAGGCCAAAGCCAAGGGCGGGCAGGAACGCGGAGTAGAACCGCCGCGCGCGCTGGATGTCATCGGCACCGACGGTGACATAGGCAATCATTCCTTTGTTCCCCCTGGGTGATCGGGTTTTGTCGCCGCGCTGCCGGAATGCGGCAGGCTCGCACAGCTTAACCATTGATACCGGCCAAACGAAATGCCGCGGATCGAGTTTGGGCGGATCTGTCTTTGCACACAGGTTCAATCTAGCGGAGAAGAAAACCCCCCGCAGCGGCGGGGGGAAAGGTAACGGGCCTCAGGAAGAGACAGCCCGTTGGGGAGTGTCTTGCCCCAAGACTCGCGCAAATCAGGTATTTTCGATAGGTCTAAGCCCTGCGCGCCAAAACTGGTGTTTTTCATGTGTGTTTTCGGGCACAGAGGCGATTTGGCGCAGCGGTGGTGAAAACTGACCTTACGTCAATCACTTGCCCGTGAAACCTGCAGCGATTCCCCAATGATTCTCGCGGGTCTGTTAGTGCCGTGTCAAAGACTTTAGCTCGTTCAGAACTGCTTCGGCGGCGGCCTTGGGGTCGTCCGCCTGATAGATCGGGCGTCCGACAACGATATGATCGGCCCCATCCCCGATCGCACTGGCAGGGGTTGCCACGCGCTTCTGGTCGCCCGGCGCTGCGCCTGCGGGCCGTACGCCGGGGGTGACGATCAACCGGCCCTCAGCCTGCGGCAGGGCGCGGATCAGAGCGGCCTCTTGCGGGCTGGCGATGACACCATCGGCCCCGGCCTCGAGCGCGCGGGCGGCGCGTTCGACGACCAGATCCTGTACATCGCCCTCTTTCAGCAGGCTGGCATCCAGATCGTCGCGGTTCAGCGAGGTCAGGATGGTCACGGCAAGGATTTTCAGGTCTTTACCCGCCGCCCCCTCTTTGGCCGCACGCACCACATGCGGATCGCCATGGACGGTCAGGAAATCCAGATCGAACTGTGCCAGTCCGCGCACCGCGTTTTCAACGGTGTTGCCGATGTCGAACAGTTTCATGTCCAGAAAGATGCGCTTGCCGTGGTCCTGTTTCAGTTCATTGGCCAGGGCCAGACCCCCGCCCGTCAGCATGCCCAGCCCGATCTTGTAGAATGAGACGGAATCCCCCAGCCGCTCGGCCATGTCCAGCCCCTGCAGGGCGTTCGGGACATCTAGGGCTACGATCAGGCGGTCATCGGACATGGGGCGCTCCTTTTTGGTAAACGTCTGCGTCCTATCGGGTTCCGGGCGTTCTGTCCATGCGGGGAAGGGCCGCGTGACGCAGATCACTTCATCCTGTGTGCGCTGTGTTATGGTGCTGCAAAAATCAGAGCGAAGGACAAATCGATGAAGAAGCTGTTTGTGATTGGCGCGGCCCTGATGCTGGCCGCTTGTGAGGAGACCCCGCAGAGCGATCCGGCCGAAACCGGTGCAGCCCCTGCCCCGACCAATGACAACCTGCGCCTGGTGGGCGGATACCGGTCAGAAGATGACGATTGCCAGCTGACCGGAGAAACCGCGTTTACCGTCAACTTTCTGGATCACACCGCTGATCTTGTATCCTGCCCGACGGGCAGCGATGCGGCGCAATCTCTGGTCGATATGTATCCCGCGCGGCAAGTGGCGGAAACCGGTGGCTACACCGTTTACACGATCCCGCGCGAGTAGAGGTGATTTCTCGGTCTTAGCCCCTTGAAGCCGCGAAGACATTTCCCAGATTGAATGTGAGGCCCAGACCGAGGCGTGCCGCCAAGCGGGCGCATCACTCACCGGGCGCTTATGAAAAGGAGAGACCTATGGACTTGAACAAGTTCACCGAGCGGGCACGGGGGTTCGTTCAGGCGGCGCAGACGATTGCGCTGCGCGAGGGGCACCAGAGACTGGAACCCACACATATTCTGAAAGCATTGATGGATGATGATCAGGGGCTGGCCAGCAATCTGATCACCCGCGCAGGCGGCGCGCCGGGCCGCGTGGTTGAGGCGCTGGACGCTGCGATGGGCAAGATCCCGAAGGTGAGCGGCGACGCCAGCCAGATTTACATGGACGGCCAGACCGCCAAGGTTCTGGACGAGGCGCAGAAGATTGCCTCGAAAGCGGGTGACAGCTTTGTGCCGGTTGAGCGGGTTCTGATGGCGCTGTGCATGGTGAAATCCAAAGCCAAGGAGGCTTTGGAGGCCGGTGCTGTATCCGCGCAGAAACTGAACGAAGCGATCAATGACATCCGCAAGGGCCGTACCGCCGATACCGCGAGCGCCGAAGAGGGTTATGACGCCCTCAAGAAATACGCGCGCGACCTGACCGAGGCTGCGGCCGAGGGCAAAATCGACCCGATCATCGGGCGGGACGAGGAAATCCGCCGCTCGATGCAGGTTCTGTCGCGCCGGACAAAGAACAACCCGGTTCTGATCGGTGAACCCGGCGTCGGTAAGACCGCGATTGCCGAGGGCATGGCCCTGCGCATCGTTAATGGTGACGTGCCGGAATCGCTGAAGGACAAAAAGCTGCTGGCGCTCGACATGGGTGCGCTGATCGCTGGTGCGAAGTATCGCGGTGAGTTCGAAGAACGCCTGAAGGCGGTTCTGACTGAGGTGACCGAAGCCGCTGGTGAGATCATACTGTTCATCGACGAGATGCATACGCTGGTCGGGGCCGGTAAATCCGATGGTGCGATGGATGCCGCCAACCTGATCAAGCCTGCGCTTGCCCGGGGTGAGCTGCATTGTATCGGTGCGACCACGCTGGATGAGTATCGAAAATACGTCGAAAAAGACGCAGCCCTTGCGCGCCGGTTTCAGCCTGTGATGGTCACCGAACCGACAGTCGAGGACACGATCAGCATTCTGCGCGGTATTAAAGAGAAGTACGAGCTGCACCATGGTGTGCGTGTGTCGGATTCGGCGCTGGTGTCGGCGGCGACCCTGTCGCACCGCTATATCACCGACCGGTTCCTGCCCGACAAGGCCATCGACCTGGTCGATGAGGCGGCGTCGCGGTTGCGGATGGAGGTGGATTCAAAGCCCGAGGAACTCGATCAGCTGGATCGCCAGATCCTGCAGATGCAGATCGAGGAAGAGGCGCTGAAGCTCGAAGATGACGCGGCCTCGAAGGATCGCCTGGAAACCTTGCAAAAGGATCTGGCCGATTTGCAGGAGAAATCCGCCGAGATGACTGCCCAATGGCAGGCCGAACGCGACAAGCTGGCTGGCGCGCGGGATCTGAAGGAGCAGCTCGACAAAGCGCGCGCTGATCTTGAGATCGCCAAGCGCGAAGGCAATCTCGCCAAGGCCGGTGAGCTGTCCTATGGCGTCATCCCTGAGCTTGAGAAAAAGCTGACCGAGGCCGAGAACGCCGAAAGCAACGCCATGATGGCCGAGGAAACGGTGCGCCCGGAACAGATCGCCTCCGTCGTGGAGCGCTGGACCGGTATCCCGACCGCCAAGATGCTGGAAGGGGAGCGCGAGAAGCTGTTGCGGATGGAAGACGGTCTGCATGCCCGTGTGATCGGACAGGACGCGGCGGTGACCGCCGTGGCCAACGCCGTGCGCCGTGCGCGTGCCGGTCTGAATGACGAGAACCGCCCGCTGGGCTCGTTCCTGTTCCTCGGGCCGACCGGTGTGGGTAAGACCGAACTGACCAAGGCGGTGGCGAATTTCCTCTTCGACGACGACAACGCGATGGTGCGCATCGATATGTCCGAGTTCATGGAGAAACACGCGGTCGCGCGTCTGATCGGTGCCCCTCCGGGCTATGTCGGGTACGACGAAGGCGGTGTGCTGACCGAAGCCGTGCGGCGCAGGCCCTATCAGGTCGTGCTGTTCGATGAGGTCGAAAAGGCGCACCCGGATGTGTTCAACGTGCTGCTACAGGTTCTGGACGATGGCGTGCTGACCGACGGTCAGGGCCGCACCGTGGACTTCAAGCAGACGCTGATCATCCTGACGTCGAACCTTGGCTCTCAGGCGTTGAGCCAGTTGCCCGAAGGCGCGGACAGCGGGCAGGCCAAGCGCGACGTGATGGATGCGGTCCGGGCGCATTTCCGGCCCGAATTCCTGAACCGCCTGGACGAGACCATCATCTTTGACCGGCTCAAGCGGGCCGACATGGATGGCATCGTCGATATCCAGATGGCACGTCTGCAGAAACGGCTGGCCGCCCGCAAGATCGAGCTGGCCTTGGATGACAGCGCGAAAGAATGGCTCGCCAATGAAGGCTATGACCCGGTCTTCGGCGCGCGCCCGCTGAAACGCGTGATCCAGCGCGCCCTGCAGAACCCGCTGGCCGAGGCTTTGCTGGGCGGCGAGATCAAGGACGGGGAAACCGTTCCCGTCTCTGCCGGTGCCGATGGGCTGATCATCGGCGACAGGCTGGGCACATCGGAACGTCCCCGCCCCGACGATGCGGTCGTGCACTGAGACCAAAAACTGAAAAGACCCGCCTGTTTGGCGGGTCTTCTCTATTGGGGCAAGAGCTGTCAAGCATCAGATCGTAGGTCGGCAAGGCGGACGAAGCCGCCGTTCAGTAATATTTGAAAACGGCTTGAGGTCGTTCCCGGTTATCGCGTTAGCAAAAAGGCTTCTCTCGCTATTTGACCAAGGGACCATGTAAGGCGTTGTGCCAGTCGATATCTTGCTCTGTTATGCCCATTTCTCGCCGTTCGACCCTCGTCAACCGCGTGGGATCGAAAGTCGGATCAAACAATGATTTGAAACTTGATTTGATCTTCTCACGGACCGAATTTGGGCTCTTTGAGCAAGAGATCTCAGGTTCAAATTGTGATATAAACTCATGTGTATCTGCATATTTCATGGTATGCTCCATCGTTGGCTGCACCCATAAAATCTCAGCACATGGCTCTTCAGACAAACGCCGTTTCTTGACATGGATTGTTCCAAAAAGTCACAATGCCCCATGCCAAGAAACCTGCCTCCTTTAAATCCTCTTCGTGCCTTTGAAGCCGCAGGAAGGTTGGGTAGCTTTACCCGCGCAGCCGATGAACTAAACGTGTCGCATTCAGCGATTTCCCGTCACATACGTGGGTTAGAAAAACGGCTGAATGTACATCTTTTCCGGACACAAAAATCTGGTGTCGCACTTACCGAGCAAGGACAAAATTACTTGGCTCAGATTACGCCTGCTCTTGATCGAATTGCCGAGGCGACGGACGCATTGACCGCCGAACCCAAAGGTGTTGTCACAATGACAACAGAGAGTGCAGTGGCACAAAAATGGCTAGTACCAAGACTGCCAAGTTTAAAAGCCGCGCACCCGGACATAGAGTTGAACCTATCGATAACAACGGATGTTATGGACATCGAAGCGCATGATTTTGACTTGGGCTTGAGATATCTGCGCGTCGATCCACCCGAAGGATACGACCTGTTATTCCCATCTCTCGTCAGTGCCTTTGCTGCGCCAAGCTTTGCCGCGGACACAGGCTCTGATTTGGATCTTGCAGCGCTGGCGTCGGGGCCGCTGATAGAAGAAGCAACGTTCCGCCTGTGGCCGGAATGGTTTCGCAAATCTGGCTTGAAAGAGGTTCCGGTTCTCAATCTACCAAAACCCTTGGGGGCTCTCCTATCAATCCAGTCCGCAGTCGCAGGGCTGGGTGCGGTTCTTATGGACCAGCACCTATGTGAAACTGAGGAAAAAGCAGGGGCGTTGGTACGCCTGAATGACACAGAGCTTCATTTTGGGGGCTATTACCTTGCGACGAACCAACGCGCGGGAAGACGCAGAGCTGTTCGCGCCGTTCGCAATTGGCTACTGCAGGAAGCACTCCCCGGAAATGCAAAAGCAAATAACGCGTCGAGTGCAATTCTCACCTCAAAAGCCGGTGAATCCTAGTGTCCGCTAAGGGCTCACAGCTGCCGACTGCCCGAAAGCCGATCGTGGCTTTCTGGGCCTGTTCGCCGACCTTTCACTCTATAACGGCGAGGGTCTTGCTTCTTTTCGAAGTCGGCACGAGGCCGCTTCATGATGGGGTCGGAGGAGAGGCATCCCAATCTTTTCTACGAACCACGACCGAAACCGTGTTCATGCCCGCCACGGGATTACCTGCCCAGCCCTGACGTTTTAGCCCGGCGATCTCTACATGCGGCTTTTTCTTTGCCGCGATAGACGCTAGATTCCGACCTGACGAGAAAACATGCCGGGCCGCATCTGGCCGGAAAGACCTTGCCATGCCCGCCGTCTGCCGCGATTGCCTGACCCAGATGGAACACGGTCGGCGCTGCCCGTCCTGCGGCAGCCCGCGGGTGAAAGTACATCCCGAACTGTTTGATCTGACCATCGCTCATATGGATTGCGATGCGTTTTATGCTTCGGTCGAGAAACGCGACAATCCCGAACTGGCGGACAAGCCGGTGATCATCGGCGGCGGCAAGCGCGGTGTGGTATCGACCGCGTGTTACGTGGCGCGCATCCGGGGCGTGCATTCGGCGATGCCGATGTTCAAGGCGCTGGCGCTGTGCCCCGATGCGGTGGTGATCAAGCCGCGCATGTCGGTCTATGCCGAGGCGTCGCGGCAGATTCGCGCGATGATGGATGAACTGACCCCGGATGTGGAGCCGCTGTCGCTGGATGAGGCGTTCATGGACCTGTCCGGCACCCAGCGACTGCACGGAGCGCCGCCCGCGGTGATGCTGGCGCGGCTCGTCAAACGCATGAAGGATGAGCTGGGGCTGACCGGCTCGATCGGGTTGAGCCACAACAAGTTTCTGGCCAAGGTGGCCTCGGACCTCGACAAACCGCGTGGATTTTCGGTGATCGGCAAGGCCGAGACGGCCGAGTTTCTGCACGACAAGCCCGTGCGTCTGATCTGGGGGATCGGACCAGCGGCGCAGGAGACGCTGGAGCGGGCGGGGATTCGCACGTTCAGCGACCTGCTGCGCTGGGATCAGGAGGCATTGACGGCACGGTTCGGGTCCATGGGATACCGGCTGTGGCATCTGGCGCGTGGGCAGGACAAGCGGCGGGTTTCGGCCCATACACCAATGAAATCGATCAGCAATGAGACCACGTTTTTCGAAGACACCGCCAGCGCCGAAATTCTGGACGGGCATTTGTGGCGCATGTCCGAGAAGGTGGCCGACCGGGCCAAGGCCAAGGGGCTGGCCGGGCGGGTGGTGACGCTGAAGCTGAAACGGACCAATCACAAGATCATTACCCGGCGGGTCTCGCTGCGGGATGCGACCCAGATCGCCGACCGGATTTACCGCACCGCACGGGGGTTGTTCGATCAGGTCGGCGATCAGGGCCCCTATCGCCTGCTGGGCTGCGGCCTGTCCGATCTGTGCGCCGAAGATCAGGCCGACATCTCGGGCGACCTGCTGGATCCGGGCGCGGCGCAGCGGACACAGGCGGAACGTGCCACGGATGAAATCCGGAGGCGGTTCGGAACGGACGCAATCGTGAAGGGGCGCGCGCTGCGCTAGCCTATTCGGCCGCCAATTGCTGCGATTCGGACCCGATGGCGGCGATATCCGCCGTCACCTGCCGCAATAGATCGCGGAGCGCCTGGAAATTACCGTTGGGCTGGATCGTTTCTTCATCCATGTAAAGCGAGCGATCGATCTCGATCTGGATCGCGTGCTGCTGGCGCGCGGGACGACCGTAGGTCTGGGTGACATAGGCCCCTGCAAACGGTGTGTTGCGCGCCACGTTCAGACCGGCCGAGACAAAGGCTGATTCGACCTGATCCACGATCACACCCGAGGCCGAGGCGCCAAAGCGGTCGCCCAGAACCACCTCGGGCCTTGAGCTGCGCGCGCCCCCGGCCAGCGCGACCGCCTCATGCGGCATCGAGTGGCAATCGACCAGGATCGCCTGCCCGAAGGTCTCATGCGATTCGGCCAGCAACGATTTCAGACACTGGTGATAGGGCCGCCAATAGGTGTCGATGCGCAGGCGCGCCTCGTCCATCGTCAGCTTGCCATTGTAGATCGCGCGCCCATTGGCCACGACGCGGGGAATCACACCGAGCCCGGAGGCGACACGCGGATTGTGCCCGTGGCGGCGGGCGCCTGCGATCAGGGCCGGGTCCAGCTCATCCGCGCTGCGGTTGAGGTCCAGATAGGCGCGGGGCATGGCGGCGACCAGCAAGGGCGCGCCGAATGTGGCGGCGGAATCGAAGAGCTGATCGACAAACGCATCCTCGGACGAGCGAATCATGTTGCGGCTCAGAACGGAACGCTGCAACAGCGAGTCAGGATAGGCCCGGCTGCTGTGCGGCGAGGCAAATACCACGCAGGACGTGCGCCTTGCGGGCATATCCAGAACATAGGCTGCATTGGACGCGACGTTGGTCATGGGCTCTCCGGTATACGCACCCAACATAGACCGGAAAATAGTTCTGCCAAACCCCTTGATCCCCCCAACGACTCCTTTTATAGACCCCGCTACCGGCGCGGGGTTCCGCGCCCCATTTCGTTATGGGGTCAGCCAAGCATCGGTTCATGGGCGGTTAGCTCAGCGGTAGAGCACTTCGTTGACATCGAAGGGGTCACAAGTTCGATCCTTGTACCGCCCACCATGATTTCACTGTTCCGGGCTTCCGGGACACCCGACTAACCCAGGCGCTGGCCACGTCTTTGATGAAGGCGCCGCAGATTGGAGACAGACCCATGAAGGTCAAGAACTCGCTCCGCTCGCTCAAGAACCGGCACCGTGATTGCCGGGTTGTGCGTCGCAAAGGCCGCGTCTACGTGATCAACAAGACGCAGCGCAAGTTCAAAGCTCGCCAGGGCTAAGAACCACGCATACCGATTTCAAAGAACCGCGCCTTCGGGTGCGGTTTTTTTGTGTTTGCTGCATGGAATGTGAATGCGTGTTACCCTGTCCCCGGATTGGCGGAGGACGGGTATCATGGCACAGACAGGCGTCAAAATACTGGTTGGAACCACCAAGGGCGCGTTCATCCTGGACGGTGACAGAGACCGGGCCGGTTGGACCGTCAGCGGGCCGCATTGCGACGGCTGGCCGATCAACCATGTCATCGGAGACCCCGAAACCGGCACGATCTGGGCCGGCGGCGGCGGTGACTGGCACGGCGCCGGTATCTGGCGATCAGAAGATAATGGCCAGAGCTGGGAGGTGACCAAGCTCACCAAGGGTCAACAGGATGAGTGGGCCGCCAACGATCCCGATTTCGCCGCGATGATCGGATGGACGGATGAGCCCGCGCCCTTTGACGATACGTTTTCACAAATCTGGTCGCTGCGCTATGGGCACGGCACGCTCTATGCCGGAGCGAAACCAGCCCGCCTGCTGGCAAGCCAGGACAACGGCCAGACATGGGAGACGGTCGAGGGGCTGACCAACCACCCGTCTGCCGCCGAATGGACGCCCGGAGGTGCCGGGCTGGTGCTGCACACGATCCTGTCGGACCCGGACGATGCAGGCAAGCTGTGGGTCGGCATCTCGGCCGCGGGTGTCTTTGCCTCCGAGGATGGCGGCACGAACTGGGAGCGCCGCAACCGGCTGTCAAATGCCGAAAGCTGCGGGCACCACGACCATCCGGCGGCCCCGCGCGATGGCCAAACGGGCCATTGCGTCCATAACATGGTGCAGGCCCCCGGTAGCACCGACCTGCTGTACCAGCAGAATCACCACGGCGTCTGGCGGTCCCCGGATGGCGGGCGCAGTTGGGAGGATATCACCGAAGGGCTGCCCTCGACCTTTGGATTTCCGATCCATGTCCATCCGCGCGACCCCAAAACCATCTGGACCCTGCCGCTGAATGGGGACAGCATCGGGCGATACCCGCCGGATGCCGCCGCTGCGGTCTGGAAATCCAGCGATGGCGGTGCGTCGTGGGCGGATCGGCGCGACGGGCTGCCGCAGGAAAGCTGCTATTTCACCGTGCTGCGCCAGGCCATGGCCGGAGATCGCCGCGACCCCGCAGGCATCTATTTCGGCACCAACAGCGGATCGGTCTTCGCCAGCGCCGACGAAGGCGACAGCTGGGCAGAAATCGCACGGCACCTGCCGACGATTCTTGCGGTGGAAATTCTGGATCGCGGATGATCCGTCAAACCCTTCGGAACAGCCCATGTAGTCGGCGTAACACTGCCGCCACCACTGTTTGCATGCAGGCGTTTCCCCGGTTGCGGCTATTTGCCCAAGTAAATCTGTCGGATTTGCTTGCATCCGCCCGAGAATCCTATAATTGAGCAAATCAGTCGGGTTATAACCCGTCGCGAAATTCAAACTTGGGACACACCATGCTGAAATCCTCGACCTGTATTGCCGCCGCCTTGACGGCCCTGATCGCAACCTCTGCCGCAGCCGACGGTGAACTGAACCTCTATTCCTCGCGCCACTACGACACGGATGAGCGTCTGTATTCCGATTTTGAAGAGGCCACCGGCATCACCATCAATCGCATCGAAGGCAAGGCGGATGAGCTGATTGCACGGATGGAAGCCGAAGGCGCAAATTCACCTGCCGATATTCTGCTGACCGTCGATACCTCGCGTCTGGCACGGGCCAAGAACGCGGGCATTCTGCAAGCGATCGACAGCGCAATTCTGGAAGAGCGTATCCCGGCCAACCTGCAGGATGAAGACAATCAATGGTACGGCTTCTCGCAGCGTGCCCGCATCATCTTCTTTGACAAGGCCGAAGTTGCCAACCCGCCGGCAACCTATCTGGATCTGGCCAAGCCCGAATACAAAGGGCTGGTCTGCATCCGGTCGTCCAGCAACACCTATAACCAGACGCTGCTGGCTTCGATCATCACCAACCACGGGGCCGAGGCTGCGAAAACCTGGGCCGAGGGTGTGGTCGCCAACATGGCGCGCGAGCCGCAGGGCGGTGACACCGACCAGTTGCGCGGCATCGTCTCGGGTGAGTGCGAGATTGCCGTGTCGAACTCCTACTATTTCGCCCGCGCGCTGCGCAAAGACGTCAAGGGCCTGAGCGCCGATATCGACATGATCGGCGTGCAGTTCCCGGCGCAGGATGCCGAAGGCGCGCATATGAACCTGTCGGGTGCCGGTGTGGCGGCCAACGCGCCGAACAAGGACAACGCGATCAAGTTCCTCGAGTATCTGGCCAGCGATCAGGCGCAGGTCTATTTCTCGAACGGCAACGATGAATTCCCGGCCGTCAGCGGCGTGGCGCTGGCTGAGAATGTCGCGGCTCTGGGTGAGTTCAAGGCGGATGAGGTGAACCTGTCCGAGGTTGCCAAGAACATCCCCGAAGCGCAGAAAATCTTTAACGAAGTTGGCTGGAAGTAAGACCTTTCCCAACCGGGCAATCGAGAGGGCGTGGCATTTGCTGCGCCCTTATTTCTGTTGCGGTTCATTTATTTATGGGCAATAGTCTCGTTTATGAGCAATATTCCCAGATATGAACAATGCTAGATGACCTCTCAAACCGCCTCGCCAACCGGCTGGGAGAGCTGCGCCGGGCGCGTGGCTGGTCGCTGGATCAGTTGGCCGATCACAGTGGCATAAGCCGTGCTACGCTGTCCCGGATGGAAAAGGGTGATGTCAGCCCGACGGCCGAAACTCTGGGCCGTTTATGTGCCGCCTATGGCTTGCCGATGTCACGCCTGCTGATGATGGTCGAAGACAGTTTCGACCCTCGTGTTCCGTTCGAACGGCAACCCGAATGGCGCGATCCCGAAACGGGGTTTATCCGCCGGTCGGTATCACCCCCGGCGGCGGGTCTGAGCGGTGAGGTGATGGAGGGCCATCTGCCCCCCGATACCAAGATCAGCTATGACACTCCGCCCAAACCGGGGCAGGAGCATCATCTGATCGTGCTGGACGGCGCGCTGAACCTGACCGTCGACGGCGTGACTCATGCGCTGAGCGGTGGCGATTGCCTGCGCTATCACCTCTCGGGCCCGACCCGGTTTGAAACCAGCCCGGATCGTGGCGCACGCTATCTGCTGGTGCTGATATGATCACGCGCCTGACACCAGCCTATTTCGACGACGCGCTTGAGGACCTGACGGATATCCTGCATGGCTGCGTGCATACCGGGGCCAGCATCGGGTTCATCCTGCCGTTTTCCCGCGAGGATGCGCGCGCCTATTGGCAGGACCGCGTGCGCCCCGATCTGCAGGCCGAGGCGCTGGACCTGTTCGTGGTCTATGGCAAGGGGCGCATTCAGGGCACCGTTCAACTGATCCCGGCGGCGATGCCGAATCAACCGCATCGCGCGGATGTGGCCAAGCTGCTGGTGCATCCCGACGCAAGGCGGCGCGGTCTGGGCCGCGCCCTGATGGCCGCCTTGCAGAGCCGGGCGATTGAGCTGGGGAAAACCACTCTGGTGCTGGATACGCGCAGTTCGGACCCGTCGCGCCTGCTGTATCAGGCGCTGGGCTTTGAGGTTGCCGGAGAGATCCCGAACTACTGCCGAAACCCGTTCGAGGACCGGTTGGAGCCGACCACCTATATGTACAAGGACCTGCGTTAACCTGGGGTTCACATAGGTCGGCGGGAAACTGTCACCGATACGAAACATGGTGAAGCCGGAATTCCTCGAAGGGGTCGCTCAGAACCTCAGGAAATCCAACCTGTGCCCCGCTGGCAGGACTTCGGTCTCGGCAGGGATCACCGCCAGCCCATCGGCCTGCGCCAGCAATGCGACACGCCCACTATACGAGGCCGCCATCAGGCGCAGCCTTGGGGTGCCATCCGGCGCGGTTCCGTCAATGCGGACCGGGCGGTATTCCTGCCGCCCTGCCCGGCGCTGCAAGGGTTCGGCCAGTACCGCATGTTCCGGGGTGCGCTCGACCCGATGCAGCCCGGCGCGGCGCGCCATCATCTGCGCGCCGATGATCTGCCAGGTCACATAGGCCGAGACCGGATTGCCCGGCAGCCCGACATAGAGCGCATCTCCGCAGCGTCCGAACATGATTGGTTTGCCGGGTTTCATCGCCACCTTCATCACTTCGGTCTGGCCGCCGATTGCGCTGAACAGGCGCGGCATGTGGTCTTCGTCCCCGACCGAGACACCGCCGGTGGTGATGATCAGATCGGATGTCTCGCAGGCCTCGCGCAGGACCTGTTCCAGCAGCGCGGGCTTATCCGCGACCGGGCCACGGTCGGTCAGCTCGACCCATGGCTTGTTCAGCAGGGCCAGCAGCATGTAGCGGTTCGAGTTGTAGATCTGGCCGGGCTCCAGCGGCTCACCCGGTTGGCGTAGCTCGCTGCCAGTCGAGAAGATCGTCACCTTGAGTTTGCGGTAGACCTCCACTTCCCCGTAGCCGGATGCGGCCAGCGCGGCGGCTTCGCGGGCGCCAATCTCGCAACCGCGCCGCAGGATCGGGGCACCGGCCTTCAAATCTTCGCCCGCGCGGCGGATGTGCTGACCGGGCTTGGGGCGGTGGCTGAACTGAATGCGGCCGTTCAGGACGTCGCAGTCCTCCTGCATCAGTACGGCGTCGAACTCGGGCGGCACCGGTGCGCCGGTAAAGATGCGCAGAGCGCTGCCTTTGGGTGCGGTATGGGTACCGCTGTCGCCCGCGGCCACGCGCCCGGCGACGGGCAGATCGAACACGGGCTCCGCGCCCAGATCACTGGTGCGGATGGCATAGCCGTCCATGGCTGAATTGTCGAAGGCGGGCATGTCGAGCTTGCTGGCACAATCTTCGGCCAGAACCCGGCCAATCGCCTGCGTCAACGGTAGCGTTTCAGTGCCGGTGAGAGGGTCAGCCACGGACAGGCCGCGATCCAGAGCGTCGGAGACGGTCAGGTACATATGAGCGTGGCGGTCGCAGGCGCATCCATCAGCCATCTTGCGCCTCCTTAGGAGCAATGAGTTCGTCGAAACCGGTCAGACCAGCCACGGCCCGTGCGGTCGTGAACCGGTCCGTCCCCCTAGCACTCAGCGCGTGCGTCATGGCATCGCCTATGTTTAACATCCAACCCTCCGGTTCGGGCCGTGCGCGGGTTCCCGCCACAGATCGGCCAATTCGCTGATCATCACCGGCCACACGGTGCGGCCGTCATGGTCACACCGTTCGGTTAGCAATGGCAGCCAATGGACATCACGGCGGGCGTACTGTCTTTGATATAGGTCACAATTCGCAGGTCTGGATTTGCCAAAAGGACGGGCACGCCGAGGGCGCTCGGAACCGCGTCCGGCTAGACCGGTTCGGGCAGCAGATCAACGGGGATGTTCTGGTAACAGACCGGGCGCAGGAAGCGCCGGATCGATAGCGTGCCGACCGAACTGGCCCCGAAATTGGTCGAGGCCGGATAGGGGCCGCCATGAACCATGCTGTCGCAGACCTCGACCCCGGTGGGAAAACCATTGGCCAACACCCGGCCCGCCTTGCGTTCCAGCACCGGAAGCAGCTGGCGCGCAAGCGTTGCGTCGCTGGCGTCCAGATGCAGGGTACAGGTCAGCTGACCCTCTAGCGCCAGGGCCAGTTGGTGCATCTGAGCGGCATCGCGAACCCGCACGACGATGCCTGTGGGGCCGAACACCTCCTCGTGCAGGGTATCGTTGGCCAGCCAGTCATCCCCCGATACCGCAAAGAGGTTGGGCGCAGCCTGGCGCGGATCGCTGTCTTTGGTGATGATCCGGCGTATGCCCGGAACGGCGACCAGACCGGCAACACCGCTGCAATAGGCCTGCGCGATTCCGTCGGTCAGCATGGTCTGCGGCGCGATCTGGGCCAATGCCTCTTGCGCCGCCTGTTCGAAAACATCGGCTGCGGGGTCGTCTATCACAACTGCGATACCGGGATTGGTGCAGAACTGCCCTGCGCCCATGGTCAAAGAACCGGCCCATCCCGCGCCGATCTCGGCCCCGCGCTCTGACAGCGCGCCGGGCAGCAGGAACATCGGGTTGACCGACCCCAGCTCACCAAAAAACGGGATCGGTTCCGGGCGTGCGGCGCAGATGTCAAACAGGGCGCGGCCCGCGCGCAGTGAGCCGGTAAAGCCTATCGCCCGGATCAGCGGGTGCTGTGCGAGCGCTGTTCCGACATCGATTCCGTTGCTTTGGATCAGAGAGAACACACCCGGATGGGTGCCTGTGGCCCTGAGCGCAGCCTCGATAGCCTGCGCCACGATCTCACCCGTCCCGGGATGGGCCGGATGGCCTTTGACCACGACCGGGCAGCCCGCGGCCAGCGCCGCCGCCGTGTCGCCACCGGCGACCGAAAAGGCCAGCGGAAAGTTCGATGCGCCAAACACCGCCACAGGCCCGAGCGGGCGTTGGATCATGCGCAGATCGGGGCGCGGCAGCGGCGCGCGATCTGGAAGCGCCGGGTCATGACGCAAGTCCAGATAGGTCCCTTGTTCGATATGATCGGCAAACAGCCGCAACTGGCCGCTGGTTCGCCCGCGCTCACCCTCCAACCGGGCTGCGGGCAGTCCGGTTTCCTGACAACCGATCTCGGTAATGACGTCACCGCGCGCTTCAATCTCATCCGCGATCTTGCGCAGCAATACGGCACGTTGCTCGCGTGTGGACCAGCCGAAGCTGGCAAATGCCTGCTCTGCCGCCTCGGCGGCAGTATCGACATGGGCGGCGGTGCCGACCGCAAATTCCCGTGCCGGGCCATGGGCCGGGGTCGAGGCAAAGCTCTGGTCGCTGCCGATCCAATCACCAGCAATCAAGTGCCGTCCATGCAAGTCCATCCAGTCACGCCTTTCATGAGTGTTTGCCGACCCGTGAGCCGAGTCAGAGATGTGCATTTCGGGTGCAAGGACCCGTTCCGCCTATGGTTTCAGCTGCCGATATCCAAGGCAAGCGCGTGGATGCGTGGCACGATATCGCCCAGCGCCTTATGCACGGCGCGATGGCATGCGACGCGGGATTGCCCCTGAAACGCCGCAGCCCGGATGCGCACATTGAAATGGCTTTCGCCGCCTTCCCGGTACCCAGCATGGCCGCGATGGCTTTCGCTGTCATCGACCACATCAAGCTCACGCGGATCAAACGCCACCTGCAGGCGGGCGAGGATTTCGTCGGTCACGGTCATTTTTATGCTCAACGGCAAATAAATTGCCGCCCCCCTCTTCTACTTTCGGCTGCTTAGATTAAACTGCTGCCTCCGAGTCGAAAAGATGCCTTCGTGAGGTTGAGCAGATGGTAAAGTCAGATCCCTTCGGATTCGATATGTCCGTGTCCAGCGCAAAGAAAAAGAAGCCGCGCGGGCGCCGGGGCATGTCGGGCGCGTCCGAGACCTCGGTGCGAATCTGTGACCACGAGGGCTGCGAAGAGGCAGGCAAGTTCCGTGCACCCAAGGCACCGGATGTGCTGGATGACTTCTTCTGGTTCTGCCAGCAGCACGTGCGCGAATATAACCAGAAATGGAATTTCTTCGACGGCACCACCGAGGCCGAGATGAATGCACAGCGGTCGAAGGACAAGGTGTGGGAACGTGAGACCAAACCGATGGGCGATCCCGAGGCGCGCGCCTGGGCCCGCCTGGGCATCGAGGACCCGCATCAGGTTCTGGGCGAGAACGCCACCAAAAACCCTGGTCGCGCCAATTCCGGCGGCCGCCGCTTGCCCCCCACTGAACGCCGCGCCATCGAGATTCTTGAGGCGCAGGACAGTTGGTCGAAGGCCGAGATCCGTAAGGCTTACAAAAAGTTGATCAAGGTGCTGCACCCCGACATGAACGGCGGCGACCGGTCACAGGAGGAGCAATTGCAGGAGGTCGTCTGGGCCTGGGATCAGATCAAGGACAGCCGGAGTTTCAAGTAGAGGTTTGCGCCGAGTTGCCGCGTCTTTTGCAAAGTCGAGCGCAGCACCTCAGCCAGCATTCCTGCGCTGGTTATCACGTTGCTAAACAAGGTGTTTGACGGCATAGAATTTCTATGACCGTCGATCTTACTGCCTTTCTGATTCGAACCAACGAGAATACCCGGCAAGTCCAAGGCCTGATAAATGGCCTAAAAAACACTATTTCCGCTAATGTGTTTGTCGTGTGCGATGAAAGCAATGGCGTAACCGACTTTCCGGGGACGCAAAAACTATCTCTCTCAACCGATGTAATCGCAAAATGGGACTTTAAACGGCACCCGGAAGATTGGGGGTGGTTCTGCGGCGACTATTGCTACTATGCAGCTGCTGAGGCGCTTCCGGATTTTCAGTTCTATTGTCTAATTGAATCTGATGTCTTTTTGAATGATGACGGTTTCGCAGCGATTAAGGGCATCCTCCAAGAAAATACCAAATCCGCGATTGCTGCTGATTTGCGGCGTTTTGATCAACCACCAAAGTATTCCAATGATCTTGCCGAAATAGGGGAGGATCCACATTTCGGCTGCATTTTTCCATTTACCCGTGTGAGCAAAGCGCTCATTTCGGACATGTTCCAGTTGCGCAGCAGAGTTCAGAATCATCACTCTTCGCTCCGCATTAATGATGAGGCCATTTTGGCAACTGCTGCGCACAAAAGCGGGGCAGGTCTAACGGATCTTTACACCTATCAGAACAGCTTTAATAAAAATTGTTTTGCGACAAATCCGCCTTTCTTACAGGAAGCGTTGGAATGCGAGGGTGGTGATATACGTGTCTTCCACCCAACTGTACCTTTGGCCAAAGTTTTGGACAGAATTCAGAATGGGGAGAAAAATTACTCCAAAC
>JAUHYC010000098.1 GCA_030426685.1 Alphaproteobacteria bacterium
CTGCGCCAGCATCGGCGGGGCCGACACCCGGGCGGCACTGGCCCGGGCCGCCGACTGCGCGGCCGAATGCTGCGGATGGGCCGGCGCCTGGGGCCACCCAGCGAAAGCGGTCACCGTGGGGGCCTGAACCGGACCCGCGCCCTGATCGCCGGGCCGATTACCACCAGCCCGGGGCGCGGGACCTCTTAAGTGTATGGATGTTTATGGGGGGCTTTGTCAGGTTGCTGACGCCGCATCGGCTGGGTAGTTCTCTGTCATGCTGAACATCGAAGATTTGTCCCGGATCAAAGGCTTCCGGTTTCCACGGAGCGTGATTGGTTACGCCGTTTGGGCCTACCATCGGTTCGCTCTGAGCCTGCGCGACGTCGAAGATCTGTTGGCAGAACGTGGTGTCTCAGTTTCGTACGAGACGATCCGTGACTGGGTGAACCGGTTCGGGCATCAGTATGCCGCAAAGATCCGCCGGGACCGTTCAGCGCCGGCGGATAAATGGCATCTCGATGAAGTCGTGATCCGGATCAAGGGCCGGAGCCACTGGCTTTGGCGGGCCGTTGACGCCAAGGGCGATGTGCTCGAAATCCTGATCCAGTCGCGCCGCAACAAGGCCGCAGCCCTCCGTTTTTTGCGGAAACTCATGAAACGGTGGGGCCAGCCCCGTGTCCTGGTGACGGATAAACTGCGATCCTACGGCGCCGCCAAGGAACAGATCGCACCCGGCGTAGAACATCGCCAGCACAAAGGGTTAAACAACAGGAGCGAGGCGTCCCATCGGCACACGCGGCGGCGCGAGAAGATCATGGGCCGTTTTAAATCGCCGCGCCAAGCACAGCGATTTCTATCCGTCCACGATCAGATCGCCAACTTGTTCCGCCCCAAACGTCACCGCCTATCCGCCAGATCCTATCGCCATGCGAGGACAGATGCGTTCGGCCTCTGGGCTGGCTATGCCGCAAAACTGACCGCCTGATTGCGGGAAGTCACCCATAGGTATGGTCGCGCGTCAACAACCTGACAAAGCCCGTCAGGCACACGGCATCTAGATCGAGCTCAGGGGACCGTCATGATCGTGGCGCCGGCCGGGATGAAGGTGCACGTGGCATTGGGCTGCGCCGACATGCGCAAGGGCATCGACGGTCTGGTGATGCTGGTGCGGTCGGTGCTGAAGACGGATACTGTCTACTCGGACCCAGGTTCGAATTCATCCGGCAGCAATCCCCGGTTTCGCCTTGCCTATTGTGATAACCTTCTCACATATTCGTGGAAATCTTTATAAACCGGAGAATGACCTAATGCTGTCCGAGGCCGATATCTGCGCGATGAACTTTCACTACGCTCGCTTTCCGCTCGACGCGTTTCTGGATGATGTGGTCCGGATCGGAGTGGAGCAGGTGGAGATCTGGGGCGCGGCGCCACATTTTTATACTTGCGATACCACCTTGGCAGAGGCACGCGAACTGAAGCAGCGGTTGGCAGGGCGGGGGGTTCGGCTAGCCTGTTTCACACCTGAACAATGTGTCTATCCGATCAATCTGTCTTCGCGCGAGGTCAGGTTGCGAGATCGAAGCCTTCGCTATTTTCTCGATTGCCTCGAAGTCTGTGCGGAAATGGAAAGTCCTGCGCTATTGGTCACACCGGGAAGCGGATATGCGAATGAACCCGCGACCGATGCCTGGGACCGATGCGTTGAAGCGCTTCGCCGGATTACAAGTCGGGCTGAGCAACTCGGGGTTACCGTATATCTCGAGGCGTTGCCGCGGGCCTGGTCGAATGTCATCGTGACGGCATCGGACCTTGAGCAGATGGTCGAGGCGGTCGGTTCTTCGGCTTTGAGTGGCATGGTGGACACCGCTGGTGCGATCGCTTCCGGCGAAACCACATCAGCCTACACGGACAGACTCGGTGGCGCTCTCGGCCATGTTCACATGGTGGATTCGGACGCCGGAGGCGCACACCTTTCCTGGGGCGACGGCCTGCTTTCCGCGAGCGAAATTGTCGGCAAACTCAACGCCGTTGGATACAAAGGCGCATTGTCGATAGAGATTACCAATCCGCGATACTACCTCGATCCATTTCCTTCCATGAAGGCGAGCGTCGAAGCGTTGCGCGCTGCCGTCGCGTCTTGAACGCGCCCAGGCTCCGGGACGCGGCGAAATCAACGGCGAGCGTTCCGGATGTCGCGTACCGAACCGCGTTCATTATGACGCACGGGTAGCATTTCCCGCCGGGGTGGACCATCGTTGCCAGCAATGCGCTCGATCAGCATGCGTGCGGCGGTTTCACCCATCTTGCGTCGGGGCTGCGCAATGGAGTCGATTCCAGGGCGCACGAAACTCATCCAGTCGAGGTCATCGAAGGCGATGAGAGAAATATCTTCAGGCATTTGCAGACCGGTTTCGAAGATTGCTGCCATTGTGCCTTCAGTCATCAGACCGTCAGTGGTGAACAAAACGGTAGGGCCATTGGGTTGGCGTAGCAACTGCTTCGCCGCGATCTTTGTGTCTTCGATTGAATAGCTGTTGACGCGGGCGATCAGCGAAAGGTCCAGCGGGAGCCCGGCCGCATCATGTGCGCGAATATAGCCCATGAAACGCTGCCAACTCGGATACATTGGGCCAGCTTCACCACCCCGCGCCCGCACCATATGAACGAAACTTCCTACGTCTTTCCATGGGCCTGAATGGAGTTCCGCAACCATTCCGATGCGTTCGTGACCAGTATCGATCAGGTTCCTGACACAGAGTTCCGCAGCACCGGCATTGTCCACACCTACGCTGTCCACGTCGAGACCTGCGACCTGCCGGTCGATCAGGACCATGGGTGTGGTTTGCGCAAGCTTTTTCAGGTGCTTTGCACCTTCTGTGTCACAGGGTGAGATGATCAACCCATCGATCTGCTTCTCCATCAGAAGGCGAATTGAATGCACTTCACCGTCAACCGCCTCGTCGCTGTTGGTGATAAGAAGACCGAACCCCTGTGTGTCTAGAACATCGGAAACCCCGCGCAGGATCTTGGCAAAGAACGGACTCTGGATGTCACCGGCAACGAAACCAATCGTGCGGGTCTGTCCGGTAATCAGGCTGCGTGCCAGTTGGTTCGGTTGGTATCCAAGCATTTCTGCCGCTTTGAGCACCAGATCCCTTTTCTCACCGCTGCTATATCCATAGCCGCCCAGCACCCGCCCGGCCGTGGCTGTGCTGACACCGGCTTCCCGGGCAACATCCGCGATCGTCGCCTTGCGATTCTCGTTCATACTTCGCCTCTAAGAGTTTCCGATAGAAGTTGGCACAACAGGATTGTCTTTTTCAATCAACCAACAAAGAGCAGCTGTCGCCACGACATCTTGGAACTCCTTCATGCTCGATCTTTGCAAATTGTTCATATTTTCGACTCAGTTCTTGACGGATCCCATTTTGCTGTGAGAACGTTACCACACTTTGTCGAGTTGATCACGAAACGACACAACAGGAGATCAGGGATGAAATACACAACCCGCGCGACGGTTGCATTGGCCACCGTATTGGCGCTGCCGGTGTCGGCGGAAACGCTGAACGAAGCATTGCCGGATGAATACAAGGACGGCATCGAGGTCGCCGT
>JAUHYC010000058.1 GCA_030426685.1 Alphaproteobacteria bacterium
GCTGCCAAACCCACCAATGGCGCCTTCTTCAATGGTGATCAGCGCCTCATGATTTTCGGCCAGATCCAGAATCAGGTCGCGGTCCAGCGGTTTGGCAAACCGCGCATCCGCGATGGTGGGCGAGATGCCGCGTGCAGACAGCGCCTCGGCCGCTTTTTGTACCTCGGCGAGGCGGGTGCCCAGTGACAAAAGTGCCACGCGCGCGCCCTCTCGGATCATGCGGCCTTTGCCAATTTCCAGCACCTCACCTCGTTCGGGAAGGTCAACACCCACACCTTCACCGCGCGGATAGCGGAAAGCGATGGGGCCGTCATCGTGAGCGGCGGCCGTGACCACCATATGCATCAATTCGGCCTCATCCGCCGCAGCCATCACAACCATGCCCGGCAGGTTGGCCAGATAGGCAATGTCGAACGAACCGGCGTGGGTCGCACCGTCTGCGCCCACCAAACCCGCACGGTCGATGGCAAAGCGTACCGGAAGGCGCTGGATTGCCACGTCATGGACGACCTGATCGTAGCCTCTTTGCAGGAATGTGGAATACATCGCGCAGAATGGCTTCATCCCGCCTGCGGCCAGCGCGGCGGAAAAGGTCACGCCATGCTGCTCGGCAATCGCCACGTCAAAACAGCGCGAGGGGTAGCGCTCAGCAAACAGGTTCAGCCCGGTCCCATCCGGCATCGCAGCCGTGACCGCCACGATCTTGTCATCGCGCGCCGCTTCATTCACCAACGCCTTGCCAAAAACCGAAGTATAGGACGGCGCGTTTGATGGAGCCTTCTTCTGCTGCCCTGTCACCACATCGAACGTTGCAGTTGCATGCCCCCGGTCACGGGCTTGCTCGGCGGGGGCATAGCCCTTGCCCTTCTTGGTCAACACATGGATCAGGATCGGCCCGGTTGCCTTGGCTTTGACCGCCCGAAGAACCGGTAGCAACTGGTCCAGATCATGGCCGTCAATGGGGCCGAGATAGGAAAACCCGAGCTCTTCAAACAGAGTACCGCCCATGGCCATGCCCTTGAGCATTTCCTTGGCGCGTTTGGCCCCTTCGCGGAACGGTTCGGGCAGCAGTGAAACCGCGCCCTTCGCGGCGGCTTTCAGATCGTGGAACGGTTCTTCGGCGTAGATGCGCGACAGATAGTTTGACAGCGCACCGACCGGGGGTGCAATGCTCATCTCATTGTCGTTCAAGATGACAAACAGGCGCTTTTTCAGATGGCCTGCGTTGTTCATCGCCTCGAACGCCATGCCAGCCGACATCGAGCCATCCCCGATCACGGCGATCGCATCCCCCAGCCCTTCGGGTGTCACACCGCCCAGATCACGAGCCACAGCAAAGCCCAAAGCAGCGCTGATCGACGTCGAACTATGCGCTGCGCCAAATGGATCATAGGGGCTTTCGCTGCGCTTGGTGAAACCGCTCAGCCCATCTTTTTGACGCAGTGTGCGGATGCGGTCGCGGCGTTCAGTCAGGATTTTGTGCGGATAGCATTGGTGGCCGACATCCCAGATGATCTTGTCGCGCGGCGTGTCAAACACCGCATGCAGCGCAGTGGTCAATTCAACCACGCCCAGGCCCGCACCCAGATGCCCACCTGTGACCGAAACGGCCGATATCGTCTCGGTCCGCAGTTCCCGCGCAATCTGATGCAGCTGAGCATCCGAGAACTGCTTGAGATCCGCAGGGCGGTTCACAAGATCCAGCAGGGGCGTATTCGGGCGGTCTGACATTTTGCGCGTTCCTGGCTTAGCTGTCCCGGGCAATAACGAAGCGGGCAGCCTGCTTCAAGGTTTCTGCCGTTGAGCCGTACCCGTCGAGTGCTGCGCAAGCCTGATCAACAAGCTCGGTGGCCCGGGACCTCGCCGCATCGAGACCCAGCAGCGAGACAAAGGTCGCCTTGCCCGCATCCGCATCTTTCTGCAGCCGCTTTCCGGCCTTCTCGGCATCTCCTTCGACATCCAAGATGTCATCGGCGATTTGAAAGGCAAGGCCAAGGGCATGGGCAAATTGGCGCAACGGCTGTGGATCGGATTGCGCCAGCCGCGCACCCGCACAGGCTGACCAGTCGATCAAAGCGCCGGTCTTTCCGGCCTGCAACTGCGTAATCTGTTCCAAAGTCAGGGGTGTCTCAGCTGTTTCCGCCGCAATATCCAGCGCCTGACCCAGAACCATACCCTGCGCTCCACTGGCTTTGGCAAGTGTCAGAGCCAATTCAGCGCGGATTTCGGCATTTCCGACCTCGGGCCGGGCGCAAAGCTCAAATGCCAGCGACTGCAGCGCGTCACCCGCCAGAACGGCCGTTCCCTCATCCCATTTCACATGCACTGTAGGTCGCCCGCGCCGCAGATCGTCATCATCCATGCAGGGCAGATCGTCGTGGACCAGCGAATAGGCGTGCAGCGCTTCGATCGCCGTGGCGGGCCAGACCGCGCGCACCTCGTCCACGCCGTGCAGACGGGCGCTTTCCAGCACCAGAAACCCGCGCAACCGCTTACCGCCTTCGGTGGCATAGGCCATGGCCCGAGTCACATCCAGATCGTCCAGCATCCCCAGAACCAGATCGAACTGGTCTTGAATCCGCGCCGCATCCTGCGCCAGCCTTTCGAGAAACATTTATTTGCTATCGACAGGTGTTGTCCCGGTTGGCTGCCCATCGGCATCCAGGGTGATCGCGGCCACTTTCTCTTCGGCGCGCTTCAACTCGTCCTCGCAGCGCTTCTTCAGCGCTGCCCCGCGCTCATAAAGGGCAATTGACTGATCCAGCGCCACGTCGCCGCGCTCCAACTGGCCGACTACAGCCTCAAGCTCTTTCATTGCCTGTTCAAACGTCATCTGCTCAACGGGAGTATCTGTCATCGTGCTGCCTTTGTCAGTTCTTCCACATGGGCGCGTGTCGCCTCGGCCAGTGCGTTCAGATCATACCCGCCCTCCAGAGTCGAGACGATACGGCCCTCGCAGACCTCATCGGCAATCTTGCACAGCTCGGCCGTGATCCAGGCAAAGTCGCCAGTGGACCAGTTGAGATTGGCCAGCGGGTCGTCCTGATGTGCGTCAAATCCGGCGGATATGAGGATCAGTTCCGGCCTGAACGCCCGCAGCCGCGGGAAAGCCTGCGCCTCATAAGCTTCGCGCATCTCCGCGCCACCCGTGCCGGGGGCCAGCGGTATGTTCAACACCGTCTCATAGGCACCGGTTTCATCCGGGCGGCCCGATCCGGGCCACAAGGGCATTTGCTGGCTGGTAATCACCAGTGCCCGCCGCTCGTCCCACAGTAAATCCTGCGTGCCATTGCCATGGTGAACATCGAAGTCCACCACCGCCACGCGGTTCAGTCCGTGATGATCCAGAGCGTGCTTTGCAGCAAGCGCCGCGTTGCCGAACAGACAGAACCCCATCGATGTCTCGGTTTCGGCGTGATGCCCTGGCGGGCGAATGGCGCAGAACGCGTTCGAGACCTCTCCACCCAGAACCAGATCAACCGCCCGTACAGCGGCCCCCGCCGCGCGATAAGCGGCATCGACCGACCCCGGAGACATAAACGTGTCCGCATCAATCTGCCTGAATCCTTCTAAGGGTCTGCTGTCTCGAATCTCGTCGATATAGCTCATGGGATGAACACGCAGCAGGTCATCATCCGCCACCATTGGGGCTGTGACTCGCATTAAATCCAGACCTTCCAGCGCTTGTAAAACATGCTCCAATCGCGCCACCCGCTCGGGATGCCCGTCCGGTGTTACATGGCCTAAACAATCGGCATGGGTCAAAAGCGCAGTCGTCATTGGGATCCCATCTTCATCTGGCTGAAAATACTCTCGCCGAAGGCATTGAATCGCCGCGCAGCGGCCGGATCAATCCGGTGCCAGCATATACCCCGCGCCCCGCACTGTCTGCAGATAGCGCGGTTGTTTCGGGTCCTGTTCCAGTTTCCGGCGCAAGCGGGTGATCTGCACATCGACCGCACGTTCCTGTGCCTGACCCTTGTCGCGCCCCAAATCCTCAACCAGCTTGGCGCGGCTGATCGGTTCACCCGGCTGGGCAGAGAAGATCTTCATCAACTGGCTTTCCGTCGCAGTCAGACGCACAGGCTCTTCCCCCTGCCACATTTCACCACGTTCAATGTCATAGCGGATAGGCCCCAGATGCAGCACTTTGGCGGCAATATCCTGCTCTGGTGCTTCCGGCATCCGCCGCAGGATCGCATTGATCCGCAACAGCAGTTCCTTTGGCTCGAACGGCTTGGCCAGATAATCATCTGCCCCCGCCTCGAGTCCGGCAATGCGGTGTTCGGTTTCCCCTTTGGCGGTCAGCAACAGAATTGGCGTTGTATGCGTTTCCCGCAAGGCCCGTGTCAGGCTGACACCATCCTCGCCCGGCATCATCACATCCATCACGATCAGGTCGAAATCCAGCCCGGACAAGACCCGCCGCGCATGGGCCGCATCGCGGGCCGCGGTGACCAGAAACCCGCTGCGCATCAGGAATTTCTTGAGCAGATCACGAATGCGCTCGTCATCATCGACAATCAGAAGATGGGCGTCCATATCGCTCATGAAGTCGTATCCCGCAGTTTTGTATATGCACGACGCATATCAGCATCCATCATCGCTTCAAGCACTTTGCGAAATCCGGCCACCGCCTCGGGTCCAGCATCCTTGAATGCCGCGCGCATCCGGGCCCGCTGTGCGTCCGAGAGCGTGGATTCAAGCGCTTTGCCCTTGTCGGTCAGAAACAGATGGCGTTCGCGCTTGTCCGCCTTTCCCACACGGCTTTCGACCAGCCCATCCTCGATCAGCGTACGCAGGACCCGGTTCAAGGACTGCTTGGTCACGCCCAGAATGGCCAGCAGGTTGTTCACGGTTGTGCCCGGCGCCCGGTTGATGAAGTGAATCGCCCGGTGATGAGCGCGGCCATAGGCCAATTCCGACAGGATGCGATCAGGATCGGCGGTAAAGCCGCGATAGGCGAAGAACATCGCCTCGATGCCCTGCCGTAACTGCTCATCCGTCAGAAATAAAAGGCTTTCTCCCCCAAAGACCGGGGCAGGACGGGTTTCGGACATAAGGCGCCTCATTCATAGTTCGGGCCGAGTTTATGTCAGCCTTATTGACATTCCAAGAGCGCGCGGGTATCGAATCGCAGTTTTTGCGCAACAATATGCCCGATACGGACTTATCTGGCGCAATATTCGGAAATCTGACCCGGTTCAGGAGGCTTCACATGGCGGGATATGATGATCGTGATGGCACCATCTGGATGGATGGCAAACTGGTACCCTGGCGTGAGGCCAATGTGCACATCCTGACCCACGCGATGCACTATGCCTCGTCCGTGTTCGAGGGAGAGCGCGCCTATAACGGTAAGATTTTCAAAAGCCGCGAACATTCCGAGCGACTGATTGCTTCGGCTAAGGCTCTGGATATGCCAATGCCTTATTTGGTGGACGACATCGAAGCCGCCAAGGAAGAGGCGCTGAAAGCCAGCGGACTGAAAGACGCTTATATACGTGCGTTGGTCTGGCGCGGCTCGGGCGAGGATATGGGCGTGGCCTCGGCCAGGAATCCGGTTCGGATGGCCATCGCGGTCTGGCCCTGGGGGGCTTATTACGGCGACGCAAAGATGCAGGGCGCCAAGCTGGACATCGCGGAATGGAAACGCCCCAGCCCCGAAACCATTCCGGTTCACGCCAAGGCCGCGGGTCTCTACATGATCTGCACCATCTCGAAGCATAAGGCCGAGGCCAAGGGCTGCTCGGACGCGCTGTTCATGGATTGGCGCGGATATGTGGCCGAAGCAACCGGAGCCAATGTGTTCTTCGTGAAGGATGGTGAGGTGCATACCCCGCTGGCAGATTGCTTCCTGAACGGGATCACTCGCCAGACGGTCATCCAGATGCTGAAGGACAAGGGCATCACCGTGCACGAACGCCGGATCAAACCCGAAGAAATGGACGATTTCGAACAATGCTGGCTGACCGGCACCGCGGCTGAGGTTACGCCGGTCGGGCAAATCGGCGACTACACCTTTGAGGTTGGCGATTTGACCCGTGAAATTGCCGAGGATTACGAGAAACTGGTCCGCGCCTAACCGAATACTTCTGAAACCCCCGCCAGTGCGGGGGTTTTTGTTGCAGTTCGTGCAAATCTTTGTGCAGTTCGTTCCGGGATATGGACGACGGCTGTGCAGGGCGTACCTTTGGCCCATGTTGGATCTTCTCAGTGATATTCTCACCCGCCTTTCCCTGCGGGGTACATTCTATTTCCGGACGTCTTTTACGCCCCCGTTTGGCGTTCAGGTGCCAGGATTCGAAAACGTCGCTCGGTTTCATTTCGTTCAGCGGGGCGACTTGAAGGTGCATATATCGTCGGCGGGCGAGACCGTGCGCCTGAAACAGGGCGATTTGATCCTGATCCCGCACGGCGCATCGCACGCGCTGCTGTGCAATGAGGTCGGGCCGACTGACGCGCTGCCGCTTGAGCAGGTTCTCGAACAGGCGGGATATACGGGTGACGGTGTGCTGGTCTATGGCGGTGCGGAAGAAGAGCGCGATACGCAACTGATCTGCGGTCATTTTTCTTTCAGCGGTCCCGCCGGGCGTGCTGGTACCGGCCACATGCTGATTGACCGTTTGCCGCCCTATATCCTGATCCAGAATTATGGCGAAGAGGCCGGAACCTGGATCGAGGCCACTCTGCGCATGATCGGTTCCGAAGTCTCCGGTGCTCGGATCGGTGGTGATCTGATCGCGTTGAAGCTGTCCGAGGTTCTGTTTGCACAGGCGATCCGGGCCTATCTTGAACATCAAAGCCCCGACGATGCTTCACTTGCCGGTTTTGCCGACCAGCGCATCTCGCGCGCTTTGACGGCGTTTCACCAGTCACCGGCTCAGGATTGGAGCGTCGCGAGCCTTGCGCGCGAAGCTGCAATGTCACGCACGGCGTTTGCTCAGCTCTTTTCCGAGAAGATGGGGACAACCCCGATGCAATATCTGACCGATTGGCGGATGCAGATCGCCTGCCATGGCCTGACCGAGAGCCGCTGGAATGTGGCCGATGCCGCGGCCGAGGTGGGCTACGCCTCCGAGGCGGCATTCTCGCGCGTGTTCAAGAAGCAGGTCGGTATGTCGCCCGCCGCCTATCGGGCCATGCACTGATCCGACGTCACATCTGAACGATCGGCAATGTTTTCTAGACGAGTTGGGCTGCTGCGTTCGCATTGAAGCTTCTATTCTTGACGCATCACTGATCAAGGAAAGGAAGCTCAAATGTCCCTGCGTTTCGTCACCCGCACTATTCATGCCTATCTCGACTATCCCGTCGCCATTGCGCTGATCGTGCTGCCCTTTGTTCTGGGCCTCGGTCAATCCAGCCCAATGGCGCTTTGGTTGTCGGTGGTCACCGGAGTTGCTGCCCTTGTGCTGACGGTCCTGACCGACCATCATCTCGGCATCTGGCGCGTTCTGCCGTATAAATTTCACCTCGCCGTGGATCTGATCGTCGGGATTACATTCTTGTTTGCGCCCAGCCTGTTCGGGTTCACAGGGATCGATGCGATGTTTTACTGGCTGAACGGTGCTGCGGTTGTTGTGGTAATCTCGCTTAGCGCACCCGAGCAGGCAGCAACGGTCTGAACGTAACTCATACCATTTGAGGCAAGCCGCGGCATATGCCGCGGTTTCCCTTTGTTAGGTACTGATTTTACATATTCTGTCCGCAATAAGGACCATCAGCGGGAAATTTAACTTGAAAAATCTGATAAAAACAATCAGATAAAAGTAATGCCAGATTGAAACATCAAGCATCAGATTCCGGGGTGGTCTGTGGGCTCAGCAGGTAGAAATGTGACGGCCCGCCACCGTCGCGGAAACGACCAGCGGAGGCATATATGCGCGACCGTTTTGAGGAATTGATGACAGATCCGTGTTGTGCATCCTGCGATTGCGATGCGCTGAGTTCGGACGTAGAGGCCTATCTCGATCGCAAGACCTGCGATGCCGAACGTTGCCGTAAGCTCGACCAGATGATGCCGCTTGCACCGGCAGGCCGCGTGTCAACACGCAGCCTGAACGAATTCAGGGCGCAGGGTTAGAAATCCACGCCGCGCTGGGCTTTGAATCCGGCCTGAAACGGGTGTTTCTCTTCGGTCATTTCCGTCACCAGATCAGCATAGTCACGCAGCGCCTGCGGAGCGTCGCGGCCGGTCAGGAAAACGCTGGTCTTGTCGGATCGCGATTTCAACCCTTCGATGACAGTCTCCACCGAAAGGTATTCATAACGTAGGGCAATGTTGATCTCGTCCAGAACGACCAGATCGTATTCTCCACTTTTCATCAGGTCGCACGCTTTATCAAAGGCGGCGGTGGCCGCTGCAATGTCGCGTTCGCGGTCCTGGGTGTCCCAGGTAAAGCCTTCGCCCATTGTATGCCAGGTGACCAGATCGCGGTCCTCGAAGAACCGCCGCTCGCCGGTTTTCCACTTGCCCTTGATGAATTGCACAACGGCCACTTTTTGGCCCCAACCCAGCGCGCGGATCACAACGCCGAACGCAGCCGAGGACTTGCCTTTGCCCTTGCCGGTGTTGATCAGCACGAGACCGCGTCCGGGATCGACCGCTTCCGAGACTTTCTGTCGGTGCTTGGCCTGCACCTTTTGCATCTTTTCCTTGTGGTCCTGCGCGTCGCTCATCGGGAAACCTCTTTGATTGTTCGGCCCAAACTAGGGAAAGTTCGCAAAAGGTAAAGTCACGGTTTGTGATCGGACAACGACCGAGCCTTGCCGCGTTCCAGACCCAACTGATGCTCGCGCCAGACGACCACGATGTTCCCTGCAATCACCAAAGCCGCACCGATCAGGATTGCGACCGTCGGTAACTCGTCGAACCAGATATATCCGATGATAATGGCAAACAGCATCGTCGCATAATCATAGGGTGCCAGCATGGACGCCTGCCCAAAGCGATAAGACGACGTGACCAATATCTGCGCGATCCCACCGATCAAGCCCATTATGATCAATATTAGAGCCTGATGTAGCGTCGGAATCGTCCAACCCCAAAACACAGTCAGGGCCGACAGTAGCGTGGCGGTCATGGAAAAGTAGAACACGATTGCGGCGGGGTGATCGACCTTGACCAATTGCCGAATGTGGATCTGAACGAATGAGCGGGCGATGGTCGCCGCGAGGACACAAAGCGCACCGATGGTTGCTGTCACTTCCATTTGAGTGCTGCCGAGCCGGGGCCAGATCATGATCAGAACCCCCAACAGCCCGAGCGCCACCGCTCCGATCCGGATCATGCGGATACGCTCTCCCAACATCACGGCGGCCAGGATCAGCGTGAAGATTGGCGTGGCATAACCGATGGCCGTCACTTCGGGTAGGGGCAGCAGGCTGAGCCCGGTGAAAGTCAGCCCCATGGCCGAAGTGCCCAGCACCCCCCGCCAGAAGTGCCCCATGGGTTTCCTGACCACAAAGCCCTGAGCCAGCTCACCGCGATGGATCAGCCAGACAATGATGACAGGAATGGCAAAAAGCGAGCGGAAGAACACCAGCTCTCCGGGAGGGAAATCCTCGGACAGCGCTTTGACCAGCGCGGACATTGAGGTGAACAACACGAGCGCGCTCAGTTTTAGACCCACGGCAAGCATGGGTCGATGCGATGTTAAGGACTTTGCCATCGGCCCTGTATCTGCGCCTTTGGATCACAAAGATCAACGACGCGATTGTACCAATCAGGGGTTTTTCCAGCTTTCGGGCAAGGGACGGCCGATCTCTTCGCTCAGATCTTCAAGATAACGGATCATGCGTTCAGCGCGGTTCTGCGCCAGGATCCGGCCGGTTTCTGTCAGCATGCCATCGGGCAGGCTCAGTAGCTTGACCTTCCAATGATCAATCGAGAATTTCAGATCTTCCAACGGTCGATTTGCTGCAAACGGATCGGCGGGATCATAGAGTGACCGCCCAAGAGCGCCCGAAACGGAAAAATTCCGCGCAATACCTATTGCGCCCAATGCATCCAGCCGGTCAGCATCGCGTAGGATGCGGGCTTCATCTGTGTTGGGGGCAATGTTGGCCGAGAAACTATGTGCCTCGATCGCATGTTGAATGGCGCGGGTCTGATCCTGATTGTATCCCAGATCCCGCAGTATAGGCTCTGAATCCGTCGCTGACCGACGTGAGGCCAGGTGCCGGTCGGGGTCGTCTTTTGGCAGGTTCACCAGATCATGCAGGTAGCATGCCGCCAAAAGGACCAGCATATTGGTTTGGTCGTCCGAGATGGCCTGTGCATTTACCCAGACCCGGTCCAGATGAGCCAGGTCATGGGCGGGGTCCGTTTCCATCCGCTGCGCAACGATCCCGCGCAGCCGCGAGCGCAGATCAGCCGATCCGTCCACGGTTCTCTCCGATCTGGCCACGGTGCAGCAGCAGATGATCGAGGATCACGCAGGCCATCATCGCCTCACCCACAGGCACCGCGCGGATTCCGACACAGGGATCGTGGCGACCTTTGGTAATGATTTCGGTCTCTTCGCCCGATTTGGTGATGGTTTTGCGGGTGGTCAGGATCGACGAGGTCGGCTTGACCGCAAAGCGCACGACGATGTCCTGCCCTGTTGAAATGCCACCCAGGATGCCGCCCGCGTGGTTGCTGCTGTATTGTGGGCCGTTCTGACCCATGAAGATTTCATCGGCATTGGCCTCGCCGGTCAGTTCGGCGGCAGCCATGCCTTCGCCGATTTCGACCCCTTTGACGGCGTTGATCGACATCATCGCAGCGGCCAGATCCGTGTCTAATTTGGCATAAACCGGTGCTCCGAGACCCGCCGGAACGCCACGCGCCACAACCTCGACCACCGCGCCAACCGAGTTGCCGGATTTGCGCAGGTCGTCCAGATAAGCGGCCCAGTCTTCCGCCGCCTGAGCGTCAGGGGTCCAGAACGGGTTCTGTTCGATCTGCGACCAATCGAAATTACCTCGGTCGATCTTGTGCGGGCCGATCTGGGTCATATAGCCGGTGATTTGCACATTTGGTGCGATCTGCTTGATCGCTTCGCGCGCCAGACCACCTGCGGCGACACGCGATGCGGTTTCTCGCGCAGAACTGCGCCCACCGCCGCGATAATCACGGATGCCGTATTTCTGCCAATAGGTAATATCAGCGTGACCGGGACGGAACTTGTCCATGATGTCGCCGTAATCTTTCGAGCGTTGATCGGTGTTCTCGATCATCAGCTGCACGGGCGTGCCGGTGGTCTGGCCTTCGAATACACCCGACAGAATCTTTACCCGATCGGGCTCACGTCGCTGAGTGGTGAACTTGGACTGCCCCGGTTTACGCTTGTCCAGCCAATGCTGGATCATCGCTTCGTCGATGGTAACACCCGGAGGGCAGCCATCGACCGTGGCGCCCAAAGCGGGTCCGTGGCTTTCACCCCAAGTGGTGACGCGAAAGAGGTGTCCAAAGCTGTTCATCGACATGGGGCGTGCTCCTTTGAACGTTGTGATTAGCGGGGAGTGTCTTTGTCCTCAAGCGGATTTGCATGTGCAGAGGGTGCAGCGCCGCCCGATGGGCGGCGCGAATGAGTATTTCTGAAAAGATGAAGATCAGGCCGCCTGCGCAATTGAGGTGCGGGTGGCGTTTATCTTGAGCGCAGCCTGCGCGGCCTCGCGCCCCTTTTCGACAAAATGTTTCCGGTATATGGCATTGTGGTGGTCGGTCTCCTGATACTGATGCGGGGTCAGCGAAACCGACAGGACCGGAACGCCTGTATCGAGCCCGGCGCGCATCAGCCCGTCAACCACCGCCTGCGCAACGAAGTCATGCCGATAGATACCGCCATCCACCACGAAGGCGGCACAGGCGACAGCAGCGTAGTGCCCAGTCTGCGCCAGGTCGCGGGCAAGCAAGGGCATCTCGAATGCACCTGGAACGTCGAATACGTCGACTTGATCGGATGGAATCAGCTCAAGAAACCCATCCAGCGCGCGATCCACGATATCGGAATGCCAATTGGCTTTGACAAAAGCATAACGGGTGTGTGTCATAGTGAACTCCTTTCGTAACAGACACGTCACCCAAGGCGATCACGAGCAGGCACGCCGGTTTGCGGCGCGGCTTGCACGTTCTCTTCCATCCGGACTTTAACCGTCGGCTCTGGCCTCTCACCAGATCTGCTTGTCACCCCGGAGCCCGGGGCCGCTCGCGGGCTTACGGGTCATGGCCCGCATACCGCCGGTGGGGAATTCCACCCCGCCCTGAGAACGAGGCGGACCTTGCCAATGTCGGTGACGTTCTGCAAGAGAAATTGACAGGAGGAGATCATGCATCCCAACCCCGCTTTTCGCGCTGAGGCGCGTACGCGCCATATCGACTTTGCCCGCGAACGCGCTTTTGGTGTTCTAGCCGTGTCGACACAGGCCGCACCGTTGCTGAGCCACGTTCCGTTTCTGCTGAACGAGGATGCTGCATGGGCCGATTTGCATCTTGTGCGATCGAATCCGATCGTGCGCGTGCTCAAGCGATCCCAACCGGCGCGGATCGCCGTGTCCGGGCCGGACGGGTATGTCTCACCTGACTGGTACGGGATCGATGATCAGGTGCCGACCTGGAACTATGTTGCCGTTCATCTCACCGGAAATCTTGAGTTGCGCCCAATGGATGAGCTGCGGGATGTGCTGGACCGGCTGACTGCCGAATTCGAAAACCGCCTCTTGCCCAAGCCACCCTGGATGGCGTCCAAGATGGCAGAGGAAGCGCTGGATCGGATGATGCGCATGATCGTGCCCTGCCGCCTGAATATCTCTGACATCGATGGCACCTGGAAGCTGAATCAGAACAAACCGGATGAGGTGCGCCTGGCTGCGGCAGACCACATCGGGTCAGGGGGAGTTGGTAGCGAGATTGCGCAGCTGGCCGCGTTGATGCGGGAGACGTGACCAGCCGATCCGATCAATCACCGAAGGTTGCCAGATAGGCCGCAACATCCTCGGCGCCTTTTTTCAGCTTGACGCTCATGTTCGGGCGGGCGGTTTCGTCCTGCAGATAGTCTCGAATGAAACCGATCGGGTCCCGCGAATACGCGGCGATGTTTTCCTCAGACCACACCAGCCCCTCCTGACCGGCGCGGATCATGTCATCGGTGAACATTCCGATGGGCAAGCGTTCGCTGCCGTTTAGATAATCGTATTCGGTTCCGGCCACCCGGCCGACCACGCCGTAGAGATTCGGTCCGGTGATCCCGCCTTTGACCAGAACGTCACCATCTTTGATGATCGCGTGGCATGAGGAACAGCGGTTGTAGAGTTGTTCACCTTTCATCGGATCGCCCGCGGCGATGGCCTGCGACGAAATCAAAAGAAGGAACAGGGCCATGGCCGCTGGGATCTTGAACATGGGGAATCTCCGGCTGAATTGAGGTATCGTTCCGCCTTTCAGATATTCCCGTTAAAAGTGCAATGGGGTTTTGCGTATTTGGTCGACTTATGAAATATCTATTTTAGATTAGATATTTACAAACTTAAAAATCGCGTTGAAATGGAATAATTGATGGCAAATTCGTGTCAGCTTTCTGGATTATCCATACCGCCAGCGCCAAACTCAGCCCCTGTTCAAGTCGCGTTGGCACTGGCGATCGCGAGCGCCGAATCACACAGGCGACGTATAGTGATGCCCAGATGCCGGAGAGAGGTGATTTCGCCCCTGATCTTGATTTTTTACCCCTGCGTTGTGACATGAATGCCCAGATGCGGCGTAGTGCGCGCCTATGACCGCTGGACGAACCGTTTTCTCCCGGATAGATAGCCGCGATGAGACGCCGTATTTGATGCGGTGCTGATGCATGTTTGCCCGAAACCCGGGCGCTGGTAATCGGAGAAAACCTCGTGTCCCACGCAGAAGACCACGAAGGCACCCGCAGAGATTTCCTCTACTACGTCGCTGGCGGCGCAGGTGTCGTTGCAACGGGGGCGGCCGTCTGGCCCCTGGTCAACCAAATGAACCCATCGGCAGACGTTCAGGCGCTGTCCTCGATCCGTGTGGACGTGAGCGGCGTTGAGCCCGGCACGCAGCTGACCGTGAAATGGTTGGGTAAGCCGGTCTTTATCCGTCACCGCACAGGTGCCGAGATTCAGGAAGCTCAGGAGCAGGATGCCGAAGGTGTTGACGCGCTGCCTGATCCTCTGGCCCGAAACTTCAACCTGAATGCCGACGCTCCGGCAACCGATGCCAACCGCGTTATGCCATCGCCCGAAGGCGAAGCGCCAGGTGCCTGGATCGTCCAGATGGGTGTCTGCACCCACCTCGGCTGTGTGCCGCTGGGAGACGCCGGTGACTTTGGTGGCTGGTTCTGCCCCTGCCACGGATCGCACTATGACCTTGCCGGTCGTATCCGCAAAGGCCCCGCACCTGAAAACCTGCCTGTCCCGCCCGCTGAATGGACGGACGCCAGCACCATCAAACTCGGCTAAGGGAGACCCAGATGTCCGGAATTCCCCACGATCATTACGAGCCGAAGACAAACGGCGAGAAGTGGCTGAACAGCCGACTGCCGATTGTCGGCCTGCTGTATGACACTCTCATGATCCCCACGCCCAAGAACCTGAACTGGTGGTGGATCTGGGGCATCGTCCTGGCGTTCTGCCTGGCGCTGCAAATCGTCACCGGTATCGTTCTGGTGATGCACTATACTCCGCATGTTGATCTGGCCTTTGCCAGCATCGAACACATCATGCGCAACGTGAATGGCGGCTATATGCTGCGATACCTGCACATGAACGGCGCGTCGCTGTTCTTTGTTGCGGTCTACATCCACATCTTCCGTGGCCTGTTCTACGGCTCTTACAAAGCCCCGCGTGAGATCACGTGGATCATCGGGATGCTGATTTACCTGATGATGATGGGCACTGCCTTCATGGGTTACGTGCTGCCCTGGGGTCAGATGTCCTTCTGGGGCGCGACCGTGATCACCGGCCTGTTTGGCGCGATCCCGTTTGTGGGTGATGCGATCCAGACCTGGCTGCTGGGCGGACCGGCGGTGGACAACGCGACGCTGAACCGCTTCTTCTCGCTGCACTACCTGCTGCCGTTCGTTATCGCGGCGCTGGTCATTGTGCATATCTGGGCCTTCCACACCACCGGCAACAACAACCCCACGGGTGTTGAAGTGCGCCGTGGCTCGAAAGCCGAGGCTGAGAAAGACACGCTGCCGTTCTGGCCCTATTTCGTGATCAAGGACCTGTTCGCACTGGCGGTGATTCTGGTTGTGTTCTGGGCCATCGTGGGCTTTATGCCGAACTACCTGGGCCACCCCGACAACTACATTGAAGCCAACCCGCTGGTCACGCCGGCGCATATCGTGCCCGAATGGTACTTCCTGCCGTTCTACGCGATCCTGCGCGCCTTCACCGGTGAGGTCTGGGTTGTTCAATTCGCCAGCTTCATCACCGGCGGCATCGTCGACGCCAAGTTCTTTGGTGTGATCGCGATGTTCGGTGCGATCCTGGCCATGGCCCTGGCGCCCTGGCTGGACACCTCGAGCGTGCGTTCGGGCAAGTACCGTCCGATGTTCAAATGGTGGTTCTACCTGCTGATCATCGACTTCTTTGCCCTGATGTGGCTGGGTGCGATGCCCGCGGAAGAGCCCTATGCGACCTTCTCGCTGATCGCGTCCGCTTACTGGTTCGCCTATTTCTTCGTGATCCTGCCGATCCTGGGTGTCATCGAAAAACCCGAGGCGCAGCCGGAAACCATCGAAGAAGACTTCAACGCGCATTATGGCAAGGCTGACGCCGACGCCACGCCGGCCGAGTAAGAAGAGGGACCGGAATCATGTTCAAGAAACTTGCAATCGGCGCCGCGTTCGCTCTGGCCCTTGCCCCTGTTGCGTCCAACGCGGCAGGTGGCGGCGAGCAGCATATCGAGGATTTCCACTTCTCGTTCGAAGGGCCTTTTGGCACCTGGGACCTGAACCAGCTGCAGCGCGGGCTACAAATCTACACCGAGGTTTGCGCAGCCTGTCACGGCCTGAGATACGTGCCTCTGCGTGACCTTGAGGCGCTGGGGTATTCGGAGGAAGAAGTGATCGCCTATGCGGCGGGTAACTTCGAGGTGTTCGACCCGGAGCTGGACGATTTTCGGCCTGCTATCCCGACCGACCACTTCCCGGCCAATGACGGTGTCGGCGCGCCTGACCTGAGCCTAATGGCCAAGGCCCGTGCCGGTTTCCACGGCCCGTACGGTCTTGGGATCAACCAATTGGTAAAGGGCATGGGTGGCGCGGAATACATCGCTTCTCTGCTGGACGGCTACACCGGCGAGGAAAAGGAAGAGGCAGGCACAGTTCTGTACGAGAACAAAGCCTTCCCCGGAGGCTGGATCTCCATGGCGCCCCCGCTGGCCGAGGATCAGGTCGAATTCGCGGATGGTCATCCTGCGACTGTTGAGGCCATGTCCGAAGATGTCGCTGCCTTCCTGATGTGGACGGCCGAACCCAAGATGATGGAGCGCAAGAATGCCGGCTTTGTCGGCGTCCTGTTCCTGACCGTCTTGTCGGTGCTGCTGTATCTCGTAAACAAGCGTCTCTGGGCGCCTGTAAAGGGCAAGAAGTCCCACTGACATCAACGCATATCGATAGTGAGAAGCCCGGCCAAATGAGCCGGGCTTTTTTTATATGCTACAATCAGTGCTATTATCACCGTTCTCCCGGCCATTTGCGTTCGGGCCTGTATTGGTAAAGTTATTTCAGGAGACGCATTCATGGATGTTGAATCTAATGTGGAAAAACTTCGCACGGCTTTTGCAATGTGGGATGCATGCAAGGGCTCGGACCTGACGATGTGGAATCAATATACAACTGAAGACATCTGCATGAGATCCCTGGGAGACGGCCACCACGGGCTAGATTTTAGCTGCCTCCGGCGCGGGCAAGGGCAGATGCGTGAGTACCTGGGAGATCTGACGGATGCGTTTGAGATGCAGCATTGGACGTTGCTGGAAACGATTGCACAGGGTGATAAGGTGGTGGGGATCGGATCCACAGCGTGGGTACACAAGGCCACCAAAAAGCGCGCAGAGACTCGCGTGGTCGTAATCTGCCGGTTCCGCAAGGGTCTGGTCTGCGAATATGAGGAATATTTCGACACCGCCGCCGTAGCGGCAGCCACACGATAGGAACCTTTGGTCAGGCGAGCAATTTCCCATCGGAACAGCCCGCTATCCTGGCCTGCACAATCTCACCCTCTCTCTGAGGCGTTGAAAAGCTCACTTCGGTGAACTGTTCTGTTCTGCCCAAATGGGGGTTTTCCATCAGAATCTGGTGGGTTTTGCCGATCTGGCCCCTCAGGTGCCGCATCACCTGCGCATCGCCCGCTGCGCGCAGGCGCGCGGCGCGTTCTTTTATTAGCTTGCCATTCACCTGCTGCGGTATACGAGCCGCCGGCGTGCCTTCGCGTTTGGAATAGGGGAAGACGTGTAGCCAAGTCAGATCGCAGTCGGTAACGAGTTTCAGCGAGTTTTCGAAATGCGCCTCGGTCTCTGTCGGGAAACCGGCAATGATGTCGGCACCGAAGGTCATTTCGGGACGCAACTTGCGGGCTTCTTCGGTGAACCGGATGGCATCGTCGCGCAGGTGGCGGCGCTTCATCCGTTTCAGGATCAGGTCGTCTCCGTGCTGCAGGGATAGATGCAGATGCGGCATCAGGCGCGGTTCGGTGGCGATGGCCTGCATCAGGTTCTCATCCACTTCGATGGAATCGATTGAGCTGATCCGCAGGCGTGAAAGATCCGGCACCAGTTTCAGGATGCGCATCACCAGGTCGCCCAATTTGGGTTGCGCGGGCAGATCGGCCCCCCATGAGGTCAGGTCAACACCTGTCAGGACCACCTCGTTATATCCCCGGTCGACCAGCCGCCTGATTTGATCAACCACAACACCCGCAGGGACGCTGCGCGAGTTGCCCCGGCCATATGGGATGATGCAGAACGTGCAGCGGTGGTCGCACCCGTTCTGAACCTGTACATAGGCGCGCGACCGAGTGCCGAACCCATCGATCAAATGGCCGGCGGTTTCCGTGACCGACATGATGTCGTCGACCTGAACGGCCTCGGTCTGGCCGACAAAATCCGCTGCCATGCCTTTCCAGGTCTCAGGGCGCATTTTCTCGGTGTTTCCGATGACCGCGTCGACTTCGTCCATTGCTGCAAATGTCTGCGGCTCCGTCTGAGCAGCGCAGCCTGTGACGATCAGGCGGGCATTGGGGTTCTCGCGGCGCAGCTTGCGAATCTCCTGCCGGGCTTTGCGCACGGCTTCGGCGGTCACGGCGCAGGTGTTGATGATCACCGCGTCGGTCACACCCGCCTGTTGCGACAGCTCCTTCATCGCCTCGGTTTCATAGGCGTTCAGGCGGCATCCCAGAGTGGTGAACTTGGGCGGGTTCATCCCAGCGATTCCAGAAATTCGGGCATCAACATGCCCGTGAAAACGTAGGTCGTGGGGCCGGTCATCCAGACGCCGTCATCTTTCCAGTCGACCCAGAGGGTGCCGCCGTCCAGGTCGATCTGCACCTTTCGCCCGGTCAAGCCACGCCGCGCAGCAGCCACAGCGGTGGCGCAGGAGGATGAGCCTGACGCCAGCGTGATGCCCACGCCGCGTTCCCAAACGCGCATCCTGATTTGGTCCGGTCCGATCACCTGCGCCACCTGCACATTGGTGCGATCCGGATAGAGCGGGTGATGTTCATATCGCGCGCCGAACTCAGCCAGCGGGATGGCTTCGGCATTTTCTACGAAAAAAGTGCAGTGCGGATTGCCCATGCCCGTGGCGGTTGGACCGCCTTCGATGGGCAGTTCCAGCGTGTCGACTTCCTCGGCCAGAGGAATGTCGCGCCAGTCTGTTTGTGGCTGGCCCATATTGACCGAGGTCAGCCCGTCCCCCGCATCCTGCGCGTAGAGTGCACCGCGCTCGGTGGTCAGGGTCAGTTCGGATTTGCCCGTCTCTTCCATGAGAAATCGCGCAATACACCGGGTGGCATTCCCGCAAGCGGCCGAGGTCGATCCATCGGCATTGTAGAACACCAGATGTGCATCCGACTCGCCGTTTTCGATCACTGCCAACTGGTCGAAGCCAACACCCAACTGCCGATGCCCGATCCCCTTTGCCAGCGCCGGAGTGATGGCCACCACCTGCTGGCGTGCGTCTACAATGACAAAGTCATTGCCCAGCCCGTGCATCTTCATAAAGGGCAAACCGGTATCGTGTGAACGTTGCATAGCGGGCATATAACCCCGGCCTCGACATGAATCCACCCTGTCTCAAAGAATCCTCAAAAAAGGGGTTGACCCCCCTGCGTCACCTGCCTAATTAGGCCGCCTATCGGGTTGCCGGGCTTATGTGTGAAGACGGCGAAACGAGGTGCAAAATTAGGTCTTGAACCCGATCGGGAAAATACCTTAGAGAGCGCCACGGATCATCAGGATCCAACAAAAGAGTGGGCCGTTAGCTCAGTTGGTAGAGCAACTGACTTTTAATCAGTGGGTCGCAGGTTCGAATCCTGCACGGCTCACCACTTTTT
>JAUHYC010000059.1 GCA_030426685.1 Alphaproteobacteria bacterium
CGGCTGAGGTGATTTCGACAGCGGAAGATTTCCCGGTCGTCTTTTCGCTTGATGAAGACAACACGATTACCGACACGGGCTCTGTCACTCTCACGATTGGGTCCGGGTCGGCTGTGGTTACCGACATCGACTATTCCAGCGTTTTCACCAATGACGGGGTTGTCAGAAGCCCGGCGCCGCTCGCGCAGGTGGGCAATGGCGTGCAGTTCCTTGAACAAGTGCTGTCAACCGGGCAGGTGATCAACAACGGTACGATTGAAGCTGATGTAGATGTCCCGAACAACGCCTTTGCGAACGGCTTCTTGTTTAGTGAACAAGTTGCGGGACATATCCTCAACACCGGCCTGGTCGCAGCGAACGCAACCGTGACCGTCGGCGGAAACGCCGAAGCGAGGGGAATCCGGATTAACGGGCCTCTCACGTCTAGCGCGAGGTTCCAGAACACCGGAGAGTTGGCGGCAACGGCGCATGGCACCGCCTCTGCCAACCTCTTCGCATTGGGGCTTGCAATCAACGACAACGTCGAAACCGATCTTTCGAACAGCGGTATGATCCGGGCCGAAGTGCAAAATGCAGACAGCGCTGAGGCGCGCGGTATTCAGATCCTTATCGGACGCACGCTGACAGGCGACATCAATAACTCCGGCACGCTGCGCGCAACAATCGACAATGCCAACCAGGCCTTAGCCTCAGGGGCTTTTGTACAGGGCCTGATGACCGGAGATTTCAACAACAGCGGCAACACGATGGCATCGGCTGAAGGCAACACAACGGCTGAGGCCCGTGCCTTTCACCTGACGGATGATATGGATGGCAATGTCATCAACACCGGCGAGATCAGCGCCCGCGCCGAAAGCGTCTCGGGCGCGATTGCAGCGGGTGTAGAGATCACCGGCCAAGTGGATGGTGATATTCAGAACAGTGGTTCGGTCACGGCCGAAGTGGTGGTCAGCACCGATGCCGGATCCAATTCGGCCTATGGCATTCATGTCGGCGATATGCAGGGTCGCTTTGCGAACAGCGGGATGATCTCGGCCACGGCCTCGGGGGATGGCTCGGCGGATGCGTATGGTCTGCGGTTCGATAATTTCGATGGCGAGATCACCGATGTTGGCCGGATCTCTGCCGTCTCTGAAAATGGCAATGCCCATGCGATTTACCTGGGCACAGGGACGGGCACGCTGAACGTCGACAGCCGTGATGAAGTGACCGGCCTGATCCGGGTGCAGGATCATAATGTCAATCTGGACGCCCAAGGCGGCAGCGCCGTCTTCTTCTTCGAAGATGCCGCGCCGGGGGCGGGTGCCTTCACCACTTCGGTCTCGGATGGCCGGTCGGCCTGGTTTGTCGAGGATGAGGGCGGGTCGGATCCGATCTATGCGGTTGTCGACGGCGCCGACATCGCCACGTCGGGTGATATCACTGCTTACTACGGCTCGGTTGTGGGGCGCACGGTTGAGGCATTGCGCTATGACTTGCCCGAACAACCAACGCGGGGTCTGGCGTTTGCAAGCACCATGGGCGGGTTCCGCCCCTTCGCGATGATCGATGTGGAAGCCCGGCGTTTTGAAAATACACCCGGAATTGATACCGACCTGACCGTGTACAACGGTGTGGCCGGGTATTCGGGGCAGGCTGAAAACGGGGTGTCGATGGCTTTCGGGCTGGGTGTATTCCGGTCCAACGGAGATACCAATACCACCGATTTCGACACCACCGGAGTGTATCTGGACGCCGCCTTTGGCCGCCAGTTCGGGGCGCTCACCGTCGAAGGTGGGCTTGGCTTTGGCTGGCTATCCACCGACCGTTCGCGCCAGGTTTCCGGCAATCCGGATGCAGAGGCGGATTTCGACAGCACCTTGTTCACGGCCCATATCGGTGCCGAACGCGACTTTGATGTCAGCAATGCGTTTGATCTGCTGGGTTATGGCGATATCCGTTATACAAGACAGAAGGATGATCGTTACTCCGAAACCGGTTCTGTCGCCAATGCAACCGTTGGTGAGGCGACCACCGAGGTGATCGAGGCGCGTCTGGGCGTTCAGATCGACAAATCTCTTCCAAATGGCGGCCTGCTGACGGGTCGGCTCAGCGGTGTCTTGCGGCGCGGGCTGGGTGATACCGATGCAGAGGTGACGGTGTTCTCGGATACGCAGACACTGTCTTTTGCGGCGACCGATTTCACCGGGGCAAGCGTTCTGGTTGGGTACGAGCAGGAGCTCTACAACAACATGCAGTTCGAGATCACGGCCGAGCAGGAATTCGGAAATGCAGCGCAAGGCCCGAATTTCCTGGCCGGTGTAAGCTGGTCATTCTGAACTTTGCCCTAAAGGCGCCGCCCTGCTATCACCCACACAATAAAAAACCCGCCGTTGATCGGCGGGTTTTCTGAACTGGCGCGGGGCTGCTTGCCTAGCCGAAAACCCGGCCCAGCGCGCCATCCACGGCATCGGTGATCTGGTCGATATCGTCCGGTGTCGCGATCAGCGCGGGCGAGAAACACAGCGTGTTGTTCTTGCCGGGAACCGAACGGTTGGTGACACCGATGATGACACCCTGCGCCATACAGTCCGCGACCACGGCCTGCGCCAGTTTCTCGTCCACCGGTTCCTTGGTGGAGCGGTCCGAGACCAGTTCGGCGCCAAGAAACAGACCCTTGCCCCGTACATTGCCGATGACTTTGTGTTTCTCCATCAGCGCCTGAAGGTTGCTCGTCATGCGATCGCCCATGGCCGAGCAATTGCCCAGTAGGTTCTCATCCTCGATGATGCGCATGTTCTCGATCGCTGCTGCTGGACCGGCAGTGCACCCGCCAAAAGTCGAGATATCGCGGAAATAGTTCAGCGGGTCCGAGGCGTCGTCTTTGAACATCTCAAAGACCTCTTCGGTCGTGACCATACAGGCAATCGCCGCATAGCCCGAGGCAACGCCCTTGGCCATCGTGACGAAGTCGGGCTTGATGCCATATTGCTGATAGCCGAACCAGGTGCCGGTGCGGCCCACGCCGCAGACAACCTCGTCGATGTGCAGCAGGATGTCGTATTTCTTGCAAATCTCCTGCACACGTTGCCAATAGCCTTCGGGCGCTTCGATCACGCCGCCACCGGCTGTCACCGGTTCAAGGCACAGGGCGCCAACGGTATCGGGGCCTTCGCGCAGGATGACCTCTTCGATTTGATCGGCGGCCCATTCACCGAAATTCTGATCGGGAGCGCCGTCGAGCTCGTGCTTGCGGTATTCCATGCAATGGGGCACGCGCACAAAATCGGGGGCAAAAGGCCCATATTGCGCGTTGCGTTCATCCTGACCGCCTGCCGACATCGCCGCCAGGGTTGAGCCGTGATAATCGCGGTCGCGATACAGGATCTTGGTCTTTTTGCCACCATAACGCTTATGCGCGATCTGGCGGACCATCTTGAACGCCTTCTCGTTCGCCTCGGAACCTGAGTTGGTGTAATACACGCGGCTCATGCCCGGCATTTTTTCGATCAGTTTTTCGGCAAAGATTGAGCCGGGGATCGAGCCCGCGGACTGGGCGAAATAGCACAGTTTCATCAACTGGTCATAGACCGCCTTGCAAATCGACTCGCGGCCATAGCCGACATTCACCGTCCAGACCCCGCCGGACACAGCATCCAGATGCTCTTTGCCGTTCTGATCCCAGACGCGCATGCCTTTGCCTTCGACAATGATGCGCGGATCATTGGTTTCAAAGGGCTTGTGCTGGATCAGGTGGTGCCAGATATGGGCGCGGTCGGCCTCGACCACGCGGGAAAGATCGTTTTCGTTGAACGTGCCGTCCATGACAGGTCCTTTCAGAATAGGGCGCGCGGGGCAAAAAATGTCCCTGCTAATGTGCCAACAGGCGATACTGTAGAACAACGCGAATGACACGCGCGAAGTAGGGCCAGATTCGCCCCTAGAATATCTCCAGTGTACCAGATTCGCGTATTACTACGGGTTTGTTTTGGCGTTAGCTTTGTGCTCAATACGTCTATCTGTCGAGTTTTGGAGGATCGCCGGATGACAGCCGCCACCATCTACCAGCAACATCTGGACAAGACCCCTGCGAATTTCACGCCTTTGTCCCCGCTCAGCTATATTGAGCGGACGGCGGCGGTCTATCCGGACTATCCGTCGGTTGTCTATGGCAAGCGCCGCTATAGCTGGGCTGAAACCTATGCGCGGTGTCGTCGTCTGGCCAGTGCGCTGGCCGCACGCGGGGTGGGGGCGGGCGATACCGTTTCGATCATCGCGGCCAATATCCCGGAACTCTACGAGGCGCATTTCGGTGTGCCCATGGCGGGTGCGGTGCTGAACGCGATCAACACGCGGTTGGATGCGCCGATTATCGCGTTCATCCTAAACCATGCCGAGGCCAAGGTTCTGCTGGTCGATCCCGAGTTTTCTGGCGTGGTGAAACAGGCGCTGACGCAGGTGGACCATGATCTGCTGGTCATCGACATCGAAGACAGCAGCTTTGACGGTGGCGAGCGGCTGGGCGGGCAGACCTATGACGATCTGCTGGCCGAGGGCGATCCCGAATTCAACTGGACCCTGCCCGCCGATGAATGGGAAGCGATCACGCTGAACTATACTTCGGGCACCACCGGAAATCCCAAAGGTGTAGTCTATCACCACCGCGGCGCGGCGCTGAATGCGACCTCGAATATCCTGACCTGGGGCATGCCGCAGCATTCGGTCTATCTGTGGACCCTGCCGATGTTTCATTGCAACGGTTGGTGCTTTCCCTGGACGATGGCGGCCAATGCAGGCACGTCAGTTTGCCTGCGCGCCGTGCGGGACGAGCCGATCTATCGCGCGTTTCGAGAAGAGGGCGTGACCCATTTCTGCGGTGCCCCGATTGTGCTGAACATGCTGGCAAATGCTCCCGATCACCTCAAGGATTTCACGCAGCAGATTAAGGCGATGACCGCTGGCGCTCCGCCGCCTGCCAAGGTGATCGAAGCCATGGAGGGGATGGGAGTTGAAGTTACCCATGTTTATGGGCTGACCGAGACCTATGGCCCGTCTGTTGTCTGCGCTTGGAAGGACGAATGGAACGACAAAGACCCCGAGGACCGCGCCGCACTCAAGGTACGGCAGGGGGTAAAATACGTGGCCCTATCGGGCCTGATGGTGGCTGATCCCGAGACGCTGGAGCCCGTCCCTGCCGATGGCGAAACCATGGGCGAGATTTTCATGCAGGGCAACATCGTCATGAAAGGCTATCTCAAGAACGCTGAGGCTACCGACAAGGCGTTCAAAGGCGGATGGTTTGCCTCGGGCGACCTGGGGGTGATGCACCCGGATGGCTATATCGCGCTGAAGGATCGGTCCAAGGACATCATCATTTCAGGCGGCGAGAATATCTCGTCGGTCGAGGTTGAGGATACGCTCTACAAACACCCGGCCGTGATGGAGGCGGCGGTGGTCGCTCGCCCGGATGAGAAATGGGGCGAAACGCCTTGTGCATTTGTTGAATTGAAACCGCAGGCAGAGGCAAATGAGGCGGATATCATCGCCTTCTGCCGCGATCACATGGCCCACTTCAAAGCACCCAAGACGGTTGTGTTTGGGGCGCTGCCCAAGACGTCCACGGGGAAGATACAGAAGTTCATCCTGCGCGACCGGGCGCGTGAATTGGGTTAGTCGAAGACTGACAGATCAAGCGGCAGCATCTCACCCATCCAGATGGCGCGGTCCCGGTGGTCGGCCAAATGGTCGCCGGTTTCGGGATGGGTGAAGATGGTCAGCCCCTGACGGTTCAGGATCAGCCAGGGAAAGACTTGATCGAATACCTCGGCAGGAAAGCCCAGCTGACAACTCCAACGCGGATGAGGGCCAACATTGCGCGCGTGCATGCGGCCCATCTGGACAGTGGGAAACAGACGCGCGGCCTCCTCGCAGACCTGCTGCGCCGTGTCCTGCGTTTCGGCGTCAAAATAGACATGGGCGTGATAGCCCGTGATCTCGGGCATGGGGGACTCCGTCAGTCGTTACCAAGAAACCTAAGCGCGACCCAGGGGCTTGTGCACCCGCACCGTCACACAGACCCTGTGCGCCGGGTCAGAGCGGGGCGTGCAGGTCGGGATGGGCTGCGGCAAAGGCGGAATGTTCGGCGCAGACGGTTTCGACCGCCAGCAGATGCGGCATGTCGGATATATCTACGTCCCACCGGCGTGCATTATAAAGCTGCGGGATCAGGCAGATATCGGCCAGTCCGGGCATGTCTCCGGTGCAGAACGGGCTTTGCTCGAAGTTGCCCAGCAGCGATTCAAACGCCAGCAAACCCGGCCGGATGAAGTGGCGCATCCAGTCACCGGGCATGTCACCTGCACCGTTGCTGAGCGCGGTGGCATGTTTGGCGACCGACAGGTTGCAAACCGGATGGATGTCTACCGCGATACTGTGTGCCAATGCCCGCGCCGCGGCTCGCTTGGCCGGGTCGGTCGGCAGCAGGCCCAGATCGCGGGTCTCGTCCAGATAATCGATGATTGCCAGCGATTGGGTCAGCCGAACCCCATCAATATCCAGCACCGGGACCAGACCCTGCGGATTGCGTGCCAGATGATCCGGGGTGCGATGCCCTCTGCTCACCAGATCAACCACAACAGGGCGATAGGTGATCCCCGCCAAATTCAGTGCAATTCGCACTCGGTAGCTGGCGGAGGACCGCCAGTAATCAAACAGAACCACTTCGCTCATTCAGAATTTAGCCCTTGCTTAGTTCCTTGGCATGCAGCCAGTCGGCATGCTGAGGCGCCTTTTTGGTGCGCGACCATTCCTCAAGCATGTCCCATTTCACCGCATCCAGCCGGGCCAACATGGCCTCTTCTTCGGGGTCGGGGCAAGCCAGTTCGACCCGGTGACCGTTGGGATCGAAGAAATAGATCGAGTGAAAAATCGAGTGGTCGGTGACACCCAGCACTTCGACCCCGTTGGCTTCGAGATGGTCCTTGAACGCAATCAACTCGTCCCGATCCTTCACTTTGAAGGCGATGTGCTGCACCCATTCGGGCGTGTTCGGATCGCGGCCCATTTCGGGCTTGGTCGGAAGCTCGAAAAACGCCAGCACATTACCGTTCCCGGCATCCAGAAACAGGTGCATATACGGATCAGGCTCGTGGGTTGAGGGCACATGGTCTTCGGCAATCGCCAGAATAAAATCCATGTTCAGCATCTTGCCATACCATTCCACGGTCTCTTTCGCGTCCTTGCAGCGATAGGCGACGTGGTGAATCTGTTCGATTTTCATCGGCTTACTCCTGTTTCAGTGCAGCGGCATCGAGGGCCTGCTTCAAGATGGCGTTGTCACCAATGTGGTTTGCCAGCACCAACACCAGGCGCGCATTGAGCGCGTCGCTGTCGGCTTGCTCAAGCCCTTCATGGGCAGCCAGCAGGTCGGCATAAAAGTCATCCGCATCGGTCAGGTTGGGTGAGAGGATCAGATCGGACATATCGCTTACTCCTTGCCTGTGGCGCGGCGGACCGCGTGCCGGAATGCGTTTTCTTCATAGGTGTCGCGGCGGGCGGCGACGTGCTGGTCGGGGCGGATCAGATAGACCGCACCGGTGGCATCACCCAGATAGCGGCGTTTCAGCGTCAGCGTCGGGTCGTCCTTGACCGACAGGGCAAGGCGCTTGACGGTGATGCCATCCTCTTCGATCTCATCAGGCGCATCCGCATCGATGGTCAGCAGCGTGAATTCACCGGCCAGCTTCGGCAGCAGGAATTCATCACCCAAAGGTGCATCGGGGCAGGGTGCTCCCGGTCGGGTTTCGGCAGGGCCGTTTAGCGCATCGGCCGAGTTCAGGGGCGATCCGTCATAGGTGCACGGCACGCTCAGACGGCCTGAATTCACCAGCGGACGGGCGAAATCATAATGTTCGCTCAGGTCCAGCACCGCGTCGCGGAAAACGCGCGACATGGCCGATTTCGGCGTGATGAAATCGGTCGAGCGGGTCGAATTCAGGATGTTCTCATCCGCGCCGTGAATACGTTCGACATCATAGCTGTCGAGTAGGGTTTCCGGGGCTTTACCGTCGATCACCAGTTTCAGTTTCCAGCACAGGTTGTCGGTGTCCTGCACGCCGGAATTTGCACCGCGCGCGCCGAACGGGCTGACCTGATGCGCGCTGTCACCTGCAAAGATCACGCGGCCATGGCGAAACTGCTCCATCCGGCGACACTGGAACGTATAGATGCTGACCCATTCCAGCTCGAACTGAACGTCGTCGCCCAGCATCGCCTTGAGGCGCGGAATGACGTTTTCGGGGCGCTTTTCGCGTTCCTTGTCGATGTCCCAGCCCAGCTGCAGATCGATCCGCCAGACACCGTCGGGCTGTTTGTGCAGCAGCGCTGATTGGCCCTTGTTGAACGGAGGATCGAACCAGAACCAGCGTTCAGAGGGGAAATCAGCCTCCATGATCACGTCGGCAATCAGGAAATTGTCTTCGAATACGCGGCCCACAAAGTCCTTGCCCATCATGGCGCGCATAGGTGAGCCCGCGCCGTCGCAGGCAATCACCCAATCGGCCTCGATGGTGTACGATCCCTCGGGCGTTTCAACCTCAAGCTTGACGTGATCGGGATGGGTGCCCACGGCCTCGACCTTGTTGCGGCCCCGGATTTCGATCGGTGCGCCTTGCGCTTGCAATTCGCGCACGCGGTCGACCAGAAACTGTTCAAAATAATATTGTTGCAGGTTGATGAAGGCCGGGCGTTGATCGCCGCTGTCAGGTTGCAGATCGAACTCGTAGACTTGGCGCTCGTCAAAGAACACTTTACCTTTGTTCCAAAGGACACCCTTGTCCACCATCGGCTGCCCGCAACCCAGACGGTCAAGGATTTCCAGCGGGCGCTTGGCAAAACAGATAGCGCGGCTGCCAAAGCTTACCTTGTCATTGTCGTCCAGCACCAGCACCTCAACCCCCTGCTGTGCCAGGTCAATGGCCGCTGCCAAACCGACCGGACCGGCGCCAACAACGATGACCTTGTGGCGTACCGGCGCGGGGGTGGATTGGTCTGGACTGGCCTCGTAGGCGTAAAGTGGAACTTCGAAAATCTTGTTCACGGTCTCTCTCCCAGTTCTGGTGCAGCGGGCACACCTCATTTGTTCTCCGGCGCATAACCGCCGGAGGTTTCGTCTTAGCGTTTCATTGTCAAAACCGGGCCGCCACGATCTGGATCAAACACGGCCCGGAATTTTTAGCCCTGCAGGGCCTCCCACATTTCCAGATCGCGCTGGGCGGTCCAGATGCGGGGCGTATCGATGCCGCGGGCCTCGTCATAGGCGCGGGCGACGTTGAAAGGCAGGCAATGTTCGTAGATCGCATAGTCGGCGAACTTTGGGTCGCATTCGGCGCGCACGGCGTCCCAGGCTTCCTTCAGGCTGCCGCCACGCGCCGCGACCTTGGCCGCCGGGCGATAGGTGCTTTCGACAAAATCGCGGGTGTTTTCGATGGCCGCGTTGACCATGTCCTTGCCGATCAGAGCATCTCCGCGTCCCGGAGCAATGGCGTCGACGTCGAACCATTTGATCTCATCCAGCGTGTCGCCCCAGTCGCTGAAATGCCCGTCACCGCAGTAGCAGGCCGAGTGGTATTCGACGATGTCGCCGGTGAACATGACGTTCTGATCGGGCACATGGATGACGATATCGCCCGCCGTATGGGCGCGGCCCAGATGCATCAGGTCGATCCGGCGATTGCCCAGATAAACGGTCATCGTGTCGCTGAAGGTGGTGGTGGGCCAGGTCAGGCCGGGGATGCTCTCATGCCCTTCAAAGAGGCGCGGGAAGCGCTGAAATTCGCTGTCCCAATCCTCCTGACCCCGTTCAACCACCATGGCCCGCGCCATGTCCGACATCAGGATCTGTTGCGCGCCAAAGGCGCTGGCGCCGAGCACCCGAACTGCGTGGTAATGCGTCAACGCCACATGGGTGATCGGCTTGTCGGTCACAGACCGCACGCATTCGATCACCTTGTTGGCCAGACGCGGCGTTGCCTGCGCCTCGACAATCATCACGCTGTCATCGCCGATGATCACGCCAGAGTTCGGATCACCTTCAGCGGTGAAGGCATACAGCCCCTCGCCCGCTTCGGTGAACGAGATTTTCTTTTCCGACATGTCCCCCTGGGACGCGAATGCCTTGGCCATGATGGGTTCCTTATCGTGCGTATGGATTTTCAAGAGCGGGCAGGACGGTACCCGTGCAATCGCCGAACCCGATGGTGTAGCCGTCGCCTTTGGCTTCACCGGTCAGGGTCAGAGTGTCTCCGTCTTCGATGAAGCTGCGCGTCTCACCGGTGTCGAGCGTCAACGGCTCTTTCCCGCCCCAGCTCAGTTCCAGCAGCGAGCCGCGTTCCGGTTTGGTCGGCCCCGAGATGGTGCCGGACCCCAGCAGATCGCCGGTGTTCATCGGGCAGCCGGACGTGCTGTGATGGGCCAACTGTTGCGCGGCAGAATAGTACATCTGGCGATAGTTGGTACGTGCAACAGTAGTTGCATCCTTACCTTCCGGCGCCATCGTCACGGCCAGGTCAATGTCATACAGCATCGGGCCGCAATCTTTCAGGTGGTCGAGCAGAGCAAACTCACGATCAGGCGTATCGCAGCGGAATGGTTCCAACGCCGCTTTGGTCACGATCCATGGGCTGATCGAGGTTGCGGTAGCCTTGGCCTGAAACGGCCCCAGTGGCTGGTATTCCCAGGCCTGAATGTCGCGCGCCGACCAGTCGTTCAGCAAAACATAGCCAAAGATGTTGTCATCTGCTTCTTGCACCGATATCGGGCCATCAGACGGCGTGCCGACGATCGCGCCCATCTCAAGCTCAATATCGAACCGCCGGCTGGGCAAGAAGGCCGGCAGATCCTGATCGGGGGATTTCAACTGACCCCAGGGGCGGCGGATCTCGGTGCCCGAGATGACCACGGATGAGGCGCGGCCGTTATAGCCGATGGGAATATGCAACCAGTTCGGCGGCAATGCGTTCTCCGGCCCGCGGAACATTGTGCCCACGTTCTGGGCATGGTGGCGCCCCGCGTAGAAATCCGTGTATTCGCTGACCGCAAACGGCATGTGCATCTCGGCTGTCTCTTGCGGAATCAGCAGAGCCTCAATCTTGTGCTGTTCGTCGGACCCTTCGGCCAGAAGCGCGGTCAGGCGATCCCGCAGCGCGGCCCAGACGGCGGGGCCTTCTTCCATCAGAGGGTTCCAGAAGGGCAGATCGAACAGCGGTTCGTCTGACAGCGCGATCAGCCCGTCGGCCTCGGCGGCGGTGACATCGAAAATCATGTCACCGATGGCAACGCCACAGCGGGGCTCGGTCGTTTCGGTCGAGAACACGCCATAAGGCAGGTTGTTCAGCGGAAACGGGTGGTCGGCGGAATTGGCCGAAGTCACCCAGGATTTCATCAATGGCATTTTGTCTCCAAACCTTTGTTTGGGGCCAAGATTTTTCGTCGAAAAATCTCAGACCTCGGGCGATGTTCATTTCTTGCCGGGGGTTCCGTCGAATTTCTTTTCGATGTCGGTCCAGCAATCGATATAGTCATCCTGCAACGGCGCCTCGGTGGCGGCAAACGCCGTCAGGTGCTGCGGAAAACGGGTCTCGAACATGAAGGACATGGTGTTGTCCAGCTTATCCGGGCCCAGATTCGAGTTCGACGCCTTCTCAAACGCTTCCTTGTCCGGCCCGTGCGGGATCATCATGTTGTGCAGGCTCATGCCGCCGGGGATGAACCCTTGCGGTTTGGCATCGTACTGACCGTAAATATTACCCATCAGTTCGGACATGATGTTCTTATGATACCAGGGCGGGCGGAATGTATCTTCCATCACCATCCAGCGTTCGCGGAACAGGACAAAGTCGATATTGGCCGTGCCCGGCTGGCCAGAGGGTGCGGTCAGCACGGTAAAGATCGACGGATCGGGATGGTCGAAGAGAATCGCGCCGACCGGGCAATAGGTGCGCAGATCGTATTTGTAGGGCGTATAGTTGCCGTGCCAGGCCACCACGTCCAGCGGGCTGTGGCCGATCTTGGTGGTGTGGAACTGGCCGCACCATTTGATCGTCACGGTCGAGGGCACCTCACGATCTTCAAACGCTGCCACCGGGGCCTTGAAGTCGCGCGGATTGGCCATGCAGTTGGCACCGATTGGGCCGCGCCCGGGCAGCTCGAATTTCTGTCCGTAGTTTTCGCAAACGAAACCGCGCGCGGGGCCTTCCAGAACCTCGACGCGATAGACCAGCCCGCGCGGAATGATGGCGATCTCTTTCGGTTCCAGATCGATGATGCCCATCTCGGTGGCAAAGCGCAGACGGCCTTCCTGCGGCACGACCAGCAGTTCGGAATCGGCGGAAAAGAAATAATCATCCACCATCGACTCGGTGACCAGATAGATGTGGCTGGCCATACCGACCTGCGTGTTGACGTCTCCGGCAGTGGTCATGGTGCGCATACCGGTCAGCCATGTCAGGCCTTCATCCGAATGTGGCACCGGGTTCCAGCGGTATTGGCCCAGTGAAATCACGTCCGGATCAACACAGGGGGCTGACTTCCAATAGGGAACATCGATCTTTTCGTATCGATGCGAGTGTTTGACGGACGGCCGGATGCGATAGCACCAGGTGCGTTCGGGCGGATTCGCGGTGAAGGCGGTACCGCTCAACTGTTCGCCATAAAGGCCATAGTTACATTTTTGCGGGCTGTTCATGCCCTGCGGCAAAGCACCGGGCAGGGCCTCGGTTTCAAAGTCGTTGCCAAAACCGGGCATATAGCCGGGATGGGTTCCCACAGGCGTGCCGGCCTGGGTCATCTTATGCGGATCGGTGGGGCGATTCATGGGGCGCTCCTCAAAGTTGCTGCTTGTCGGATAATAGTTGATTTTGTAACTAACAAGGATGACACAGCAGAATAATACTGAAAAAGATGAGTTTGATCTGCGAAATTTCCTGCCGTTTCTGTTGAATCAGGCGGCCGAGGAAAGCTCGCTCGAGTTTCAGCGCGTCTACAAGGATCGTTATGGGATGCTGCGCACCGAATGGCGGGTTCTGTTTCACCTTGGCAATTACGGTGAGATGACGGCCCGCGACATCGGTTCGCGGGCAAAAATTCACAAAACCAAGGTCAGCCGCGCCGTGCGCAGGCTTGAGCAGCGCCGCTATCTGCAGCGATTGCGGGATGATAAAGATCGCCGGGTCGAGCGGCTGTCGCTGACGACGTCCGGGCAGGCGGTTTATCGTGAACTGCGCGGGATCGCACGCGATTATGATGCCAAACTGGCGGCGCGTTTCACCACCGGCGAGGCGGCGTTGCTGCGCATGATGCTGCGGCGCTTGGCCGGTATGGATTGACGCACTGGTAATTCAGGGTCGCGGCCCCCAGATCAACACCATAACGGACACAGGAACGTGACATGACAGTGACGGACACCCCTGCAGCAAAATCCCACGATTTGATCGATTGGCTGGTCACCAAAGGCCTCGATGGGGCCAACAAGGAAGAGCTGCTAGATGGTTATTGCAACCGCCTTGTCGATCTTGGTGTGCCGCTGATGCGATTCCACGCGGCACAATCGGCGTTGCATCCGGTCTACGGTGGAACCGGCTATAGCTGGTATCACGGGCAAGGTGGCGAAATCGAGAAGTTCGAATATTCCGACCAGCCGAGCGAAATGTGGACGCAAAGCCCGCTCTACGCCATTCTGAACGACGACATAGATTATATCCACGAACGGCTGGTCGATCAGAACGAAGCCAGCAAATATCCGTTGTTGAATGATCTGCGGCAGCATGGGGCCACGGATTACTATGCAACAGGTGTCAAGTTTGATGTCCCCGCGCATAGCGGTCCACGCGACGCCAAGAAACCTGTCGGTGGCGTGTTGATGTCATGGACCAGCAACGGGCCCGAGGGGTTTCGGGATGAAGATCTGGAACTGATCAACACAGCCATGCCGCATCTGGGGCTGGCGCTGAAATCGGCCTCGAACGCGCGGGTGTCGAGGGATCTGATGCGGGTCTATCTGGGGCGCGATGCGGGACAGCGGGTATTGTCCGGCGAAATCCGCCGCGGGTCCCTGCAGCAGATCGATGCGGTGATCTGGAACTTTGACCTGGAAGGCTTCACCAGCCTGTCCGAGGAGCTTCCGGGGATCGAGATCATTGATATGCTGAACGACTATCTCGCCGCTGCGGTGGACGTGGTGCACCAGTGTGACGGCAGCATCCTGAAATTCATGGGGGATGGGCTGATGGCGATGTTCGACGTTGGTGAAATCGACGCCGATGCCCGCGCCGCGTTAGGTGCTGCGTCAATGTTGCAGGACCGCATGGCCGAGCTGAATGCGCAGCGCAGATCACGCGGCCAGCCGGTCTCGAACTACACGCTGGCGCTGCATGCAGGTGAGATCCTTTATGGCAATATCGGCGCTGAGAGCAGGCTGGATTTCACGATCATCGGCCCCGCTGTGAATCAAACCTCGCGGATTTCCGGTATGCACCGATCGCTGGGTCAGCGTATCCTGATCTCGGACGACGTAGCACGCGCCGCGCAGCCCTGCGAGCAGGAGCTGATCTCGGTCGGGCGCTACATGCTCAGGGGCGTGGCCGAACCGAAAGAGCTGTTTACAGTCTATTCGCCAGCGCAGTGATCGCGTTCATTGGAATTGAACGGCAACCAGCACCGGTTGCGGGCGATCAACCAGCTTCAGAGTCCGTCTATGCGACGTTGGGTCGGCAATGAGAGGCGCTAGGCAGGAACGGATGAAATCGAATCTGTCTGCCTTTGGTTTCTATTGCCGAATTCGTCGGAATCTCGTTCCAGTTGCCGCAATTTCCATCCAGAGGCTCTGACGATACTATGATGCCATCTTTGCACATCCGATAGTGAAGGCTGGGGGCAAATCGATCTGACGCATATCTTGCCGCAAACAGGCTTTCTCCGTCCGACCAGCAAGCCGCGAAACGCATATATGGCAGCGCTCCGCTTTGTCTTGATAGGTCCTCGACGCGCTCGACCGATCTGAGCATTGCACCTATGGGATCAGTTTCCAGCCCCTCTCCGTGCGCGATCAGGAAAATCGCCTCACTCTCGGTGGCACCCAGCCGATGTTCATAAAGCTCGGCCGGAATCATCGCGTCCAGTTGCTGCCGGATTCGATTATGACCGCCGGCCTGCCCGTTATGCATAAAGCTCCATCGACCATATCCGAAAGGGTGGCAGTTGTTGCGTGACGTTGCCGTGCCGGTCGATGCACGCACATGCGCCAGAAAGAGGTTGGACCGGGTGTGATGGGCAAGCTGCCTCAGATTGGCATCAGACCAAGCCGGGTTGATGTCTTTGTAGAAACACGGGTTCGCCCGGTCGGAGTACCAGGCCAGTCCAAATCCGTCGGCGTTTATGGGTGTTTTGCCGATCATCGCATTTCGGCTTTGTTCGACAAGAGATTGTTCTTGCTTGAACACCAACTCATCCAAGTAACGGCTTTCACCGGCCCAAGCCAGAAATCGACACATTTGCCTTAACCCAATAAGATCGAAGATTTGATATCAATAGCATCGCCGACTTAAGGAATTATCCTCAGTATCCGGGAAAATCGGCGAATTTATCTATCACATGCAGTGATATTGCTCAAATCGTGGGTCAATTGCATCGCGCGCCCGACGCTCTGACAGGCCCGATCAGGCAGGAGGTGGCGAGCCGCAGAACAGCCATACCTCAGAAGTCGATTTCGACACCCGGCAGACTCAACTCTTTCATCATGTCGCGCAGTTCCTGCCGCGCGGCGATATTCGAGATGTTGAGCTGCTTGACCCCAATATCCTTGAGGTCCAACAAAGTCAGGCCGCGCGGGAACAGTTCGCGAAAGATCACCCGCTCGGAAAAGCCCGAGGCAACGCGGAAGCCTATGCGCTGCGACAACATCTCGATGGCGCGCTGCATCTTTTCCTTGTTGACCATGCGCTGGGTGCCGACACGGTTACGCACGACCACCCAGTCGATCGGTTTCAGCCCGGCCTGTGCCCGCAGTTGACGCGCATTCCAGACCATCTCGGAATAGACCGACGGCCCAAGGATTTTCTCACCCTTGGAATCGATCCGCGCCAGCAGATCGAAATCGATGAAACTGTCGTTCAGCGGCGTGATCAGTGTATCGGCCAGCGAATGGGCCACCTGGCTGAGACGGGTGTGCGAGCCGGGGCAGTCGATCAGGATGAAATCACTGTCGCTCTCCAGTTCCGCCACGGCGGCGGAGAGGCGGTGGTCATAGATGTTCTCGCCCGGTTTCAGTGTGCTGGCGTCGATCTCGGGCAGGTCGTGATGGCGCGGGCTGGGCAGCGACAGGTCCGAGCCGTTCACAAAGTTCACCCGGTTCTCGAAATACCGCCCCAGGCTGCGCTGACGCAGGTCCAGATCCAGCGTGCTGACCTTATGCCCCAGTCGCGCCAGACCGGTGGCAACATGCATCGACACGGTCGATTTGCCTGCGCCGCCCTTTTCGTTTCCGACCACGATGATATGTGCCATGCCTGTATTCCCAAGTCCCGCCGTGCTTCCATACACGTTGTTGGCAGCCACTATATGTTGTGTCGACCGGGAAGGGAAGAACTTCGGGCATATCTCAAGGGCAATATCAGGCGCAAATTTGGAAAACCAAGCGCCGGTCTGGGGTTAGGACACTTCCGTGTTGGACCAAGCCTTGGGTGGCGCTGCCTTGACGGGTCAGGGCTCGATTTACGCTCGACATTGGCCAAGATCCTGGCATTGCGGGTGACCTTGTCCTGTTGGATCTGAATCAGGGGATCGCCCGCAACTCCGGCAACGCCCTGTGCAAACTCAATAAAATCTGTCTTATAATGAACCTCAACCTGCTGAGACCCGCCGCGCATCGACATGGAGCAACGCTGTGGACACGTATGGGAGACAGGCAAATGCCCGATCAGGCTGAACAGACCGTGTCAGAAAAAGGCGGTGCCCGAGTCGTTCTTGCGATGACCGCGCTTTGCATGATGGTTGTTGGCTTCAACACCACCGCGGTCGCCACGATCCTGCCCAACCTCAAGGCTGAATTCGATCTGACCCCGTCCAGCCTGCAATGGGTGATGGCGATCTATACGGTGGTCAGCGCAACTCTGGTGACGATTGTCAGCCGCCTTGGGGACATTACCGGTAAAATGGGTGTGTTCTTTGCTGGTATGATCGTGTTTGCCGCCGGGTCCACGCTCGTACTGGTTTCACAGGATGCCGCCATGCTGCTGATCGGTCGCGGAGCGCAGGGTGCAGGCGCGGCGGCGTTGTTCGGGACCTCGCTGTCGCTGCTGACGGCCGCCACGCCCGAAGAGCAACGGGCCAGCGTCACTGGTGCCTGGGGTGCAATCGTAGGGCTGGCGATTGGTATCGGCCCGATTGTGGGCGGCGCCTTTGCCCATTTCCTGAGCTGGCGCATCGTCTTCGCGACCGACGTTGCGCTGCTGGCGGCGGCGTTTGTCATCGGGTTGCGGGTGAGCAAACGAAACTATGTACCTGACACCCGCCTTGCCGGGGCGCGGTTCGACGTGCCCGGCGCGGTTGCCCTGATCCTGCTGCTGGGCCCGTTGTCCTTTGCGCTCAGCAACGGTGAGAGCCGGGGGTGGGCGACCAGCCTGACCCTGTTGCCGCTATGCCTGTCGGCTGTGGCGATCGTGGCGCTCGTGCTCACCTCACGACGCAGTGATGACGCGCTGATCGAGCTGCGCTATTTCCGCCATCCCCGCTATTTCATGGCGGCGTCGGGCATGTTCCTCACCGGTTTCGCGCTGTTCAGCTTTTTCGTCTATTTTAACGTCTTCGTGCAGTCGCCCGATGCGTTTGGCTATACCGCCATTGGGGCCGGGGTCGCCATCCTGCCGCTCAGCCTGAGCATGTTTGTGGTCTCGGTCACCGCGCCACGATTTCTGGCGCCCTACAGCTTTCAGTGGCCGGTGATCCTTGGCATGGGGTCCATGGCGGTAGGTTTCCTGCTTTTGATGACCACCACGAACACAACCGTCATGGCCGATATCTGGTGGAAGCTGGTGATCGTCGGGATCGGATTGGGCATCGGGTTTTCTCTGCTGCCGCGCCTCGGGCTGCGGCTTTTGCCGGAGGAGCATGTGGGGCAGGGTTCGGGCGTGATCAACGCCTTTCTCTATTTTGGCGCGACGCTGGGTTCGGTCATTGGCAGTCTGGCGGAATCCATCACCATCCGTCGGGGCCTGTCCGAAGTGATCGAGGCCTTGCCTGCCGGTGCGGCACAGCGTGCCGATCTGGCCCACGCGCTGACGCATGGGACACCCGGTCAGGTGCAGCAGATCATCGCTGGTCTGGATCCCGAGACGGGCTCGGCCCTGGCCCGAGCATTGCGCGACCTGCAGGACGATGCCTTTGACAGCGTGATGATTGTTGCTGCCCTTGCCGCGCTGCTTGGCGTGCTCTTGGCCGCGCTGCTTCTCAAAGGTCCGGTTCCACCAGTGCATAGTGCAAAAGACCTGACGAAAGAGCCGAAATGAGCAGCGACATGAGGGAGGGGCATTTTAACATACGCGTGTTTTCAACACACGAGCATCGGCTCTGCTGCCATACGCACCCTCTTGCCCTGATGTCTAACCTGATGCAGACTTGCATACGGACGAGGGATGTCTGTTTCACCGCTGGCTCGATTGAGAAATGGACCAGCGCGATGCCATGCTTAGGGAGGAGTGTGTCATGACATCCAAGACCGCAGGTTCCACGCCACCCGACAATCTGACGCCGCAGCAGCAGGGCATGCCGCAGGTCAATAAAGTGACTGCGGGTGATATCACCGCGTCGCTGAAAGCAGGGTTTTCCGACTTCCTGACGCGCCCCTTCATGAGCGGTTTCTTCGGCCTTTTCTATGCGGTGTTCGGGATTCTGTTGGTTTGGAGCCTGATCTGGCTCGGCCAGATTTGGATGATTATTCCAGCCATCGTAGGTTTTCCGCTGGTCGCGCCTTTCGCCGCTGCCGGGCTTTACGA
>JAUHYC010000008.1 GCA_030426685.1 Alphaproteobacteria bacterium
CCCCCTTCGGCGGCATCAAAAACTCAGGAAACGGCGTCAAAGAAGGCGTCATCGAAGCCATCAAGTTCTTCACAAACCTCAAAACATACTCAATACCATGGCCAAAATAATATAACAGCATGGAACAATCAGCCCCACAGATCGGCAGGCAATTGATTGGTTTTCAGCAGGCCGAAGTCAGAATCGAGGATCAAATGTCAGTGAGCATCACTCACACCGAAGGCGAATCCAACACCTCGGATGCCCGTAGATCGTGGCTGAAATCCTCGATTGGCCCACGATCAGAGCCGTTGTTGAAGCGGGATACGGATGTATTCCTGCATCAAAGCCTGTCCAGTCCCTGCGTCAGCACGATCGCCAAAGCCGAAGGGATTTGGATAGAGGATATGGATGGCCGCCGCTACATGGATTTTCATGGCAACTCGGTCCATCATATCGGGTATGGCCATCCGCGCCTGGTCGAGGCGATCAAAAAACAGCTGGACGAACTGCCCTTTGCACCCCGCCGGTTCACCAATGATCCGGCAGTGGAACTGGCCGAGAAGCTGGCTGAGATTGCACCCGGTGATCTTGGCAAGATGCTGTTCACCACGGGTGGGTCAGATGCCAATGAGGTGGCTCTGAAAATCGCTCGTGCAGCAACAGGCCGGTTCAAGACCGTCAGCTTCTGGGATGCGTTCCACGGGGCGGGATTTGGCGCGGCTTCGGTGGGGGGCGAGGCGACATTTCGCAGCCATATCGCCGGGCCTCTGCTGCCCGGGGCCGAGCATGTAGCACCATTTGCCTGTTATCGTTGTCCTTACAACCACCCGGGGCCAGAAACCTGTGGTCTGGCTTGTGCCAAGATGGTCGAATTTGCACTGCAACGCGAGGGTGACGTGGCCGCCGTGATTGCCGAACCGATGCGGGCAGTTCCGTATGTGCCTCCTGCGGGGTTCTGGAAAGCGGTGCGCACGGCCTGCAATCGACACGGCGCATTGTTGATCATGGATGAAATTCCCACTGGTTTGGGCAAGACGGGCAAGATGTTTGCTTTCGAACATGATGAGATCGTGCCGGACATCGTGACCTTGGGCAAATCGCTGGGTGGGGGGATTCTGCCCATCGCGGCCTGCATTGCGCACCGCGATCTGGACGTCTGCGGTGATTTCGCCATCGGGCATTATACCCACGAAAAGAATCCCGTTACCGCGCGTGCGGCGCTGACCACGATTCAGATCATCGAAGATGAGGGGCTGGTGGACCGTGCCGCAGAGTTGGGAACCCACGCAATGGATCGGTTGGAAACCGAACTGGCGCAGGTCGGGATTGTGGGTGACATCCGGGGGCGCGGCCTGATGTTCGGGGTCGAGATCGTCAAAAGCCGCAGCACGCGCGAAGCTGACAATGCCTGCGCCGAGCGGATCTATTACGCCTGCCTGAACGCGGGGGTGAGTTTCAAGATCAGTCAGGGCTGTGTGTTGACGCTCTCGCCGCCGCTGACCATCTCACGAGAGGATCTGGATTGCGCGCTTGATGTCGTCATCGCGGCGATCCGGGATCAAAGTTGACGCTATCCATCGCGCTGGTGGTTTTGTCCGCTGCGTTTCTACACGCGTTCTGGAACGCTGTGGTCAAGGGGGCAGGGGATAAAACCGTTACCCTGTCCATGATAGCGCTGGGTCACTGCGTTCCGGCGATGTTCGCGGTTTTCCTGGTCACACCACCGGCGGCCGAGGCGATCCCTTACATGATCGCGTCGATTATGGTGCATTGGTGTTACTTTTATCTTCTGAATGTGGGCTACAGTACTGGCGATCTGAGCCTGATCTACCCCATTTCACGAGGATTGGCGCCTGTGCTGGTGGCTCTTATGGCACAGATTTTCATTGGTGAGAGGCTCTCGGTCTGGGCGTGGGCTGGCATCTTGTGCGTCTCTGCCGGGATACTGATGATTTCGCGAGGTGTCTGGTCGGGAGGGCTGTCACGCGCAGGCGTGTTTGCAGCCTGCGGGATTGGTGCGATCGTTGCCTTTTATACGGTCGTTGATGGGGTTGGTATTCGGGTCTCGGGCAGTGTGTCCGGCTACATCGCCTGGCTCTTTCTGGCCAAGATCCTGATCGTGATCTTTGTGTTTGGCACTCGCTTCCCCCGGGTTCGGGCCACGCCCCCAAAGGTACTGGCTCTGGGATTCGTCGGCGGGCTGGTATCGGGTCTGGCCTATGCGCTGGTGCTGTACGCCAAATCCATCGCGCCGTTGGGGATCGTGTCGGCACTGCGCGAAACCTCAGTGATTTTTGCCGCCCTGCTGGGGGTAATCTGGTTCGGTGAAGGGCCAAGGTTGCGCCGCGTCCTTGCCGCGCTAGTGGTCGGGGCGGGTGTCGCTGTTATCGGGCTCTTTGGGGCAGCTGCGTAGCGCGGGTGGGTGTTCGGCGCGCCTGATTCTGAACCGATCACTGAACGGTTTGACCGTCGGTTTCAGATAACCAGTCAAACAGCACTCTGGCACGATCCGATGCCTGATTGTGCAATACAACGTAGAAATCCAGCGGCGAAGATACGGTTTCGGGGATGAGTTTGACCAGCTTGCCCGACCTGACTAATTCGTCGGTGAGCCCCTCCCAACCCAGCACCGCGCCCATATCGTCCTGCGCCGCTTGCAGCGCGATGACATAGTTGTTGACACGATGCGCTGCTTTCAATTTCGCTGTATGCCCCAGCGCACGCAGCCATTCCTGCCAATCTGTCCAGCCGCTATCTGCCGCTTCCAAGTAGATGAGCGGGACATTCTCCATATCCGCAGCGGTTTCTACCCGGTGCTGTGCCGCAAATCGCGGGCTTCCCAGGGCCATAATCTGATCGTGAAACAGGGCGCGGCAAAGGCCTGAATCCCGGTTCATGTGACCGTAGTGAATGCTCAGGTCGCAATCCGTCGGACTGATGTCCTGATCGCTGACAATCTGCGCCACCGAGATGTGGGGGTGGCTTTTCCAGAATTGCGCCAGACGCGGTGTTAGCCACAGTGAACTGACGGCCGTGGTAGATCGGATTGTCACGGATGTGCGCCCGTGCTGAGCCCGCAACTGGCCAATGGCTTCGTTTATCCCTTCGAAACCGCGTTGCAGAGCAACCAGAAGATAGGCGCCGCTTTCCGACAGTTCGACGCCGCGATGAAATCTGTGGAAAAGGGTACATCGTAACTCGTGCTCGAGGCTTTTGATCTGATGGCTCACCGCCGCGGGGGTAACATTCAGTTCTTTCGCCGCCGCCTTGAAGCTGACATGGCGTGCGGCCGCTTCAAAGCTGATGAGCGAGGTCATGGGGGGTATGTCGTAGGGGCGTTTGGGCAACTTGATCTCGTATAAAGACTGATGAGGCGATTTGTTTTGCAGGCGCAGAAAAGAATTTAGGCTTACTTCAGTTAATCTAAGATGAGTTTTTTTGCAATTGCACAACCCGCCGGATGACCCAGAATGAGGCCGATTCACAACCCGCGTTGTGGAAGAGTGCCGGTCGATCCCCGTGCAGAACCGAAATCAGTGGCGGCGCCCGACGTTGCCAATGTGCCTTGAAGGAAAACAAGATGAAATCACATGCCAAAGTCGTGGTTGTCGGAGGCGGATGTGTCGGGGCCTCGATCCTCTATGGATTGACCGAACACGGATGCACCGACGCGGTGATGCTGGAACGCACGACGCTGACTTCGGGGTCGACCTGGCACGCGGCGGGGTTGCTGGTGACTTTTGTCCGCTCGCACAACGTGTCGAAGATGACGATGGAAACCATTCGCATCTATACCGAAGTAGAAGAGAAAATGGGCAGCTCTGTCGGGTTGCGGAAAGTGGGCCAGCTGCGGGTGGCCAACTCCGAAAAACGATGGGATGAGTTCCAGTCCTATATCTCCATTGCTGAGGCTGCAGGGGTGCCCTGCAAGCTGCTGACGCCGGAAGAGATCGCAGAGGTGCACCCCCTACTGAACCAAAGCCCGGATATTCGGGGCGGTATTCTGCACACCGAGGACGGATATGTGAACCCGGCTGATATCACCATGGCGCTGGCCAAACTGGCACGCGATGCCGGAGCGGCGGTGTACCAGAACACCGAGGCGCAGGCTTATGAAAAGCTGGATAATGGCCACTGGAAAGTGACCACAAATCAGGGTGAGATCACATGTGAACATCTGATCTTTGCCACCGGAAACTACGCTCGTGAAAATGCGCGCCGTGTGGGGCTGGACCTGCCCTGTATCCCGATCGTTCACCAATACTGGACGACCGAAACTGTGCCGCTGTTGAAAGAGCGTCGCGCGCAGGGCCTGCCGGAATTCCCGATCCTGCGGGATGAGGATTATGGCGCCTATCTGCGCGAAGATGTGGGCGGCATCCAGTTCGGGCCCTACGAATTCACCAAGGACCTGAAGCTGTTTGCTGAGGATCGCGTTCCACCCGAATTCGGAGCCGATCTGCTGCCCGAGGATTTCGACGCTGTCGAGACCCAGTGGGAGCGTGCTATCGAACGGGTGCCAACACTGGGAGAGGTTGGTATCAAGGCCAACACCCGCGGTCCGTTCCAGATGACTCCCGACGAATTGCCTCTGGCCGGTCCCGCGCCGGGTCACGAGAACCTTTGGCTCGCCGAAGGTATGCCCGGCGGTATTCTGTGGGGCGGCACCGTCGGCAACCGTCTGGCCAAGTGGATTGTCAACGGCGATCCGGGCATGGATATGTCGGAACTCGACCCGCGTCGTTTCTCGGATTACGCGTCCAAACGCTGGACTATGGACAAGGTGCGCGAGACCTGGGGAACCCACATGAATGCGCATGTGCCGGGTGAAGACTTCCCCGATGCGCGTCCGATGAAAACCATGGGCTCCTATGATCTGTTGACAGCCCAAGGCGCAGTCTGGACCAGTTTCAACGGCTACGAATTCCCGCGCTGGTTTGCAAAGTCACCCGCGGAAGCGATCCCCGAACACAGCTTCCGCCGCACCGATCACATGGAGCGGGTGCAGGATGAGGTGCGCACCACCCGCGAAGAGGCTGGTTTTATCGAAATGTCACCGATGACCAAATTCACCGTGCGCGGACCGGGGGCGGCACAATGGTTGGACAACATCATGGCCAACAAACTGCCAAAGGTGGGCCGCATGACCCTGTCGCTGATGTTGAATGACAAGGGCGGCATGGATGCGGAATACACCGTCGTGCGCTACGCCGAGGATGATTTCTATTTGATCTCAACCCCGAACTGGCGGGCCTATAACTGGGACCAGATGCAGCGTGTGCTGCCCAAAGATGGCTCAGTCATCATCGAAGACATCTCCGAGCAGCTGGGCGTGATCGCTCTGGCGGGACCCAACGCACGTGAGATCCTGCAACCGCTGACCGACAACGACCTGTCGAATGAGGCCTTCCCGTGGCTTTCGGCGCAGATGGGTGAGGTGGGCTATGCCAAAGGCGTGCATCTACTGCGCGTCTCTTATACCGGTGAACTGGGATGGGAACTGCATCACCCGGTTGGCTATAACCGCCACCTTGTCGACCTGCTGCTGAAGGCCGGGGTGAAACCCTTTGGACTTGAGGCACTGGAGTCGATGCGTCTTGAGAAATCCTATCGCGCCATCAACCGTGAGATTTGCAAGGACATGACCCCGTACGAGGCTGATCTCGGTCGCTTCGTGGCTCTGACCGAAAAGATCGGTGGGCAGGTTTGTGAACGTGATTTCATCGGCAAGACCGCCTTGCTGAAGCAGCAGGAAGAAGGTGGGTACAACCGGCTGGTCACGCTGAAACTGCCGTTCTGTGAGACCTCGGTGATGTTCGACGAGGGGGTCTATGCCGATGGCAAGCTGGTCGGGCGCGTCACTTCGGGCGGGTTCTCCTACTACTGCAACCACGACATTGCGATGGCGCTGGTGCCACAGGACATGACTGCCGCTGGCACCAGAATGCAAGTGATGGTCCACAATGAAATGCGCGATGCAGAAGTGATCGACACCTGCGCCGTCGATCCCACCAGCGCCCGTGCGCGCGCCTGATCCGGAGGATTTGAAATGGCTGAAGTAAGAGCACGCGCAGGTCGCTCTGGTGGTCGCGCGGCGCGCGTTCAGGCGCGCACAAATCCGCCCCCAGTCTATCTGTCGACGCTGAACCGAAAGATCGGTCCGATTGATCTGCTCGGCCCCGAAGGGGCTGAGAAAATCCACAACGCGGCGATGACGATCCTGGAAACCACCGGGATCGAGTTCCGTGACCCTGTGGCGCTGGCTGACTGGAAAGCCTATGGGGCCGATGTTCAGGACCAGCGGGTGCGCATCGGCCGTGACATGCTGATGGATTTGATTTCGGCGGTGCCGTCGGAATGGGCATATGCCGCGCGCAACCCGGAGAGGTCGCTACGGGTTGGCAATCGACACTCCGTCTTTGCCAACGCGTATGGTGCGCCGTTTGTCTATGGGCTCGACGGTGTACGTCGACCGTCGATGCTGGAGGATGCGCATAACTTCTTCAAACTCAGCCAGATGAGCCAGTCGATGATGGTGCCCGGCATCCTGCCGGTCGAACCGCAGGATGTACCTGTCCCGCAACGTCACCTGGAGCTGGTTCATGCCGCTCTGACGCTGACCGACAAACCGATCAAAGGTTCGGTCCTGTCGGAACAGGCGGCGCGGGATTCGGTTGAGATGACGCGCATCGTGTTCGGTGAAGAATTTGTCGACAACAACGTGGTCATGGCGGCCTTGCTGAACTGCAATACCCCGCTGGTCTGGGACGAAACCATGCTGCAAAGCCTGCGCGTCTATGCCTCGGCCAACCAGCCCTGCCTGCTGTCGCCGTTTGTTCTGGCCGGGGCCAGCACACCCGCCAGCCCGCAGGGAGGCGTGGCGCTGCTGATTGCAGAAAGCCTTGCAGGCATGGCCTATAGCCAGATCATCCGACGCGGTGCACCAATGGTACTGGGTGTGGCGATCATGGGCGTATCGATGAAGACTGGGGCGCCAATGATGGGCTCTCCTGAACCCGGCCTGATGAATCTTCTGGTGGGGCAAATGGCGCGGTTCTACGGCGTTCCATGGCGGACTTGCACCATGTGGACCGGATCGAAATCCCCGGATATGCAGGCTGCTTTCGACACTGCAAACACCATGTGGCCGGTGTTGCTGGGTGGGGCAAACTACATCGTGCACTCGGCAGGGTTCCTTGAGGGTGCATTGGGGGTCAGCTATGCGAAATGGGTGCAGGACGCGCTGCAGTTGGAAAACTTCCACCGGTTCTTCAGTGGCCTGCAAGAGGAAAACCTGGATGCGCTGCTGGGTGATATCGACAGGATCGGCCCCGGTGGGCATTTCCTCGGCACCGACCATACCCGCGAAAACCCGATGCATATGAATCACTTGCAAAATAACGACAGCTTTGAACAGTGGGAGGCTGAGGGCTCCAAGACGGCGGAAACTGTCGGAACGGAAGAGGCGGAGCGGATGCTGAGAACCTATGTTCAGCCGCCGATGCCAGACGACCAGCGCGGCGCATTGGACGAGTTTGTTGCAAAGAAACGTGCTGAATACAGCGTCTGAGCCGGGTAGCCAAAGGGGCGAAAGTGCCCCTTATAACCACATAAGGACTGGAACTGCAAATGACCGAGGTCTCGACGAAAACGCTCTCTCTCCAAGAGATAAGGAAATTGGCCAAGTCCGTTCTTGTGGCATCCGGCATGGATGACAGTAGTAGCGAATTGATTGCTGAGATTGTTACTAAATCCGAACGCGACGGACCGCATAGCCACGGGTTGCGGATGCTTCCGGTATATGTGCAGAGTTTTAGTTCGGGCTATGCCAACCCAACCGCCAGCCCAAAGGTTGAACGCATCGCACCCGGTGTTCTGCGGGGCGATGGTGACAACGGATATTACCAGATCGCTGCATCGCTGGCGCTGGACGAGCTGGTTGCCATGGCCCGCGAAAACGGCATCGCGGCCTTTACCTGTGCCAATTGCCACCATCTGGCAGGTTTGCGCTTTGACACAGAACCGCTGGCAGAAGCCGGATTGGTTGCGCTCGGCGTCGTGAACTCTTTGTCAATGGTGGTGCCGCAGGGTGGAGTGCGCCCTGTCTTTGGTACAAATCCGATGTCTTTTGCCTGCCCGCGCGAAGGGGCCGAGCCAGTGGTGTGGGATCAGGCCTCGTCCATGGTGGCGCTGATGGACATAAGGATGGCCGCTGCCGAAGGTCATGATTTGCCCAGGCCAGCCGGTTTGGACACTGATGGGCAGCCCAGCACCGATCCCAACGCCATTCTGGAAACCCGCAGCCTGCTGCCCTTTGGTGAACATAAGGGCGCGGCGATTGCGTTTCTTGTCGAAATCCTCGGCGCAGCCCTGGCCGGAGGAACGCTGTCGGTCGACAATGTCGACCGCGAGGCACACGGGGCTCTCAATATCAAAGGCGGCTCAACGCTGATCGCCATCGACCCGGCACGGTTCGGCAACGCCGCGTTCAACGACTACGTTCAGCGCGTGTGCGCCGAAATCGAAGGCAACGGGGCCGCCCGAATACCGGGCGATGGCCGGTTGAAACAACGTGCCAAATCAGAGGCCGAAGGTGTTCGCGTCAGTACCGAGTTGCTGTCGCAATTGGATGAACTGCTGTAGCGGTAAAATACGCAAACTGCATGCGCATTGATTGCGCGCGGAAATCAAGAAGCCTTCTGGCAAAAACATGTCTGTCGTTGGACCATCCGCAGATTGAAACCTTTCTTGCTGCAGCTGCGACTTGGCAATGCAGTCGGAACGGTTGGTCGCAGAGTAAGGCCATGCCAGTGTTCGGATTTGATGTCAGTTTCGGACCTCGGTGAGGTGCATGGTGGACCGAATGCGCTGGTGAACACTACGGGCACCTGCGTCATGTCGGATTTTCAGGATATCCCGAGCAGCGAGCTTGATCGGCAGATGGCTATCAATTTTCTTCGGCATTCCATTGCTGCTAGCAGGCAATGTCACACGGGTAGGCCATGCGCCCGGAACAGGTTGCTGACTGGGTGGGTTTTGATTTCTCCCGCAGGTGATGTATGCAGCGGGATTGTGATCATTCTCAATCAGGGACGAGACGTGCGATAGGATGCATTCGGTCCGGTCGCGATCAGCGAGACTATCGAGTTACTCGTACAGATCGGGTGCTTTCTTCAGCTCGGGCCATTGTTCCGGACTGTGCCCATATATCACAAACGCATCTCTCTCCGCGGCCAGCCGCATCAGCCGTTCTGCACTGGCAATGGCAGCGGCTTCATCCCAGGACCCGGCGAACTTCTCCTCGATTTCTGACGGACGCGAAATGGCGTCACTGGTCAGCAAGACCGGTCCCGACGGAAGTTCGATCATCAAAGCGATCTGACCGGGCGCATGGCCGGGAGCCGCGAGCACCCAAAGCCCGGGCCCAACCTGAACATCGCCGTCAGTCTCTAGATACGTCCGGTTCGGCCAGTCAATCGGTTGGCTTCCGCCCCAGTACAACGGTCGTGATAACGCGCGTTCCTGGGCCGAGATCAGAATCGGCACATCGGGAAAAGCACCCAGCCCGCCTACGTGGTCAATATGCGTATGCGTACAGATGTGCAGAGTCACATCGGTCGGGGCCAACCCCAGCTTGGCAAGCTGCGCTTTGGGCAGGTTCTCGGGGCCACATTCCAGGATTTCGCCAAACTCATGCAGGCGGTCTTCTTTGGAAGCCGCATCCGTATCCATCGCATATTTCTCGGGAAAACCGGTATCGACCAGAATACTCTCATCCGCATCTGTTTGGATCAAGAATCCGCAAATGCCGATGATACGGCCATCGGAGTGAACCCTGAAAAGCCCATAGTCCAGAACCGCCAGCGATTGCGGCCGTCCTTTGACATAACCTTCGGCTTTCACACACACTTCCCCCTTGGATCCGGTAACCATTGAGGATGGGGCATGAAAGTCAAGTTACACACGTTGTTTCGATACCAACTCGATACAACCGAGGCTGATCCAGAGGCGTTTATCGGCTTTTACCTGTCCGAATCCCCACGGTTGGGGCCAGTTTCGCCAAACGTCTGCTCGCCGATCCGTATCGCACCTTCCAGTTGCCCGGATCATCCTACGAGATGCCGCACCATATCCGGTTTGGCGTCGGAGGGGCGCCGCGGCCAACCTGGATCGGGGGCTTGAGCGTATGGCGGAACTGCTGGCAGCAGCTGGACCTGTGGCGCAGAAACGCGCAATGCCGTCTATGGTGCGTGATTGAGGGCTGAATCTGTTCCGCTACTGCGGGCGCGTCGACACGGTTATGAACTCGATCTCTTCGGAAAGAATTTCGCAGAAACCATGGGGCAGTTTCGCATCGAAACTCAACGAGTCTCCTGTCCCCATCATGAATTCCTCGGTCCCACAACGATATTTTGCGTCGCCACGGATCATATAAAGAAAGACATGGCCCTCATGTTGATATCGGGGCAGGGATCCAGATTGTTCGCGTGAGATCGTAATGTGCGCAGACTGAAACTGGCCGCCGGGTCCGCCGTGTTTGCCCAGCAACAGATAGTTATGGGCATGGCCTTGCGTGATGCGCCGGGAGGGTAGCCCTTCACCAGCCTTCACATGGTGTACATCTGACGACACATCGGAATGCGCGAACAGGGCCATGAGTGGAACCTTCAAGGCGTTTGCCAATGACTGAAGTGTCGCCAGCGACGGAGAAACCGTTCCGCCCTCGATCCGGCTGATCATCGAGGTGGAAACTCCGGCCACCGCGGCAAGGTCGGAGATGCTCGAATTGCGCTCATGTCTAAGTCTTTGCAGGGTTTGGCCTACGTCTCGTTCGATATCTCTATCTTTGGTCAAAATAGTACTTGCCGTTTCATCTGATTAACGCGTTGAAGAACGCTTTCTTCGTCTTTGCGCTATTTTCTCATCTACAGTCAATGAAAGCCAAAATTCAGCGCTTCTTTGATTGGTTACGGCTAGGTATCGACGATCTTGGATCCCCTGCGGCGCTTTCATCCCGTCAATCCCCAGCGCCTGATCCAACGATTTAACAAGGCGGGGCGCACCATCGCTTGGCGACGGGTTCACCCACTCCCAGGCAATCGACTGCGCGCGCTGCGATCTGGTTGACCATGTCTGTCAGGTCGTTCGGCCCCAGATAGAATGCGGGTACGGGTGGCATGACCACCGCCCCCATTTCCGTGGCTGCAGTCATGTTGCGCAGATGGGCAAGTGTCAGAGGTGTTTCACGAGCCAGAAGAACCAGAGGGCGGCGCTCCTTAAGCTGGACACTAGCGGCACGGGTCAGAAGGTTATCGTCCAAGCCATGCGAAATCGCCGCGAGAGAACGCATGGAACACGGCGCTACGATCATGCCAGAGACCGGAACCGAGCCCGAGGCGATGCTGGCGCCAACATTGTCATTTGCATGGAACCGCGTCGCCATATTCTTCAGATCGGCAAAGGCATTTGCTCCGCATTCCTGCGCCAGTGTAAGATGCGCGGCAGGGCTGACGACCAGATCGATCTTAACCCCCATTTTCGAGAGCCAGCGCGCAACAGCGAGGCCAAGCCCGGCCCCCGACGCCCCGGAGACGCCCAAAACGACACGGGCATCGGTCATCGGCTCAGTTCCGGCAGTATGCGGCTTATCAGCTTGTCCGCAAAGGCGATATCAGCGACAGATGTTTGCATCACCTTTCCCCACTCCCGCTGAGTTTCACTGCCGATCTTGGTGGTGGCATCTATGCCCATCTTGCCCGCCAATCCCGGTTGCGGTGAGGCGAAATCAAGGTAGTCCATGGGTGTGTTCTCCAGCAGCATAACGTCTCGGGCAGGGTCCATGCGGGTGGCCAGCGCCCAGGCGATATCCTCCCAGTTCCTTGGGTCGATATCGTCATCCACGGCCACGATCATCTTGGTGTAGCTGAATTGCGGCAGCATCCCCCACAGCGCCATCATCACCCGGCGTGCCTGTCCGGGATACCGCTTGTCGATACTGACCACCGCGATGCGATAGGAACAGGCAGCGGGTGGCAGCCAAAGATCGCGGATTTCGGGGATCTGGGCGCGGATTGTTGGCAGGGCGAGGCGGTTGAACACCTCTCCGATAAGCGCGGGTTCGTCGGGCGGGCGGCCAGTATAAGTCGACAGGTACAGCGGTGCCTCTCGATGGGTCACGGCGCTGACCTGCACCACAGGAAACGGCTCTGCCGGGTTGTAGTATCCGGTGTGATCCCCGAATGGCCCTTCGGGCGCGGTCTCGGACGGTGAAACCCAGCCTTCGAGCACGATCTCGGCGTCCGCCGGTACAAGAAGCGGCAGGGTTTTGGCCGGTGCCATGCGCGGTCGTGTACCATTGAGGGCGCCAGCGAATGACAATTCTGACACGGTTTCCGGCAGGGGCAACGCCGCCGACAGGAGGGTCGCCGGGTTCGCGCCGAGAATGATCGCCACGGGCATTTTTTCGCTGCGGCGCGCCCAGCTGCGATGGTGCGCTGCACCTCCGCGATGAGGTAGCCAGCGCATGATCAGGCGGTTCTGATCCAGAACCTGCACGCGATAGACTCCGGCATTGTAGCTGGCGACATGCTCCGGATCGCTGTCATGGGCGCGCGTTACAACCACCGGCCAGGTGATCAGCGGCCCGGCGTCGTCCGGCCAATGGGTCTGAACGGGCAATGCAGCCAGATCAACCTCGGCCCCACTACGCACCACGCTTTGAACCGCTGCTGATCTGACGAGCTTTGGCCGGGTCGCCAGTGCAGCTTTCAACACAGGCCATCGCGACAAGGCATCACGCAATCCGTCAGGCGGCGTCGGTGCGCGCAGCGCCGCCAGAAACTCCCCCAATCCATCCAGACCATCGGGTGTCACTCCAAGCCCGGCGGCAACACGCCCGGCCGTGCTGAACAGGTTCACGACAACCGGAATGTCCGAGCGCTTGCCCTGACCGAGAAGCGGTTGGTCAAATTGCAGAACTGGCCCATGCGCTTCCAGCACGGCCCGGTGTATCGCGGTCATCTGATGGCACACGGACACCGGATCGGGAATTGCGCGAAATTGATCGGTGTCTTCGCACCAACTCAGAAAGTGTCGAAGCGTGGGATATGGCGGCAAGGTGCGAATGAGGTAGCTCCGAAATTTTTCCTCCTCCTATCAACGAAGCGGCAGGGCAGAATTGACAACAGTCAAATCCCTAATGCCGGGGACACCCTAGGAAGGCAAAAGTGATAAACTTCGTTGAGACAGCAGGAGGTCTGTTTGTCCGAACCCCAAAACCAGCTACCGCATTGCCCTGTGGCACTGGCCGCGGCTTTGCGGGTGTTGCCGTTGGCGCCACTATCGCTCTCGCTAACCGTGTTTTCGCGTAAAATCGCCAAGAACAATCCCGGCCTGTTCCAACGCTTGGGGGAATATGACCGGACGGATTTCGTTCTGGACCCGGTCGATCTGCCGATTGTCATGTGCCTTAATCCAAACCGAGGCCAACCGAAGGTTAAACTCACGCGGCGGTCGGCCCTGGGCACTGCGCGTATCTCGGGCCCGTTGGCGGCGCTCCTTGGGTTGGTTCACGGTGCGTTTGATGGCGATGCCCTGTTTTTCTCACGTGATCTCGTGATCGAAGGAGATACCGGCGCGGCGCTAGCGCTGCGCAATGCGATTGACGATGCGGAACTGGACCTTGCGCAAGAGGCAGGGGTGCTTTCAGGCCCCTTCGCGCGCCCGCTGCATCAACTCATAGCCCTTGCCGAACGTCGAACGGGCTTGTGTCTGACCCGGCCAGAGGATGCCACGATATGGTAATGGAAATCGTTTGCCCGGCGGGCACCCCGGCTGCCCTGCGTGCTGCAGTCAAAGCGGGGGCACACACAGTTTATTGTGGCTTCAACGACGAAACGAATGCGCGCAATTTTCCGGGTCTGAATTTCGATCGGGCGGAGATGCGCGACGGGATAACCTTTGCGCATCAGCATGGAGCCAAGGTTCTCGTCGCCATCAACACCTTCCCCCGCGCAGGGGATGAAGCGATCTGGCACCGTGCCGTCCACGATGCCGAGGCTTGCGGCGCAGACGCGGTTATTCTGGCTGATCCGGGATTGCTGGATTACACCGCGCGCAACCATACTGGATTGCGCCGACACTTGTCGGTGCAGGCCGCAGCGGCCAATGCCGATATCATCAATTTCTACGCCGAGAACTTTGGTGTGAAACGTGTCGTGCTGCCGCGTGTTTTGTCGGTGCCCGAGATTGCCGCGATCAATTCCGAGACGGAGGTGGAGACCGAGGTATTTGTCTTTGGTGGCCTTTGCGTGATGGCCGAAGGGCGGTGTTCGCTGTCCTCCTATGCCACCGGTTTGTCCCCCAACATGAACGGCGTCTGTTCGCCTGCAAGCCATGTGGACTATCGTCAGGACGCTGGCGTTCTGGATGCCAGACTTGGGGGATACCTCATTCACCGCGTCAACAAGGACGAACCGGCCCCTTACCCCACATTGTGCAAGGGGTGTTTCTCAGTCGGTGACAAAACAGGGCACTTGTTTGAAGACCCGGTCAGTCTCAATGCCGAAAAGCTGATCCCGCAGCTGCAGAAGGCCGGTGTGACGGCCCTCAAGATCGAGGGGCGGCAGCGCTCAAAATCCTATGTTGCGCAGGTCGTGCGCAATTTCCGGGCGGCGGTGGATGCGCTCGACGCTGGACGACCGTTGCCCGAAGGGATGCTGGCCCGCCTCTCCGAAGGACAAGCCATGACGACCGGCGCCTACAAAAAAACGTGGAGATGACGCGATGGAGCTGACAATCGGGCCCAACCAGTTCTTCTGGTCCGCAGACATTTGGAGCGGCTTTTATGACGACCTCGCCCGCGCACCCGTCGATCGTGTTGTGATCGGAGAGCTCGTCTGCTCAAAGCGACTGCCGTTTTATCAGGATCGAATCCCCGAGGCGATCTCAAAGCTGGCTGCCGCCGGAAAAGAGGTTGCTCTGACCAGCCTCGCCCTTGTGACGCTGAAGCGTGAACGGAAGCTGACGGCGGAACTGGCTGACATGGGTGTGATGGCGGAAATCAACGACCTGACGGTGTTGGCCTATCTGCCCGAAGGCCAGGACTTTTCCGTTGGTCCGCTGGTGAATGTCTATAACGAGGGCACGCTGAGATGGCTGGCCTCGCGCGGTGCGCGGCGTATATGCCTGTCCCCCGAACTGCCGATTGCTTCGGTTGCGCGCCTTGCGACGGCTGCTGAAGAATTGGGGGTGGCGGTTGAGGTCTGGGGGCATGGTCGGCTGCCGCTGGCTATTTCCGGCCGCTGCTATCATGCGCGCCTGCATGGGCGCAGCAAGGATAACTGCCAGTTCGCCTGTGAAGATGATCCGGATGGATTGGAGGTGCTGACGCAGGACGGCAAACCCTTCATGACAATGAATGGCGTGCAAACCCTGTCTGACAGCTATGCCTGCACCGATCATCAGATCGAAACGCTGCGCTCTGCTGGTGTCTCGGCCCTGCGTCTGTCACCTCAATCGAACGGGTTTATGCGTCTCTGCGAGCTTTATCGGCAAAGGCTCGACGGCAGCATTGGAAAGGGCAAACTGGCCGAGGAAATTCAAACATCCAACCCGGCGACCCGCCTAAGCGATGGATTTCTAACGGGAACCAGCGGCGTAGACTGGTCTGGTGCAGCAAATCCCTGACAATGACAGCAGCCGAACACAGGCCCATCAACGATTTTTGGGAGGCGCCCCATCGACCTCTCTTTTCAGCCGCGATTTTATGCGCATTGATGACTGTGGCGTGGTGGCCTCTGGGAGTTTGGTTCGGGCTGCCAAGCCCGGCCTTTGAACCGGTCATCCTCTGGCATGTACATGAACTGGTCTTTGGGTTTGCGGGTGCAGCTGTCGGTGGATACATCCTGACCGCATTGCCAAGCTGGACGGGGAACCCACCGGTGCGGGGGAATGCCTTGAAACTGTTGCTGGCATCTTGGTTGAGCGCGCGCTTTGGCACGGCGCTTGTTCCCGAAGCTCCCCTTGCGCTTCTGGTCGTGCTCAACTCAACCTACTTTCTGCTGATGGCAGGGATTGTCAGCGCTCAACTGTTGAGAACACGCGCCTTGATTAAACTGGTGTTTGTGCTTGCAGTTATTGCGCTTGGCATAGCTGAAGCTTTGTTTCTGGTCTCTGCAATGGCCAGAGCACCTTGGACCAGTGTTGCTGTGGGGCAGGCTTCGGTGATCGGGCTGATCATGTTGATCGTAGGTGTCGGGATGCGGTCGATCCCGGCATTCACCAACAACTGGCTCGTGCAGGATAGTCGCCAATCCCGATTGTGTCAGAGCTCGACCCGTGCGCTGGTACTGACGCAGTTACTGTTGGCCACAAGCCTTGTCGCAAGGTTGATGAGCCAGAACGACGTCGCGACGGCGGTGATGATCTGTGTTGCGTTGATTTTGCTTTGGGAGGTGCGGAAGTGGCAAACCCCCGCAGTTCTGCCAAACCCGTTGCTTGCAGCCCTTCACATTTCGTTCCTGTGGGTGCCCATTGGTTTGGTGGCGGTTGCAATATCGGATTTGGTACCGGGGCTATATCCAACGGCGGACGCGTTGCACGCGATAACAATCGGCGGGATGTCCGGCCTGATCATGGCAATCTCAGGCCGCGCGGCGGCGCATACCGGCAGGGGCGAAATGAAGGCCAATTCGGGCCTGGTAATCGCCTTTCTGTTGGTTTGGATGGCAACTTGCACTCGTTTGGCCGCACCGATCTTTTTTGGCGCTTCGCTTGTGATATTGGCAGCATCAATATGGTGTGCGGCCTGGGTGGTGTTTGCGGTCGGGTTTTTGCCAGCGCTCACCAACCCATTGCGGCGTCCGGTTCTCAGTGGTCGACGAAACGAGGCATTGGCAAAGATAAGTGGTGGAGAAAGGACAGGATAATGAAACTTGCATGCATTTCGTCACCCAAACAGGGTGAGACCGATCGGCTTCTGGCAGAATTAGCCGCCGATTTGCAGCTTGGCGGCTTGAGGTTGAGCGGGATCATCAAGGATATGGGCTATTCTTCCGCCTACCAGAACGGCTGCGACATGCATGTTCGGGTGTTGCCCGATGGGCCGGTGATCAAAATCACGCAGGACCTTGGCAAAGGGTCAGATGCGTGTCGGCTCGACCCCGCTGCGCTGGTTGAGGCAGTGGTGCAGGTCGAGAGGTCAGGATTTGAAAATGTTGATCTGTTCATTCTGAACAAGTTCGGCCCGGAAGAGGCCGCAGGCAGGGGGTTTTGCGGCGTGATGGGGCAGGTGTTGGAACGGGACATACCAGTGTTGGTCGGTGTAGGTGCCGCCAACAAGCAAGCCTTTCACGCATTTGCAGGGCGGTTGGCAGAATATTTGCCCGACGACAAAGACGTGCTTCTAAACTGGTGCACCGGTACCTGAACACACCGCCAAACAGTGATGCGCCGCGTTTGGCTCTCCCACGCGAGGCTTTCAGTATCATTCGAGGATTTGGACTTCGTTCAATCCATCCCCACCGCACGCGTCGATGTGGCGGGGCCAACTTCACAGCTCAGACTGATTGTGCCTGATTGGGAAACTGAGATGACCTCAAGCTAAGATTGTGTTATAAACCACATATCAATTTTTAGTCGATCTTTTCATTTTAATGCGGGGGACACACCCATGCGACGGGTATACGTTTCCGATCTCAATGCCTCTGTCATCCGTGACGGAGACAAGATACGGTCCATCAGTTTTGTCAACGAGTATCCTGAAATCCCAAACGCAATAGGAAGCGGCTTGCCAAAGTCTTTCCTGCGCGGCATGGCCAGTAAGCTGGGGCTGGATCTGGGCGAACTTTCAAATCTCGATCAGGTCGAAAGCTTTGAAGCGCCGGAAAAGCGTGGCGTCGAATTCCGGCTGAGCGACGAAAAGACCTTTTTCGATACAACCACCTATGTCTACCGCCAGACGGTCCTGAATATCCCGGTCTGGAGTGCGGGGCTGACGGTCACCGTCAAGCATGACGAAGGCCAGGTGCTTTCGATGACCAACACCAGCGAAAGCGGTATCGACGCCAAACTGCCGGCCGCCAATAGCCTGAACCGCTATCGCCGCCTGTTTGCCACTGGCGAGAAGGCTGGGCCCCAGGAGCAGAAGCGTGCTACTGCAAAAGGTGGCGCGCAGGTACAGCTTTCTGACATCCTGTCAGAAGCTCTCAATAGCTATGACAAGGGAAAGCCACCTGCGTCGGCGCTGATCCGTGGCCGGTTCTACATCTACCGCCACGACGCCGATAAGCGGCTGACTGATCATCCGGATGTCGACCAACGAGGTGCTCAGGATAACGAGCACGAGGAGCAGTTGACCCTACCGCTGGCTCAGGTTCCGAAATCGATCAAGGATGGCAGTTGGCGTGTTGTGGCGGAGCTGATCGTGAGGTTGCCATACAAAGGCCACCGGATGAACTGGCGGTTGCTTGTTGATGTTGAAACCGATGCCGTTCTTTATCTGCGGGCGCTGGCCTCGGGCGTCAACGGTCTTGTCTTCACCTATGACCCGATCACAAGCACGGGCGACAACGGTAACGATGCAACGCAAAGCAACGCCGTCTTGAACCCTCTGCGTGACGATGTGATACTCGAAGGGCTCGACCCGCCCGCTGGCGGCACACAATCCCTCAGCGGTAACTATGTCACTGTGGCCGAGGTCGAACCTCCCAATATTGCGGCCCCTACGCAGCCTGCGGGCGCAGATTTTGACTACAACGCGCGCAGTGACAACTTCGCCGCTGTGAATGCCTATTACCATAACGACCGTTTCTTCCGGCTGGTTGAGGACATGGGTTTCCCCATGGACACGTATTTCGACGGCACCAGCTTTCCGGTCGATATCGACCACCGGGGGATCGGAGGGGCGAATAATGCTCATTGCATCGGCGATGGCGACGGCATCGAACATGCCTGCTACGGGCTGATCGACAATACCGGCGGTAATCCGATGGGCAATGCCGCCGAATGGTCAGTTGTACTGCACGAGCTTGGCGGTCACGGCATCCTTTACGATCACGTAAATTCCGCCAATCTCGGGTTTTCCCACAGTCAGGGCGACAGCTTTGCCATCATTCTGAATGATTTCGCCTCGGAATGGCATAATGGCGGTGCGATCGACCGGTTCATCCGCTCGCCATTCCGTCAGAATCTGCGCCGCTCTGACCGGGCTGTGGCCGATGGTTGGGGCTGGGGCGGGGTCAATGACACTGGCTCGTACAACAGTGAACAGATTCTCTCGACCACGATGTTCCGCGCCTACCGTTCGATTGGTGGTGACTCGACCCAGCTCACCCGCCGCGAATTTTCTGCCCGAGTCATGTCGTATCTATTACTGCGTGCTGTCGGCACGCTGTCGCCGGTCAGCAACCCCGGTTCACCGGCAGAATATCTCGACGCGCTTCTGACGGCTGACGCGGGCGACTGGACAACCGAAGGTCTATTCGGTGGCGCCTATGGCAAGGTGCTCACCTGGTCTTTCGAGAAACAGAACCTCAATGACGGCGATCCGCCACCAGTAGATGTCTATATCGATGACGGCCGGGCCGGTGAATATGAATACCTCGCAGATTTCACCGACACCGCCGCGATCTGGAACCGCCGGTCCCCGGATGGCGTCGAGGCGCATCAGGAGCCCGCGCTGGGAACCAACTATGCCTATGTGAAGGTCAAAAATCGCGGCACATCGGTTGCCAACAATACGGTGGTGCGCGGGTTCCATTGCATGCCCTTCGCAGGCCGGGTTTGGCCGGAAGATCTGCAGCCGATGGTGACCTCTGAACTGGCAGTGGGCACTGTGCAGCCTAATAATGCCGAGGAAGTTACAGTCGGCCCCTTCGCCTGGGTACCGAACCCCAATGCCGAAGGTCATGACAGCATGATGATGATCGTCTCGGCCGAAGGCGATCCCAGCAATGCCGACCTGTTCAATCCTACCGAAGAGATCGAAGACTGGCGGTTGATCCCGAACGACAACAATATCGGTCTGCGTAACGTCAGGCTGGAACCCAGGCTTGTCACCGCGATTGCCGACAGCGGCGAGTTTGGCAATGTCTGCCTTGGTACTCACAAGGACATGAAGCTTGTCCTCAGCAACAGTGGCTTCGGGATGCTGTCGGTCAGCAATCTGACCTCATCTTTGGGCGAATTCGAGCTGCCAAGCGTCCTGACTTATCCCATTGCAATCGCCTCAGGCGATTCCATCGCCTTGCCGATCCGGTTCCGGCCCTCGGGGTTCGGTTCAGCCGCGGCGACGATCACCGTGTTCAGCGACGACCCCGATGGGGCGAAATCGGTCTATGTATCGGGTGTGTCTAATCCTCCGCGACTGGTCACAATCATGGCGGATCACGGAGATTTCGGCGATGTTTGCCGGAAATCCTTCCGTGATCTGGTGCTGACCCTGAACAACAGCGGCCCGTGCCCTCTCAGCATCAGCGACATCAAGTCATCCTCTGCCGATTTCACGGTTGCCGATGTCACCTCTTATCCAATCGTTGTCGGTGCCGGCGATTCCGTGCAGGTCCCGATCCGGTTTGAGCCAACCAGCTTCGGATCAAAGTCGGGCGTGATCAAGGTGATCAGCAACGACCCGAAAGGCAAGAAACGCATCTACGTTTCTGGCTCTGTGCCGTCCGGCAAGCTCAAGGTCACGGGTTCGACCTGTATCGGCGGTGTCAAAGCGTGTTGCGTTGGCGAGCGGACCATTGCCCTCTGCAACACGGGCAAATGCACCTTGAAGATTAGCAAGGTTCGCCTGAGTCGTAAGAACAAGCACTGGCGGCTGGTGAACAATCCCTTCCCGGCCAAACTGCAACCAGGTGCCTGCCTTGATCTTCTGATCCGCTACAAGGCGGGTGAGAAATGCCCGAAATGCATGGAGTTGGTGATCGAAAGTGACGATCCAAAGACTCCGGTCAAGCGGCTTGACCTAATGGCTTATACCGTTTGGCAAAAAACCTGCAGTTGCAAACCGGACTGTGATGGAGATTGCGACTGCAAGTGCCAGTGCTGCGATGACGGCTGCAGCGTCCAGAGCCTTGACGCCTGTTGCTATGACGAGGATCGCGACAAGGGTTGACCGGACTGCGTAAGAAGGCCGGGCGATCATGGGCGCGGTAGCGAAACAGGGTTTGACCGTAGTGCCCGCCATCAGTGATGCCCGTCCTCTGCGATGCGCAGGCTTCAGTGTGCAAAAAAGTACATGATGTCGTTTTTTCGGCATCAAGGGCCTCATCTGCCTGACCGCCTTGGAGCAGTTTGCCGAACATTCGCGCGGAAACTGTCAGGAGAGGTCACATGTCGGAAAGTACCGACTCAAATATCCCCGAAAGTACGGATACAGACTATGAGGTCGGGCAAGATAACGTCCAGATCATGGGTCTGGATATCCATAATCCCGTCTTTGCGATTTCCGGTCTGACCATCATCGCATTTGTTTTTTTCTCGCTTGTCTTCCAAGAGCAGGCAGGAGCTTTCTTCGGGTGGCTCAGGCCCGCACTGACCAGCAATTTTGACTGGGTGTTCATGATCGCATGCAACATCTTTGTGCTGTTCTGTCTGCTTCTGATCGTCACCCCGCTGGGCTCGATCCGTCTGGGAGGAGATGATGCGCGCCCCGACTACAGTTACATGGGCTGGTTCTCGATGCTGTTTGCCGCCGGTATGGGCATCGGCCTGGTGTTCTGGGGCGTGGCCGAGCCGATTTCGCATTATGGTTCTTCGATTGGCGGCCTCGCCAGCGAAGGCGGCGTGCGCACTGACTGGGCCCCTCTGGGCGCGGCCGAAGGCAACCCGGAACAGGCGCGCGATCTGGCCATGGCCGCGACCATCTTCCATTGGGGTCTGCACCCTTGGGCGATCTACGCGGTTGTGGCGCTGGCATTGGCTTTCTTCAGCTTCAACCGGGGTCTGCCGCTGACCATGCGATCCGTGTTCTACCCGATCTTTGGTGAGGCAACCTGGGGTGTTCTGGGGCACGTCATCGACGTTCTGGCCGTGTTTGCCACGATCTTTGGTCTGGCGACCTCGTTGGGGCTGGGGGCCACGCAGGCGCTGGCGGGATTAAATTATCTGTTCGGCGTGCCTGTCACCGACGGTATGAAGGTGCTGCTGATCATTCTGATCACTCTCTTCGCGCTGGTTTCCGTCGTGGCAGGTCTGGACAAAGGCGTGAAGCGTCTGTCCGAGGCGAACATGATCCTGGCGGCTCTGCTGTTGCTGCTGGTTCTGATTGTCGGTCCGACCATGTTGATCCTCAGCGGGTTTTTCAACAGCCTGATCGACTATGTCGAACAGCTGCCGTCACTGTCGAACTGGATGGGTCGCGAAGACACCAACTTCCTGCAGGGCTGGACAACTTTCTACTGGGCGTGGTGGATCTCGTGGTCGCCGTTCGTGGGCATGTTCATCGCGCGTATCTCGCGGGGGCGCACTGTGCGTGAATTCGTTGTCTGCGTTCTGTTGATCCCGACTGTAGTCGGCGCATTGTGGATGAGCGTTTTTGGTGGCGCGGCTTTGGATCAGGTCATGAGCGGTACAGGTCAAGCCCTGTCCGATGCGGCTCTGGAGCTGAAGATGTTCACCATGTTCGAGGCCTTTCCGATGACCGGTCTGCTGTCCTTTGTGGGCATCATTCTGGTGGTGGTCTTCTTTGTCACCTCGTCCGACTCGGGTTCGCTGGTGATCGATACGATCACCGCGGGTGGTAAAACGAATGCGCCAACTCCGCAGCGAGTGTTCTGGTGCGTCCTGGAAGGTGCGATTGCGATCGTGTTGCTGCTGGGTGGTGGTCTTGGCGCACTGCAGGCAGCGGCAATTGCAACGGGCTTTCCGTTTGCTATTGTCCTGATGCTGATGTGCGTGTCGATCTTTATTGGCCTCACACGCGAGAAGCGCGGCAGATAGCCAAACCAATCATGATAGCGGCCCCGGGGGACCTCGGGGCCGTTTTCTGTTGTCCGTCGGTTTAGCGTGTTTGGCGCCCCTCGAGGCCGAAAGCCCAGGCAGGTGGCTCCTACGGCCGGTCCGCAATTCCGCTAACACAAACCTAACACTTGCGTGAAATTAGAGTGCGGCAGCAAAGTATCCTTTGCTCTCTTGGCCGTCTCAATTCAATACTGCCCCACCTGACGTTATTTGCGGAGCTTTCATGCGGGTCAGCGTAGGAATCGCTGTTTCAATGCTGGTCGCCCTTTCCATCGGTGTGTCGACATTCATCGTGCACTCCCTGTGGTGGACAACTGCGCGCGACAACAGTCGTATGCTTGCCGCTGAGATCAACAGCCAGATCGCAAATACCGTTCGTATCGAGGTGGGGACAACTCTCAGATCGGCCGAGGCGGCATGGGCTGCCGTGCGCACGATTTTTGTCCAGAATGTCATCGCGACGCGTCAGGCCGACAAGCGAGAGTTCGTTTTTCTGTCGCAATTGCAGGCGCAACCCAACATTTCATGGATGTTCTTCGGCTGGCCAGACGGCAATTTCTTTGCCTCGCACCGTCTGGGTGACGGTGGGCTTGAAATGATGGAAATCGACAAGGACATCCGCGACCGCATGTTGCGGACGGATCGGTACATCTTCATTCCGGGGGACATTCAGTTCGAGGAACGGACGTTTGCCGAAACCTCATATGACCCCCGAGACCATGCCTGGTTCAGGAACTTCATGTGGCTCGACTTTCAGGGATGGATTGAGGTGCGTGACCTGCCGCGAAGCGACAAGACAGTGTATGCATTTGCTGGTCCCGTTGACGTCAACCGAAAGCGGCAGGGTGTTCTGGCAGTTGCCATTGAAACAGACCGGTTGTCGCGCTTTCTGGCAACCCTTAGCCCCGGTGAGTTCGGCGCAGCCTTCATTCTTGATGCAGATGGCAAGGTGATCGCGGTTCCCGATCTGGAGGCGGATGAGGTGACTCCGGCGCGCATGGGAGAGGGCGAGCTATACGAAGTCGCCACGATGTCGGGCAAAAAGCTGCTTGGTGATCCGAATGTGAATGCCTCTGGCAGTCTGACCACCCGGGTTGAAATCGACGGCGTACCTTATGCCGTCGCCCTGACACCCCTGGGGTTTTATGGCTGGCGTGTGGCCACAGTTATTCCGGAATCAGCCTTCCTTTCGGGAATAGACAAAGCCCTGATAAACCTGATCTATATTCTGATCTGCGTGGTGGGTGTCGCGATAGGATCGGCAATCTGGATTGTGCGCCGGGTCGTCGCAAACCCGCTGTCCCTCATTGCCGAGGATCTCAGCAAGATTGAACGCTTTGATGTTGAGCGTATTTCGCGCAGGCCGTCCAATTTATCAGAGCTTTCCAATCTCTCCGCCGCAACGGCCAGCATGGCCGCGGGGCTGTCGGCGTTTCGAAAATACGTGCCCACCGATCTTGTGCGGATGCTGCTTGCCGAAGGCATCAAAACGCAGCCCGGCGGAGATATCAAACAAATCTCGGTTCTGTTTTGCGATGTTACCGGTTTCACCGGGTTGTCAGAGAAACTTGGCCCTCAGATCGTTCAACTGATGGAACCCTTCTTCAGCGCTGCTTCGGCGGCAATTGCGCGTCATGACGGGACCATTGACAAGTTCATGGGCGATGCGGTGATGGCGTTCTGGGGCGCGCCGCGCAAGGATTCCGATCATGCAAAGAACGCCTGCCGAGCGGCCTTGGATCTTGTCGCCGCTGTTGACGCGGCGGGGATCGAGGATGAAGCAGGCAATCCCCTGCGTGTCCGGATTGGGCTGAACAGCGGCGAGGCGCTGGTTGGCAACATCGGATCCGAGCAGCGTTTGAACTATACTGCGATTGGAGATGTGGTGAACGTAGCCAGCCGTCTGGAAGGGGCGAATAAGGACTACGGAACGCACATTCTGATCGGGCCTGAAACCCGGCGCGACGCGGACGACGCGATTATCGTGCGCGAACTGGACACGCTGACGGTTTTTGGGCGCACCCAAGAGCTTGTGGTTTATGAACTGATTGCGATGGCTGATGGGATCGAGGGGTCCCATTCTTGGATCGAAGCTTATGAACAAGGCCTTTCCTTGTACCGGGCGGGGCAGTTCGAACAGGCGATAGCCTCGTTCGAGGTTGCAGATCAGGCTCGAAAAGGCGATCCGGCGTCGATTGCCATGAAAACACGGGCGCGTGCTCTTCTGCGAAACCCGCCTCCGGAAAACTGGCGCGCGGTGACGAACACAGACAAGAAGTAAGCCGCAATTGCAGTAAGGCTGATTGCCGGTCGTGATTTCAGGCGAATGGCAGCAAAGTCATTTCAGGATGGGAACAGACCTGAGCCGGTGTTTGGCAAAGTCTACAAATGCTCGGATCTTGGCAGGGGCCCGTCTCCCCTCGGCATGAACCAGATGGACGGGCAGGGGGGCCGGTTCGAAGTCACCCAAGACGGATTGCAAAGTTCCCGCGTCAAGATCAGGGCCGATCTGATAGGACAGAACCCGGCACAAGCCCCACCCCTGACGCGCGACCGAGATTGCGGTGGCCACGCTGCTGACCGTCAGCCGGGGCTTCACGCGGACAGCTTCCTGCAGATCCGGGCCAAATCTCCATTCGGCCACAGGGCTGATCCCTGCAGCAGAGACGATCTGGTGTGAGGCAAGGTCAGCTGGGGTTACTGGAATACCATGTGCCGCGAAATAGGATGGTGCCCCGCAGATCATACGGCGCACATGCCCGACACGGACAGCCGTCAGACCAGACGAGGGCAGCTCACCTATCCGAACAGCGAGATCAATGCCCTCTTCGACCAGGTTTACCACCCGGTCGACCATCACAACATCGGCTGTCATGCCGGGGTGCCGGTCCAGAAAATCAGTCAGAAGGGGGGCAACGTGGATGCGCCCGAACTCGGTGGGGCAGGTGATGCGCAACTGACCCACCGGGTTGCTTGCCGCCCCTCTGGCTGCGTCATCCGCCGCCTGCAGTTGCGCCAGCAGGTGCCGCGCATCTTCGAGATAAGCCTGCCCGACCGAGGTCAGGCGAACCCGGCGGGTCGTACGCGTGAAGAGACGTACACCCAGCCGCTCTTCAAGCGCATTGATACCGCGCGTGGCAGAGGGGGAACTAAGTCCCAGCTTGCGCGCGCCGGATGCAAAACTCTCGGCCTCTGCCACGGCGATGAACACTTCGAGTGTCTGTAGGCGATCCATTACTATCAAAATCCAAAATAATGACTTTCGAATTGAGTATATTCATTCAAATGACAACGCAAACTAACTGTCTATCGACCAACAAACGCATTTCCAGATCAAGTAAGGGCCATATCGTGAGCGTAAAAATCCAACACCAGCCTGTACCACCCCTTCCCATTCAACGAACTTCCGATTGTCCAGGAAGACCAGAACTTTGCTGACCTGACGAGCCCTTGACCCGCGCAAATTGGGTCTCCAACCAGAACTGGATATCACTATGACTCCGATCAAACTCTACCGAAATCCGAAATCCGGTCATTGCCACCGGGTTGAGCTTATGCTGGCCCTGTTGAAGCTACCATATGAAACCATTGATCTCGATATGGCCAACGGGGCGCACAAAGCACCGGAATATCTGAAAATCAGCCCTTTCGGGCTGGTGCCTGCGATTGATGATGATGGCTATACGCTGGCGGATTCCAATGCGATCATTGTCTACCTGGTTCAGACCTACGCGAAGGCGTCAAACTGGATGCCCGCAGACCCCAAAACCGCAGCGGAGGTTCAGCGCTGGCTGACGGTTGCGGCGGATAACGTCTATTCCGGGCCTTGTGCGGCACGTCTGGTCAAAGTCTTTGGCGCGCCTTTAGATCACGGCGCGGCTGTGGCCAAGGCCCATGCCCTGTTCAAGGTGATGGAGGCGCATCTGGACGGGCGCGACTGGCTGGCTGCTGATACACCGACCATCGCGGATGTGGCGGGTTACAGCTACATCGCCCATGCGCCCGAAGGCGGTGTCGACCTGGCCCCTTACCTCAACATCCGCAACTGGCTTGCCCGGATCGAGGCCCAGCCCGGCTTTGTTGGCATGGCAACTTCACCCATTCCTGAGCTTGCCTGAACCTCGGAGTCAGCGCCTGACCGCTGGCCCGCTACCCTTTTCTCAAGGACCAGAGCGATGGACCAGATCAAAGCAGACACACCCTTTCATGATGGCGAACGTGCTGCTCAGGCACGTGCGGGCGCTGGTGACGTTTCAAAATGGGCAAGTGGGTTCATCCGGGATTTTATGCCCGAGCAACATCGGGAATTCTACGCCTCGCTCCCGTTTTTGGTCTTGGCCGGTCAGGATGCGTCAGGTTCGACATGGGTGACGTTGCTCGACGGGCCCGACGGGTTCATTCAATCTCCGAACCCGTGCAGCCTGACCTTGGACGCCACGGTCGACGCACAAGATCCGCTGTTCAGTGCCTTTACCGAAGGTACGGATGTCGGGCTTGTCGGGATAGAATTGTCAACACGCCGACGCAACCGGCTGAGCGGTCATCTGCGTCAATCCGGAACCGGTTATGAAATCAAAATTCGGCAGACATTTGGCAACTGTCCGCAGTATATACATGAGCGCGTCTGGCGGCGCATCAATGGCAATGTGCCCGGCCCGACCCGGCACGGAAAGGCGCTGAACCCCGATCAGATCGCGTTGATTTCAAACTCAGAGACGATGTTCATTGGATCGGGGCATCAGAACGGAACAAACCATCCCTCGCGCGGATATGACGCCTCCCATCGCGGCGGCGCGCCCGGCTTTGTACAGGTCAGGAACCCGCACCATCTGCGGATACCGGATTACGCTGGCAACAATTTTTTCAACACGATCGGCAATCTGGTTGCGGACCCGCGAGTCGGCCTTGTCTTTGTCGATTTTGAAACCGGTAGCTTGTTGCACATAACAGGCCGCGCCAGCATCGATTGGGACCCCACCGACGCCAACGATGATGACGCCTGGCGTATGATTGATGTAACTGTCGAGGCCGTTATTGAGCGTCCGAATGCGCTGGCGTTGCGATGGTCGAAGCGGGATCAGTCCCGCCGCTTCAGGGTAACGCGGCGTGTACCCGAGGCTCACGGTGTCACATCGTTCTACCTGAGCCCCACCGATGGCAGACCCCTTTGGCCCTTTGCCGCCGGGCAACATCTGCCCGTGGCGATCAGTATTCCCGGTCAGACCGATGTGGCCCGACGCAGCTATTCCCTGTCGGGCGATCCAGGAGCTGCCAACAGCTATCGATTGACCATCAAGCGTGAACCCAACGGTCTTGTGTCGCGGTTCCTGCATGATGATCTGTCGGTGGGGGCAGAGATCACGGCCTCACCCCCGTCCGGTGACTTCACTTTGCCAGACCAGGAAGAACCGGTGGTCCTGGTCAGCGCCGGGGTCGGGGTGACGCCGATGATCGCCATGTTGCACAGCGCCCTCTCTGATCGGCGCGACCGACCCCTCTGGTTCGTGCACGGCGCCAGAAGCCGCGCGGAACATGTATTGCGAGAAGAGGCCGCGCAGCTGATCGAAAAGCATCCAATTGCATGGCTCAGGACCTTCTATAGCAACCCCAACATGAAAGACCTTGCCGGTGATGAGGTGATGGGACGAATTTCTCCGCAGGCGTTGATAGAACTGAACGCAGGGGAGGATGCGCAATACCTATTGTGCGGACCCGAGCAGTTCTTGTCTGACATCAGAAACGGGTTGGAAGCGCTTGGCGTGCCGGCGGGGAATATCTCGATCGAAGTGTTCGGCCCTGTTGGACAAAAGAAATAGGTCAGCAGAGCGAGACCCGGCCAGATCAGGTTGGGTCTTCACCCGGCCGAGGATCCTTGTAACGGTTGAGATCCAGTATTCCGGCTTGAACTGCGTCCTGCAGGGTCAGAAACTCGTGCACCTGATCACTCAGAGCCCAAAAATCGGGACTTGTCCTGCGGACACCGAACTCGGCAACCACCTGCAACCAGTCGGCATTGGTTTGCACCGATTTGATTGCATTGACAAAGCGCATCATCTGGTTCTGTTCAACCGCGAAATAAAAGTTCGGGTAGCTGCCGATCAGTCCGGGCAGAATCGTCAATTTGTCTGACTGCGGATCGCGGCGCGCTGCCTCGTGAAACATGAACGCGACATTGTCATGTGCTTTGTCGTGGATCAGTGAGAAGATATGTGCCTCCTCGTCATCTTTGTTCACGATCAAGACCGACAGATCTGGCAGGAACTGTACCCAAGCCCCTGTCTGGTCGGCCAGTAGGCGTAGAGTCTGCGCTGGATCCTGGTCGTCAGTGGGCGGCGCGCAATCTGTACCCCCGCATCTGTTGATCGGGTCTGTTTGTGTCCAAAGCCCGGCCCCGCGGTCGAGCAATGACAGTAAGAATTCTTGCTTGGGCGCATCGGTGCTATAGGCGATACCCGAAGGAAAACTGTCATCGACACGTCGGCGATGCCAGTAGGTGCGGATTTCACCGAGAAAACCTTTGTACCAGCTCAGGTGCATCTGCTCGCGCACCGGCTGTGGCATGAAGATCAGGAAGTTATCCTCGCTTTCCATGCGCAGTTCATCCATGTAAAGCCGCGTCGAAAGCTGATGTTCGATCCGTCCGAACACGTCGTATCCGGCTACAAGATTATAGTAGATACGTTCGAAGATCGGGTAATCGATCACCCAGGCCGTTTCGGGAATGCCCCCATGGAATCCTGTCATGGCCGAAGCGTTGTCGAAGTGGCGGAACACTGTGATCAATGCGTTTGGGTTGGTGCCATCCCCATCCCAGATCGCGTCATAATCGAACCCGGCCCTGTGTGCCGGGCTCTGCTGATAACGGGCATCCCGAAACCTCAGGTATTGCTCCTGATTGCTGTGCGAAAGCCCCTGTAGCTGGCTCAGTAAACCGCCATCGCTGTTTGAGACAGGAAGCTCGAGAAAGGTTCCCCCGTCCTGCAAATAGCTCGGGTCGGTGATGGACAGGTCCGCGTCAGGATCCAGAAAGCTGACCCAGAAACGGTCTTCGATGACATTGACCGCTGTTTGCCCGTGACAGACGGGGCCGCGGATAAAGCTGCGCACGAAAAACAGTGCATCATCAAGCAGGAATTCGTACCGGCTGCGGGGTGGTATGCTTGAAAACGTGCTGAACGGATTGCCGCCCTCGGCTTCTCCATATCCCGGGAGCTCAGCCAATGTCCACTGAGGCAAGAGAAACAGTTCGCGGAACCGCGCCATGCGATCGGGGCCAAGAGGGTAAACGAGGTGCTCTTTGTGCACGATCGTCTCTGTCACCAGTTGCAGCCGATAGTGAAACGGCGCGCTTCCCGGATCATCGAAAGGACGCCGGGAGGCGATTACATCGATCCCTTCTCCGGACGGGGTGCGAGAGCGCACGAGATGGAAAAAACGCCGGGGCGAGTCGCCATCAAAATGCAGCCGCGCCAGAAAGAGGTGTTCATAGAGGTACCGGCTCATCAATTGGCTGCGCAGGTCAGGAGCGTTCAGAAATTTCTCCCACTCGGCAATCTGTTCCATGATGTCATCGGGGATCACGTCGGGTGTGGTTGTGGGCGGTGTGCCCGCGCGGGCCCATGATTTGAGCAGGGCATAGTTTTCGTCGCTCAGTGGTGCGGTTGCATAGGGCATACCGGCCTGCGGATGGTCATCACGAAACTCATCGAACTCGTCCGGAGAAGGGCAGACAAGCGGGCGATTCAACGCCAGGCCCAATTCATCCGGGATCGGTGCATCCGGCGCCAGACCATTTTGCCGACCCAGATCGAGATGTCGCTCCAGCAATCCCGGTGCAACAGAGTGAAAGCCCAGTGTGCGCCACTCGGCAACGGATTGCGCATCCGTTCCCAGCCGTGTTGGTTGCGCATCCGAAAGCCGTTTTGTGTCATATACGACCAGCTTGCTGCCACCTCGCAACAGACCTTCATGCGATGTCAGCTTCAACTGACAGGGCGCGTCATAGCAGCTATGGCAGACCACACATCGGTGATCCAAAACGGTGCGCACATTGGACCAACTCTTGGAGGTTTCGGTTTGAGCAATGGCATCTGATCCGGCATCCCAAATACAGACCAAGAAGGCGGCAAGGCCCGCCAGGATCAACCGTTTCCTCAATGCACGCGCTTGCACCATTTACGTCTCATCCAATGAAAGTGTCTGACCTCAGCATTAATCTGACTTGTTAAGGTGCCCTGTGTCGAGTCACGCGATTCATCCGCAGTGAGCCTGTAGGGGCCATGCCATTGCGGAGCGGACAAGCGCCTTCGTGATCTCAGGTCATGCGGTTGCTTGTCGGATCGTTTCAGGGGTAAGGAAAGCAAGCAGTTTCACTGCAACATCACCCAGTCTGATTGTGTGAAAAGAAGTTTCTCAAGGCAGGTTCGGCCCGTGACCAAAACTCGAAATACCGGAACAAGTAAGCCTGTGCTTTCTCTGGCGGAGCGGCAGCGACGCAAGCGGCGGCGCAATCGTATACTGATTTTGCTTTCTCCGCTGATCGTTCTGCTTTCACCGATTTTGCTGCCGGTCTTTTTTGTTGTTCGACACTACAAGAACAAGTCTTCGCGCAAAGTCAGCCGTCGGATGGGTGAAATCGCCGGAGATCTGGCTTCGGTGGAGCCACCAAAGCGAAACGATGCCGAGGAGGCTTGGGTTGATGCGAAACCAGATACCTTTGCCCTGTGCCGGGTGATCGGAAACGATTTGGTCCCGCGTCATCGGGCGGGCCAGTCATTGCAGAATGTTGCGTTTATTCTCGAACACGAACCGGAGCTGAAAGACTGCACCAAGCTCTGGATTCTGAACCGGATTGTCGATCCCAAGAACGAGGCTGAGCTGATCGCGCTGCTCGAGAGACACAATCAGAAGTATGAGCGAATAGCCTTTGACCCTGCAGAGCTGCAGTCGATCGGATACGATTTCTCAACCTTCGACGATCCGATGATCTTTGCTAACGGGATGGTCGATGGTCTGGATGATGACACTCGCGGAAAGATGGTCACGCAGGCTTATCGGGCGCGGAACAACTATGTCATGAACAACAACGGTGCGCGCAATCAGGCGTTGGAGTTCTGCCTGAAGCACGCCAAATGGGCATTGCCATTTGACGGGAACTGCTTCTTCACAAACAGCGCCTGGGAGGTGCTGCGCAAGGACATCACGTCTCAGCGGGACAAGCGGTATTTCTGTGTTCCGATGGCGAGGATGCAGGACAATGAAGAACTGCTGAGGGATGCGAGCACACCTGAGGCGGTCGAAGAACCGCAAATGGCCTTCCGATGCGATGCGCCGTTGCGATTTGACGAGGCACATCCTTATGGGCGACGGCCAAAGGTCGAACTGTTCCTGCATCTGGGTATTCCGGGGATCTGGCAGAATTTTCCGGTCGAGGAATTTGATCTTCCGCCCCGAAAGGTCAGCGCGGAAGGTCACCGGGTGGGCCACGCGGGATGGGTGGCCCGGCTGTTTTCGGGGCAGGCGCAGCTGGAACATAAGGGCGTTCAGACCCTTAAAAACCGTGGCCTTGCCAGAAATGAGGCAATCTGCGCGACCCTGGACATGCTGGAAGCGCGTCACATGCAGGACACCACTATTGACGATGCAACACTATTCTTCGATTCAGCTCGAATTGAGGCGCTGGCCGGATCTATGGCGGATGCCGATCTAGTCGCCGTCGTGGCCGCAGCCGACGAAGCGCTGACCCGCGGCCCTTTCTCGGTTACGGACAAGCCCGAGCCCGGGCCCAGCGGGGATCTCCACGACTATTATCATCCATCGCCTTACTGGTGGCCTGACCCCAAGAAAAAAAGCGGGCGGCCCTATGTTTTCCGCGACGGGCAGCGTGTACCCGGAACTCAGCTGTATGAGGAAGAAAGCGACCGGTTTGACAGGACCAGACTGCAAAGGCTGTTTGATGACTCGACCGCGCTTGCACTGGCAGCAAAACTCACTGGGGATACCCGTTATCGGGATCACCTCTCGCGATTGATCAAAACGTGGTTCGTAGACGTCGATACCCGATTGAACCCCAACTTGGACTATGCGCAGGTACGGCTTGGGCATAAGGGGGACAAAGGTCTGGCTCATGGCCTGATCGAAACCAAGGATTTCTACTTCTTTCTCGATGCGGTTCGGATGTTGGGCAATACCGAACTCAGCCAGGGCGTGCGCCAATGGTGTGCCGCGTTCCTTGAGTGGCTGACGGACAGCGAACAGGGAAAGGGTGAGCGTCGGGCCAAGAACAATCATGGCACTTGTTATGATCTGCAAGCGGCGTCTCTGGCGGCATTCCTCGGTGATACCACAGCTTTGCAGCGGATCAATTTGCGTGCTCAGGCACGGGTATTGGGCACAATCACTGAAGATGGTGAGCAGCCGCACGAAATGACCCGCACGCTGACCCAGCACTATTGCGCGTTCAATCTGCAAAGCTGGATCAACCTTTTCAACCTGCTCGAAGGAGCTGGCTTGCGACCATGGAGCAGCGATGCGGCAGAGCGCTTGGTTGTCGCCATGCGCCAGTTGCTCAGCGAGTCTGTTGAAGGTTGGAAACATGAACAGATCGAACCGTTTGAAGTCGCCCGCCTGGTCCCGATAGACGTGACCTTGCGTCAACAGACAGGGCAGGGGATCTTGCAATCGACAGAAGCTCCAGCCTGTTTTTATCCCCATGACGGCATTCCGCCGTTTTGGCGTCTGGCCCGTGGCTACGGTGGCCCGCTCTGAACACATTCGGGTGTTGCAACTCGGAAAATGTTCTGGATGATGTGGTGACATGAGGACCGGAAAGTCCGGTCAACCGCGCCAAACGCGGCCAAAACTACAATGGGGAGACGACGTATGTCATTCAAAACACTGATGCTTGCTGCCAGCGCGACCGCGATGATCGCAGCAGGTGCTTCGGCGGAAACGCTGCGATGGGCGCGCGCCGGCGACGCGCTGACGCTGGACCCACACGCGCAGAACGAAGGCCCGACCTCGGCCATGGCGCACCAGATCATGGAAACTCTGGTCATGCGTGACCATTCCGGTGCGCTGGTTCCTTCGCTGGCAACCGAATGGGCGCCATCCGAAGAAAACCCGAATGTCTGGGTCTTCAAATTGCGGGAAGGCGTCACCTTCCACGATGGTGCAGAGTTTGACAGCGAAGATGTCGTCTTTTCGCTGAACCGCGCCATGACACCGGATTCCGACTACAAGGAGTTACTGGCTTCGGTGAAAGAGGTGCGTGCACCGGACAAGTTCACTGTTGAGATCGAAACCGACGGTCCGAACCCGATCATGCCCAACAACTTGACCAATATGTTCATGATGGACAAGGGCTGGGCCGAGGCGAACAACGCCGTGAAGGTACAGGACTATGAAGGTGGTGAAGATACTTTTGCCGCCAAGAACGCGAACGGCACCGGCCCTTATAAGCTGGTCAGTCGCGAGCCGGACGTGAAAACAGTTCTGACCGCCAACGAGAACTACTGGGGCAAGGACGAGTTCCCGCTGCAGGTAACTGAGATCATCTACACCCCGATCCAGAACGCCGCGACCCGAGTGGCTGCGTTGTTGTCCGGCGAAGTGGATTTCATCCAGGACGTGCCGGTACAGGACCTTGAGCGCGTGGCCGGAACCGATGGTCTGGACGTGCGCACCGCGCCGCAAAACCGGGTAATCTTCTTCGGTATGAACATGGGCGATGCTGATCTGACCTCGGACAATGTGGATGGCAAGAACCCGCTAGCTGATGTGCGTGTGCGTCAGGCGATGTCAAAAGCAATCAACCGCGATGCGATCAAGCAGGTCGTGATGCGTGGCCAATCGGCGCCCGCCGGTATGATCTCACCGCCCTTCGTGAATGGCTGGGATGCGGATATGGATGCCTCGTCCAGCACGGATATCGAAGGCGCCAAGGCCTTGATGGCTGAGGCCGGGTATCCGGATGGTTTCTCGCTGACGCTGAACTGCCCGAATGACCGCTATATCAACGATGAAGCGATCTGTCAGGCGGCGGTCGGTATGCTGGCTCAGATCGGGATCACGGTGAACCTGGATGCCAAGCCGAAGGCGCAGCACTTCCCATTGATCAACAATCTGGAGACAGACTTCTATATGCTTGGCTGGGGTGTTCCGACCTACGACTCGGAGTACATCTTCAACTTCCTGGTGCACTCGAAGGGTGAGAAATACGGCTCGTGGAACGGCACGCGTTATTCCAACCCGGAACTGGATGCCAAGATCGTGGCACTGGCGTCGGAAACCGATCTGCCCGCGCGCGATCAGCAAATCGGGGAAATCTGGCAGGTCGTTCAGGACGAGCAGCTTTACATCCCGATCCATCATCAGGTGCTGAACTGGGGTATGAAGTCGGGCGTCGGAACCATTGTCGAGCCGGAAGATTCGCCAAAGATCAAGTACTTTGAAATGAATTAAGGCGTCCTCCGGGATGCTTGGGCAGGGCGCAGTGTTGCGCCCTGTTTCTTTGTTTGCGCTGCTGGTCACGGGCTCGTGATATCTATGCGGGCGCTACTTTACGTGGTGGCCAAAACGCGGGAAGCTTCCACCACAAACAGGGAGAATTCGTGATGATCCTCAGGAACAGCGCCATTGGCCTGACCATGTTGCTTGTCGGTACCGCTCAGGCTGCCGAGTTCAAATGGGCCTCGACCACCGATCCGCAGACAATGGACCCGCACGCGGTTAACTCGGCGCCGGTACTTGGGTTCCTGAACAATGTCTACGAGGGGCTGGTCCGTCGCGGCAAAGATATGAGCGTTGAGCCTGCGCTGGCCGTTAGCTGGGAACCCATTGGCGACGGTGAAGGCTGGCGTTTCAAGCTGCGTGAGGGTGTCACCTTTCATGATGGCAGCAGCTTTGACGCGCAGGACGTGCTGTTCAGCTACCAGCGCGCCTCGGGCGAGGCTGCGGATACGCGCAGCTGGTTTGCGCCGGTCAGCGAGGTCAAGGTGGTGGATGACTATACCGTTGATTTCATGACCACCACGCCGAACCCATTGTTCCCGTCCTCAATCGCCAACTGGATGATTATGGATCAGGGCTGGACCGAGGCCAACGATGCCGTCGTTCCGGACAAGGAGACTGGCAACTACGCGACCATCAATGCCAATGGAACTGGGGCGTTTAAAGTCACCGAACGTGAACCGGGATTGAAGACGGTGTTGGAGCCGTTTGGCGGCTGGTGGGGCGATGCTGAACACAACATAACCCGCGCCGAATTCAATCCGATCCAGAACCCGGCCACAGCCGTTGCGGCACTGCTGTCGGGAGATGTGGACATGATCAACCCGGTTCCGATTCAGGATGTCGCACGGCTGCAACAGAACGGGGATGTCAACGTCATTCAAGGGATTGAGGCACGCGTGATCATGCTGGGCTTCAGCCATGACGCCGAGACTCTGAAATACACTGACGACGCGGGTAAGCCGAACCCGTTCCGAGATGCGCGCGTGCGCAAGGCTGTTGCGCAGGCCGTCAACGTGGATGCCATACTTGCCACGATCATGCGCGGCAATGCCGAACCCGCTTCACAGCTCGTCAGCCCGGCAATGAGCGGCTATTCCGGGGCCAACGCTGATCGCCCGGCCTTTGATGTGGAAGCCGCCAAGGCGCTGTTGGCCGAGGCAGGTTATGCCGATGGGTTCTCGTTTGGCCTGAAATGCCCTAATGATCGTTATCTGAATGACGAGGCCGTCTGTCAGGCCGTTGTCGGCATGCTGGCGCAAATCGGCATCACCGCAGAGCTGGACGCCATGCCGGTGCGCAATTACTGGCCGGAACTGCGCGAGGACAATTATGACATGTACCTGCTGGGCTGGAGCCCTGGCACGTTTGACGCCGAACATCCAGTCCGCTTTCTTGTCGCCACCCCGAACGAAGAGAAAAAGCTGGGCAGCTGGAATTTCGGTGGTTTCTCAAATGCTCGGGTAGATGAGTTGCTGCCGATGATCCAGTCCGAGCTGGATCAGGCCAAACGTCAAGCCATGCTGGACGAAGTGGCGGCGATCATACAGGACGAACAGGTTTATGTACCCATGTATGTCCAGCCGCTGGTCTGGGGTACACGGAGCAATGTCGAGCTGACACAGAGGCCCGACAATTTCTTTCTGTTGCGTTGGGTGACGGTGAATTGATAGGCGGCAACGGCGCGTCGGTTTGATAGCGCTCTCTTGACCAATTGGTCAAAGGCAGCCTAGAGACACCGATCAACGAGGGAAACGAATGTTCGCATATATCGTCCGAAGGATGTTCCAGTCCGTCATCGTCTTGCTGGTGGTGGGATTGGTGGCTTTTTCGATGTTCCGCTTTGTCGGCGACCCGATCGACAATATGCTGGGGCAGGAGCGTACGCAGGCTGACATCGATCGTCTACGGACCGAACTGGGCCTGGATCAGCCATTTGTGGTGCAATACGCCAAGTTTCTGCAAGGCGCGGTTCAGGGTAATTTCGGTGTGTCCTATCGTCAGGGGCGGCCTGTTTCGACGATCCTGATCGAACGCGCTCCGGCTACGCTGGAACTTGCCTTTGTGTCCGGATTTCTGGCGATTACGTTGGGTATCGCCCTTGGCGTTTTCACCGCGATCCGACGACAAGGGATCGCGGCAAATGTGATCATGACGGTCAGTCTGATCGGGGTGTCTTTGCCCACGTTCCTCATAGGCATCCTACTGATATACATCTTCTCGGTCGAACTTGACCTGTTGCCCAGCTTCGGGAGGGGCGAGACCGTTATGATCGGCAGCTGGTCCACGGGGTTCCTGACAGCGTCGGGCCTCAAGGCATTGATTTTGCCTGCTATTACGCTCGGCCTCTATCAGATGACGCTGATCATGCGATTGGTCCGCTCCGAGATGCTGGAGGTTCTGCGGGCCGACTACGTCCGCTTTGCCCGCGCTCGAGGGCTATCGGAACGAGTGATCAATTTCCGCCACGCGCTGAAGAACACTCTGGTACCGGTGATCACTATCACGGGTCTGCAGTTGGGATCTATCATCGCCTTTGCCATCATCACCGAGACGGTGTTCCAGTGGCCCGGCGTGGGTCTGTTGTTCATCAACGCGATTCAGTTCGTGGATATCCCCGTTATGGCGGCCTATCTGATGCTGATCTCGGTGATGTTCGTGACGATCAACCTGATTGTCGATCTCCTTTACTATGCCATTGACCCGCGCCTGCGTGTCGACGCGAGGGCTACATGACCGATACGATGGAAACAACGAAATCCGCACCCAAGTCGCGCTTGGCCAAGTTCTGGGACAGTGATTTTGCCTGGTCGTTCCGACACTCTCCCGTGGCCGTGATCGCATCGCTGGTTGTGGTTGTACTGGTCTTGGCGGCGATCTTTGCACCGCTAATCGCGCCCTACAATCCGTTTGATCCGGCCACCTTGAACCTGATGAATGGCTTCACCCCACCGGGCACGCCCAATGCGTTCACACAAGAGACCTTTCTGCTGGGCACAGACGATCAGGGGCGTGATGTGTTTTCGACGATCCTCTACGGACTGCGCATTTCGCTGTTCGTCGGCGTCTCAGCCGTGTTGCTGGCGCTGATCATCGGGGTCATCCTCGGGCTGATCGCGGCCTATTTCGGTGGCTGGATCGAGACGCTGATTATGCGGATCGCGGATGTTCAGCTGACCTTTCCTGCCATTCTGGTGGCGATGCTGATCTTTGGGATCGCCAAGGGGATCACCCCGCCTGAATACCGCGACGAGATGGCGATCTATGTTTTGATCATCGCCATTGCTCTGTCAGACTGGGTGCAGTTTGCGCGCGTAGTCCGCGGAGCAGCCCTGGTTGAGAAGAACAAGGAATACGTGCAAGCCGCACGCCTGATCGGTCGCGGTTCCTTCCCGATCATGTTCCGCCACATCCTGCCCAATGTCCTCAGCCCGGTTCTGGTCATTGCCACCATCTCGCTGGCGCTGGCCATCATTGCCGAGGCAACACTCAGCTTCTTGGGCGTTGGTGCCCCACCAACCCAACCGTCGCTTGGAACGCTCATTCGCATCGGGCAGGGTTTCCTGTTTTCGGGCGAGTGGTGGATCCTGTTTTTCCCGGCTTGCACACTTCTGGCCCTTGCCCTGTCGGTCAACCTGCTGGGCGACTGGCTGCGCGACGCGTTGAACCCCAAACTGCGGTGACTTCATGAGCCTTCTGACCATCCAAGACCTCACCGTCGAATTCCCGACCCGCCGCCAGTTGTTCACGGCGGTGGACCACGCCAGCCTGTCGGTCGAACCCGGCGAAATTCACGGACTGGTGGGGGAATCCGGGGCCGGAAAATCCACCATCGGCGCGGCTGTCATGGGCTTGCTGGAGCGTCCCGGTCGCATTGCAGGCGGCCAGATCAAGCTGGGCGGCGATCAGATCAGCGGGATTGATGTCGAGGCAATGCGCGGGCTGCGCGGCAAGAAGATTTCGATGATCTTTCAGGACCCGCTGACCTCGCTGAACCCGCTATTCACGGTGCGCGAGCAACTCGTCGAGACGATACAGGCCCATCTGGGTGGTTCCGAGGCCGAAGCCAACAAACGCGCCCGCGACCTCATTGACCGCGTTGGCATCCCCGATCCGGATACACGGCTGGACCAATACCCGCACCAGTTCTCGGGCGGGATGCGGCAGCGTGTCGTCATCGCGCTTGCGCTATGCACCGAGCCTGACGTGATCATCGCGGATGAGCCCACGACCGCGCTGGATGTTTCGGTTCAGGCACAAATCCTGGACCTGATCAAAGAGCTGGCGCAGGAACGTCAGGTGGGTGTCATCCTGATCACCCACGATATGGGCGTTATCGCAGATACGACCGACCGCGTGACAGTGATGTATGCGGGTAAGGTGGTTGAAAGCGGTACCACGGCTCAGGTGATGGGCCAGCCGCAGCACGAGTACACCAAGTCTCTGATCGCCGCCGTGCCGCGCCCGACGCTGAAGCTGCATCGCTTTCCTCAGATCAGCTATGGCGGGCGCGAAACGCGCTTCGCGATCGAGGATATGGCGCGTCACTGGCCCAAAGTGGACAACGATACCAGCAAACCGGTTTACGAGATCCGCAATCTAACCAAGAAATTCCTGCAGCGACGCGGGTTGCTGCCTTGGGACCGGACCTATTTCACCGCCGTCGATGATGTCAGCTTTGACATCCAGGCTGGCGAGGTTTTTGGGGTTGTCGGTGAATCCGGTTCGGGCAAGTCCACGGTCGCGCGGATGATTGCGGGGCTTTATCCAGTGGACGGCGGCACCATCAGTTTCCAAGGGAAACTGGTCAGTGATCTGAGCGACCGCGCGGTTCAGGACGAATACCGCAAGAACATTCAGATGATTTTTCAGGATCCTTACTCTTCGCTCAACCCCCGGATGCGGGTGGATGAGATCGTGGCCGAGCCGATCCGCCATCACAAACTGATGAGTGGGACCGATATCAAGCGCCGCGTGGATGAGTTGCTGGATCAGGTGGGTCTGGGCCATGAGGCGGGTCAGAAATACCCACATGAGTTTTCCGGCGGTCAGCGGCAGCGGATTTCAATCGCGCGCGCCTTGGCGACCCAGCCGCGCTTTTTGATCTGCGATGAGCCGACAAGCGCGCTGGATGTCTCGATTCAGGCGCAGATTTTGAACATCCTGAAGGATTTGCAGGAACATCTGGGCCTGACGATGCTGTTCATCAGCCACGATCTTCCTGTAGTGCGTCAGATGTGTGACCGGGTTGCGGTCATGAAGCAGGGCCAGATGGTTGAAATTCAGGAAACCAGTGATCTGTTCGCCAATCCACAGACGGATTATGCGCGGGAGTTGTTACGACTGATGCCAAAGCTCGACGATCTGTCGACCGATGGGCTGGGTGAGCGTGAGGAATAGATATTTTGAACGCAGCGTCTGACGCGTGTGTATCGTCAGGCGCTGCGCTTAAATCAAAGGCCCCATTTCTTGCGGTTCTCCTCAAAAAACCCCTCCGCCTTTTTCACCTCGATCCAATTGTTCACATAGTTGATCCATACCTGATCGCTTTGCGGCAACAACATGGCGATGGGTGAGGGCGACCGAGGGCCGGCGTTCTTCACGCGCACGACGGGGAATTTTTCTTCAAGTGTCGAACCTTCGATATTGGAGGTGATGAATACATCCGCCCGGCCCGCCAGCACTTCTTGAAAGCCGCGTGCCGGGGCCTCGACCACCTTGATGTCAGCATTCGGAAACCATTCGCGCACCCGCTTTTCAAAGGTTGTGCCCAATGTTGTGGCAACCTTCACGTCCGGCTGATTGATCGACTCGTACCCGTCGAACCTGTCGGCCTTGTCTTTGGTTGTGTAGGGAAAGAGTTCCACAGCGATGTAGCTGTCCGAAAAACCCGCAACCTTCATCCGCGGTGGTGAGATCGAGGCTGAACCGGTGATGTGATATTTGCCCGCAACCACGCCGTTGACCAGTGTTTTCCAGTCTGTCGGAACGTATTCAACCTCAACCCCCAGATCGGCGGCCAGTGCGTTCATGATGTCGATATCGTATCCCTTGTAGCTGTTGGTCGCCGGATCGCGTAACGACATCGGGTTCCAGTCCCCCGTTGTGCCCACTTTCAGAACTCCGGAATCCAGCACCTCATTCAGCGCAGATTGCGCCTGAGCGGCCGTGCTGACCACAAGCCCAAGCACCGCGGCGGCGGCAACATAGAAAAAGCGTTTCATGTATTTCTCCCGTTGGTGGCGTTAAGCGGTTGACGCTACATTGTTTCTTGATCTGAGCGTAAAGACAAAGTTAACCTCATGCAAATATTTGACCAGAAAACAAAGGCAGGCCCGTAAATGCCGGATGCTGCGATCGAGCTTGTCGGTGTGAACAAATGGTTCGATACGTTTCACGTTCTCAAAGATATCAACCTGACGGTGAACAGCGGTGAAAAGGTTGTGATTTGTGGCCCTTCCGGGTCCGGAAAGTCCACGGTGGTGCGCTGTATCAGCCGGCTTGAGAAGCATCAGAAGGGTACGATCCGCATCGATGGGGTCGAGTTGACGGATGATGCCAGGATCGGTTCCGAGGTCGGTATGGTGTTTCAGCAATTCAACCTGTTTCCGCACCTGACGGTGCTGGAAAACCTGACCCTTGGTCCGATCAAGGCACGCGGCCTTTCGCGAAAAGAAGCCGAGGACAAAGCGCGCCACTACCTTGAACGTGTGCACATTCCCGAACAGGCCGAAAAGCGCCCCATTCAACTGTCAGGCGGTCAACAGCAGCGTGTTGCCATCGCGCGGTCGTTGTGCATGGAACCTCGGGTTCTGCTGTTTGACGAACCCACCTCGGCGCTGGACCCCGAGATGATTTCGGAGGTGCTGGAGGTGATGGCCGAACTGGCGCATGAGGGCATGACCATGGTGGTTGTCACGCATGAGATGGGCTTTGCCCGCAAGGTGGCTGACAAGATGATCTTCATGGATGCCGGAGAGATCGTGGAAGAGGGGCGCCCAGAGCATTTCTTCACCAACCCCAAATCCGAGCGGTGCCGCAAATTCCTCAGCCAAATCCTGCAACATTGAGGGCGTCGATGATAAAAATCTTGTTGATAGCGTCCTTAGTCCTACTGGTTGGGTGCTCGTCTTCGCAAAACTGGGGCTGGTATGTCATCGACCCGAGGACGGCCTCTGGCTGGACCAATGTAAAGTTCCTGATCTCTGGCATGGGTGCCACTATCCAAATCTCTCTGATTGCGGCGGTTATGTCGATTGTCATTGGGTTGCTGGTGGCGTTACCAGGCCTGTCGGAAAAGCGGGGCTGGCGGTACCTCAACCGGGTCTATGTTGAATTCATCCGCGCCATACCCCTTTTGCCGATGCTGTTCTGGGTCTTTTACGGTCTGCCGATTGTGTTCCAATCGATGGGCATGAGTATTCCCATCGACCCGTTTTGGGGCGCGATCATTACATTGGCGATTTCCGACAGCGCCTTTACGGCTGAAATCTACCGCGCGGGCATTCAATCAATTGCACGCGGACAGCGTGAGGCGGCGCAGACCATCGGGTTAAACTACGTGCAGACCATGCGCTATGTGATCCTGCCACAGGCGATCCGGCGAATCCTGCCACCGTTGGCGAACCAGTTTATCTACATCGTAAAAATGAGCGCCTTTGCCAGCGTCATAGGAATGCAGGAACTCACGCGGCGAGCGAATGAACTGGTGGTGACGGAATACCGCCCGCTGGAGATCTATACTCTGCTGGTCTTTGAGTACCTGATACTGGTTCTGATTATCAGTGCGGGTGTGCGCTGGCTGGAACGTCGCATGGGCGCGGATGAGCGCGGATAAGGAGCACACGCATGGACTGGAAAGACTTCATGGCCGAGACCGAGGCCAATATCGGTACCTTCTCGAAAGAGGTCTCTGAAACCGTGCGGGGCTTTGGCATCATGGGCAAAGCCGCCAAGACCGATGGCGCTCTGAGCGAGAAAACCAAGGAGTTCATGGCACTTGGCATCGCAATAGCCACACGTTGCGACAGCTGTATTGGGTTTCATGTCAGGTCTCTGGTCCGGTTGGGTGCCACGCGTGAGGAAATGTGCGAAGCGCTGGCCATGGCGACTTACATGGGCGGTGGCCCCTCATATGCATTCAGCGCCAAGGCACTGAATGCATATGATGTGTTTTCACAGTAAACTCCCCGCGCCCTGATCCGACCGGAGCAGGTGCATTCACTGGGATCACGGCTTGGCAGTCCGCTTTGCTGAATAGCCATGTAGAGTTTGGCGAACCGGTTCTCGGAAATAAACCGGGCCCGAACCTTATAATGCTTCAGGTATCCCCCTGCTTCTTTGCCTGCACGTTTTTGACAAACTCCATGAATGCGCGGATGACCTTAACTTCATGGCGCTGCGTCAGGTAGATCATGCTTTCGCCCATTTGCAGGTCTGCATCCCTCAGTTCGATCTGGCGCAAACGATCGTCACGACCATACTCAGCGCGCGAGACAAAACCGATCCCAGCCCCCGAGGCGACAAGTTCGCGCACAGCCTCGCGCCCTTCGGCGACGATGGCGGGATCAAGCGTGATTTTTCTGCTGCGGGCCTCATCCTCAAGCTTTTGCCGCGTCTTTGAACCTTGTTCGCGAAAGATCAGGGGCAGATCTTTCAACTCTTTGAATGTGAGAGCGGTTGTCGTCTCGGGCAGCAATTCTCGCCCGGCAAAGGCCACGATATTGGACGCGCCGAGGTTGAGCATCGTCATATCCTTGCCAGGTGACGGGCTGCCGACAATCCCGATTTCTGCGTTGTATGACCTGAGTTCCTCCAGGATGTCATTGGTGTTGCCGGACCGCACAACAATGGTGATTTTGGGGTACATTGCTCGAAAGGGTCCCAGAAAGTCGGTCAAGTGGTGGGCAGAATCAGCGATGATCCGCAATTCGCCGTCAATTGACGCTTTGGATTCGGTTAAGTAATCCTCGATCTGATTTTCGATTTCAAAATACTGCTTGGTAAAGCGGAACAACTGCTCTCCCTCGGGGGTCAGAAAAACGCGTTTACGTTCACGCTGAAACAGCAACAGATCATGATCTTGTTCCAGCTTCCGAACCTGCTCTGAAACTGCTGGCTGGGTTAGGAACAATGCTTCTGCGGCGCGGGAAAACCCGCCGTAGAGGGCAACGTTGTGAAAGGCTTTGAGCTGGCTGTGGCGCATGTATCTATCCGGAAATCAGTCCATAGGTTTGTCTTATAATAAGATTGATATTCTCGATTTTACATATGGAGTATTGGGTTGCAAATGTTGTGTTGGAGCTGAGGTATTTGAGGGATTGAGATGAGCCATTCAGAGCCAGTGATTGCGCGGCCGGAGCAGGGGGAGCCTTATCTTCTGACGCCTGGTCCGTTGACGACCTCGGCTGCGGTGAAGCGGGCGATGCTGCGGGACTGGGGCAGCTGGGATGATGATTTCCGGGCGATGACGCGGGATATGCGTCACCGGTTGCTGGCGTTGCTGGGCGAGGGGGCGGAAGCCTTTGATTGTGTTCCGATGCAGGGGTCGGGCAGCTTTGCGGTTGAAGCGATGCTGGCCTCGTTCATTCCGCGGGATGGCAAGGCGCTGGTGCTGGCGAACGGGGCTTATGGCCAGCGTTCGGCGCAGACGCTGGAGTATCTGGGGCGTGATCATCTGGTGCTGGACAAGGGCGATTACCTGCCGCCGCGCGGGGTGGAAGTGGCCGAGATTCTGGCGCGGGATCCGTCGATCACCCATGTGGTTGCGATCCATTGCGAGACCTCCTCGGGCATCCTGAACCCGGTGGAGGAGATTTCCGAGGCGGTTTATGCGGCGGGGCGCAAGCTGCTGATCGACTCGATGTCGGCCTTTGGAGCGATCGAGCTGAAGCCGTCGGAGATCCGGTATGAGGCGATGGTGTCCTCGGCCAATAAATGCATCGAAGGCGTGCCGGGCTTTGGCTTTGTCATCGCCCGCAAGGAGGAGCTGGAGGCGGCCAAGGGCAACAGCCACTCGCTGTCGCTGGATGTGCATGCGCAATGGGCGCATATGGAAAAGACCGGCCAGTGGCGGTTCACGCCGCCGACCCATGTGGTGGCGGCCTTTCTCGAGGCGCTGCGCGCGCATGAGGCCGAGGGTGGTGTTGCGGGGCGCGGCGGGCGTTATAGCCGCAATCGCGACGTAATGGTTGCGGGCATGCGCGAGCTGGGGTTCGAGACGTTGCTGCAGAACCGCTGGCTGAGCCCGATCATCGTGACGTTCTTTTGCCCTGCGGACGAGACGTTCGTGTTCTCGCGCTTTTACGATCTGATGAAAGACCGGGGCTTTATCATCTATCCGGGCAAGCTGACGGTTGTGGACAGTTTCCGCGTCGGCTGCATCGGGCAGATGGATGAACATGTGATGCGGCAGGTTGTGGCCGCCGCAAAGGACAGCCTGGCCGAGATGGGGGTCGCCAGCGCGGCGCCTCCGGTCCGGGCCCTGGAAGAACGCGCCAGACTGGCGGCTTGAGAGATAAAGGACACCCCCCAATGACCATCCATACCCCCGTGACCGCGAATGAGCGCGTCTACCCGGCCCCCAAAGTGCCTGCCATTGCCATCTGCCTGGACGGCTGCGAGCCGGACTATCTGGAGGTCGCCATCGCCAAGGGGCTGATGCCGACGCTCAAGCGCATCCGCGAGACCGGCACCGACCGCCTGGCGCATTCGGTGATCCCCAGCTTCACCAACCCCAACAACCTGTCCATCGCCACCGGTCGCCCACCGATCGTGCATGGCATTTGCGGCAACTACCTGATCGACCCCGACAGCGGCGAAGAGGTGATGATGAATGACGTGCGTTTCCTGCGCGCGCCGACCATCTTCTCGCAGTTCTACGAGGCGGGGTATCGCGTGGCCATGGTCACGGCCAAGGACAAGCTGCGCGCGCTGCTGGGGGCGGGCCTCAAGTTCGACGAAGACCGCGCGGTGGCGTTCTCGTCCGAGCGTTCGGGCGAGACCACAAAGGCCGAGCACGGCATCGACAATGCCAGCGAATGGCTGGGCATGCCGGTGCCGGAGGTTTATTCCGCCGAGCTGTCGGAATTTGTCTTTGCCGCGGGCGTCAAGCTGCTGAAAGAGTTCAGGCCCGACATCATGTACCTGTCGACCACCGACTATATCCAGCACAAGTTCGCCCCCGAACAGCAGGGCGCGCTGGATTTCTATGCCATGTTCGACAGATACCTGGCGCAGCTCGATGAGCTGGGCGCGGCCATCGTCGTCACTGCGGACCACGGCATGAAGCCCAAGCACAATGCCGACGGCGAGCCCAATGTGATCTATGCGCAGGATCTGATGGATGACTGGCTGGGCGAGGGTCAGGCCCGGGTGATCCTGCCGATCACCGACCCTTACGTGGTCCACCACGGTGCGCTTGGCGCTTTTGCCACCGCCTATCTGCCCGAAGGCGCGGACAAGGCCGACATCATGGCCAGGCTCGACGCCATCGACGACATCATCCTGGTGGTGGACAAGGACGAGGCGATCCGCCGCTTTGAACTGCCCGCCGACCGGATCGGTGACATCGTGATGATCTCGGGCGAGAACATGACCATCGGCACCTCGGCCGATCGCCACGATCTGGCGGCGCTGAAGGAGCCGCTGCGCAGCCATGGCGGGCTGACAGAGCAGGAGGTGCCCTTTATCGTCAACCGGGTCATTGATCTGGGCAATGCGCCCGATCTGCGCAACTTTGATGCGTTTTTCTACGCCACGACAGCGGCGGCGCAGTAAGCCATGAAGGACCAGAGGGTGTCTGAGACCGAGATCAGAAACGAAGGCATGCGGATCGGCGGCGAGATCGTCTTTACCGACGAGACCGTGCCGGTGCGCTACCCCTACACCAATGAGGTGGTCGGCCATGTCCCTGCGGGCCAGGCCGAGCACGCCCGCAAAGCCTTCGAGATTGCAGCGGCTTACACGCCGAAGCTCACCCGCTATGAGCGCAGCCAGATCCTGCAGCGGGCCGGAGAGCTGATCGGCGAGCGCCGCGAATATCTGGCCAAATGGCTGGTGCTGGAGCTGGGCATCTGCCACCAGCACGCCATCTACGAGACCAGACGCGCGCAGGATGTCTATCAGTTTGCCGCGGCCGAGGCGCTGAAGGATGATGGCGAGATCTTCTCGTGTGATCTGACCCACAATGGCAAGGCGCGCAAGATCTTCACCACGCGCGAACCGGTGGGCGCGATCAGCGCGATCACCCCGTTCAACCACCCGCTGAACATGGTCAGCCACAAGATCGCGCCGTCGATTGCATCCAACAACTGCATGGTGTGCAAGCCGACCGAGCTGACGCCGCTGACCTGTCTGACGCTGGCCGATATCCTCTATGAGGCCGGCCTGCCGCCCGAGATGTTCCAGGTGGTCACCGGCTGGCCGCAGGACATTGGCGAAGAGATGATCACCAATGAGAATATCGACATCATCACCTTCACCGGCGGTGTGCCGGTGGGCAAGATGATCGCGGCCAAGGCGGTGTACAAACGCCAGGCGCTGGAGCTGGGCGGCAATGACCCGCTGATCGTTCTGAACGATCTCAACGACGCCGATCTGGACAAGGCCGCGGCCATTGCCGTGGCGGGCGCCACCGGCAATTCGGGCCAGCGCTGCACTGCGATCAAGCGCATTCTGGTGCAGGAAAGCGTGGCCGACCGCTTCGTGCCGCTGGTGCTGGAGAAGGCGAAGAAGATCAGGTTCGGCAACCCGCAGGACCCCGAGACCGAGCTGGGCTGCGTGATCCATGACACGGCGGCGGAACTGTTCGAAAACCGCGTTTACAGGGCCGAGAAAGAAGGGGCCGAAATCCTCTACCACCCCGGCCGTCAGGGCGCACTGCTGCCGCCCATCGTGGTCGACAAGGTGCCCCATGGCAGCGAATTGGTGATGGAGGAAACCTTTGGCCCCATCATCCCCATCGTCCGCGTTCCGGACGATGACGCGGCGGTCATGGCGATCTCGAACTCGACCGAGTTCGGTTTGTCTTCAGGCGTTTGCACCAACAACCTCAACCGCGCCATCGCCTATATCAACGGGCTGAACGTGGGCACCTGCAACATCTGGGAACAACCCGGATACCGCATCGAAATGTCCCCCTTCGGCGGCATCAAAAACTCAGGAAACGGCGTCAAAGAAGGCGTCATCGAAGCCATCAAGTTCTTCACAAACCTCAAAACATACTCAATACCATGGCCAAAATAATATAACAGCATGGAACATACGGGGCTCCGAATTGGAGCCCCGTTTTTCATGGTCTGACTGCGAAATCGCTGACCGCTGGCTGGTGGATTATCGGGATTTGAAGGCATCCCGCAGCGCATCGCCAAAGGCGCTGTTTTGATTGGATTGCCTCGCCTTTGCAGCCTTTGGTACACCCGGTGAAGCGGATTTTCGGGGCCCACGTGACGCTTTATCTTCGCGCGCAGACGCACCCCCATCTTTGCGCATTGTCAGCCCGATGCGCTTTCGTGTTACATCAACCTCGACCACGCGCACCTTTACGACCTGACCGGTTTTGACCACCTCATGGGGGTCTTTCACGAACCGGTCGGCCAATTGGCTGACATGAACCAACCCATCCTGATGGACGCCGATATCGACGAAGGCTCCGAATGCGGCGACATTTGTCACTGTCCCCTCCAGAACCATTCCGGGCTTCAGATCCGTGATCTCTTCCACGCCATCGGTGAACGAGGCCGTCTTGAAACTGGGTCGTGGATCTCGGCCGGGTTTTTCCAGTTCGGTAAAGATGTCACGCACCGTAGGCAGACCGAATGTGTCGTCGACAAACTGTTCTGCGCGCATCCCCTTCAAGGCGCCTTCATGCCCCATGATCTGTCGGATATCGCGCCCACAGGCAGCCACCACGCGACGCGCGACGTCATAGGCTTCGGGGTGAACCGAGGATGCATCCAAAGGTTCCACCCCATCGCGGATACGCAGGAATCCCGCGCATTGCTCAAAGGCGCGAGGCCCGAGACGGGCAACTTTAAGCAAGTCCTTGCGTGAAGAAAAAGCGCCGTTGATGTCGCGATGGGTGACGATGGCTTCGGCCAAGCCTGGCCCAAGACCCGAGACATGAGCCAACAGGGGGGCCGAGGCAGTGTTCAGGTCAACGCCAACCGCATTCACCACATCCTCGATCACCGATTCCAGAGACTGGGACAATCTGTGCTGATCGACGTCATGCTGATATTGGCCGACACCGATGCTTTTGGGTTCGATCTTCACCAATTCGGCCAGCGGGTCCTGCAGCCGACGGGCAATCGACACCGCCCCCCGTAACGAGACATCCAGATCGGGAAACTCGCGCGCCGCCAGTTCCGAGGCGGAATAGACAGATGCGCCAGCCTCGGACACAACAACCTTGGTGGGCGCTTTGACCGTTTTGGGCAAAAGAGCCAATGTATCGGCCACCAACCTTTCAGTCTCACGGCTGGCGGTGCCATTGCCGATGGCAATCAGTTCAATCTTATGTGCGGCCACAAGGTTCAGGATCGAGGCCTGCGCACCGCGCAGATCATTCTTGGGCTGGAATGGGTACAGCGTTTCCGTTGCCACAACCTTGCCTGTTGCATCCACGACCGCCGCTTTGACACCTGTGCGGATGCCCGGATCCAGACCCAGCGTCGGTCGCGCACCGGCTGGCGCGGCAAAGAGCAAATCTTTGAGGTTGCGCGAAAAAACCTGAATTGCCTCGTCTTGTGCGCGACTGCGCAAATCTGCCATCAATTCAACCATCATCGACAGGGACAGTTTTACCCGCCAGGTCCAGCCTGCAACTTTGCGCAGCCATTTGTCACCGAGTGCGTCACCACGGGTTTGCAGATGTGCAGCCACCATCGCCTCGGCGCGTGCTGCTCCAACCTCGGGTTCAGGGGCGATATCAAGTGTTACGATGCCTTCCTTCGACGCACGCAACATTGCCAATGCGCGGTGCGAAGGGGTTTTGGACCACGGTTCCGAATGATCGAAATAGTCGCTGAACTTTGCCCCTTCCTGCTCCTTTCCTTCGACCACCTTGGAGGTCAGAACCGCCTCACGCTGCATGAAGTTGCGCAACTCACCCAGCAAAGCGGCGTTCTCGGTCAGCCGCTCAGTGATGATGTCGCGCGCACCGTTCAGCGCATCTTTGGCTGTCGGAACAGCCTCAGCCAGATACCCGTTGGCCAGCGTCTCTGGGTCTGCTGAGCGATCAGCCAGAATCGCGTCTGCCAGAGGTTCAAGCCCGTTTTCGCGGGCGATCATGGCCTTGGTCCGACGCTTGGGTTTGTATGGCAGATAGATGTCCTCCAGCTGTGCCTTGGTCTCTGCCTGAGCGATGGACTTCACCAGATCGTCAGTGAGTTTTCCCTGATCCTTGATCGAACTCAAAATGGCCTCACGCCGGGTTTCAAGCTCACGCAAATAGGACAGGCGGTCGGAAAGGGTACGCAGTTGCGTGTCATCCAACCCACCCGTCACCTCTTTGCGGTAGCGGGCGACAAAAGGCACCGTTGCGCCCTCGTCCAGCAGCTTGACCGCAGCCCCGACTTGTTCGGGGCGGGCGTTGATCTCGGTGGCGATGGTGCGGGCGATGCGGTCCAAAGGGGCCTCCTGACACATAGTTGGACGACCGTCTTAGCCAGAGGTGCGCGTTAGGGGAAGAGCCTTTGGAATTTTGGAAAAGCTCCCTGCACAAATTCTGCACAACCCATGCGCGATGATCTGCACCAGCAATGGTCAAACAGAGGCTGCACAAAACAGGAGCAGTGAAATGGGACAGTTTGTCGTACGCGGGGTTCCGGCCTCGGTTCTGCAGGATAGTTGGTGGTTTGATTCCCCGGATCGTGAACAAAACAAAAGGGACGGCACATCGGGTCCGCGAAGGCGGCAGGCAGTCGGAGGGCTGGTCATTTTGGTGGCCCTGGCGGATGTGTTGTTTCTGGACTTCGCCCCGGGAATTTCACTTGCGGTGTTTGCGTTGGCGGTCGCGGGTGTTATCTGGCTGCTTCTGCGCAGACAAACGGGACTGATCGGACCGGGGTTGTTGTTGGTTCTAAGCGCGCTGCCAGTTGTGGAATACGTGCAGGCCCTGTCCGTTGCCTTTCTAATGGGTGGTTCGGCCGTCGCGCTGTGCTGGGTGGTTCTGGGCCGGAGCGAGGGTGCGGCGTTGCGCAGATTGGTGACTCTGTATCCGTTTCTTGCCATCCGGCACGCAATTGAAGCTGTTCGGCAGAGCCACATTACGTCGCGGACCGATGGAGCCGTATTTCATATCCTACGCGCGTGGGGGTTTCCAACTGGCGGGGCGCTTGTGCTGATGGCGCTCATGTTGTCGGCCAACCCTGTTCTGTCAGACTGGGCCGATCGAATCTGGCGTTTCGATATCCGGCTCGACCGCATGCTGTTTTGGTTGGGCGCCGCTGTCATGATCTGGCCGGTTCTGGCGGTTTCGGTGCAGCCTGAACTGCTGGCCCCTCGTGCCGGACCGGCAAGGATGTGGGACCTGCCCGGACTTGGGTTGAATGCCGGATCGGTCGCCAACGCCTTGATCACATTCAACATGCTTCTGGCGATTCAGACCGGCATGGACGTCTTGTTCTTATGGGGCAGCGCAGATCTGCCTGACGGGATGAGCTACGCAGAGTATGCCCATCGGGGGGCTTATCCTCTGTTGGCCACCGCTTTGCTGGCCGGAGCATTTGCATTGGCTGCGCGTCCCTTTCTGGCAGAACAGCCGGGGCTGACCCGCTGGATGATGCTGTGGCTGGCGCAGAACGTGTTGCTGGTCATCTCCTCGCTGATGCGCTTGTCGCTTTATGTCGACGCTTACGGGCTGACATATTTGCGGGTTCATGCCGCGATCTGGATGGCTTTGGTCGCTGCCGGTCTGTGCCTGACCGGTTGGCAGATATTGCAGGGCAAATCGAACAAATGGTTGTTGCTGCGATCCGCAACATTGGGGATCGGGGTGCTTTATGCCTGTTGCTTCATCAATTTCGCAGCCCTGATTGCGCGGGAAAATCTGCACCATCCGCAGCGCTATGATGAATACTACGTCTGTCAACTTGGCCCGATGGCAGCGGCGGAGATCGCAGCCTCTCCACGTCTTACTGGCTGTTCGGTGCAGGGGCCTCAGATCAGCAACTGGCGCGAATGGGGGTTTCGCGCAGATCGCGTGATCCGTAGTCTGAAGACCGAAATGACGCCGGAGATAGCTGATGAAAATCCTCGTCGTGGATGACGATCCCCGCCTGCGCGATCTGGTCTCAATCACATTGGAGCGTGCTGGCTATCAGGTCGTCACTGCGCGCGATGGCCAGATGGCGCTGACTCATGCGATGCGCGAAACACCGGATCTGGTGGTGTTGGATGTAGGCTTGCCCGAACTCGATGGGCTTGAGGTCTGCCGCAAGCTACGCGCCCGCTCGGACGTTCCGATTCTGTTCCTGACGGCCCGCGATGACGAAATTGACCGGATATTGGGGCTTGAACTGGGGGCGGACGACTACGTGACCAAACCCTTCAGCCCGCGAGAACTGGTGGCGCGGATCAAGGCGATCCTGAAACGCAGTTCTGCCAGAGGTACAGCCACGGTCTTGCGCTACGGCCCGGTGGAGTTGGATGCGGCAGGGCATTCGGTGCGGGTCGACGGGGCCGCGCTGGCGCTGACGGCAACCGAGTTGTCGATCCTGCGTCAGTTGATGCAAACGCCCGAGGCAATCGTCTCACGCCCGCAATTGATCGATGCGATCTACGGCGCGGGCAGTGCAGTGGCGGATCGGACGTTGGACAGTCATCTGCGGAACCTAAGGCGTAAACTGGCAGAACAGGGCTGGGGCAGCGCCATCGAAACCGTGCACGGCATCGGGTTGCGGATGGGCACATGGCCGGGCTGAGGCGCAAGTGGCGCCCCTCGCTGGGCTTTGTGCTGGGCGGAGGGCTGGCGGGCACGCTGGCCCTGTCCTTGCTGGGGCTGATTGCGCTGCGCTATCTAGCGCCTGAGATAGGGTTCCGAAATGCTGCGGCTCTGCTGACAGGTCTGATTGGGCTGGCGACCGGAGTGCTGGGCTATTTGTTGGTCCGCCTGCTGTTGCGCCCGATTTCCGCGCTGGCCGCCTATTCGATGGCTGTCGACAGAGGCCAGCCCGCTGATCCCCCCGATCATTATGGTACGCAGGAACTGTCCAGGCTTGCCGGTTCTGTCCTCGGCATGGCAGAGACCCTGCAACGGCGCGAGGTCTCGATCCGCAGTTTTGCCGACCATGTCACGCATGAGTTGAAAACCCCGGTCACCGCAATCCGGGCGGCAGGCGAGCTGCTTGAAGAGGCCGATACGCTCTCGGATCAGGACCGGGCTCTGCTGCAGCAAATTCTGGGCGCGAGCGATCAGATGCAAACGCAACTGAGCGCATTGAACAGCGTCGCGGCCGCGCGAGTGACAGAGCATCATGGGGTGACCACCCTGAAGGATTTGGCTGGTGATCTGCGCGCCTCCTTTCCGGACCTGGAGGTGGAGTTTGAATCGGTCAGTCAACACCTGCCGCTTGCTGATACGGGCCTCAGCGTTGTCTTGCAGCAATTGTTGGACAATGCACGCCGCCATGGGGCGCAGAGGGTGACCTTGTCGGCCGCGCCCGGACGGCTGATCGTTCAAGACAACGGTCCGGGTGTTTCCAAAGGCAACCGTGATCGCATTTTTACCCCCTTCTTCACCACCGCCCGCGAGAAGGGAGGTACCGGGATGGGCCTGACCATCGCTGCGAGCCTGCTGAGCGCGCAAGGAGGGCGTATTTCTCTGGTGCCCAGTGATGTCGGAGCCCGATTTGAGATACTGTTTTCAAGGACTTGACGAGGGTTGTTAACTTTTAACGGGAAAACTGCGAGACACGAATACTGCATGCGTTAAATTACGCGTCGAATAACACGCATGAACTTGCGATGGTTGGCTACGACAAAGCGCTGTTGCTCGCCACCGATGCGACGAAAAGTTTGCCCGAACAACGCTGGGCACATGACAGGAAGCTTCAACTGGATATTGTGAATTCCAAGATTGTCGACGTCACCCTTGTCATTGCCGAATAAACGGCCAGCCGGTGTGACATGCGTCGGTTAGATCATCGTATCTTGGACCGGTCACGGTTCGATGCGTAGTTTTAGGTCCCGTGTCAATATGCGCGCCCAAACACGATTGATCCCAGGCCGATCCTCATTTATGGGAGGCCCTGTCAAATCAGAGTCACCCGTGGGGCGTCAACGCTCCGTTACGGCTCGGTGCCAGTTTTGAACTATGGCACACACTCTTGGATCGCACGCCCCGAAAGGCTTTAAAAAAAGGTAAGGGAATATGGCAGAAAAATCGAACTTCGACGTATTGTATACCATTGTAGACGAAGCGCCCGAGCTGGCGAGCGCATCGTTCCTGCCCATCATCCGCAAGTTCGCGTCTGCCGCGGGTGTCAGCGTCGGCACCAAGGATATTTCGCTGGCGGGCCGTATTCTGGCGTCGTTCCCCGAAAACCTGACCGAAGCGCAGCGTATCACCGATGATCTGGCCGCGCTGGGAGAGCTGGTGAAAACACCCGACGCAAACGTGATCAAGCTGCCGAACATCTCGGCCTCGGTCCCGCAACTGGTAGCCGCCATCGAAGAGCTGCAGTCGCAGGGCTATGACATTCCGTACTATCCCGAAGAACCTTCGACCGACGAAGAAAAAGCGGTCCGTGCGCGTTACGATGCCATCAAGGGTTCGGCTGTGAACCCGGTTCTGCGGGAAGGCAACAGCGACCGTCGAGCCGCACGCGCCGTGAAGAACTATGCCCAGAAGAACCCGCACTCGATGGGTGAATGGAGCGCGGACAGCAAGACCAAAGTGTCGTCGATGCCGGGCAATGACTTCTACGCGAATGAGAAATCGGCAACGATCACGGCAGCACAAGCCGGTGATGCCAAGATCGAGTTCGTGGGCAAGGATGGCAGCGTCACCGTTCTCAAAGACGGCTGGCCGCTGGCTGAGGGAACAGTGACAGACGCAACCTTCATGTCGGTCAAGGCGCTGTCGTCCTTCCTGGCCGATGCCATCGAAGACACCAAGAAAGATGGCACCATGTTCTCGCTGCACATGAAGGCCACGATGATGAAGGTCAGTGACCCGATCATCTTTGGCTATGCCGTCAAAGCGTGGCTGGCCCCGGTGTTTGAGAAATTCACTGCTGAACTGGAGGCGCTGGGTGTGAACCCCAACTCGGGTCTGGGTGATCTGCTGGAGCGTGTGCAGGGCAATGCCGACATCATGGCCGCTATTGATGCGATCAAGGGTGACCACCCGTCCATGTATATGGTGGACAGCGATAAGGGCATTACCAACCTGCACGTGCCGTCGGACGTGATCATCGACGCCTCGATGCCCGCTGTGATCCGCGCTGGTGGCAAGGGTTGGGACGAGACGGGTGCCAAGGGTGACACCAACTGTGTGATCCCGGATCGCTGCTATGCGCCCGTCTATGATGAAGCGATTAATTTCTTCAAAGCTAATGGCGCGCTGAACCCGGCGACTGCCGGTGCTGTGGCAAACGTGGGTCTGATGGCACAGAAGGCCGAAGAATATGGCTCGCACCCTACGACGTTCGAAGCACCCGCAGATGGCACCATTCGTATTGTTCTGGCCAATGGCGAAACGCTGCATGAGCATGCGGTTGAAAAGGGTGACATCTGGCGCGCCTGCACTGTCAAGAAGGCCCCGATTGAAAACTGGATCCAGCTGGCGATGGATCGTCAGCGCCTGACCGGGTCCGAGGCGATCTTCTGGCTGGACGCAAACCGTGCGCATGACGCCGAGCTGATTAAATACGTCACACCGGCGCTTGAGGCAGCGGGCGTGGCTGACAAATTCCTGATCATGGCTCCGCGTGAAGCAACGCGTCAGTCGCTGGAGACAATCACCGCAGGCAAGGACTCGATTGCCATCACCGGCAATGTGTTGCGGGATTATCTGACTGACCTGTTCCCGATCCTGGAACTGGGCACATCGGCCAAGATGCTGTCGATCGTCAAGCTGATGAATGGCGGCGGTCTGTTTGAAACCGGGGCAGGGGGATCTGCACCGAAACATGTGCAGCAACTGGTCGAGGAAAATCACCTGCGCTGGGACTCGATGGGTGAATTCTGCGCACTGGGTGAATCGTTGAATTTCCTGGCCGATAGCAAAGGCAACGCCAAGGCTGGCGTTCTTGGTGCTGCGGCCGAGGCTGCGACGCAGGGCATTCTGGACAACAATAAGTCGCCCAGCCGGAAAGTCGGACAACCGGACAACCGTGACAGCCATTATTGGTTCGCACGCTATTGGGCCGAAGCCCTTGCCGCACAGTCCGATGATGCGGAACTTGCCGCTGAGTTTGCACCGTTGGCGAAGGAACTGGCGGACAAGGAAGAGCAAATCCTGAACGAACTGGCAGCGGCGCAAGGGGCTCCGGCTGATCTGGGCGGCTACTACCATACTGACCCCGCCAAAACGGCGGCGGTGATGCGGCCCAGTGCAACGCTAAACGCGATCATCGGTTAGAAACCGGGTTGAGTCGCGACTGTAAGAAATGTGGTGATACCGGCCCTTCGGGGCCGGTATTTTTTTGCCGTTGCAATAAGAAAAAGGCCGACCCCCATAGCCAGCCTTTTTCTGAGTGAGTGGTGGGGCTGACGCCTCACCGGTGCAGTTGAGTACATCCTACGCCTTTAACTCGTCCTGAATATTGGGGGATTCCCGTAGAGAGGCGGGAATTGCGGGCAAAAAAAGTGATTAATTGAGTAAATGTATAAACAATATGGTCAATACACTGTTTTGCCCGTTCTCAGGCCAGCGGCTGGAGGTGCAGCGCGATAGCGATCAGACCGCCCACGTAGGTGAACCGAACAAAAAAAGGGCCAGTCCTGAGACCGGCCCCAAAATTGGTCTGATCGACCGAGGGATTAGTTGGATGCGGCGTTCAGCTTCTCATTTTGCTCGCGCAGTGTGTCCGAGATAATTGCGTACCATTCGCCGGATTCGCGCATTTCGATCAGGCCCTTGTTCATCATCGCGATATATTCGCGCGCGAACGGATTGGTGCGATGTGCAAGGAAGCTCATCGAGGACAAAGTAGAGACATACGGGTTTTCAACGATGTCCGCAGAGGTCAAACCCATGTCTCTCATCGTAGACGCAAACAGATCAACTTCGAATGCCGCAACATCCGCTGTACCAGTGAGTACGGCATCAAGGCACTCACGAGCCGAGTTGGGCTGAACCACGGTTGTGTTGTCTCGGTTCAGTCCTTGCTCTTCCAGCACTACCATGCTCCAGCCGGCCATACGGCAAATGGTTGAACCTTCAAGGTCTGAAAAATCCGTAGCTTTTGCGTATTCGCTTTCAGGCAAAGTAAAGAAGCCGCCGACGATATCGTATACCGGAACGGAAGCAACAAACTGCGTGCAACGGGCTTCAGTCTCTGCAGACCACTCATAAGAGCGGTTGGTGCAATCCGGTACGGTCCACGCGATTGAGATATCAAACGCGCCCAGCGGCAACAGCGTGTCCAGATGCGAGCTCCAGTCATCTACAAAGCTGACCGAGAAATCGCGGCTGTTACCAGCGCGCTGAAGGCTGGTGGTCGCCAGACGTGTCATGATGCCACCGCCGCTCAGCGTTTCCGTTGTAAACGGCTCCCAACCGTTGCCTGCCACCATCTTGATCGGTGGCGCATAGACATTTGAACGTTTGACACTCGCCGCACGCTTTTCTTCCGCCGCAATCAGTTCCTGTGCGCTCTGGCCGTTGGGCAGGCTGCCATCCTCACAAGGAAGGGCTAGAACCAGGCCAGTTTCAAGCGAACCGGGGTTGGTGATTGCATTGCGGTTCGCGTTGAAGATCGGCTGATAGTTCGAGGTGCCATAGGCGGCGATGGCGATGGTTGCCAACGTGTCACCATCCTGAACGGTATAGTTAGAGCAGGCCTCTTGCGCGGCGGCGGCACCGGCGCTCAGGGCGGTGAAAGCTGATGCCGACAGTACTGCTTTCTTCAGTTTCTTGTTAATCATGTCCACTTCCTCCAGACTTTTGTTTTGTCAGGCCTTAGGGGGCCTTAGCCATTTTCCATTTGATAACGCAGGGCGGTCGACACGATGTCGCGCCATTCGCCCGATTGCTGCATGATTGCCAGGCCCTGGTTGAGCGTCTCAAGAATCGCTTCCCCATCCGGATTATCCTTGTGGGTCATGACGTTAAGCGACTTGATTGCTGCCAGATTGGGGTTTTCGACGACCTGATGTTCGTAACCCAGGCGCCCAATGGCCTCGACGGCCAGATGAGCCTCGATCGCGACGATATCAGCGGCACCGTTCATGACCGCGTGAAAGCAATCGTCGGGCGAGACCGGGCGCATCAGTTTGATTACAGGTTCATAGAGGCCCACCGCATCCATATGCGACAAGGACCATCCTTCTGGTCGGCAGATTGTTGTGCCCACGAAATCCGCATAGGTCAGAGTTTCTTCGTAGCCAGAGCCGCCTTTGGCGAAGAACGTATCCACAACTTCGTAGAACGGGTTGGAGAAGTTGTAGGTTTCGCAACGCGTACGGTCGCTTTCGGACAGGGCCTCGGCTTCTTCGCAATTTGGTCGCGACCATGGGAATGTGGCGTCAAAAGCCAAGGTTGGCATCAACAGGTCCAGATGCGAGGACCAGTCGTTCACGAACTGGATTTTATAAGGCTGCTCGGGCGCAGCGCGCAGCATCGCGGTCTCGACCAAATCCGTGTAGAGACCGCGGTTTGGCAGCGCCTCATCCGTGAAGGGTGCGTAGTTTCCGCCTGTGATCAGAAGAAGCTGACGATCGCGGATTTCCGGGCGTTCGCCACCATCCGCATTGCGGATCAGCGCTGCACCTTCCGCACGCGCGGCTTCGATCTCTTTCTTGGCCTCTGCCTTGGCTGCAATTACGGCATCTTCGCTGGCCTTCTTCGCTTCGGCTTCGGCGGCGGCCACGCGGGCCTCGGCTTCAGCGATGGCTTTTGCTGCGCGCTCTTCCGCTGCCTTGACCAGTTCTGATGCCATTTCCGCCGCCATGCGACCGGCTTCGGTGTCTGGTATTGAAGGCGCGCGGCCAACATCTTCAAGACAAGGGAAAGTCAGTATATCGCCAACTCGAATGACATTGGGGTTCGAACCGATGACATCGCGGTTTGCATCATAGATTAGCCGGTAGTCTTCGGTTGCGTAGACCTCGATGGCCAGTTCCCGCAGGCTGTCGCCGCGCTGAATCTCGTAGGTCGAACACGCTTCTTGCGCCGAGGCCGCCCCTGTTGCGGCCGTAAGAGCCAGGCTGGAAATGATCAGATGGTTTCTCATGTTGTCCTGTTTCTCTGACTTGTTTATGTCTGCGCCGGTTTGACAACGGCGATTGAAATATTGTCCTGATCCGGGTCGGCCTTGGCATGCAACGCTTGCAAAAGCGCATCCGCTATATCACGGGCCGGCGAGTGTGCATGCGCACCCAGCAGGGCCTTGATCTCGGCATTGCTGAGGTACTGAAGCCCGTCGCTGCCGAGGATCAGAATATCTGCGGGATTCAGCCCCATGGGCTGTTCGGGACAATCAACTTTGGGGATCGCCGCACCCATGATCACTGATGTCAGCTGATTGCGATCGGGGTGGGTCTGCGCCTCTTCTTCGGTGAGCAAGCCCTGCGCCAGTTGCGCGTCGATCTTCGGGGCCATCGAGTGATCCTCGTTGATCTGGGTCAGGGTTCCACCGCGGAAAAGGTATAACGGACTGTCGCCAATCGAGATCCAGAACAGTTTCTGGTTCATGAACAGGGTGCCCAGCAAGGTTGAACCAAGCTGAAACCCCGTGGTTTCGCCATGGCTCGCCACTTCGGCATTTGCCTGCATGGCTGCCATGGGCAGGGCGTCGAGCAGAGCACCCTCGGTCACGTCAGCGTTGTCGAGCTGCGCGTCCAGCGCATTTTGCCAGGCTGAGATTACCAACTCTGATGCAACCTCGCCCGCATCATGACCGCCCATGCCGTCGGCCACGACGACATATCCCGCGTTTGCCGAGTCAAAGAACCGTGCGGCAATCGCATCTTCCTGCGTGTCGCGCTGACCCTGGTCCAGGATCAGGGCAATATCATATGCTGGGGTCGCCAGCATTAATCGGCATCCCGCCAGTCAAAGCCATCATCGCAGAAAGCCGTAAAGCGGATCGAGGTTTCGCTGATGCGAATGAGGTCACCGCTGGACAAGGCAAGGGTGCTGAGCACGGGCTTTCCGTTCAGGCGCACCAGGTTGGCCTTGCCGCCATGGCCCAGATAACATTTTCGATCTTCGGGGTCATAGGCGATCACCGCGTGGTTGCTGCGCGAGATACCGGTATCTCCGAAATCCAGCTGAATGGCCTGATCATCATTGCGGCCGATCTGCATCAGACCTTCGGTCAACGTGATGCAAGCACCACGGCCCGGACCGGATGTCACGACCAGCCAGCCCACTGGGTAGGTCTGCTGGGCGGCCTCGGCCTTGGCGACCGGTTCAGCGGTTTCCATGAGGTCCTGAACATGCGTGTCGGCGCGTTCGAAGCCAAGGAAAGTGGTCTTCACGCGCGAACGACGATCTTCTGCTGGGGCAGGGGCCGCCACAGGTTCAGGTGTGTCCTCCACCGGCGTGGGTTCGAGGGTTTCCGTCACCGGAGCAGGCTCGGGTTCTGCAACGATTTCCGGCTCAGCCGGGACTTCGGCGATCTCTTCTGGTTCGGGTGTGGCGACCTCTTCCGCGACCGATGCCAGCACGTTCTCTTCGACCATCTCAACCGTCTCCTCGACAGTCTGGTGAAGAGTTACGATCTGGTCGTCATCCTCAGCTGCCTCGGATGCAGCAACTTCTTCTTCTGCGGTCTGCGAAGCTTGGACCTCGGCAGGTTGTTCATTTTCGAAATTGGGCATCGAGTCTTCGGGGATCAGTTCGTCGGTATCCTCGTAGCTTTCGGTGGCCATACTGCCACCACCCAGTGCTGCCCGGAGGGCGTTGAAGTCCGCAATCGGTTCTGGTTTCTCGTCCTGTACGGCTTCGGGTTCAGCGGCGGTTTCTTCTTTCGGCTTGCCGGCACCTTCGAGAAGCCGGCTCAGAGGGCTTTTGTATTTGAACATGGTGTCGACACCTTCTTGAATTCTGGCGCGGGGTTCATCCCGCGGGGCTGCTACAAACCACTGCGCAACGCGCGCAGAAGCACCGATGAAAGGAAAACAGAGACACTTGTAACTTCGCGACGGGCCGGTTCCCGACGGGGTGGCGGTTTTGGCGCCACCCTCAGCACAAACACACTGGCGATTTTCACACGAACCGGATTGAACTACTCCTGCGCAAGCTGCATGACCGCAGCGACTTCACCGCCATTGCGCAGAACATTCAGGCGCGCTTGGGGCTGATTTTCGGAGACAAGCTGGGCCAGGATGCCATCGAGACTTTCGGGCGTATCCACGGCCGCTCCGGTCTGTGCTTCGTGCAGCAGGATGTCACCGCGCTTTAGACTTCCAGCCGCTTTCAGGGGAACCTCTGTGACGACGGTCTGCCATCCGGCGTCACCGGCATGGCGCACATCAAATGAATATCCGTTCTGCAGGCCGAACATGCGGTAGGCGGGCAGGGCCAACAATCCGTTTTTCGCCCGTGTCTGTCCCAGCGGTCGGTAACGGGCAGCCACGCGGACATACCCATCGGGATCGACCGTGAAATCATCCAGAACCTGCGCCGCAAGCGAAGCATTGGCCTGGATCGGTTCGCCGTTGAGCGTAAAGATCGTCGCGCCACGCTCGACCCATTCGCCGATCACAGACATATCCTGACCGGCGTCGACACCGTTGATCGCGATGACGTTGCCGGTTGAGCTGCGGCGCTTGGATATGGCGAAGGGAATTTCGATGTCCCAATGGCCAAACGCCACCTGATCCTGTACCAGATTCACTGGCTCCGGCGCTACTTCAATTGGTACTGAAACCGGAGCAACAGCAACCTCCTCTTCCACCGTGGCGACAGGCGCTTCAACGTCTGCAGGTGCATCTGTTACGGCGGCATCTTCCAGCGCTGTTTGCGTCTGCTCGACAGGTTGTTCTTGCGCTGCTTCTGGTTCCGGTGCCAAAGCGGGTTCGGCCGTTTGCGGCTCTGATGCGGCTTCGGCGGTCTGCTCGACCGGTTCCGGTTCAGCTGTTGCGGGCGCCGGAGCGGCCGGAGCCTGTGCTGTAACCGGTGTCGCCTCGGGTGACGCTCGATCACCCGACATTACGAAATACCCTCCGGTGGCGAGTGCGGCGACAACCACCACTGCCCCGGCAATCAATTTTCCGCTGCCACCCGAGCCGCTTTTCACGATGGTGTCGACAGCTGCGACGCCTTCATCTTGAGGCACAAATTTGGCCAGTTCGTCTTCGGTTTTTTCTCCGTTACCGAGCGTCAGATCCGAATTTCCAGCCAATAGGGCGGTCACGACCGCTTCGGCGTTTTCGCTTTCGGCCTTGATGCGTTCTTTTTCCGCCTGTTCGTCCTTGCGGTCCATGCCAACGATGACCGAGACCGGACGATAGGCAAACGTATCGAACATGACACCCGGTCCGCGGAACATGCGCAACCAGTCCAGAGCTGATTGCAGGCGGTCGGTCGCGTGGACTTCCATCGCCTTGTCGATCGCTTCCAGGAACCCGTCAGGGTAGCCTTTGAAACGACCTGCAAGCGGCGAATAGGGGTCTTCCTGGCCGTTGTTGAATGCATTCAGACGCGATTGGCCATCGATGGGACGCTCGCCACTGATGGAGTGGTAGAGCGTGGCCGCCAGCACATAGAGGTCGCTGCTCGGGCCCTGATCAGCGCCACGAACGTAGAATTCATGCGGAGAATATCCATCCTTGATCACGCGCAGCGTCAGCAGGGCAGCTGATTTGTTTGCGGCCTGTTCCCGCGCCGCGCCAAAATCGATCAGGATCGGTTCGCCATTCTCATCGATCAGAATGTTATCGGGCGAGATATCGCGATGCAGCATTCCACTCTGGTGGATAAAGGACACCGCCGACAGCATCTTCTCGGTGACCTGAACGATAAAGTCCGGTCCGCTCTTGTTGTCGGGAGTCTCGACATAATCCAGCAGATCGCATCCCCGGATCAAATCCATTGCGATATAGGCGGTGTTGTTGTCCTCGAATACCTGATGCACGTCGACGATATTGGGATGTACCAGCCGCGCATGGTTGCGGGCTTCCTGGATGAACAGGTCAATAATCGCGCGCAGATCGTCCTTGTGATCTGGATTGGCAGGCTCAACCAGATCGCCATTCCGCTGGCAGAGCGCACCTGGATAGCATTCCTTGATGACAACATCCCGGTCCAGGCTATCGCGTGCGAGATAGGTAATTCCAAAACCGCCGTTGCTCAGAAAGCGGAGGATTTCATACTGACCGCGCAACAGCTTTGCGCCGGGTTGCAGCCCGTCTATCTGTGGTTCGTCGTGCGCTGTGCCGACAGCCTGGTTGTGACTCATATCTTCCCGCCCATATCATTCGTTTTGCGGCACGGATAACAGAGGCATCACCCCGGAAACTCACAACCAAATACAACCGCAGGACACTTGAGACGGTTAGACGTTTCAAATTTGACTTTATTGGGGCCGCCTGATGGCTTCACTAAGGATCAAAAATCCAACGGTCGCCTATATTGTGTTATCCTACATCGCCAATACTAAATATGGTATAATGCGAGTGAACATCTTGGATTTTATCTCAGAAAAATTACCGGTTGGTCCACGAATTCGAAACAATAATCACCCGATTCTGGCCACGCCGAATCGCTGCTTGGCAGCTCAATTATAGCGGGAGGGGATCAGGTGCCGGTTCTGGGCGGTGCCGAGGCAACCGTGCTTCCGGCCCAGGCGAGGTTGTCGCTGAGCTGCGCGAGAATGCTGATTGCATCTTTCAACGGAGCATCTCCGCTTTCGAACTGCAATAACAACAGCAGGTCGGTCGCCTTTTCGAATTCAGCGGGAATCCAGCCAGCTTCAGGATCGATCTCAGCGCCGGAATCCAGCCGTTCGGCAAAGTCCTCGACGATTTCCTGACAGCTTTGCAGAAAGGCGGCAGGTTCGATCTCAGAGCTTTCGCGTAGATCATTATAAATGCTCGCTATGGCGGCCAACCAGTCTTCGAGAATGGGATTGTCCAGCGGGGGCAGGGCGGATTCCAGGCTGGCATGTACAGCCTTACCACCCGCATCAACATCAGCGACCGGTTCAGGGCCAGAGATTTCTTCCAGATAGGGCAGGAAATCCTGCTCCAGATCTTTGCGTGCGGCTTCGAGGTCGTGCTGGCGGTGATCAGAGGCCAGGCGCAGGACCTGCTCGGCCAAATTCTGACCACCACAGATTTCCCAAAGCTCAAAATCAGGTTCGGGTTCCTGCTCCATTGCCTTTACGGCGACCGGAGTTCCGATGGGAACCACAGACCGGAACATGCCGTCTTTCTCCTTGTTCAGGCGTCCCACGACGCGATCCAGCGCGTCGCGTACGGGCGGCAGATCGGCATGGGTCACAGCTAGCAGGCTGTTATCGCGTAGTTTTTGTGGCACCTTTGACCACAAATGACGCTCGGTCTCGCGCCAGGCATTTGTCCCGTTGGTGCACCAGATTGCGCAGTCCACATAATCCAGCAACTCCAGCGTCTGCTTATATGTGTCATCCAGAGCCCCTGCGCCGGGCAGATCGAACAATGAGATTTCCTGCAGGGCAGGGGTATTCAGCCCGACCGAAATGAAATCGGGGTTGTCCGCAGCCGCTTTTTCCAACGCGATGCCAGAATAGACCTTGGGTTCCTTGTTCCACCAGCCAACGGTAGTTTCCGGCGCTTCTGCATAGGCCACGATAACCAGCGGCAGCTTAAGGTGCTGCGGCCCGGTGGGCAGGATATCAGCACCCGCCAGCATGTTTGCGAGGCTGGATTTACCTGCGCCAAACTCCCCGGCAAACCCGATCGACACCGCATTCGAAAGCCGCTCGGCATGGGCCAGCGCGCGCGTGCGCAACTCTTCCAGCTCAGCCGAGGGGGCTTCTTTTTCGGTGGCGGTCAAAAAGCGCTCCAACTGGCGCACTTCTTGCTCGGTTCCGGGGAATTCAATCATTCTGCAGCCTCTGCCTGTCGAGTGTCTAATGGTGTCATGCCGTCGACTGATCCCAGCTCATCCGCGATGCGGCGGGCCTGATCGACGGCGCGCTGCGCTTCTGCACGTGCGTTGGTCCCGTCCCCCGCACGATGTTCAAGATGCCCGGCCAGCAGCGCCAAATAGTGATCCAGAACGGTCTGCAACCTTTCTGTCAGATCACCGCGGGCGGTGTCTACAAGATCGTCGCCGATCATCTCAAATTCCTGCACGATCATCTTTTCCGCGCGGTTCAGTACGCTGCGGCGCGAGATCAGACGCGATAGCCAGGTCACGCGCAGTTCGACCGTGATACCACGGGTCAGCGCAGTTGTGTCCGGGCGGAACCAGCGTACGGCGCTGGTGTTCATCCGATTGTCTACCGGTTCCTGCCAGCCGGGCAGGGCGCGCAGGGCGGCGTTGCTCTGCATGTCGATGGCATAAAGTTCACTCAACATCCGCTGGCGTACGACTTGCGTTGCGCCCTGCACAAGCTCACGCATCCGTTCACGCAGAGGGGTGAAGTTCAGTTCAGTATCGCCGTCCTTGGCCAAAAGCGGCGAGTTCCCGTCCGGTCCGCGCACTACGATCGAGACCGCTTCGGCCACGGTGTCATCCATCACGCCGCGTAGATTGGCCAACACGTTGTCCATGTCGTCGGTGATGGCTTCGGTTTTCTCTGCAATCAAAGCGCGCAGGTCAGCCAGAGTCTTATTGTTTTCATCCACGTCAGCAGTGTCAGGCCCATCCTGTTCTTCTATTGCGCGCAGACGGGCGGAGCTGCGTTCAAGCTCGCCCTGTGCAAAGCTGTTGAGATGCTGCCACGCCATGTTCAGTTGTTCCTGACGCGGACCTTCGGTCAGTGCTTTGGTAACGTGACGGCGCAAATCCGGCAGACCCGAAGCAATCATCGCGGCAAAACGCAACACGCCTTCACGGCTGATCGGGCCGGGGCCTTGCTTGATCTCTTCAACACCGGCCAGATACTGCTTCATCTGTTCAGGGTGGGCGCGTAGCCAGGCTAAGATCTCATCGTGGTCGATGCCCGTCTCATCGCCGGTCAGCGCATAATGCGCCCATTGAGCGCTGCCCATCAGTACATCGATGTCCGAGTTCCCCAGAGCCTGTTCCAGCCCACCCAATACATCAGCGCGCACTTTGGACGCATCCTCGGCACCACCACCCAGCTCATCCACACGATTGATGAACACCACGATCTGCCCCAGTTCCAACGCCTGCATCAGACGGAACAGCTTTAGATCGGCACGCGAAAGAGCCTGATGGGCGGACAAGACGACCACAAAGAAATCAGATTGCTTGAGGTACTGGCGCGAGATTTCTTCGCGGATCAGCAACGGGTCATTCACCCCAGGCGTATCGGTAACAGTCACCGGATACGGGAAATGACCGATGTCGAAATAGACCTCTGCCTTGCGGGTGATATCACTGTAAAGACCCCGGTCTGATCCGGGGTCGTATTGGCCTTCATCGGTCGGGTCATCGCCGGCACAGACATAGCGGGCAAGATCGTCCGATGTCAGCTCATCCAGATCGTGGTGCTGGCCCAGCAGATGTTTGTAGCTTTCACCCAAGCGCAGTTTGGCGCGGGTCTTCATCGCCTCGACCTGCTCTTCGATCATCTCGCGCTTATAGCTGTCCTCTTCATCCGGGAACATATTGCGCAGTTCTTCGCCCTCGGCGATCAGGGCTTGCCACTGGCGGTTGTCGAAGAAGTGAAATTCGGCACCCGACGTCCGGCCTGAGGGATGGCCGAAATGCATGTCGGTGATCACAGTCGTCCAGGGGTTCACGTCTGAGGGCAAATACTCTGCCTGACCAGTGAAGCCATTGATCAGGCGGGATTTCCCAGCTTTGATCTGTCCTACGAAGGCGATTGAAGGTTTGAGGTTCGACAGGTTGTCAATGATCCTCGAGATAAACTGACGTGTTTCGTCATTGCTCATCCCGTTCATGTCTTCTGCGATGCGAATAAGCTCGCGGCGGTTCAGTTCACTCATAAGATATACCCTGGTAACTCGTATTTTAGATTTTACTTCACAAAATGGATACTATTAGGCGGGAACGCGGTCATTCGACGGCGCTTTTCAAGGCTTTCCAAAGGTTGACGACGGCGCCCAGCTTGCGGGCATCATGGACGGCGGCGGCGGTTTTTTGTCCGTCGCTCAGTATTGCGAGACCGGCCCCCTGACCGGCAGATGGGCGCATGACAATCAATTGCGGGTGCGACAGTGTATCGGAACTATCGGCCTGCCAGCCGGTCAGATCGCGGGCGAAGCGGGTCAGCAGGTCCTGATCGGGGTGCGCCGTCTGATCGGGCGCGCAGATGCCATCGAAATCCGGTTCATCCGTGGCTCCGCCAATCAGCATCCGACCCAGCGCAAACCGGTCAGCACCCTCATAGAACCGGTCAGCTATACCAGAAGGGTCTGGCTTAGCGATTTCAACTGATGGCTGATCGGATTGCACTGGCTCTGGTTCGGTTGGCTGATCCGGTACGATCGACATGCGCGGTTCTTCCGCCAAAACGATCTCGGCGCAGGCGGCTTTGACCTCAGAGAACGTGATGCCGACGTCATCAGCCTCCAACGTCGTGTCGGGGCGCAGCGAAACCAATTCCAAAGGACCTGGGGCGGTTGAGATGTCAGATACCAGTTGCGCCAACCGCTCGATCAGATCCTCGCGCGCTTCGGTCTCAAAGTCCGGAACTGCGCCCGAGGCGCAGCGGAACACGTCGGTTACCCGCGAGCTATTGACCTCAATCGCCAGCACCGCGCCATCGGCGGCGGTGAATTCCAGCCTGCGGGGCAGGATGGTGCCGCGGATTGCCTCCAGAACCTTGCCCCGGCGGGATTGCGCGGTGTCGCCTGACAAACGGATTGCGGGTGACAACCGGGCAGTCGAAGAGCGCCCGATTTCTTCGAGCATATCCAGTATTTCGCTATCCATCATGCCGTGACCCCCTCTGGTCCCGTCTAAACCGCAGCCGCCACCGGCCCGAGGCTGAGATGTGATTTTGTAAGTGCAAGACCGACATTCGCGCTGTCACGACAGAGGTAGCACACCACATGATCAGGATATTCCCGCGTCCTGAGAAAGATGTGCAGCCGATCGTTCGAAAACACCGCGATTTCCCCGAATCCCGGATGTTCCGCATCGTCTATGTCGGCTGAGCGCAGCAGATCTTCGAACCCTTTGACGCCGCGCCCCTGAAACAAGTTTGCTACTGCAAGCGCGAGATTTTCCAACGCGTCGGCATTGTCCTGATCAGACGCGTCAACGCCCAGAAGCATCCCGGTTTCCATATCGACATACCCGGCCGCAATGCAGTCGGGTATTGTCTCGATGGCCGAGGTCAAAGCGGATTCAATGGACATCTAACCGCCTGCCTTTGATGTCGAAAGCCGGGGTTGGATTAGATCGCATGCCACTCCGCTCCGCCGCTTTCACTGGTTTTTGGAACCGCACGCAACGGTTCTTTGTCTTTGCGGGCGTTATGTTCCAGCGCGATCTGGTCGAACTCCGTCAGGAAGGCCGCAAAGGCGCTTTGCAGGCCCTTAGCGTCATCCGGCAGGGTCTCTTTGGCAACGATTTCGCTCCACATCGCTGATGCACTCAATGGTGTGGTTTCCGGTGCGTTCGACACGTTGTCCACGCCAGGGGCAGGGTGTTCGTCCCCGGCAGCACCGTCGTCGTCGGCATGTGCTTTACTGGACATCGACACGACCCGGTCTGGCGTCAACGCGTTCGACTCCGGTTCTGGTTCGTAGTCGTCATCGGCAGTTTCCGCCTGTTCGGACAGCAACGCTGTGATTGACGAAACTGATACTTCGAGGTCCGAGGCGGCATCGGTTGCTTCCGAGGGTTGTCCTTCTTTCGCTTCTACTTCGGCAAGTTCTGTGGAAACTTCGAGGTCAGACTTCTCATCCTCCGGGCCCAGAACAATCAGTTCTACCTCGTCCTCATCCTCATCCATCTCTTCGTCATCGGCCAGGAAGTCGAATTCATCCACATCCGTGGTCGGGTTTGCAAGAAGATTGAGATCAAGCGGATCGTCATCCTGATCGGCAAACAGCGCGCGCAGGTCTTCATCGGCGGGTTCTGCCTCGGCCTCCATTTGGGCTCGTAGCCGTTCAGCTTCATCAGAATCGATCCGGGCGCGCTCAGTATCTTCGGTGCGACGCTCCACGCGAGCAGGCCGGACGGGGAAGCTGGTAATCACGTCTCCCTCGGCTTGCTGATCTATCGGCTCGACCAGTTTTAGCGGTGCGTCCCCGGTCCGCTTTTCAGGACGAAGGGGTTGCACCTTGGGGGTGTCTGACAGGGACTTGTCGATCTGGTACCGGGCCAGCTGATCCGCGCGGTTGTCCATGACCTGTTCAGTGATCTCCAGGAAGCTGTCGACCATCTTACCACCACCGCTGCGCGACCAAAGCTCGGCATCACCGGTTTTGTCGCGTGCCAGAATGGCATCCCGGGCCGAGAACAGGATCGTACGGTTGAACAGGTGACCCGCCTCGCGGTTGACGCGGCGCAGTACCTTTTGCCGGTCCTTCGGCCCGAGGGCATCGGCGCGGGTGATCAACAACAGAGACTTGTGCTGCAACCGCTCGGGCAATGACACCCAGGTCGCACGTTCGGTTTCGCGCCATGCCTGCGTGGAATGCGTACACCACAGAACGCCATTGGCCTGACCAACAGCGCGTTGCCAGACATCGGTTGAAATCTTGGGGTCCGAAATACCGGGCGTGTCGATTAGATCAACAGCTTCAAGAATATCCGCCTCAAGGAAAATGCGAATGAACTGAGCGTCGTTGACACCGACCTGGTCAAGCTGGTCCAGTTCAATGTTCTGCGTGCTGCCATCATGGCGCTTGAAATAAGCCGGTCGGTTGCCCCAGCTGAACCAGACAGGTGGCAGCTGAGTCGCCGTGACCTGCGTCGGCAAGGCTTGCTTGCGCAACAGAAAGTTCATGAGCGTCGATTTACCGGCGCTGAATTCCCCCATAAGCGCAAACACGGGTTTGCGGCGGGACCACTGCTCGATGCGGTTCCAGGCCTTGGGAGAGACGAAGCGGGTTTCTGTATTTTTTACCATAACTCTTCTTATGCTGCTTCGTTACTGAGGTCTTTCAGGATGTCACCCAGAATATCGTCGCGCGACTTCTGCGGCTTCTGTTCGGCGATCTGTGCCGCGGCCCTGTCCGGTGACTGCGAAATGCTGAGCAGTGTGTCTTTCTGCTCGGTCATGAAGTCGGCCAAGGTGGCGCGGACATTTTCCAGAACGGCTGCGATCTGGTTCTCCTCGATATCCTTGGTGATCGAGTTCGCCTCAGACGCGATCAGTCGTGTGTAGTCGGCGGCATAGGCTTCGAACCCTTTGCGACGTTGCCACCAACGGCGCCACCATGTGCTTTGCAGGTCCAGCGCGATTGTGCGACCGATCCCCAATGGTGGCGGGACGCGTGGCACGATTGGGGCTTCGATGCTGAATTCGCCCAGGTGGTTTCCCAGCAATTTTTGATACAGCGCTTCAACATCCGCAGCGGCTGCGGAATAAAGCACACCGGCATCTTTGCGCATGGACCGGGCAAAGCTGAAATAGGCTGCTTTCTGCAAGGTGCGCAGGCCTGCAGGGTCATACTGCCACGTCCCCTGCTCACCATTCTTCTCAAGATGAGAAATCAGGGAATCTGTGGCGCGTTTGACAAAATTCGCTTCGGCCGACGCCAGCCGCTCCAGTACTTTGTCGCGAAGCTTTGTGGTCAGTTCAGCGGCTTTCTTTTCGTATTCACTGGAAACAGTTGCGACGGCCTGTTCCGGCGATACACCATCCAGTTCACGAACAATTCCATCGGTATTCGACAATGTCTTTGCTACCGAGGTGGCCCTGATTTGGCTGGCGATGTTGCGCGCCCGATGGCGCACCCGATCCAGCAGACGGGTTCCGGCACCTTCAGCGATGCGTTCATTCATGGCCAGCAACAGATCAGGCAACCCCGAAAGCGCCCAGATTTTGTCCAGCGAAGCCGCCTGATCACCGAAACCGGCAGCCAGGTAGAAGGTATTCAGCGCCTCACGCGATTCCTCGGTCAGTATGTCAGGATTGCCGGTCAACGCAGCTTCGGCCCACTGGGCACTACCGAAAACAACGCTGGTGTTGGTATCAATGTTGTTCTGCTTCAGCGTGTCCTGAATCCGATCTCGGATCTCCGGGACTTGGTTGACCGGATCAGACAGTTCATCGATGCGGTTTACAAACAAAATGATCTGACGGTTCTCGAATTGGGCAATGATCCGCATCAGTGCCATGTCCATCGTGGTCAATGCCTGGCTTGCAGCAAGGACGACGATGCACACTTCCGAACCCCGCAGACTGCGCAGCGTAATCTGCTCGCGCACCATGAAGGTATCGTTGACACCAGGGGTATCGCAGAGTTTCAGCGAGATCGGATATTGCGGGATATCCATGTACAGCTCGGCTGATTTTGTCACATCGGCAAAGCGACCGGTCTTGGGATTTATGTCGGGGTCATCCTCGTCCCCAAGGCAGACGTAACGCTGGATCAGTTCATCGTCAAAATAGTCATATTGATGACTTTGCCCCAGAATCAGGTCGAAATGTTTGCCCAGCCGCTCTTCGGATTTGGCTTTCATTTCTTCGATCTGGCGGCGAATGTCGTCCATCTCATCATCGGCTCCGGCACGATTGGCCAGCTCTCCCAAGCGGCCCCCGCCGACCATCAAATTGTCCCATTCTTCTTGCTCGAAGAAGGTGAATTTGGACCGAGTATCACCTTCGGTCCGAGTATTGATGTTCAATGTCGTGACGACCGAGGTCCACGGGTTTACATCCGAGGGCAGCAGGTTTGGCCGCCCCGCCAGAATATTTACGATCGAGGATTTGCCCGCCTTCACCTGCCCGACAAGTGTGACGCTTGCGGTGAAATTCTCCATCTTGGTTTTCAGCGCAGCCAACCGCGCCGAGGAGCGCGCATCCGCCACCTCTGTCAATTGGTCTATCTGAGTCGTCAACGAGGTCATTGCCTCTGTCATCTCGGACAGGGCCTCGTTTCCAACAGACAGAAGGTGGTCGTTACGCGCCATGGTCAGCCTCCGGTACCAGTTGCGGCGATTTGGCCCCCTGCCCCGTCAGGCAGACCCGCCAACGTGTCGATGCGAGAGATCAGGTCCAGCGCATTCCCGAGGATCGCAGCCTCGGTTCGCGGGGAAATCGATTCGTAGGCAAGGGAATCAGCCAGAACCTCGATCGAACTAAAGCCCTCTCCGTTCTCAAGGCACGCAACACGGCGCCCGGTCGGAAAATCCTGAGATTTATGTGCGGGGAGCGGCATGCGAGCGTTGGCCAGCAGGTATCGGTTACCCGAATGAGTTCGGAGAGCGATACCAAAACCCGTGCCAGGATGCTGGCGATTCAGGGTTTTCAGCTCACCGATGAAGTTTTCACGTGCAAGATCAACGACGTCTTGCTCCGAGGCAGCGGATTTGATCTGGTTGGTCACGGCAAAGACCCTTGTACTGGAGTTGAGCAGAAACTCGCACGGTGCCAGATGGCAAAAAGACTCATTAACTCCTGCGCCTTATCAATTACGATCACCGCGGTGTTATTTTGACGCGAATAGGATTTTTTAGCGTTTGAATTGTGGCGCAATTATGGTTCCGCTTAGGGAAATACTGCAACTATAAGGCGATTTTGCCAAACGATAACCGTTTCATTTGGTTCAGACCCGGGTGATAGCCCTACTCGCTAGGGTGCGTTCATTGAGTGTCAAAGCTCCTTATAATACTATATAATACAGTAGTTTACATGGTTTAGTTCATTGGCAGAACATCGATGCGCATCGTGGCACAGGTCTCAAATTCGATCTTTCTTCGTGGCCATTGCGGCAACGTGGATGTGTTAGGAGCTGAATTATGCTCAACTAATCCGGGTTAAACTTCGTTTGCCACAATTGTGTATTGTTCGTGAAATGGAAACATTAATTTGGAAGTGCAATCGAAGCTGCAACTGAAATTTTGAGTTCTCCAATATTCAGATAATTGCCAAATATTGCATTCAATTCATGGCTGAAAATGCGGCCCTGAACAGCCGCAGGCGTCAGGTCATATCCAAAATCAACACAATGAACTCGACTCTGTGTCTCTTGCACCCACTCAAGATACTGTTTCCGCAATGTAAGCAATATTCTTGTGAAACACCTCAATTTACCCCTCGCCCTTGATGGAAAGCTTTGCTATTCAGCGCGTCATTGCGGTGCTGACGCACCGGGTTGCGGGTGTGGCGAAATTGGTAGACGCACCAGATTTAGGTTCTGGCGCCGCAAGGCGTGGGGGTTCAAGTCCCTCCACCCGCACCATTATTTTCAGTTGATCAAGCGCCGTAGCGCGCCATGAACATATCAACGGCTTGTAAAGCAACTTCGTCGATTTCACTTTGGGTAAAATTGCTCTGAATGCCGAAGGCAGCGCGGCTCCAAAGCCGGACTTTGCACAGTTCGGAAAATTGCTCGGCAGCGATGTTGACGTCTTCGATGATCAATTCACCTTTGTCGACGGCCTTCAACAGATATTCGACCATTTTTTTCTGACCGTTCTGCGGCCCAGCCTCGTAAAATGCCTTACCTAAGTCGGGAAAACGGTCGCGTTCGGCGACACAGATGCGAAACACCTGTTGTGCGAACTCTGAGACCAGAAAGGCGGTTAGCTGCGTGGCGGCAATGGTCAAAACCTCGCGGGCGGGTTTGGTCTCGTCGATCATCGCGATGATGCGCTCGGACATCAAACGGCACTCCGTCTGCGCAACTTCGGTAAACAAGAGCCGCTTGTCCGGGAAATAGCTATACAGCGTCGCCTTGGACACGCCAGCAGCACGCGCGATGTCATCGACGCTGGCACCTTCGAACCCGTCTGCCATGAATACCTCTCGGGCCCCGCGCAATACCTGATCGAATTTTCGGCCTGTGCGCAGGATCGTGGCGGTTTGGGTCATGATGGCTCCTGAATGCGTTGCCCCGCAACACTATAAACCGGTCGGTTCAGTTTCAATGATTTTCGCGGGAATTGCGACTTTGACACGCATAATCCTTAACCGCAGCCAACCAGGCTTGCGACGAAGGCAAACCCTGCTATCACTTCCACATGGTCGAGATATTTCTGCGCACCCTGCCCTTTTTCGCAATCATCGGCCTGGGTTTCTGGGCTGGGCGTAGCCGGTTCTTTCCACCTGAAGCAACGGCTTACCTGACAAAGTTCGTCTTTTTCTTCGCCTTGTCTGCGATGTTGTTCCGCTTTGCGGCCACCTTGCCCTTTGCCGAGATTTTCGATGGGCGACTGGTCCTCGGCTATCTGCTTGGCACTGCAGGCGTCTATGTGCTGGCGACGCTTGTTGCATATCTGCGCGGCATGAACGTCCCCACTGCGGCGGTTGAGGCACAATGTGCGGCAATCGGTAATGTCGGGTTTTTGGGGCTGCCGATGCTGGCGATGCTATTCTCGGAGGCAGCAATCGGGCCAGTGATGCTGGTGTTGAGCGTGGACCTGGTGGTGTTCTCATCGTTGATCGTAATTCTGATCAACGGTGGGCGAGATGGCCGGGTCAGTGCCCGAACACTGCGCCTGATCGGAATCGGCTTGTTGAAGAACCCGATGATCCTGTCGATCTCGGGTGGATTGGTCTGGTCAGCCTTGCGGCTGCCGGTGCCTGCACCGTTGAACGATTTCCTCACTATTTTGGGCGGTGCTGCAACGCCCGGTGCCCTCTTCGCCATCGGAGCGTCTCTGGCGGGCAAATCGGCCGAACGCATCGAGATCGCGGCCTGGTTGAGTTTCTGCAAACTGGTGCTACATCCGCTTTTTGTTGCGCTGATATTGATCTGGCTGATTCCGGTTTCTCCGTTTCCAGCGATGGTTGCTATCTCTGCGGCGGCTCTGCCTGTCGCTGGCAATGTCTATATGCTGGCGGCTCATTATGGCGTGGCCCCGCAGCGCGCCTCGGCTGCCATCCTGCTGTCGACCATATCCAGCATAATAACCGTGCCACTGGTGATCGGGTGGTTCAGTACCCTTTGATCCCCATCTTCATGAAAAAAACGGCTGCCTGAGACAGCCGGACTTTACGCCAGCGCCACGGGCCGTTAGCCATGGCGCAAACACAACGCAAGGAAACGACCTGATGGAAACCCTTTCGGAAAACGCCTGTTTTGGCGGCGTGCAGGGCGTATACCGCCACGCCTCTTCTGCCTGCAAATGTGATATGACATTTGGTCTGTTTCTTCCCGCCGAAGCCAAGGACGGGCCAGTACCTGTACTGTGGTATCTTTCGGGCCTGACCTGCACCCATGAAAACGCGATGACAAAGGCTGGTGCGCAAAGCTGGGCAGCGGAACAGGGCATTGCGTTGGTGTTTCCCGACACCTCACCGCGTGGCGAAGGTGTGGCGGATCATGAAGACTATGACCTGGGCCAGGGCGCAGGGTTCTACGTCAACGCAACCCAAACACCATGGGCGCCACATTTCAAAATGTGGGATTACATTGCCGAAGAGCTTCCGGCGCTGCTGATCGAGAACTTTGCCATTGATGCCGACCGGCAAGCCATCACCGGCCATTCCATGGGCGGGCATGGCGCGCTGACGCTGGCGATGAACCTGCCCGGGCGGTACCGTTCTGTCTCGGCCTTTGCGCCGATTTCGAACCCTACAGGCGCAGATTGGGGGCGCAAACAGCTCAGCGCATATTTGGGCGAAGATGAGACCACTTGGGCGAAACACGATGCCTCGCTGATGATGAAAAGCACTGGATTTGACGGGCCAATCCTGATCGATACCGGAGCAAACGATCAGTTTATCGACCTGTTGCGCCCCGAAACCCTGGCGCAGGCGATCGCGGAACGTCGCCAGCAGGCCACATATCGCCTGCAGCCCGGGTATGATCATTCGTATTACTTCGTGTCCACCTTCATGGAGGATCACGTCACCTTCCACGCCGAAGCGCTATACGGAGACTGAGGCATGAGCAGATATGATTACGACCTGATCATCATCGGGTCCGGACCGTCGGGCCGCGCTGCGGCCATACAGGCGGGCAAATTGCAGCGGCGGGTTCTGGTAATCGACCGTAAAGATCGGTTTGGTGGGGTCTCAGTACATACGGGCACCATCCCATCGAAAACGTTGCGCGAGACCGTGCTGAACCTGTCGGGTTGGCGCGAGCGCAGTTTTTACGGGCGCTCTTACAGGGTGAAGGATCAGATCCGGGCAGAGGATCTGAAAGCCCGACTGCATATGACGCTCGACCACGAGGTTGATGTGCTGGAGCATCAGTTCAACCGCAACCACGTCGAAACTCTGAACGGGTTGGCAAAGTTCACCGGCCCGCATGAGGTCGAGGTCGCCACAGATGCGGGTGAAACCACACGTCTGACCGCCGCGAAATTCCTGATTGCTACGGGCACCAAGACCTACCGTCCTGACTATGTGCCCTTTAACGGCAAAACCGTCGTCGATGGCGATGATTTCCTTGAGATGGAGGAAATTCCACGTTCGCTCTGCGTGATCGGCGCGGGGGTGATCGGAGTGGAATATGCCACCATGTTCTCGGCACTCGACGTGCGGGTTGCGCTGATTGAACCGCGTGAGACGTTTCTGGATTTCATCGACAAGACGCTGATCCATGATTTCACCCACCAGATCCGGGAGAATGGCGTCGACCTGCGACTGGGCTCAGCCGTCGAAAAGATCGAAGATGCCGGCACCCATGTTGAGGTTACTCTCGACAACGGTCGCCATGTGCGGGCTGAGATGCTGTTGTTTGCAGCCGGGCGGATGGGGGCCACCTCGGCCCTGAATCTCGATGCGGTCGGTATCGAAACCGATCATCGCAACCGCATCAGCGTGGACCGGAAAACCTACCAAACCTCGGTGCCGCATATCTATGCGACTGGCGATGTGATCGGACACCCCTCGCTGGCTTCGACGTCGCTGCAGCAAGGACGAGTTGCGGCTTGCCACGCGCTTGAAACGCCAACTTTGCCGGAAAGCCCCTGGTACCCGTACGGGATTTACTCGGTCCCCGAAATTTCGACCTGCGGCATGTCAGAAGAGGAACTGCAGGAACGCGGTATCCCCTATGAGGTTGGCGTGGCGCGGTTCCGCGAAACGTCGCGCGGGCATATCATGGGGCTGGAACACGGAATGCTGAAGATGCTGTTCTCGCTAAAGACCCGCCGGGTTTTGGGCGTGCAGATCGTCGGCGAAGGTGCGACCGAACTGATCCACATTGCGCAGGCGGTGCTGAACCTGAAAGGCACGGTGGACTATTTTGTGCAGAACACTTTCAACTATCCGACCCTGGCCGAGGCATATAAGATCGCAGGACTGGATGCGTTCAATCGGATGCCCATTCCCGAGGAATTCAAGGTTCGCAAGTTAACCCCAAAATCCAAACCGGCTAAACAGGCCAAAGAGGCGTGACGACTCTCTACATCGATGGTGACGCCTGCCCGGTGAAAGCCGAGGCTGAGCGGGTGGCGACGCGGCACCGCATTCCGATGGTTTTGGTTTCAAACGGCGGTTTGCGCCCGTCGGCCAATCCTCTGGTACAGGTCGTCATCGTCTCGGAAGGGGCGGATGAAGCCGACAAATGGATCGCCGGGCGCTCCGGCCCAGGTGATGTGGTCGTGACATCCGACATTCCGCTGGCGGCCAAATGTGTCGAATCCGGTGCGCGTGTATTGCGCCCCAATGGTGAGGTCTTCACGGACGCAAATATTGGACAGCAACTGGCGATGCGCGATCTGATGGCGGATTTGCGGGCGGCCAATCCGCTGGGTGCAGGCGGCGGTGGAAAACCATTCGGAAAAACGGACCGATCACGTTTTCTGGACGTGTTGGAGCGCGAGATTCGGGGGGCCCTGCGCCGGTAACGCTCCCGCCGGCGGGAGACGCATCAAAGATGCGCCGCCTCCCGTTGGGCCCGGCAGCGCTGCGCGCTGCTGTTGGTGCTTGCAAATCCGTGGCGGGCTTGGTTCAGTCCGCAGAAAGGTGGAATGCAACCGGAGCACAGCATGCCAATTGAAGCCGTTATTTTCGACATCGGAAACGTGCTGATCGAGTGGCAGCCCGAACGTTATTATGATCAGGTGATTGGGGAAGAGCGTCGCCGCGCCATGTTCGCCGAGGTTGATCTGCATGGCATGAATGATCTGGTCGATCAGGGGCACCATTTCACCGAAACGATCTACAGTTGGGCCGAAAGGTACCCCGACTGGCGTGATGAGATTCGGATGTGGCATGACAAGTGGATTGAACTGGCAACGCCTGAAATTCCACATTCGGTCCGCCTGCTGCGCGCATTGCGGGCCAACGGCGTACCCGTCTTTGCACTCACCAATTTCGGAGTGCAGAATTTCGATTACGCCACAACGGTTTACCCGTTTCTGAACGAGTTCGACCGACAATATGTCTCAGGCCGAATGAAGGTGGTCAAGCCGCATGGGCCAATCTATGAGATGGTTGAGGCGGATTGCGGCCTTCCACCTCAGGCGCTGCTATTTGCCGATGACCGGATCGACAATATCGAAACCGCGCGCGCAAGGGGGTGGCAGACACATCATTTCCATTCCCCTCAAGGTTGGGCAGATCGGCTGGTCACCGAAGGCCTGCTGACAGAGGATGAAGCGCGTTGAACGTCCTTCAGATACCATTCGCCGAGGGTGAGGCCAATCTGGACTGGGTGGAACTGACTCAAGCCATAGCCGATGGGCATCAGAGACCAAAGGCACAGGTCAAGGACACCTTTCTCTACCGGGGCGACGACACTCTGCTGACGCGCTCGGCTTGGGTCGACGGGTTAGGCATCGCCGTAAAATCGACGACCATTTTTCCCGGAAACGCACGGACCGGGCGACCGGTAATTGACGGATCGGTCAGTGTGTATGACGACGCTGACGGACGGCTGGCGGCGTTGGTTGATTTCTTTCTGGTGACCAAATGGAAAACCGCGGGTGACAGTCTGCTGGGGGCATTGCGTTTGGCGAACCCGGATAGTCGCAACATCTTGATTGTTGGTGCAGGACCTGTCGGAGAATCCTTGTGCGAGGCGTTTGCTGCCGGGTTTCCCCTCGCCCGAATAGGCCTGTGGAACCGGACATGCTCCAAAGCTGAGACGCTGGCCAGAAAACTGAGCCATGTCGATGTCGAATATGATTTGCGGGACGCTGTAGGCCGCGCGGACATTATTGTCACAGCCACCATGAGTATGCAGCCCATCATCAAAGGAGAATGGCTGCGTCCGGGCCAACATCTGAACCTAGTCGGTGCCTTCTTACCTGAGATGCGCGAGGCAGATGACACGGCACTGCGCTGCGGCTCGATCTACATGGACAGCTATGACACAACCGTTGAGCATATCGGTGAGATCAGCATTCCGATCGCCGAGGGCACGATTTCACGCGATGATCTGATTGCGGATTATTACGCGCTGGACAGGTTCGCTCCTGACCCGTCCAAAGTCACTGTGTTCAAGAACGGTGGTGGCGCTCATCTGGATCTGATGACCAGCCGTTATATCATCAGCAAGTTTCAGCCCTGATCAGGCCACAGCGAAGGCTTCGGACCGGTTCTCGCGGATTGGAAGATGCACGATGGCGCTGAAGGCACCGATGCCTACGCCGATCCACCAGACCAGCGTATAATCACCATATTGGTCATACATGCGTCCGCCGAGCCAGATGCCAAGAAAGCTACCGATCTGGTGGCTGAGAAACACGATACCGTAGAGCGTGCCCATGTATCGCAGCCCAAAGAGATGTGCGACGAGACCCGAGGTCAGCGGAATGGTTGCCAGCCACAGCGAGCCCATGACCAGCGAGAATACGATGACGGTCAATGGCGTGATAGGAAACAGGATAAATGCCGCGGCAGCGATGGTACGACCCGTATAAACAGTTGCCAGCAAGTATTTCTTTGGAAAGTGATTTCCGGCCCAGCCCGCCAGCAGCGTGCCGCCGATATTTGCCAAGCCAATCAGCGAAATGGCGATCGCTCCCAGAGCCGACGTTGTTGTGATGCCGATGGAATGCAAAACACCGCCGGGCTGGATCGGGCCACACATCTCGGTCACGAAAGCCGGGAAATGCGCGGTAATAAAGCCAAGCTGGTAACCGCAGCTGAAAAAGCCGAGCGCAATCAAGGCGTATGACGGGTCGCGCAGAGCCTTGCCTAGGATTTGCCCCATGCTCTCTTCCAGTTCCGACCGTGCAACCGGCTTGGGAGCACGCATGAAGGGCAGGATCAGGACCAGCGCAAGGATCGCCGCCGCGAAGACCAGAAATACCTGTTGCCATGGCAGGAAAGTCAGCAACCACTCAGCCGCCGGCGCTCCGATCACCTGACCGAAGCTACCCGCGGCGGTCACAATGGCCAAAGACATTGAGCGGTTCTTGTCCGTTGACGCTCGCCCGACCACCGCCAATACCACCCCGAAGCCAGTTCCGGCGATGCCGAATCCGACGAGCCAGGCATAGGCCTGATGCCCGAACGGTGTCACGGACCATGCGGACAGAACCATTCCCGCTGCGTAGGTCAGCGCACCGAAGATGATTGCCTTTCGATCACCGATCCTTTCGGCGATGGCACCAAATATGGGCTGCCCTATTCCCCAAGCCAGATTCTGGATCGCGATGGCCATGGAAAAATCAGTGCGTAACCAGCCGAACTCGTCTGCTATGGGGATCTGAAACACGCCAAATGACGCACGCACCGCAAAGCTGACGGTGATGATGATGCAACCGACGATCAGGATCGGATTCAGAAGGCGGGCGCTTTGCGGCATGAAATTCTCGGGCTGTGATCGGTCAGAAGCGTAACGGGGTTACAATTCGCGTCAATTCAGGAATTTTGCGGCGTCGGTTCAGCAAATCTGATGTGTCGGGAAAAAGGTTTCTTTTCAACGCGTCGGGTGGACGGTATGGCTCGGGTATGTCGGATTTGATTTCGCTCTACGAGGCCCGCATCGCGGATAACACGCTGTCGCGGGATGATGCGCAAGAGGCTGTTCTGCCTCGTTTTGATCGTATTCGGGCGGCGCTGGCCGAGCCGAACAAACGAAGACTGTTCCGTAAGGCACCGCCGCCACCCAAGGGGTTGTACCTTTGGGGGGGCGTAGGTCGCGGCAAGTCAATGCTGATGGATATGTTCGTCGAGACTTTGGGTGATATCCCGGCGCGGCGAGTCCACTTTCATGCCTTCATGCAGGAAATCCATGCCGGGTTGCACAAGGCCCGCGAGGATGGGGTCGAGGATGCATTGGCCCCGGTGGCCGAAGCTGTTGTCAAATCAGTCAGGGTGCTGGCGTTTGATGAGATGCAGATCACAGATATCACAGATGCGATGATCGTCGGGCGGTTGTTCGATATGCTTCATGCCGGCGGCGTCGTTGTGGTGACGACCTCGAACCGGCATCCGGATGATCTGTACAAAGATGGGCTGAACCGGCAGCTGTTTTTGCCGTTCATCGCCCATATCAAGGAGCAGCTTGAGGTGTGGGAGCTGATCTCACCCACTGACTACCGGCAGAATCGATTGGAGGGGTCGCCGGTTTATTTCTCGCCCATTGGGCCAGAAGCGCGCCAGAAGATCAGGGAAGTTTGGCAAGATTTGTCGGGCGGCCCGGCTGAACCATTGGCGTTGCAGGTCAAGGGCCGGGAGATCGTTTTGCCCGCGTTTCGCAACGGTGTGGCACGTGCATCGTTCTATGATTTGTGTGGGCGGATGCTGGGACCCGGAGATTACCTTGCCATTGCTGAGGCGGTAAAGGTCCTTGTGTTGGAAGATATCCCGCGCCTGTCGCGCAATAATTTCAACGAAGCCAAGCGGTTCGTGATCCTAATTGATGCGCTTTATGAGGCGCGGGTGCGGCTGATCTGCTCGGCGGCCGCAGAGCCCGAGATGCTGTATGTCGAAGGCGAAGGGACGTTCGAGTTTGAACGCACTGCTTCGCGCCTGCGTGAAATGCAGGATCAGGACTGGGGGCGGTAGGGGGCTCTGCCCCCGTCGCCTTTGGCGACTCCCCCGGAGTATTTTTGGCCAGATGAAGCTTTAGCCATTCTCACGCAGGATATTGCCTGCGAGATACAGCGAACCGCAGATCAGGACGCGAGCCTGTGGGTCCTTGTCGACAATTGCGCGCAGAGCCTCGGCAACGCTGTCAGCGATTGTGGCGGGTAGATTGACCTTGGTGGCCGCGGTGGCAGTATCGTCTGCGCTGAGCGTGTTGGCTTCACCCGGGATCGAAACCGCCGTCAGCGTATCTGCCTGTGTGGCCAGCGGGGTGAGATAGCCAGTGACATCCTTGGTGTTGAGCATACCGCAGATCAAATGTGTCGGTTGTTGTGGCAGCTTCGCCAAAACATCTGCCAGGGCCTTACCGGCGGCGGCGTTGTGGCCACCGTCCAGCCACAGTTCGGCCTGCGGAGCCAGTTCCGTCAGCGGGCCGGTTTTCAAGCGCTGCATCCGGGCAGGCCATTCGGCCTTTGTAACTGCGGCTTCATAAGCCGCGTCGCCCATCTGAAGGTGGCGCAGAACCGCCAGCGCCGCGCCTGCATTCTGGATCTGATGCGCGCCCAACAGGTTGGGAAGTGGCAGATCGCGCAGGCCGGTTTCATCCTGATAGACAAGACGTCCATTTTCTTCATGCACATGCCAGTGCTGACCATGCACCAGTAGCGGTGCGCCAAGGCGCGCTGCTGTATATTCGATGACGTCGAGCGCTTCGTCCTCTTGCGGGCCAACGATGCAGGGAACGCCGGGTTTGATGATCCCTGCCTTTTCAGCCGCGATTTTGCCCAAGGTATTTCCCAGAAACTGTTCGTGATCGACCGAAACTGGGGTTATCACGGTAACCGCAGGTTGTTCGATGACATTGGTGGCGTCCAGACGGCCTCCGAGCCCGACCTCGAGAAGGGTGTAGTCCGCTCTGGTGCGGGCAAAGGCCAACAGGGCAGCGCAGGTGGTGATCTCGAAATAGGTGATGTTTTCACCGCCATTAGCCGCGTAGCATTCATCCAGAACCGCCGTCAGTTCGGGTTCCGAGATCAGTTCTCCGGCCAGGCGGATGCGTTCGTGAAAGCGCGCCAGGTGGGGCGACGTGTAGGCATGGGTCGTGTTCCCTGCCCCTTCGAGCCCTGCGCGGATCATGGCCTGGGTAGAGCCTTTGCCATTGGTTCCGGCGATATGGATCACCGGGGGCAGTTTCAGCTGTGGATTGTCCAGTGCGGCCAAAAGACGCCAGACTCGGTCCAAGGTCAGGTCGATGATCTTGGGGTGCAACGCCATCATCTGGTCAAGGATGACGTCCGAAGTCTGACCGGTCATTTCTCCGCCGCTTCCTCGGTAGGCGAATCCTCTGCAGCCGCAACCGTCTCTGGTGCAGGCAGGTCACCTTTTACCGCAGGGGGCTGGTTCATCAGCATCCGGGTAATGGTGATCAACTCATCGCGCATTTCGGTGCGCTTGGTGACGCGATCCAGCATGCCGTGATCCAGCAGGTATTCGGCGCGTTGAAACCCTTCAGGCAGTTTCTCGCGAATGGTTTGTTCAATCACGCGGGGACCGGCAAAGCAAATCAGCGCATTGGGTTCGGAAATGTGCACATCGCCCAGCATAGCATATGATGCGGTCACGCCGCCCGTGGTCGGATGGGTCAGCACGACGATATATGGCAGGTTCGCCTCTTTCAGCATCTCGACCGCCACGGTTGTACGTGGCATCTGCATCAGGCTGAGGATGCCTTCCTGCATCCGTGCACCACCAGCGGCAGAGAACAGGATCAGCGGGCGTTTCAGCTTCACCGCTTCCTGTGCTGCTGCGATGATAGCATTTCCGACATACATGCCCATCGAACCGCCCATGAACGAAAAATCCTGAGCCGCTGCCACAATCGGTGTGCGTCCGATCTCACCGGTTGCGACCAGCATCGCCTCTTTTTCGCCGGTCTTTTTCTGGGCCGCTTTCATCCGGTCCGGGTATTTCTTCTGATCGCGGAAATGCAGCGGGTCGTCTTTCGGCGCGGGGACAGCGACTTCGGTGAAAATTCCACCGTCAAACAGGTGCATGAACCGTTCGCGCGGCGTGATCGCCATGTGGTGGTCACACTGGGTGCAGACATTCTGGTTCTCCGCCAACTCGCGGTGGAACAGCATCGTTCCGCACTCATCGCATTTATGCCAGAGGTTTTCGGGCACTTCGCGGCGCGAGAAGATCGAGTTGATCCGAGGGCGGACGTAGTTTGTGATCCAGTTCATGTCGGAACCTTGCTGAGACTGCGTTGACGTCAAATAAGACGCAACGGGAAGAATTGCAATCAGCGCTTGAGGACCATGCGCGCGGTTAGCCACCCGACGATCATCAGCGCAAAGTCGACAAGTAACCAGGGCCTGATCGCTTCGGTGTCCGAGACCTCATACGGCAAATGATAGAGCGCCAGGCCGCTCAGGCTGTCGGGCAGTGAGATGACAAGGAGTGCCACAAAATTATTGAAGAAATGCAGCGCGATGGCCGGGCCCAATGTCCCAGCCCGTGCAGTCAGATCTGCCGCCAGAAGACCGAAAGCCAATGCCCACGCGGCAACCAGAGAGGCGTTTTCTCCGGCTGTCGCGGGGCTGTAGTGTCCGGCTGCAAACAGCAATGACGGCAGCCCCATCCAGATCAGCGGAGACCGAAAGCGCGCCGCCAGACCTTGCTGTATATAACCTCGGAACAGGATCTCTTCTGCGCTGGTTTGAATCAGAACGGCAACCAGCGACAAAGGCAGTAGGACCAGCCATCTTGAAAGAGGCAGATTGGCGATCAGAGGAGCACCAAGATCGTAGGGCGGCAATGCGAGCAGAATGATTGCAAGCAAAGCCAGAGCACGCATGACTCGCCAGAATTGGAGTAACGCCACCGTTTGCGGCCCAATTATCGAGGCGAGTGAGCGGCGCTGAATCAATCGGGCGGCCAGCGTGACCCCTAATGTGGCAAAGATAAAACTGGCCAACACGACGAGGAGTGCTGACGGTGATGATCCGGTCAGAAACTCGGTTGCCCATTCAGCAGAGCCAAGGCTGGCAACCATCGTAAAAAGGATCGCATTCAAGGTGAAAATGACCACAGCCACAATGCCCAGTCCAGCAACCAGTCGCCACAGCTCGGGGCGCTTCCGGGCCTCGGTCAGAAGCACCTGGTGAGGATCATATGCCCTGTTATGATTCTCAGCGCTCATCGATCTGCCCGGAACCTACAGGTTCTCGGGCGTCTCCCAGCGGCGCGTTGGAATTCCGCAGGTGCTCGGCAGTGGATGTCAGATACCCGGCGACGGTTTCAAGTAACTGTACTGCGACACCTGCGTCGCTTTCAATCACGGCGCGCAGTTCTTCAGCCCCGATTCTCAGAAACGCGCAATCCGTGGTGGCAACCAGATCCATCTGTCTTGGCTCTTTGGTGATGATCGCAAGGTCACCAATCAACCGCCCCGGCTCAATCGTGGAAAGAACGTGTTCTTCGCCTTGTTCATTCAGCCAGCTCAGGCTGGCTTTGCCTGAAATGCAAAGATAGGCGGCATCCGGAGCCTGACCGCGGGAGAATATAGTCTGCCCCGCCGAAGCTTCGTACCATTGAGCCGAGAATGCCAGCAGGCGCTGGTTGCGGCCATCCAGACGCGAAAACAACTCGGTCGAAGAAATGATTTTGAGCTTTCGGCTCAGATCATCAGAAGCACTGTCTTCGGTATCGACGCGCACGCGCGAGACGCCATCAATCCGGCCATCCTTAACCTCGACAAACAGGTCATAGGCCTCGGGGTGTGCAAAATGATCCTCCATGAAGATCATGATCGAATCGGGCAGCAGTTCACGCAATTTCAACCGGGTGCGAAGGCGGCTTTCGGAATCATGGCTGGCCAGGGCCTTGTCCAGGATCAGAATGTCAGGGCGTTTGATCCCAGCCCGCGAAAACGCGGCACGTTCCTGAAACACCGTCGGCAGGTTGTTCCCACCCAGACCCGAAGGCAGGTCATAGATGATGGCTGCTGCACGACGGCGCAGCCCGGCCTCGTTCAGAACCTCGGCCACCAGATCCTCAATCTCTTCCGCATGGGCACCCGCCATGATCGATACCCGACCATAAAGCGCGTTTTCCATTGCTGTCAGGCGGGGAACGTAGACGTCCGGTGACACCGGCACGAACATCGCACCCATAGCGCCCCGCAGCCGCTCGGCCTGACTGCGACGAATGGAAAGGATTTTGTCCTTGTACTCCTCGGGGAAACTTGGGCCGATTTGTTCAGCGGTCAGCATGAACGGGACGGTCAACAGCAGCGCACGTTCCTGATCGCCGATGGCTTCTTCACCCTTGGTTTTGCGCCGTTCTTCGATATCGAGCAGACGGTGATACATGTCTTTTGACATGCCAAGCCGCAAGAACAACGGGTGATCCGCCCCGTCTCGTCCGAAGGTCTGGTTCAGGGTATCGAGAACTGCCTCGGCAATGCTGAGCGCGTCTGCGTCCAGCTCATGCGCGGCCAACATCGACAGAAAACGCCTGTCACCCGCCAGAATGTCCGGGGCGATATCATGAGACGGAGACGCAAACAGAAGATTCCCCCCCAACGGTACCGCCGGGTTGAATAGTTCAGGATCGAAGCGATAGACATATTTGTCCAGACCACGTTCCTGCAGGCGCGTTGCAACGGTGTCGCGCAGATTGACGATCTCTTGCGCAAGGACGGGATGCACCTCAGGGTCGAATTGGGAGCGTAGAGTGCGCCGGAACATGAATTCATCGATGCCCATCGCTTCGACCAGCTTGAACCACCAGTCACGGATATCCTCGATATCATCAAGTCCGGCCAGACCCGGATCAATCCATTCATCGCTCAGCGAATCCGGCGGGTTACCCGCCCTGACGGCCTCGATCTGCTGACGCGAGGGCACCCGCAACGCGTCTTCTTCATGCTGGGGATGCGTGCGCAGCGGCATCAAAAGATTGTCGCCCAGCGTTCCGTCAAACAGATAGGGCCTTGAATAAGCATACCCGATCCTTGCGGCGATTACTGATTGGTGAAGATCATTCAGATTGTGACCCGCCAGAACCACTTCGCCCTGAACGGGCAGCAACTCCCGGGTCAGCAATTGTGCCAGCGCACTGCGCTCCGAAGCATGCGCAGACTGTATCGCCACCCGTGCACCACGCGGAATGGTCAGATCGATATCTTCGAGGATCGTCTTTCCGTCATCGTCGCGGACGGTCACATTGCGCAGTTCTATGTCGCCAGTCAGGTGCGGGATCGTTTCGGGAACACCCTCGAACAGGTTCTCGGGGATCATATTTGCGGGTGCGAACCGCTCGGTCACGATTTCCCAGCGCAGCGACATATCCTGGACCTGGTTGTAGTAAGTCAGCAAATCTTTCCAAGGCCCGCTCAGGTCTTTGTACGCCCCCAGTGCGGCCACCAGCGCGCCCACCGTCACCTCACCCGTGATCGCCAGATAGCCACCCACCGAGTAGAACAGGAAGGGCGTCATCTGAGTGATCAGATTGTTGAGGAATTTCATGAAGAACTTCTTGTTGTAGATCTTGAATCGGATCTCGAACAAGGTGCCAAGACGGTGACTGAACTGCGCCAGACGATAACGCCAGCCGCCATTGGTGCGCAGATCACTGATACCCGCTGCGCTTTCGCCGATTTCCGAACTCAGGCGGCGAACCTCCTGAATCCGGTCCTTGTTCAGCAAGTTGATTTGGCGCTGCAGCTTGGGGATCAGCCAGGCCTGCAATGGGATCAGCGCGATACTGGCCAGCCCGAACCAGACGCTTTGCATGAACAGAAAGGTGACGATGGTCATCATCTGGCCAAACTGAAACACCGGCTGCGCGATGGCGTCGCCCATCAGCCCCCCCATCGGTTCAGCCTCAGACGTGATCATCGACACCAGCTCTCCCTGGCTGGTGGTGGCGAAATACGACTTTGGGAATCGCATGGACCGGCTGATCAGGGTAAAGCGCAGCCGCCGCAGCATCCGTTCGGCCAGGACGCCCTTCATCGTGTTGATGCGCATCTTCATCAGGCCGCTGACAATCACGGTGGCCAGAAATGCAAAGCATAGGATCAACAGATACTGCACCTGAGTCACCGTAATCCCGAACACCGTCACTGTGTCAGTGGGCGCACCAATCGCGTCATTGATGATCTGTTTAGGCAACTCAAGTGAGGCATAAAGGAATGGAAACGACAGGATCGTCAGCAACAGCAGCACCATTTGCTGTTTTTTTGAATGCTTCCAGATGAATGAAAATAGGGTGGGTTCCATGCCCCTGCCTCGTTATGACACATTATTGATACGGAGGCGTTGCCCAAAGCCTGCGCGACCAGAACGCAGAAGGTAAGCGTGGGCTTGAGTTATTGCAAGAATGACAAAGGGTTCAACCTGAGATTTCCAGGCGGTTATGCCTCTCTGTTGAAGATCGTGATATCTGGTTCAAGTCGGGTTTGTCCCCGGCACGGTCTTTGACTAAAGAGAGATCAGAAGCGGATTGTGAGGCAATGGACAAACTTCTGGACCGATATCTTCAACGTAAGGTGCTGTCGCGATGGCGCCGGGCCGCGCAGCAGGCGGATCAAACCACTCTGCCCGAGTTGCGCCGTCAACGAGAAGACGCCCGCCGGTTGCACCGTCAACTGGATCAGCTCGTGCAAAAGGCCGATAGCCGCCTGATCCGGCCGCATGTCGGGTCGAACCGTTTCTCACGGCCGCTGGGTACGGATTGGTCCTGGCGACCAGAGTTGTGGAAAGCACCTTTGACGCGCAGGGGCCTAGCCTCGGCCCCGCGCAAGGCGAGACTGGACGAACGGGTGACACTGTTTCATGACTGCGATCGGTCCGAAATCGCCATTCAGCAGGTTCGAAACCGCCGGGACAAAGACCTGGCGCCCTTCAGCCTTGCCGTTGAGGTCTTTGATTTTCAAGGCTCGTTTCTTTCCCTGTCAGTCGAACTGCCTGCCGAATCTGCGGTGGATCTGACCCGCCAACATCTAATGCGCGTTGCCATGCTAGTCGAAAGTGAACGTCCGACGCTGGTTTTTACGCGACTTAACATTCAGCATGGCCCAAATACCGAGCAAGTTCTGCGAGAACTGGACCTGTCACGATCAGAGGCCGATGTGGATTTCGATTTAGCCCATTTGCAATTGAACGAACGCAGAATAGAAAAGCTCTGGCTTGATCTGATTATTGAACAGCCTGCGATGAACCGTGTTGTCCTGCGTGACTTGACATTCTGCCGTCACCACCGGGCCGATCTGTAGGGAACAACTGATGACACAGATGACCCTGACACCGATCCGGTTTGAAGACTCCCTGTGGGAGGGGCATCTGACCGCCGCGAATGAACCCAGGATCAAAGTCGAGTACCTCGGCGAACAGCTGCCAAATGTCGAACTGAGGCCCGATGGCGATGGCTGGGCGCTGCGTATCCCGGTGCCGCGTGCAGCACTGTCCGAGGGGGTGCACTGCATCCTGATTGCTGATGCTGTCACGGGTGACAAGCTCGGCGATTTCACTGTCATCGCGGGCTCTTTCGCCGCAGACGATCTGCGGGCCGAGGTTGCCCTTTTGCGCGCAGAATTAGATATGCTTAAACGGGCGTTTCGACGTTCTCAGACCTCTGAGCCATGACACCGATGGGCCAGTGCCCGGCAATTTTCCTATCTTTTCAGACATAACCGTGCATCATTGGGTTATTCAGATCTTTTCTGGTGACCTCATGGACCGCACAAGCATCATTAAGGTCATCGCATTGATGGTGACAGCATTCGGGATCGGTATCGATTTCACCGGAGCCCTTATGCTGGTCCCGGCCATCGAAAGCAGCTTTGACGCGGACATCACCAGCACCCAATGGGTTCTGAATATCTACGCCCTGTTCTTTGCCATGACCATGGTCGCGGGTGGACGGATGGGGGATATGTACGGTCATCGAAAAGTGATGATCATCGGTCTTTCGATTTTTCTGTTTGCCTCGGTGCTTTGTTTTGTTTCTCCCGGTCTCGACTATCTGATCGGTGCGCGGGCTCTGCAGGGGATCGGCGCAGGTTGCGTCTGGCCCTGCACCTTAGCGTTCGGGGCCACAAAGGTCTCAAAAAAAGAACACCGTGCGCTTGTGATGGGTCTTATCCTGGCTGGCGTGACCACCGGTAATGTATTTGGCCCAATGATCAGCGGCGCCGTAGTCAATATGGGCGACTGGCGGCTGTTCTTCCTTGCCAGTGTCGTGTTTTCCTGCATCTCGATTGCAACTACGCTCCTGCTCATGGAGCGCGAGACCAAACACAAAAAAGGTGAACATATTGACTTTGCAGGTATGGGCGTCCTGTCCTTTGCGGTTCTGTTGTTGCTTTATGGGCTGGACGTGGGGGCAGACTGGGGCTGGACCTCACTGCCGCTATTGCTGCTGTTTTTTGTCAGCGCAATGCTGTTTTTCTTGTTTCCGAAGGTTGAAAAACGGGTCGAAGAACCGCTTTTGCTGCCGCAGCTGATGCAGAACCGAGAGTTTCTGATCACTCTGGGCCTGAATATGTTCAACGTCTCGGCTGCGTTCGTGGCCTTGCTATATTTCCCGCAATACATGCAAAAGGTTCTTGGCTGGTCGGTGTTCCAGTCGGCTCTGGGGCTGGCTCCTTTGACGATATTGCTTGCGGTTGGTTCAATCGTTTCGGGTACGCTCTATAATGGTTTCGGGCCCAAACGGTTGCTGCTGTGGGGATATCTCTGTGCAACCGTCGGTGCGGTGAGCGTTGTAATCATGCCCGAGAGCTGGGGGTATTTTCAGATACTGCCCGGCATGGCGCTCATGGGGTTGGGGGCGACGCTGACGGTTGGTCCTTCGGGCACTGCGGCAGTCTGCGCGGTAAAGCCCGAACGCGCTGGTCTGGTTGGTGGGCTGAGTTTCATGACCCACCTCGTCTATGGCGCAATTTCCGTCGCCTGTGCCACAGCCATCATGTATGTCACCAGCCTGTCCAATTTGCGAGGCCATCTTGCCGAGGCGGGCATCAACTTGTCCGAGGCAGATCAGAAATTGCTCAACGGTGGAACACTAACAACCGACTCCGCAAAAGCCATTTTGCAGAAACTGGGGTCAGGTGAGGCCGAAAAGGTAAAGGCCGCCATTGCGACGGCCTTTGATGCAGGGATGAACATGGCCTTTGTCTTTGCGGCGATCTCGGTTTCAGTCGGGATCATCCTCGCCCTTTTGTTGGACGAGAAGAAATTGCACAAAGTCGAAGGTTGATAGGGTTGCAAGCTTGCGGCCCCTATTCTCCTTACTGCGATGGTCCGGTCGGGTTAAGGGCCGACAGACCCTTGAGGATATCGATGGCATAGGCCAGCTGATAGTCCTGCTCGCGCAGTTCCGCCGTCGCCTCGGCCCGGGCACGGTCCTCTTCAATCTGGCGAATTTCATCCTCGCTCAGGCTGTCGTTGTTTAGGCTACCGCGAAGATCAGCCTCGGAGCGTGTGCGCGCATTGGCCTCTTCTTCTTCCTCAGTCGCAGGCGCTGGGCGCGGTTGTTCCACGATGATATCGGGGCTGACCCCTAGCGCCTGAATCGAGCGGCCCGATGGCGTATAATAGCGCGAGGTGGTCAGGCGCATTGCACCGTCCCCCCGCAGCGGCATAACCGTCTGGACCGAACCCTTGCCGAAGCTCTTGGTGCCGACGACGATTGCGCGGTGATGGTCCTGCAACGCACCCGCCACAATCTCGGATGCAGAAGCTGATCCGCCATTGATCAGGACAACAATGGGCTTGCCCCCGGTCAGATCACCAGGTGTAGCATTGAAACGCTCTCCATCTTCCGGGTTACGGCCCCGGGTCGAGACGATCTCACCCTCGTTCAGAAATGCATCCGAGACCTTGATGGCCTGGGTCAGCAGGCCACCGGGATTGTTGCGCAGATCCAGGACGATGCCGTTGACGTTTTCCACGCCTCCGGCCTCTTCGATCTGCTTTTCCAAACCTTCCTTGAGGTTGGGGTAGGTCTGGTCGTTAAATGTGGTCACACGCAGCACAACGCTGGTGCCTTCAGTGCGGGCCCGAACGGCGGTCAGCTTGATGGTGTCGCGGATAATGGTGACATCAAACGGGTCGGCTTCGCCTTCACGCACAACAGTGATCACGATCTCGGACCCAACCGGGCCACGCATCAGATCGACCGCTTTGTCCAGCGTCAGACCCAGAATGCTTTCTCCATCAACATGGGTGATGAAATCGCCTGCCTCGATCCCCGCGGCATCGGCCGGGGTGTCATCGATCGGCGAGACGACTTTGACAAAACCGTCTTCCTGCGTCACCTCGATGCCCAGTCCGCCGAACTCACCACGAGTTTGCACCCGCATCTGCTCGGCATCGTCGGGGGACAGATAGCTGGAATGCGGGTCCAATGAAGTCAGCATCCCGTCAATCGCGGCCTCAATCAGCTCATCAGTTTCGACTTCTTCGACATATTGCGCCCGAATTCGTTCGAAGATGTCACCGAACAGGTCCAGCTGCTCATAGACACTGGCCTTGTTTTCCGCCTCCTGCGCCAGCAAAGGGCCTGCGATCTGGGTGGTTGCGATGAACCCTGCCAGGGTGCCGGCCAGACCGGCCATTACAAATTTCTTCATACTCGCTTATCCATCCTTGTCCGTCCGGAACCAAAGGTCCGGGTCCACGGGGCTGTTGTCTTGTCTTACTTCTATATAGAGCGTTTCTGACCGGTCAGTTCCAGTGCCATCACTGCTTGTTGACATAATAGCGCCGATTCCGGGTGTTTCACCGGGCATCAGCCCGACCGGAGTACCCTCGGGGATTACCTCTCCGGTCTGACCGTAAACCTCCTGCAGGCCAGAGAATACGAACAACAGGCCCGGCTGAGGTTCAAGGATCACCAGATTCCCAAGATCCAGCAGCGGCCCTCTGTATCGGATCGTTGCAGCGGTTGGTGAAACAACCAGTGCGCGCGGGCGCGTGACAAGAACAAGGCCGGGGCGGGTAACACCAGCGGCATCCGTCTCGCCTGCCTGATGCAGTACAACACCCTGGGTGGGTAAAGCGATCCGTCCTTTGAGGTCGGTGACATCACCATTCGATTGGGCGATCTCACCCTCGGAAATTTCGGACAATCCGCTGGCAAACCCATCCAGCGTTTCTGTAGACGAGATCAGAATGGCGGTGCGAACCGGGTCTTCGACAAAGCGACGTGGCAGATCGGTCCGGTCGGCAATGGCTTCGCTCAGCTGGGCGCGCGCGTCCTGCACACCTGTCAGGCCTTCGGTCAGTGTATCGGCGGCGCTTTGCTGCAATTGGCGCAATGTCTGCACCTCATGCAAGTCGGCGGCCAATGCCTGAGCCTGTGCATTCAGACCCGGTGTGACTTCGGACAACATCATGCCCGTGCGCGCTGCCCCCAACGGACCCGAAGGATGTAGCATCAGAATCGGAGGAGCGGTCGTTTCGATTGTTTGCAGCACACCCAGCAATTGCGCCACATCCTGTTCGCGCGATTGCAGATCGGCGCTCAACTGAGCCTCGCGCAATGCGGCGCGGCGCAGCCCGTCACGCATCGCGGTTAGCCCGGCCTCATAGGCCTGGATCGTTTCGGTCAGCGCGCGCACCCGATCACGGGCACTTTCGGCCTCGGACAAGGAAACGGAAGCTTGCTCCAGCATCTGCGCCGCCTCCAGCGCTGCCTCCGACGGGTGATCCTGGGCGCTGGCAGGCCAGGCCCAAACCAACATTAAGATGAACCGGTAAGCCTTCATGTCAACAAGCTTTTTCCTGTCATCTCAGGTGGCACCGGTAATTCCATGAGCTGCAGGAGGGTTGGAGCCAGATCCGCCAGTCGCCCGTTGCGCAGGCGTGCATCCTTAGGACCTCCAATCAATGCGACCGGAACGGGGTTCAATGTATGTGCGGTGTGCGGGCCACCTGTGTCCGGGTCGATCATCATTTCGCAATTGCCATGATCCGCTGTGACGATCATTGCGCCGCCTGCCTGTTGAACCGCCGCGACAACCTGTGCCAGACCTTGGTCCACTGCCTCACAGGCATTGATCGCCGCTTGCAGGTCGCCGGTATGACCGACCATGTCGGGGTTGGCATAATTGGTGACAATCAGGTCATACCCCGCCTGAATCGCCTCAACGAATTTTTCGGTCACCTCGGCCGAGGACATCTCGGGCTGCAGATCATAAGTCGCCACTTTGGGCGATTTCGGCATGAAGCGATCTTCACCCCTTTCGGGCTGTTCTCTACCACCGTTCAGGAAGAAAGTGACATGGGGGTATTTTTCGGTCTCCGCCAACCGGAACTGCCGCAGGCCCTGTTTTGCGACCCATTCACCCAGAGTATTCACAATGTCCCGCTTGGGGAACACAGTTGTCATATAGTTATTGTGACCATCGGAATACTCGACCATGCCAAGAAGCGACGACAATCGCGGGCGCGTGTCTGTGTCGAAATCGGCAAAGCCGGGTTCACCAATGGCACGCAGAATTTCACGGGCCCTGTCGGCACGGAAATTCAGGCAGAAAAACCCGTCACCATCTTGGATGCCAGTGTACCCGGCAAGCACCGTGGGTGCGATGAACTCGTCGGTCTCGGATTGGTTATAGGCGTGGTCAACGGCCTCATGCGCCGATTGCACATTGCGCCCCTGCCCCTTGACCATCGCGTCATAGGCCTCGGACACCCGCTCCCAGCGATTGTCTCGGTCCATGGCAAAGTACCGCCCGCAGACGGTGACGATCTTTGCGCCTTTGGGCAAACGGTCTCCGAGCTCTGAGATATAGGTGAAGGCTGATTTCGGCGCCACATCGCGCCCGTCGGTGATGGCATGCAACGCGACAGACACACCTGCATCGGTGATGGCCTTGGTGGCGGCCACGATATGATCGAGATGCCCATGCACACCGCCATCAGAAACCAACCCCATTAAATGAGCCGTTCCATCTTCGGCTTTCACCTTGACGATGAAATCCTTCAGCGCCTCATTGTCAAAGAACGAACCGTCTTCAATAGCCAGATCGATCTGTCCCAGATCCATCGCAACCACTCGCCCTGCCCCGATATTGGTGTGACCGACTTCGGAATTGCCCATCTGACCGCTTGGAAGGCCCACGTCCGGCCCGTGCGTGATCAGCTGCGCATGAGGGCCTTCTGCCATGAGGGCATCAAAGGTCGGGGTGTTGGCCAGATAAGGTGCGTTGGCCTTTGTGTCATCGGACAGGCCCCAACCATCGAGGATACACAGAACTACGGGTTTGGGGGCGGTCATGAAAGCTCTCCGATTGCGGCGGCGTTGTCGTCTTCTACCCCCTGCCCGCGCAAGGTTGAACCGTCTTTTAAGGCTGCAAGAGTAGAATTAATCTGACTTGTAGTCTCCAAAGGGCCGCGCCTTGCGGTTGCGGTATTTGACGGTCAACTCAAGGGGCAGGTCGTTCTCATCATAGACCCCGATCACCACGCCCGTACCCCGACTTGAGCCGCGCATATCTAATAGTTGCTGTTCAGAACGTGTTGTGCGCTGTGATTGGCGGCGGGTCCATGAGAACAGATGATCATACATCTCGGTAATGATATCCGCGTGTTCAATGCTTTCGCCCAGATCGGTCAACTCATGCGGGTCATTCTCGAGATCAAATAAGAGTGGCCGATGTCCACCCTCACAATGAACCAGCTTCCATTTCTTGTTTGCAACCATGAACATGACCGCGTCACGCACCGACGCACTCAGCATCTGAGCGATCGGTGAGGCGGAGTAGTCGTATTCGCAGATCGCTACATCGCGCGGCGTGCGATCGGCCTTCCCATGCAGGATTGGCAGCAATGAGTGCCCTTCGAGGATATGACCAGCAGGTTCACCACCTGCGATCTCCAGGAAAGTCGGTGCCAGATCAATGGATTCAACCAACGCATCACAGGTGGTACCGCGTGTCGCGTCCGCCTCGGGGGATGGATCGTAGATGATCAAAGGCATCTTGGTTGAGGCGTCGTGAAAGAAAGTCTTTTCGCCCATCCAATGATCGCCCAGAAAATCACCGTGGTCCGACGTCAGCACGATCATGGTGTCCTGCATCCGCCCGGTCTGTTCCATCCAATCGAACAGCCGCCCCATCTGATCGTCGGCCTGTTTGATCAGCCCCATATAGGCGGGGATCACAGCCTCTCTCACATCCTGACGCGAGAAGGTCTGGCCGATTTTCGTGTCCATGAACGCCTTGAGTACGGGATGGGCGTTCTGTCGTTCAGCTTCGGACCGGACCACGGGCAGGACGTGCTCGGGACCATACATTGAGGCATATGGTTCCGGCACGATATAGGGCCAATGTGGTTTGATATAACTGAGGTGGCAGCACCACGGCCCCTCGTGACTTTCCATGAACTCGATGCCACGGGTGGTCAGATAGGGCGTTTCACTGTCTTCCTCGGCGATATTCGCAGCCTCGGACGAGTTCTTCAAGAACCAACCCGAGAGCACATTGCCATCTGCATCAAGGCCGGAATTTGCGAAATCATGCCAGGGGTTGTCACTCTCGTAGCCTTTGTCTTTCAGATACTCGTTATACTTCTTCGCCCCGCCTGGATCATAAAACCCATCCGGTCCTTCGGGGCGCATCCCGTCATCGCGCTCGAAGACATCGAAGCCACATTCGGCGACCCGCGCACCGATCAGGCTGTCTGGTTCAAGCCCCAGACGGGCCATCCCCTCGGCGTCGGCGCGCATGTGGGTTTTCCCGACCAACCAGCACTCCATCCCCGCTTTGCGCAGATGATCACCCATGGTCATCTCTCCGACTTTCAGCGGAATACCGTTCCACGACGCACCATGCGAATGTACGTAGCGCCCTGTATAGGTTGACATGCGGGAACTGCCGCAGATTGGCGACTGGATGTAGCCACGTGTAAACCGAACACCTTTTGCAGCAAGCCGATCAATGTTGGGGGTGTGCAGATGCGGATGCCCGTAGCAACTGAGATAGTCCCAGCGTAGCTGATCGAACATGATGAAAAGGATGTTCTTGGCTTTGGTCATGCCAAGAGTGGTATCCTAGCCTTCCATTTGCTGCAGCATCTTTTTGGCACGCTTGCACTGCAATTGGTCACGCAGCGGGCTGTCAGGATCGATATCCTTTTGACACACCACACATTTATCAGCACCTGAGATCGCATTGAGGCCACCGCAGCTACCCTTGATGGTCTTGCCCATCAGCATCACACCCAAAGACATCCCGACCATGATGATCAACAGCAACACAAATGCCAGAATAAAGGTGCTCATAACGGTTCCTGCCAGTCAGTTGGTCCCCAGCGCATCCTTGAACGCGCTGCTTTGCACGGTGATATAGGCTTCTTCACCGCTTGTCACATCCCGCGAGATGAAAAACACGGCAAGATTGTGCTGTTCGGCCAGTTCAAATCCCTTTTTCTGACCCAGTGCCAGCATCGCGGTGGCCCATGCATCCGCCATCATCGCGTTTTCCGCCAGAACCGTGACCGACGTGGTGCTGTGCGTGATCGGCCTGCCCGTTGTCGGGTCAATGATATGCGAATAGCGCACGCCGTCCTGCTCGAAGTAGTTCTTGTAGTCACCCGAAGTCGCCATGCCCAGATTATCAAGCGGGACGACCAGTTGAATGGCCTGCGCACCGGTTTCAGGCTTTTCGATTCCGATCTGCCAGCTTTCGCCCTTGTCGTTCTGACCCATGGCAACCAGATCGCCACCGATCTCTACCATGTAGTTTTCTATCCCGGCCTCACGCAGCTGAGCCGCAACCGCATCAATGCCGTAGCCTTTGGCTATTGCCGACAAATTGATCCCGACACCGGCATCCGATTTGGCCAACGTGCCAGCGGAGCCATCCAGCGTCAGCAGTCGCGCCTGGCCCACCCGAGCCAATGCCGATGTTATGTCTTCGTCGGCCGGAACCGGGTCTTCGGGTTTGCGTGGACCAAATCCCCAGAGCTCGATCAAAGGGCCCAGGGTCACATCAAATGTGCCACCGGATTTGGCGTGAACCTCATTCGCAGCTTCGATCACCAGGGCGAATTCATCGGAAACCTGCATGGGCTCGGTACTGGTCGAAGCCGAGAATGTCGAAACCTCGGAATTCGGGTCCCAGTTGGACATCTTGGCGTTGACCTGCGCGAGCGTGTCCTGAACCGCCTCTCCAAGCGCCGCTTCGTCCAGATCATCGCCGATTGCCGTAATTTTGAAAGTGGTTCCCATCGTTTCGCCCGAAAGGCGCACGACATCCGGTTCCTTGTCAAACAGACAGGCGGTTACAAACAGCAACGATGCCAGTGCAATCAGATGGCGCATCAGAATCTCCTGGGAAAACACGTGCCCGGCATATGCCAGCGGCCCTGATCAGAGTCAAACCAACGTCAGATTTTGAGCGGTAGAAACGCCAGAACGAAAAGCCCGATTGCCGCAGGTAGGCCGAAAAACCACGCACGTCTCTGCCAACCCTCTGGCTGCTGCTTCCACGCCATGCGAAAGTTGTGCCCGCAAACGACAACAACAAAAAAGATTAGCGCAGCCACGGGAGGGGTCAGATAGAGATCGCTCAAAAGCCTGGATTTCCTTGTAAAGTGGTCGGGTTGCGCCAGTTTTCTAAATTGAACCCTATACAGGATTTGTGCCTGCGATAAGGTAGAGGAAACAGCCAATCCGGTGAAGGAGGAGACCACCCATGGCCCCAAGCTCTTACCAGCCCCCGACACGCGGCGACAAGGCCGGGTCGACAACCCATAGTCAGTCTGTTGAGTCCAATCTGTCTCATACGCATACGACGGTTGCCAAGTTGCTGGAAGGCAAAGGAGATGCCGTTTTTTCGGTGCGTCCGAATGATACGATTCACGCTGTTGTGGACATATTGCGGGAAAAACGCATCGGCGCCGTGGTGGTAACAGATCAAAATGGTGCGTTACAGGGGATTCTGTCAGAACGCGACATCGTGCGACGCATGGCAGAAACGCCGGGGCAGACGCTGCCGCAATCTGTGGCCGATCTGATGACGACCGAAGTCAAGACCTGCGCGCCCGAAGACTATCTGGACGATGTGCTGAAAACCATGACCGAAGGGCGGTTCCGTCACATGCCAGTGATGAGCGGCGGCAATCTGCGCGGCATCATCACTATCGGCGATGTTGTGCATTTCCGGCTGAAGGAGCTGGAATACGAAGCCCTCAAAATGAAACAGATGATCGTCGGTTAGCGGGTTACGCCGAAGTCCGGACAATGCCGGAACGGCTGGTCGAGATAAACCGAACAGCACCATCCGAAACCTCTGCAGCTGTAAGCTGATCCGTGGCAAAGGCGCCGGTGTCAATCGCGATGACATCGCCGCGCACGCGCGGCTCATCCACGATCGTGTGCCCGTGCACAATCCATTGACCGTCTTTCCTAGATTTTTCCGAGAAATCGGGATGACCCCAAAGGCAGGTCTGAGCAGCTTGTTCATCAAGCGGTTTTTGGGGATCTAGTGCCGCATGCACCGCTGTAATATTGCCACTGGTCCAAATCAGGGGGCGGTTGCGAATCCAGTCGAGCAACGGCTCACCCATGGCATCGCGCAACTGTTCAGCCACCACATCGGCCGCAAGGTCACTGGTGTTGATCAAGCCGAACGAAGCCAAGGTCTGCGTGCCGCCATTATGCATCCAGATGCGCTGCCGTTCCTGCGGGTGATCAAGGAAACCCAGCAACATTTCTTCGTGGTTGCCTTTCAGGCACTCCACCTTCCGGTCTGGGGTCAGGCTGAGATGATGCAAATGACGCAGGACCTGCGCGCTGTAGTTGCCTCTGTCGATATAGTCGCCCAGAAAGACCAGCGGAACGTCTTGATCCAACGCGGTCAAAAGCGTCTGCAACAAATCAAGCCTGCCATGGATATCGCCGATTGCATAAAACCGTCCCGCCGGAGCGAGCGTGGACAGGCTGCGAGCCGAATCTGCCGCTGGTTTCGGCATCAGGAGGTTTTTGATCCATCGTGGTGTCATTGGCCAGATGCCTACCCCGACTAACCTTGTGCGGCAATCGTCATTTCCAGCCCGTATTGCAACTTACCGTGTGGTTGAATGGCTGCCAGGGGAATTTCCGCTTGACGATCTGTCAGGGAAAGTATCCCTGATGGTCAGAATTTGGACAGTGGCGCAGGGCAAATGAAACGAGTTTTGATCACGGGAACCGCTGGGTTTATCGGTTATTATCTGGCAAAGCTGCTGTTGTCCGAGGGGTTCCGGGTGCATGGCTATGACGGGATGACGGATTACTATGATGTCCGCCTCAAACAGCGCCGGCATCAGATGCTTCTGCAAAGCCCAGGTTTCACAGCGACCGAGGCTATGCTGGAAGATCACGAAAAACTGATGCAGGTCGCAGAAGAGTTTCAGCCTGAGGTCATCGTGCATCTCGCGGCACAGGCTGGGGTGCGGTACAGTCTGGAAAATCCGCGCAGCTATATTGACGCCAATATCGTGGGCACGTTCAACGTAATGGAGGTTGCCCGACATCATAAGGTTGAACACCTGTTAATGGCCTCAACCTCATCGGTTTACGGCGCGAATGAGGACATGCCCTTTACTGAGGTCGAAAAGGCCGATCATCAACTAACGATCTACGCCGCGACCAAAAAGGCAAATGAGGCGATGGGCCATTCCTATGCTCATCTGTGGGATTTGCCGACCACAATGTTCCGCTTCTTTACGGTATATGGGCCCTGGGGACGGCCCGATCTGGCGCTTTACAAGTTTGTCGACGCGATTCTGGATGGCCGCCCGATCGACATCTATAATCATGGGGATATGTATCGCGATTTTACCAATGTCGAAGACCTTGTGCGCGGTATCCGCTTGCTGATCGACGCCGCCCCGATCCGCCCAGCTAGCGCTGATGAGATCGAAGACGGTGACAGCCTGTCCCCGGTCGCACCCTATCGCGTTGTCAATATCGGCAATGGTGACAAAGTTAGGCTGATGGACTTCATCGAAGCAATTGAAGACTCAATCGGCCAGAAAGCCATCCGCAACTACATGCCGATGCAAATGGGCGATGTCCCAGCCACCTGGGCTGATAATGGATTGTTGCAACGTCTGACGGGGTATCGCCCTCAGACTGATTTCAAGGATGGGGTTGCAGAATTTGTCAAATGGTTCCGTGACTATCACGGCAAATGATCTGAGTGACCGGAATGATAGAAACCGACCCGAATGCCCGAAAGATCGCAGTGATCGGCCTTGGCTATGTCGGCCTGCCTTTGGCGGTTGCGTTTGGCCGCATTGGGCCTGTTGTTGGCTACGACATCAACGCTGGGCGCATCGCTGCGTTGCAAGCCGGACAGGATACAACCCTTGAAGTTGAGCCCGAAGAACTCAGCGCGGCAACGGGGCTTCGTTTTACCACCAGCACCGCTGATCTGGCCGAGTGCGACACCTTTATAGTGACCGTCCCGACACCGATCACGGCAGGTAAACAACCCGATCTTGCCCCTTTACTCAGCGCCTCGGAAACGGTTGGTGCGGTGCTGAAACCCGGGGATTTGGTGATCTACGAATCCACCGTTTATCCCGGCGCGACCGAAGAGGATTGCGTGCCGGTTCTCGAACGCGCTTCGGGCCTGACTTACAACTGTGATTTCTTTGCTGGCTACAGTCCGGAACGGATCAACCCCGGCGACAAGAGCCACCGGATCGCCGATATCTGTAAAGTCACCTCAGGCTCTACCCCTGACGTGGCTAGACTTGTCGAT
>JAUHYC010000099.1 GCA_030426685.1 Alphaproteobacteria bacterium
CGGGGCGCGGTTCTTGAGATTTTTAAACCATGGAGCACGCAGTGAGCCCTGAACTCCCCGAGATCGAAGAGCACCATCACCCAGACCGCAACGACGATCCGGTCTGGCTTGCCGCTATTGCCCGCGTCTCGACAAGCCTCAACCGAACCGCAGCTGTCGTCTCTGCCGCCCTCCTGGTTGCAATGACGCTGCTCATCCTGCTCGAGATCTGCATGCGGATGTTCTCCAATTCGACCTATATGGCCGATGTTCTTGTCGGCTTCGGCGTTGCCGCCATCACTTTCCTCGCGGCCCCCTGGGCCCTTGAGGAGGGTGCCATGATCCGGGTTACCGCACTCACCGATCAGATGTCGGGTATGCTGCGCTGGATCTTCGAAGCCTTCGCGATCTCGACCTCCGCCGGCATCATGGCCTTCCTAGCGATACATCAGTGGGCCGCAGTCACGAAACTCTTCTCGCGCGGCTCGGTGAGCGAACACCTGGTTCCGATTCCTTTGTGGATACCCGAAAGCTTTTTCTTCGTCGGCCTCGTTCTGCTCCTGCTGCAGATGGTCGTGCGCGCGATCCGTCTTGTCGTTCTCGGCCATGCCGACGAAAGTGCCCTTACCCTCTGACCGGAGAAACCCCATGTCCATCACGTTTTCCGCCACGGTCATCCTGCTGCTTCTCGTTGTCTTCCTTGGCTCTGGGGCATGGATCTTTTCCGGCCTGATGCTGGTCGGCGCCTCGGCGATGTATTTTGTCCTTGATTTCAGCGATGCTCGCATCGGCACCATCGCCACCAAGGTCATCTCTTCTTCCGCCATTTCCTGGGAACTGGCCGCCATCCCGATTTTCATGTGGATGGGCGACATCATTTTTAGAACCGATATCTCGCAACGTCTCTTCCGCGGCCTTGCGCCGCTGGTCGCACGCATACCCGGTGGCCTGCTGCACACCAATGTCTTTGGCTGTACCGTTTTCGCAGCGATCTCGGGGTCCTCGACCGCCACCACCGCTACGGTCGGCAAAATCACCATCCCCGAATTGCAAAAGCGCGGCTACGACCTGCGCCTCGCGGCAGGCTCTCTCGCCGGCGCTGGATCTTTCGGCCTACTGATCCCGCCCTCGATCGCGATGATCATTTACGGAGTCCTTGCTGAAGTCTCTATTGCCAAGCTTTTTGCCGGCGGCGTTCTTCCCGGCCTGATGATGGCCAGCCTATATGCAGGCTACATTGCGCTTATGGCGACCCTGCATCCCGAACGCGCCCCGCGCTTTGAGGGCACCGTAAACGCGCGCGCCATTGGCCGCGGGCTCATGGAACTGCTGCCGATCATTCTGCTAATGTTCGTCGTTCTCGGTTCGATATACACGGGCATCGCCACACCTTCCGAGGCGGCCGCGGTCGGTGTTTTCGGCGCTATCGTGATCACCATTGTCACTGGGCAGTTTACGCTCAAACTCATGCGTGAAAGTCTGGCGGCAACCATCCGTGTCTCGGCCATGATCCTCATGCTGATCGCCGCGTCCGCTTTCCTGTCCGCGGCCATCGCTTTCATGCAGCTACCCAATCAGATAACCGAAGCCATCTCGGCGCTCGACCTGTCGCCTTTTGGCGTCCTGCTGATCCTCGCAGGTCTCTACATTGTACTAGGCATGTTCCTTGATGGCACCTCGATGACCGTGATGACGGTGCCCATCGCGGTTCCGCTTATTGTGCAGGCCGGCTTTGACCCGTTGTGGTTTGGCATTTACCTCGTCATCATGATTGAGATGAGCGCCCTCACACCTCCGGTCGGACTAAATCTCTTTGTTCTGCAGGGTCTCACCCAGCGATCGCTTGGCGAAACCGTACTCGCAACGATGCCCTTCTTTCTGCTGCTATGCCTCGGAACGGTAATTCTTGCCGTCTTTCCACAGATCGTTCTCTGGCTACCTAGCCTAATGTGACGCAAATAGCTTAGATACCGGTAATCTCGTCACACCGACTGAGCACCAGATTAGGAGGTCCCCATGCGCAAGTCAGAGGACACACTGAATGAAGAAATGCTGCCGGCGGAACGTCGGCAGCATCTTATCCACTGGTTCAAACAGAACCAAGCGGGATCCTGTCAGGATCTCGCTCGGATGCTGGGCATTTCTGTATCAACCATTCGCCGCGATCTTGACCTCCTAGCGGGCGAGGGTCTCGTTCGACGCACCCATGGCGGCGCAGTGGCAATCCGTTCGCGATCGAGCTACGAGCCGTCCACCGATTTGTCGCAGCGAACGGCGGTTGAGGAAAAGCTGGCCATCGTCGGCGAGGCGCTCAAGCTTATCGAGCCGGGCCAGTCCCTCTTAATCGATACTGGCGCGGTCATTTGTCACCGTCTCGCCGACGAGATCGCAAAGATTGACTTTCCACTGACCGTCATCACAAACGATCTCTACGTTGCCAAGTCACTGACTTACCGCGACAATATTGCTCTAATCGTGCCTGGAGGTGCATGTCGTGTCGGCTCTTTCAGCTTGTTGGGGGAACCCGGCCTGGGTTTCCTTAAGAATATCCACTGCGATATCTTCTTTACGTCGGCCGCCGCCATCGATGAAAGCGGCACGTCAGAGACAAATCTAGAGCTGGGGCAAATGAAGCGAGCAATGGCCGCTGCGGCAAGAGAGGTCGTGCTCATCGCGGACAGCAGCCGATTTATGTCTTGCGCGCTCCACCGCACGGTCCCAATCGACTCCATCGATCTCATCATAACAGACGGAGGGCTTCTCGAAGAGGACCGCGCTAAGTTTCCGCCGCACAAGCCGCGCTTCAAGACCGTTGACAGGCCTCGTTTGTATGTGCCCGACGCGGATGATATTGGGCCGAATATGCCCTCCTGAAGTTTTGTCGCGTTGCCCTTAATTCTGACCTTAGCGCCAACTCCTATCGTCACTCCAGAGCAGATGCGCTCAGCCTCTGGGCCGACTATGCTCGCGATATGAACACGTGACAGACGCGGGTCACGCCCGTTGCTTCTCGAACCTGATGTGTGGATCGGCAAGGTCAACACCGATGCCTTAGGGCGATGAGGTAGAAGCAAGCTGAAACCCATCGGGGCTCGCGGCGTTGATCCGTCAGGCCGCCCAAAGAAGCCGGATATACATCAGCAATCGCGACCTCCGATCCAGAACCAAACAGACCGTTGCATTTAGGCGGGGTCTATATACTACCCACACAAGATGTGACCGCCCCCAACGTCATCAATGTTCCATATGTAGACGACGGCCCCTCCCTGCAAGAATTCTTTGATGATTTTGATCGGATCGCTTGCGTTCATATGTCCGGTCTGTTGGTGCGCTCGCACTTGAACGCTGGCCAAGATGGTTTCCGCTACGTGGGTTCCAAACAAGGTGGCGGCTACATTGGGCCATTGGCACATACGGGGTATCCCACATCTCGGATCGATCGATCACACCATCTTCAGGTTTCCTGCAAGTTCACGTATCGGACCAGCACGGTAGCG
>JAUHYC010000100.1 GCA_030426685.1 Alphaproteobacteria bacterium
CCTAAACTGCTGGAGGGGCTTAACGCCCCTCCGTCCTTTAGATAAAATCCCCTACAACACTCACGAACGGCGCAGCGCAACGTCTGGCCATCCTTCGTCGTGGGTGCTGTGCAAAGCTCGAGGACCACTCCAGTGCTTAAGAAGACCTCTCCCGGTGATCTCTATCTGAGTATCCAAGACCTCTGGAAGGCGTTTGGTGAATTTCTGGCGCTCAGAGATATCTCGCTGGATATCAACGAAGGCGAATTCATCTGCTTTCTGGGCCCTTCGGGTTGCGGCAAGACAACATTGCTGCGGGCGATTGCCGGTCTGGATCTGCAGACCAAGGGCACCGTGATGCAGGACGGCAAGGATGTGTCGAACCTGCCCCCGTCCGAGCGTGATTTCGGCATCGTGTTTCAGTCCTACGCGTTGTTCCCGAACCTGACGATCGAAAAGAACATTGCATTCGGTCTTGAAAACACCGGTCGCAGCAAATCGGAAATCGCGGTGCGCGTGGCCGAGCTGTTGCAACTGGTCGGCCTGCCGGATCAGGGGCGCAAATACCCCGCGCAGCTTTCAGGTGGCCAGCAGCAGCGGATCGCTCTGGCGCGCGCAATTGCCACCAACCCCGGCCTGTTGTTGCTGGATGAGCCGCTGTCGGCGTTGGATGCCAAGGTGCGCGTACATCTGCGCCATGAGATCAAGGAATTGCAACGCAAGCTGGGTGTAACCACGGTCATGGTGACGCATGACCAGGAAGAGGCGCTGGCCATGGCTGACCGGATCGTGGTCATGAACCATGGTGTGATTGAACAGGTCGGAACCCCGACCGAGATTTACCGCCATCCGACAAACCTGTTCGTGGCCGACTTCATCGGTGAGATGAACCAGTTGCCCGCCATCGCAGGCGATGCCGAGGCGCTGGAACTGGGTGGTTCGGCTCTGAAATGTGAACCACACGACCATCAGAAAGGCGCCCGCATCGTCGCAGCCGTCCGCCCCGAGGATATCATCCCGCATGGCGAAGGCGCGCGGTCGCCGGGTGCGCCGGATGTCATAACCACGCCGGAAAATGCCTTTGAGGTCACGATTTCCGAGATGGAGTTTCTGGGCTCTTTCTGGCGCTGCCGACTGGTGCACAAGATCTTTGGGGGCGAAGAGTTGATCGCCGACTTCTCGATCAACGCCGTGCGTCGCCTGAACCTGGAAGAGGGCGGAACCATGACCGTGGAATTGCCCCGTGACCGGCTGATGGCCTTTGCACCAGCGGAGGAAAGCTGATGGCTGATACCACCTCTTTGCCCGCAGGCCCGATCGTCAAGGGCAAGCTGAGCCGCGACGACATCATCATGCGCGGCGGTATGCTTGTCATCGCGCTATACCTTGTTGTTACCCTCGTCTTTCCGTTGTGGGCAATGCTGTCCAAATCGTTTTCGACATACCGTATGGAGCTGTCGCAGTACGAGTTTCAGGTCAGCGATGAGAGCGGCAATTTTGATGGCACGATCCTGAACGGCGCTCAGTTGAACACTGAAACAGGGGCGTATAGCGATCAGGAGCTTTCGACAGGGTCCGACGGGCGGCTTTCGGTCACGCCATTCTTCCCGGATTTCAGTTTCCGCAGCCCGGTTTTGTATCAGATCCGGAACACAGTGCCGGATGGGCGGTTCCTGATTGGCTCAAATCTGCAGAAGGGTACGGACTGGATCGAACTGGATTCCAATACCTTCCGCAGGGTGCAGTTGCGACCGGTCAAAGCAACCGGAGTAGATAACTTTATCAGCTACTTCTCGACCCCGGCGCTGTTCAATTCGATCAAGAACTCACTTTGGATTGCCGTTGTCAGCACTGTCATCACGGTAACGCTGGCGTTCTGGTTCGCCTATGCGCTGAACCGCAGTTGCATGCGCTTCAAGGGCGTGTTCCGGTTGGTTGCCATGGCCCCGATCCTTGTGCCGTCGCTGTTGCCCGGCATCGCGCTGGTTTATCTGTTTGGCAATCAGGGAATGCTGAAAGAGCTGTTGTTCGGTGCCAGCATCTATGGCCCCATAGGCATCGTGATCGGATCGGTTTTCTTTACTTTCCCCCATGCCTTCCTGATCATATCCACGGCGCTGGCGATCTCGGATGCGCGTCTGTATGAGGCTGCGTCCAGCTTGCGGTCGACACCGTGGCGGACCTTCTGGACCGTGACCATCCCCGGCGCGCGTTACGGATTGATTTCGGCAGCGTTTGTGGTGTTCAACCTGGTGATCACCGATTTCGGTCTGCCGAAGGTGATTGGTGGCCAATTCAACGTTCTGGCAGTGGACATCTACAAGCAGGTGATCGGTCAACAGAACTTTGAGATGGGCGCGGTGGTCTCGGTTGTTCTGGTGGTGCCGGCAATCCTTGCATTTGCGATTGACCGTCTGGTGCAATCAAAACAGGTGGCCCTGCTATCGGCGCGCTCAGTACCTTATCAGCCGAATCCGAACCCGAAAACCGACCGTATCATGCTGATCTATTGCAGTCTGATCGCGCTGTTCATCGTTGGTCTGCTGGCGGTTTGCCAATTTGCTGCGCTGATCAAGTTCTGGCCTTATGACCTGAGCCTGAGCCTGAACAACTATCAATTCGACAAGATGGATGGTGGCGGCTGGGGCTCGTATTTCAACTCGATCAAGATGGCGCTGCTGACGGCGGTGATTGGCACCTCGATCGTGTTCTTTGGGGCCTATCTGGTTGAAAAGTCAAACGGGTTCAAAACGGGCCGTGCGTTGTTCCAGATGTTTGCCATGCTGCCTATGGCGATCCCCGGGATGGTGCTGGGGCTGGCTTACATCTTCTTCTTCAACAATCCCTCGAATCCGTTGAATGCGATCTATGGAACGATGGCGATTCTGGTGATTTGTTCGGTGACCCACTTCTATACCGTGTCGCACCTGACGGCCGTGACCGCGCTCAAACAGATGGATACCGAGTTCGAGTCGGTCTCGGCCTCGCTCAAGCAGCCTACAATGAAGCTGTTCGCGCGGGTGACGGTGCCGGTCTGTTTGCCAGCGGTGCTGGACATATCGATCTATCTGTTCGTCAATGCGATGACGACGGTGTCGGCGGTGGTGTTTCTCTATTCACCCAAGACGACTCTGGCCTCGATTGCGGTGCTGAACATGGATGATGCGGGTGATATCGCGCCAGCGGCGGCGATGGGTATGATGATCTTTTATACCAACGCCGGGGCACGCATCCTGCATCTGATTGCCTCCAAAGGAATTCTTCGCCGTACTCAGGCTTGGCGAAATCGGTAACCATCTGATAAAACACATTAAACACCCGCGCCTTTGGCCGCGGGTTTTTGCATTTTGAGGCAGCGAATATCCATAGGTTTGTCTTATAATAAGATTGATATTCTCGATTTTACATATGGAGTATTGGGTTGCAAATGTTGTGTTGGAGCTGAGGTATTTGAGGGATTGAGATGAGCCATTCAGAGCCAGTGATTGC
>JAUHYC010000060.1 GCA_030426685.1 Alphaproteobacteria bacterium
TGTCAGCTGACCGGTCGTCCCCACGCTTACTACCGTAAGCTGAAGGTCAGCCGTATCGCGCTGCGCGAGCTGGGTTCTGCTGGTCAGATCCCCGGCATGGTGAAATCGAGCTGGTAAGGGAGACATAGATATGAATGATCCTATCGGCGATATGCTCACCCGTATCCGCAACGCGCAAATGCGCGGCAAGTCCACCGTTTCCACCCCGGCATCCAAGCTGCGCGGTTGGGTTCTGGACGTGCTGGCGGACGAAGGCTACATCCGTGGCTATGAAAAGACGACCGGTGAAAACGGTCATCCGGCCATCGAAATCAGCCTGAAATACTACGAAGGCACCCCTGTTATTCGCGAACTGAAGCGGGTCTCGAAACCCGGTCGTCGCGTGTACATGGGCGTCAATGACATCCCGCAGGTCCGTCAAGGTCTGGGCGTGTCGATTGTCAGCACTCCGAAAGGTGTGATGTCGGACGCAAACGCTCGCTCCAACAATGTTGGTGGCGAAGTGCTCTGCACCGTCTTCTAGAGGGAGGTCTGCAATGTCTCGTATTGGTAAAAAACCGGTCGAGCTGCCCAGCGGCGTTTCCGCCTCTGTGTCGGGTCAGACCATCGAAGTCAAAGGTCCGAAAGGCACCCGCAGCTTCACCGCCACCGACGACGTGACTCTGTCGGTCGAAGACAACGTGGTCAAAATCGATCCGCGTGGTTCGTCCAAGCGTGCGCGTCAGCAGTGGGGCATGAGCCGCACCATGGTTGCCAACCTGGTGACCGGTGTGACTGAAGGCTTCAAGAAAGAGCTGGAAATCCAGGGTGTGGGTTACCGCGCTCAGATGCAGGGCAACACCCTGAAGCTGAACCTGGGCTACAGCCACGACGTTGATTTCACTGCTCCGGAAGGTGTCACCATCACCGCGCCGAAGCAGACCGAGATCGTTGTGGAAGGTATCGACCAGCAGCAGGTGGGCGAAGTCGCGGCGAAAATCCGCGAATGGCGCCGTCCCGAGCCGTACAAAGGCAAGGGCATCCGCTATAAGGGCGAGTTCATCTTCCGCAAGGAAGGCAAGAAGAAGTAAGGACGCAAACCATGGCAAACAGCAAAAGAACCCTGTTTCTGAAGCGCCGCCTGCGCGTTCGGAACAAACTTCGCAAGGTCAACGCGGGTCGTCCGCGTCTGTCCGTACACCGTTCGAACAAGAACATCTCTGTTCAGCTGATCGACGACGTGCGTGGCGTGACCCTGGCCTCGGCCTCGACCCTGGAAAAGGATCTGGGTGTTGTTGGCAAGAACAACGTCGAAGCGGCCACCAAAGTGGGCGCGGCCATCGCCGAGCGTGCCAAGAAGGCAGGCGTCGAAGAGGCCTATTTCGATCGTGGCGGCTTCCTGTTCCACGGCAAGGTGAAGGCTCTGGCCGACGCCGCGCGTGAAGGTGGTCTGAAGATCTAAAGGTGTGCCGGGCTGAAGCCCGGCTTGCCTGAGACGACGCCGTAGGCCGGGCTTCAGCCCGGCACCGGCATCTGAAGGCGGGTCCGCCCGCCTCGATGATCGGGGAGCTTTCCGGCTCACTTCGATTGAGAAAACGGTGCGACAAGCGCCACATGAGAAAAGGGATGCCAAATGGCAGAACGTGAAAACCGTCGGGGCCGTGGCCGCGACCGTGAAGAAGCACCGGAATTTGCAGATCGCCTGGTCGCAATCAACCGCGTGTCGAAAACCGTAAAAGGTGGTAAGCGCTTTGGCTTCGCCGCACTGGTGGTTGTCGGTGATCAGAAAGGCCGCGTCGGCTTTGGTAAAGGTAAAGCGAAAGAAGTACCTGAGGCCATCCGCAAGGCGACTGAGCAAGCCAAGCGCCAGATGATCCGCGTACAGCTGCGCGAAGGTCGGACCCTGCACCACGACATCGAAGGCCGTCACGGCGCCGGTAAAGTGGTAATGCGCACCGCGCCTGAAGGTACCGGTATCATCGCCGGTGGTCCGATGCGTGCCGTGTTCGAAATGCTGGGCGTCAAGGACGTTGTGTCCAAGTCGCTGGGTTCGCAGAACCCGTACAACATGATCCGCGCCACCATCAACGGCCTGCAGAAAGAGCAGAGCCCGCGTTCGGTCGCACAGCGTCGTGGCAAAAAGGTTGCCGACATCCTGCCCAAGCGGGACGAAGCACCGGCTGCTGCTGAAGCCGAAGCATAAGGAGAGCGACCCATGGCAAAAACCATCGTCGTCAAGCAGATCGGTTCCCCGATCCGCCGCCCCGCCGAACAGCGCGCAACCCTGATCGGCCTGGGCCTGAACAAGATGAACAAAACCCGCGAGCTGGAGGACACGCCCTCGGTTCGCGGCATGGTCAACAAGATCCCGCATCTGGTTGAGATCATCGAAGAGCGCGGCTAAGCGCCGGCTCAAAGTGAAAAGAACGCCCCCGATGCTTTCGGGGGCGTTTTTCATTGTGGCGATAGCTTGCTACTCGTCACCTGAGGTGTGACGCAACAGTTGGACCGTCGGATCATCCAAGGTCGCGCAAAACGAGCTGCATCAGCCCCAATCGCGTTTGATTTGGTTCAACATTCTTTCGCACAACCATTGTCAGAGATTGCACGGCGCTGACACGGAATGTACTGAACCCGGGCAACTAGATTCTTGTTGGAACAAATGGCACGGATTGAGCAAACGAACTCTGGTCGTCAAAACGGGTTTTACTATGCGGCATTGGCCTGTGCCTGCATTGTCGTTGCGACGATCTATTGGCATTCTCAAAATCTCGGCGCTGGTGACCTTTGGCGGTATGACGAGTTTTATACCCACGACAGAACACTGGGTTTTGCGGCGTTTCAGGACTGGTTCACCGTTTACAGCCTCGGCAAGCCCACGCTCGAGAAGCCACCGCTCCAATACTGGATTTCAGCGGGCCTAATCGAAGCAGGACTGACAGACCTCGTCGCCCTTCGCGTTCCATCGATGATATTCGCAGCAGGCGCTATGATCGCGACGGCGGCCCTTGCTTACGTTATGTTTCCTCGTCAGGTCTGGGTGATGCCGGCATCGGTGTTGCTGCTGGCAACGTCCGACCAGTTTTGGCAGTATTCGACTTCGGCGATGCTGGATGCGGGTGCCGTTTTCTTCACTACGCTGGGTGTGTTGTCTTTGTTTCTGTCGTTGCGGGATCCGCGCTATTGGCCAACATTTCCATTGGCCGTTTTTCTGGCAGGTTTGCAGAAAGGGCCGACCCCGATGGCTTTTCTGCTGATCGCCCTGATCGGGTTGGCGCTTACTTCGCGTTTCCACGGGGACCGGGTGCGTGACATCTGCAGAGATCGGCGCTTCAGATACTCAGTTTTAGCCGCGTTTTTTCTTGGCTTCTTCTGGCAGATTTTCCAACATATCAGGTACTGGGGGCAGGACAGGCTGAGCGGCTCGATCGAAGGCGAGATGCTCAATCGTTTCATCCCGGAGAACCTTGAGTTCGTATCGAGAACCGTCGCGAGTTTTGACACGCTCATTCTGCACGGCGAACCCGTCATTCGACTTGCTGGCCTGGCAGGCCTGCTGTTGATGCCGTTTATCATGAAACGGTCTGCTTATTTCGCCATGTCCTCCATCGCGATTCTTTTTGTTCTGGTAATGATACTCGCACAGGACAAAGTATATGATCGGTACACCCTAACGGTCTTGCCCCTCATATGTGTCGGCGCCGCGTGGCTGATTTTCTACATATGCCGCATGCCGGTCATAGGCTGCGTTGCAACGGTGCTCCTCGCGTCGGTGTTGGGTGGTCCCCTGCGACCGTCCGAAGTTCTGGCTCAGTCTAAATCGAGAAATTATGGCATGCCCATTGCCGCAATTCTCGGGCAATTGAACGAGACGTTCAGGCCGGGCGAAACAGCTGTTTTCTGCAGGCTTGAGAACAAGGTGTTCCCCAGAGGTGCCGTTCACATCCACACCCCAAAGGCCGGACATGGGCAGCATATCTATATCAGAAGCGCTGAATCTATCGAGCGGGACATGCGGAAGTACAAAGGTGGACCGATCCGAGGTCTATGTCAGAAAACCGAGATTGATAAGATCAGTCCATATTTCAAAGATCTGACGACTGAACCCGTGGTTGGGAACTATTATATTTGGACAGCTTCGGAATTTCACCCGGTTTCGTCCGATTGACGTGGGTGAAATCAACCTTCTTGCTGAAAGCTGGATCATTTTTTGGGATGCGAATTCGGTAGGCAGTGGTATTCAGACGACCTTGGGTTCGTTCAATCTGAACGCATGCCGCTAATGACCAGGCGCATATAGCGCATGAACTGCGCGCGCTCGGGTTCGCTCAAAACCTGCAGCGCATCGGCATTCACGTTCAGTGCGGCCTCATAGGCGCTGTCTCGAAGTCCGCTGGCTTTCTCGGTTAACCAGATCAGTTGCGCTCGGGCGTCAGTCGGGCTTTTTGTTCGTCTTATCAATCCATCGCGCTCCATCCGGTTGAGCGTGTTGGCCAGCGTTGCCTGCTCGACATCGATTTTGCCCAGCAGATCCTTTTGCGTTACGCCGTCTTTGAGCCAAAGCTCCAGCAAGATCGGGAATTGCCCGACTACGATCCCCAGGGGCGCAATTCGATGCTGAAGCTCTTTTGCGAACAATCGTGCCATGTGATTGACCAGATACCCGGCCGAGTTTTCTTTTTCGAAGTCCATATCTGAGATTTACACTTGAATAGCTAGCTATGCAATATTACATAGCTAGCTATGTTAATATTTGAAAGGAATCAAAAATGGCTCATATCGAAGAGTTGGATAAAATCGTCACTTTGGCGGATCAGATGCAGGCCGATGAAGGTCCTGTGGTGCTGATCAATCTGTTTACGGTGGATGTGAAAGACGAAGAGGCGCTGCTCAAGGCCTGGGCGTATGATGCGGATTTCATGAAATCCCAGCCAGGATACATTTCGACCCAGCTCCATCAGGGCATCGCGGGCAGCTCAACCTTCGTGAACTACGCAATCTGGCAGGACGTCAAAAGCTTTCGCGATGCATTCACCCATCCCGAGTTTCAGCGTCGGATTGCCGACTATCCCGCAAGTGCCGTGGCACGGCCACACCTTCTTCGAAAGCTCGCCGTCGAAAATCACTGCGTCACCTGACGCCATAGCCGGAGTAGCACCATGTTAAGAACAATCCACCCGATCGCCGGAGTAATCGGTTTCCTTACAATCTTTGCATTCTGGACAGCCACGTTCTACAGCGAGCTGTTTTTGACGCATGAGGCCGTCGCCGCAGTGAAATCCATGATCGTAAGGGGGCTGTTTATCCTTGTGCCTGCGATGGTGATTGTCGGTGCGACCGGAATGTCCCTCGGGCGGCGTCGCAAGGATGCCCCGGCGCTGGCAAAGAAGAAGCGCATGCCCGTCATAGCAATGAACGGCATGCTGATCCTTGTTCCAGCGGCCATCTACCTCAGCGCCAAGGCAAACGCGGGGTCCTTTGACACCAGTTTCTATGTCGTGCAGGTGGTCGAGTTGATCGCCGGTGCAACCAATCTGACGCTGATGGGTCTGAGCATACGTGACGGCCGGGCGATGACTGCCCGCAAACGAAGTGCACAAAAGAACTGAAAGCAGCCTTTGATCCCAACAAAGCGCAATGCGTCACAGCCATTCAATTGATGCATACCTGCTAGACCAAAACGCGCGTTGTTAGCGATATCGAGCGCACCTATCTCAGCCCTGTCCAAGACAGGAACAATCAAACGACATCGGGGAATGCGCCCCGACATTCGAAAGGAATAGAGATATGGCACATACTGCAACACTGACACATGGCGGCTTCAACCTGAGCGCCCGCATTGCGAATTTCATCGAGCGCGTAAAAGAGAACCGCGCCCGGGCGAACGAATACAACCGCACCTACACCGAGCTTCAGCGTCTGAGCAACCGCGAGCTGGATGACATCGGTCTCCGTCGCTGCGATATCGCCGACATCGCGCGTGAGCACGCTTACTGTTCATAACACCCTACCACTCACCGACAGAGAGGCGCCTTTCGGGCGCCTCTCATTGGTTTTGGGGCAGGGCGACAACAAACCTTGCAACCAAGGGCACAACGCTGTAGAGCGCTCCGGTGGCGTTTTGCCACGAGAATCAAAACCAAGAAATGCCGTGGTTGGCCCAGCACGCTTCGGGGTCACATCCGGCTTAGGAGAAGCGATATGAAACTGAACGAATTGCGCGACAATCCAGGCGCCGCACCGAAACGGACCCGCGTTGGTCGTGGTCCCGGTTCCGGCAAAGGTAAAATGGGTGGCCGTGGTATCAAAGGCCAGAAATCCCGTTCGGGTGTGGCCATCAATGGCTACGAAGGCGGCCAGATGCCGCTGTACCAGCGCCTGCCCAAGCGTGGCTTCAACAAGCCGAACCGCAAGGCATTTGCCGTTATCAATCTGGGTCTGATCCAGAAATTCGTCGACGCCGGCAAGCTGGACGCCAAAGCTGCGATCACCGAGGATGCACTGGTTGCGTCCGGTCTGGTCCGTCGCAAACTGGACGGCATCCGTGTTCTGGCCAAAGGCGAGATCAGCGCCAAGGTGAACCTGGAAGTTACCGGTGCTTCGAAGGCTGCCGTTGAGGCAGTTGAGAAAGCGGGCGGTTCACTGACGGTCACAAAAGCTGCTGCGGCAGAGTAAGCGCTTGTGAGCGGGCCAAGACCCGCTTACATAGACCTCAGAGTTTTCCAAGACGCCGCCCGAGCCGGAAAACGGTTCCGGGCGGTGTTTTCATAAGAGAGACCGATTTATGGTATCAGCAGCAGAACAAATGGCAGCCAACACAAGCTGGGCTGCTTTGGGCAAAGCCACCGATCTGCGCAACCGCATCCTGTTCACGCTGGGTTTGTTGATCGTCTATCGCCTGGGCACCTTCATTCCGGTGCCGGGGATTGACGGGCAGGCCCTGCGCGAGTTCATGGAGCAGGCGGGGCAGGGCATCGGCGGCATGGTTTCGATGTTCACCGGCGGGGCGCTGGGGCGGATGGGCATCTTTGCCCTCGGTATCATGCCCTACATCTCGGCCTCGATCATCGTGCAGCTGCTGACATCGATGGTTCCCGCGCTCGAACAACTCAAGAAAGAGGGCGAACAGGGCCGCAAGAAGATCAACCAATATACCCGTTTCGGCACCGTGGCGCTGGCCACCGTTCAGGCATACGGCCTGGCCGTTTCGCTGGAATCGGGTGATCTGGCGACCGATCCGGGCCTTTATTTCCGGTTCTCGACCATGATCACGCTGGTTGGCGGCACCATGTTCCTGATGTGGCTGGGTGAGCAGATCACCGCGCGCGGCATCGGCAACGGTATCTCGCTGATCATCTTCGTCGGCATCATCGCCGAGGTTCCGGCGGCTCTGGCACAATTCTTTGCTTCGGGCCGCTCAGGCGCGATCAGCCCCGCTGTGATCGTTGGCGTGATCGTCATGGTCATCGCCGTGATCACCTTCGTGGTGTTCATGGAGCGCGCGCTGCGCAAGATCCATATTCAGTACCCGCGCCGTCAGGCCGGTATGAAGATCTATGAAGGCGGCTCCAGCCACCTGCCGGTCAAGGTGAACCCGGCGGGCGTGATCCCGGCGATCTTTGCCAGCTCGCTGCTGCTGCTGCCGGTGACGATCTCGACCTTCTCGTCGGGGGCCACCAACGGCCCGGTGATGTCGTGGCTGCTGGCCAACTTCGGCCCCGGCCAGCCGCTGTACCTGCTGTTCTTCGCCTCGATGATCGTGTTCTTCGCCTATTTCTATACGTTCAACGTATCGTTCAAGCCGGACGATGTGGCGGACAACCTGAAAAAGCAGAACGGTTTTGTACCGGGTATCCGCCCCGGCAAGAAAACCGCCGAGTATCTGGAATACGTGGTCAACCGCGTGCTGGTGCTGGGTTCGGCCTATCTGGCCGCCGTCTGTCTGCTGCCTGAAATCCTGCGGGGTCAGTTTGCCATTCCGTTCTATTTCGGCGGCACCTCGGTTCTGATTATCGTCTCTGTGACCATGGACACGATCCAACAGGTCCAGAGCCACCTGCTGGCGCATCAATACGAAGGGCTGATTGAGAAGTCACAGCTGCGCGGTAAAGGCAAGAAACGCAGCAGAAAAGGACCGGCGCGTCGATGAACATCATTCTTCTCGGCCCCCCGGGGGCAGGCAAAGGAACGCAGGCGCGTCACCTGGTTGAAACCCGCGGTATGGTGCAGCTCAGCACCGGAGACATGCTGCGCGAGGCCAAAACCAGCGGAACCGAAATGGGCCAGAAGGTCGCCGCGATCATGGACGCGGGCAAGCTGGTCACCGACGAGATCGTAATCGGCCTGATCGAAGAGAAGCTGACCACCGAAAAAGGCGCCGGTTTCATCTTTGACGGTTTCCCGCGCACGCTGGCGCAAGCGGATGCACTGGCGGCTCTGCTGACCAAGCTGGGCCAGTCGTTGCATACGGTGATTGAGATGCGCGTTGACGATGACGCTCTGGTCGGCCGGATCACGGCACGTTCGACCTGCGGCGGGTGTGGTGAGGTCTATAACGACATCACCAAACCGATCCCCGCCGATGGTAAATGCACCAATTGCGGCAAGGAAAATGACTTCGTCCGTCGCGCCGACGACAACGAAGACAGCCTGCGCACGCGTTTGATGGAATACTACAAAAAGACCTCTCCGCTGATTGGCTATTACTATGCCAAAGGTGATTTGCGCCCCGTCAACGGGTTGGCGGATATCAAGGAAGTCACCGCGTCGATTGAGGCTGTTCTCGGCTGATATCGATATGGGCTTGACGGCGTTGCCAAAAGCCCATATCGACCCCCATCCCTAAAGGGAATCAAGACCGCATGCGGGATTCGTCCCAATTGCCCCGACCACCTCGAATAATACTGGACTCTCTGGCGTCACTGCCACGGTCAAGTGTTGTGAAAAAAGGTTCCGGAGTTACGGAACCGCAACAAAAAGGAAAGTGACACGTGGCACGTATTGCCGGCGTAAACATCCCGACTGCAAAGCGGGTACCAATCGCCCTCACATATATCACCGGTATCGGAAACACTTCGGCCAAAGCGATCTGCGAAGCCGTAGGCATTGAAGCGCATCGTCGCGTCAACGAACTGTCCGACGCCGAAGTTCTGGCCATCCGCGAGCACATCGACGCAAACTTCACCGTTGAAGGTGACCTGCGTCGTGAAGTTCAGATGAACGTCAAGCGCCTGATGGACCTGGGCTGCTATCGCGGTCTGCGTCACCGCCGCAACCTGCCGGTTCGCGGTCAGCGTACCCACACCAATGCTCGTACCCGCAAAGGCCCCGCAAAGGCCATTGCCGGTAAGAAGAAATAAGGGAGGGTCTGACCGATGGCACGTGACAAGACTCGCGTTAAGCGCAAAGAGCGTAAGAACATCGCATCGGGCGTTGCCCATGTGAACTCGACCTTCAACAACACCAAGATCCTGATCTCGGACGTACAGGGCAACGCCATCTCGTGGTCGTCTGCCGGTACCATGGGCTTCAAGGGATCGCGGAAATCGACCCCCTACGCCGCACAGATGGCTGCAGAAGATGCAGGCAAAAAGGCGCAGGAACATGGCGTCAAGACGCTGGAAGTCGAAGTTCAGGGCCCCGGTTCGGGTCGTGAATCGGCACTGCGTGCGCTGGCTGCAGTGGGCTTCAACATCACGTCGATCCGCGACGTGACACCAATCGCTCACAACGGCTGCCGTCCGCCGAAGCGTCGTCGCGTCTAAGCGATTCTGAATTAGGCTGGGGCCCGTGTTATTTGCACGGCCCCAGCACGTCATTTTGAACCTCGGGCGTCTGCACCTTGTTGGTCATGGGGCGCGGACAGGAATGGAGGGATTACATGATCCACAAGAATTGGGCAGAATTGATCAAGCCGACCCAGCTTGACGGCAAGCCGGGCAACGATCCCGCGCGTCAGGCAACCCTGGTTGCCGAGCCGCTGGAACGTGGCTTTGGTCTGACCTTGGGCAACGCGCTGCGCCGCGTTCTGATGAGCTCGCTGCAAGGCGCGGCCATCACCAGCGTTCAGATCGACAACGTCCTGCACGAGTTCAGCTCGGTTGCCGGTGTGCGTGAAGACGTCACCGACATCATCCTGAACCTCAAAGGCGTGTCGCTGCGCATGGAAGTCGAAGGCCCCAAGCGCCTGTCGATCAATGCCAAAGGCCCCGCCGTTGTCACCGCAGGCGACATCAGCGAAAGCGCGGGCATCGAGGTTCTGAACCGCGATCACGTCATCTGCCACCTGGACGATGGCGCCGACCTGTTCATGGAACTGACCGTCAACACCGGCAAAGGCTACGTCTCGGCTGAGAAGAACAAGCCCGAAGACGCGCCCATCGGCCTGATCCCGATCGACGCGATCTATTCGCCGGTCAAAAAGGTTGCCTATGACGTTCAGCCGACCCGTGAAGGTCAGGTTCTGGACTATGACAAGCTGACCCTGAAGATCGACACCGATGGTTCGATCACTCCGGAAGACGCGCTGGCATTTGCCGCCCGCATCCTGCAGGATCAGCTATCGATCTTCGTCAACTTCGACGAGCCGGAATCGGCTGGCCGCCAGGATGAAGACGATGGTCTGGAATTCAACCCGCTGCTGCTGAAGAAAGTGGACGAGCTGGAGCTGTCGGTCCGTTCGGCAAACTGCCTGAAGAACGACAACATCGTTTACATTGGCGATCTGATCCAGAAGACCGAAGCTGAGATGCTGCGCACCCCGAACTTCGGCCGCAAGTCGCTGAACGAGATCAAAGAAGTGCTGTCCGGTATGGGTCTGCACCTCGGCATGGATGTCGAGGACTGGCCGCCCGACAATATCGAGGATCTGGCGAAGAAATTCGAAGACGCCTTTTGAGGTAATGCCGGGCTGAAGCCCGGCCTACTTCGGACCAAATCGTAGGGCGGGCTTCAGCCCGCCACACGTAAGACAAATGCCCGGACGTCCGGGGATCATATGGGCACTTCTGCCCCAAGGAGAGCCGGTGACACGCATCGCTGGCCAGACAAAGCAAAACGCGAAAGAAGGAACTAGAAAATGCGTCACGCACGTGGTTATCGCCGCCTGAACCGTACTCATGAGCACCGCAAAGCTCTGTTTGCGAACATGGCTGGCTCGCTCATCGAACATGAGCAAATCAAAACGACTCTGCCCAAGGCAAAAGAACTGCGCCCGATCATCGAAAAGCTGGTCACGCTGGGCAAGCGCGGCGACCTGCATGCGCGCCGTCAGGCCGCAGCACAGCTGAAAGAAGACAAGGACGTCACCAAGCTGTTCGAAGTTCTGGGCCCGCGCTATGCCGAGCGTCAGGGCGGGTATGTCCGCATCCTGAAGGCTGGCTTCCGCTATGGCGACATGGCACCGATGGCGATCATCGAATTCGTTGACCGCGACATCGACGCCAAAGGCGCGGCTGACAAGGCCCGCGTTGCCGCCGAAGAGGCTGCAGAAGAATAAGAAAGCCCGGCTTTCATGTATAAACCCCCGCGTCTCGGACGCGGGGGTTTTTTTTGGACGATTGTCAAGCTGCGAGGTTAAATGCTTTCGACCTTGCGAGCATTGTGGTTTGAAGCCCTGCTGACAGGTCGGCATCGGAAACAGTAGATGTGTACGGCGAGCGATGTTCTAAATGGCGCCTCCTGATGATGTTGCATAAGTCACGCTGCATTGGGTCCAGTGGAACTGCCTGTTTCGCGCCTCATCGGGTCGCGCTGATCAATGCGAGCATTGGCCGAGCAGACGACACGCTTGCAATCCGATCCGCGGCCCCGCATATCCGTAAAAAGACAGAGTCTGAGGCAAGTTCATGCTACGAATCCTGTTTACCTTTTTGTTGCTAGCGGGTGCGGCCACCGCAGAAACGCGGGTTCCCAAGAGCCAGGCCGAGATCAGCCTGGGTTTTGCCCCGGTGGTCAAACAGGCCGCACCGGCGGTGGTGAATATCTACGCCAAGATTGTGCGCGAAGGACGGGTGAATCCGTTGTTCACCGACCCGTTTTTCCGGGATTTCTTTGGCCGGGGGTTGGGTAAGCCACAGCAACGCGTGCAGAACTCATTGGGGTCTGGGGTGATCCTTTCATCTGATGGCTATGTGGTCTCAAACTACCACGTCGTCGGCACAGCTACCGAAATCCGGGTGGTGACCACCGACCGGCGGGAGTATTCGGCGCAGGTCGTGCTGGGTGACAAGGAAAGCGATATAGCGATCCTGCGGCTGGAGGATGCGGAAGACCTGCCGTTCCTGACATTGCGTGATTCCGATCAGGTGGAAGTCGGCGAGCTGACGCTGGCCATCGGCAACCCGTTTGGGGTGGGGCAGACGGTCTCGTCCGGTATCATCTCAGGGCTGGCACGTACCGGAACGGCCACGGGCAACGCGCGAGGGTATTTCATTCAGACCGATGCGGCGATCAATCCGGGCAATTCCGGGGGTGCTCTGATCGATGTGAATGGCGACCTGATCGGGATCAACACCTCGATCCTGACGCGCTCGGGCGGGTCAAACGGGATCGGATTTGCCATCCCAGCCAATCTGGTGGCCGAATTCCTGCGACAGGCGAAAGCGGGCAATGACAGTTTCATCAGCCCCTGGGCCGGAGTTTCAGGTCAGCATATGAGTGCGGATATCGCGGAATCTCTGGGTCTCGTTTATCCGATGGGAGTGGTGATTTCCGATCTGCATCCGCTCAGCCCCCTGGGTGAGGCGGGGTTGCGCGTGGGCGATGTCGTGACTCATGTGGATGGGGATGAGGTGAACTCACCTGCCGAGATGAAGTACCGCATGTCCGTTGCCGGCGTGGGCGGAACCTCGGTTCTGACGCGCCTGCGCGGAGATCAGAGCGAGGATGTCAGCGTGATGCTGGTCAAGGCGCCGGAAATACCTGAGGCTGACGAAACCACTCTGGGCGACCGCACCGTGATGCCGGGTCTGACCGTTTCGCGTATCAATCCGGCAGTCATCACGCGACTGCGGCTGCCCCTGTCGGTGAGCGGTGTCGCGATTGTTGATGCCGGGCGGTATGGCGGACGATCAGGATTGCGGGTTGGAGACGTGATCAGCCGCATCAACGGGGCCGAGATCACCGAACCCGATGATGTTGTCGATGCGCTAACCAATCCGGGCCGTCGCCTGCAGTTCGAACTGCAGCGTGGCGGGCGGCCCGTGTCCCTGCGGTTCCGGTTGTGAGCCTTGGCTGACCTGTTCGATAACGGGGCGCACGAGCCCACTGCCGCGCCGCACCGTCCGCTGGCCGACCGGTTGCGCCCGAAGTCACTCTCCGAAGTGATCGGACAGGAGCAGGTTCTTGGTCCGGATGCTCCTCTGGGGGTCATGTTGGCCGCAGGCAGCCTGTCGAGCCTGATCTTCTGGGGGCCGCCGGGCGTGGGCAAGACCACCATCGCACGTCTGCTGGCGCAGGAGACCGATCTTCATTTCGTCCAGATCAGCGCGATTTTCACCGGCGTCCCCGATCTGAAAAAGGTGTTTGAGGCCGCCAAGATCCGCCGCCAGAACGGGCAGGGGACGTTGCTGTTCGTCGATGAAATCCACCGTTTCAACAAGGCACAGCAGGACGGGTTTCTGCCGCATATGGAAGATGGCACCATCCTGTTGGTGGGCGCCACGACGGAAAATCCTTCATTTGAACTGAATGCGGCGGTTCTCAGCCGGTCACAGGTTCTGGTCCTGGAACGGCTCAGCCTTGCCGATCTCGAACGGCTGACACAACGTGCCGAAAAAGAACAGGGCCGCGCCTTGCCGCTAACTCCGGCCGCACGGGATGCGTTGCAGGAGATGGCGGATGGTGACGGGCGGGCGCTGTTGAACCTGATCGAACAGGTCTCGGCATGGAAGGTCAGTGATCCGCTGACCCCCGAGGCGCTGTCGACACGGCTGATGCGGCGTGCGGCGAAATACGACAAGTCGGGGGACGAGCATTACAACCTGATCTCGGCCCTGCACAAATCGGTGCGCGGATCAGACCCGGACGCGGCTTTGTACTGGTTTGCGCGGATGCTGACAGGCGGGGAAGATCCCCGGTTTCTGGCGCGCCGACTGACCCGGATGGCGGTCGAGGACATCGGTCTGGCCGATCCGCAGGCGCAGGCGATCTGCTTGCAGGGATGGCAGACCTACGAGCGGCTGGGCTCGCCAGAAGGCGAATTGGCGCTGGCGCAGGCCGTTGTCTATCTCGCATTGGCCCCGAAATCGAACGGGGCCTATGTGGGGTACAAGGCAGCGATGAAGCTGGCCAAACAGTCGGGCAGCGAACCGCCCCCCAAACATATCCTGAACGCGCCGACTTCGCTGATGAAGGAGCAGGGCTATGGCGCGGGCTATGCCTATGATCACGAGGCTGACGACGGATTCTCAGGGCAGAACTATTTCCCCGAAGGCATGAAGCGCCCGGACTTGTATCAACCCGTTGAGCGAGGGTTCGAACGCGAGTTGAAGAAGCGGCTGGATTATTTCTCGAAACTACGGGCACAGAGGAACGCGCGCTAGGCTGGCTTGACTCTTTGCGCGATGCGCGCGACAGACGCGCATGTTTTCTGAGACACTGAAACAGGCGCTATCCGGGCGGACCAGCCGCGCGGGACAAGGGGCAATGGCATGAGCGGCGTACAGATGATCACCGTGGCAGAGGGCGATGGCGAGCAACGGCTGGATCGTTGGCTGCGCCGCCTGTTCCCGCATGTCAGTCAGGGCCGGATCGAAAAGATGTGCCGCAAGGGCGAACTGCGTGTCGATGGCGGGCGGGTCAAGGCTTCGACCCGGCTTGAGGTCGGACAGTCCGTGCGTGTACCGCCTTTGCCGGATGCCGATCACAAACCGGCCGTGGTGAAGCATCGTGTCTCGGATGAGGATGCAAAGATGATCCAGTCCTGCGTGATCTACAAGGATGATCACGTGCTGGCGCTGAACAAACCGCATGGGTTGCCGGTTCAGGGCGGCAGTGGTCAGGTTCGGCACGTGGACAGCCTGTCCGAGGCGCTGCGCTTTGGCTATGACGAAAATCCGCGCCTTGTGCATCGGCTGGACAAGGACACCTCGGGCGTTTTGCTTATGGCACGCACGCGCGAGGCCGCCAAGGGCCTGACTGCTGCGTTCCGGCATCGCAACACGCGCAAGATCTACTGGGCGCTGGTCGCCGGGGTGCCAACCCCGTATCTGGGAGAGATCAAGACCGGTCTGGTCAAGGCTCCGGGGCATGGCAAGCAGGGCGAAGGCGAGAAGATGATTGCTGTGCATCCGAGCGAAGTAAACGATACCCCCGGCGCGAAACGTGCGCATACGCTCTATGCAACACTGTATCGCGTTGCAGGGCGGGCAGCTTGGGTCGCGATGGAGCCGGTGACGGGGCGGACGCATCAGCTGCGTGCGCATATGGCGGCGATTGGCCACCCGATCATCGGAGATGGCAAATACGGTGGCTCGGGGCAGGAGAATCTGGGCGATGGCTGGGGTGCGCAACTGGGGGGTATCATCAGCAAGAAGCTGCACCTGCACGCGCGCCGACTGTCGTTCGAGCATCCGATGACACGCAAGCCCGTCTCGATCACCGCGCCGCTGCCGGATCACATGCAGCACAGCTGGGATACGCTCGGCTGGACAGAAGACCTTGCAGCCGACGACCCGTTCGAGGAGCTGCGATGAGCACGCCGCTGCGGCTGGTTCTGTTTGACGTGGATGGCACGCTGGTCGATAGTCAGGCGGCCATCATTTCGGCCATGACGGCCTGTTTTCAAGCCTTGTCTCTGCCGGTTCCAAACCGTGCAGCAACCCTGTCTATTGTCGGCCTATCCCTGCCGCAGGCAATGGCCCGTCTCGCCCAGGATCAGTCCGTGAAGGTACAGGGTCAACTGGTCGAGGGATACAAACAGGCCTACCACGCGCAACGTCTGCAAGAGGGTGCGGCCAGTTCGCCCCTCTACCCCGGTGCCCGCGAAGTGATTGAGGCGTTGCATGGTCAGGATGAAATCCTGCTGGGCGTGGCCACCGGCAAATCCAAACGCGGGCTGGATGCATTGCTGGAAGCACACGAACTGGAGCACTATTTCGTCACCCGGCAGGTGGCGGATCATCATCCTTCGAAGCCACATCCTTCGATGATTCAAATGGCGCTGGCGGAAACCGGCGTCGCATCGGACCGGACGGTCATGGTTGGAGACACCAGTTTTGACATGGAAATGGCCGCAGCCGCGCAAGTGGCAGGGATTGGGGTCAGCTGGGGCTATCACAATCGGTTGGCGCTATGCGCTGCGAAGGCGGTGATCGACAGTTTTGAACAATTGCCAGACGTGCTGGCCAACATCTGGGACTGAAAATATGAGCGACTGGAAACCCAAACGCTTCTGGACTTCAAGCACAGTGATCGAGGCCGACGGTGGCCATACGGTCGAACTGGACGGTCGCCGGGTGAAAACGCCCGCCAAGGCGGCGCTGATCCTGCCCACGCGCGCGATGGCCGAAGCCGTCGCAGCCGAATGGGACGCGCAGGAAAAGGTGGTTGACCCAGCAACCATGCC
>JAUHYC010000061.1 GCA_030426685.1 Alphaproteobacteria bacterium
GAGGCCCCGCTGGTATCTTTGCGCCCACTTGTGCGCGGGCCACTGGCCAGCGGCTCGGAACGATTGGTCCGCGCGGCCGGGCTGAGGGGCGAGGTTGTCTTTGCCGTGGCCGATGTGAAAACGGGAATGCCGCTGGAGGTGTACGGCGACGGGGCAAGCCTGCCCCCCGCCAGTGTCGCCAAGGCGTTGACGGCGCTTTATGCGCTGGATGTGCTGGGGCCGGAGCACCGGTTCGAGACGGCTCTGATCGCGGATGGGCCAGTTGAAAACGGCATACTGAGGGGTGACCTGATCCTTGTCGGCGGAGGTGATCCGCTGCTGGATACGGATGCGCTGGCCACCATGGCGGCCAATCTGCGCGAGGCCGGGATTACCGAGGTGCGCGGGGCGTTCAAGATCTATGACGGAGCGCTGCCCTACGTGTTCAGCATCGACCCCGGGCAACCGGATCATCTGGGCTATAGCCCAGCGATCAGCGGGATTTCGTTGAATTTCAACCGGGTGCATTTTGAGTGGAAACGGGCCGGAACCGGGTATGACGTAAGCATGGATGCGCGCAGTGCGCATTATACCCCGTCGGTGGACATGGCAGCGATGAAGGTCGAAGCCCGGACGTTGCCGATCTACACTTATCAGCCAAGCGCGCGGCAGGACCGCTGGACCGTGGCCAAGGGAGCTTTGGGCAATGGCGGCGCGCGGTGGCTGCCGGTGCGCAAACCTGCGCTTTATGCTGGCGATGTGTTCCAGACGCTGGCACGGGTGAACGGGATTGTGCTGGGCCGGGTTCAGGTGACCCGGCAGGCGCCGCAAGGGGTGCCTCTGGTGGTGCATCAGAGCGATCCGTTGCAGAGCATCCTGAAGGGGATGCTGAAATACTCGACCAATCTGACCGCCGAGATGGTAGGTCTGGCCGCCACCCGTGCACGCGGGGTCCGGCCGCAGAGCCTTGCGGATTCGGCGGCTGAAATGAATCGCTGGGCGCGCGAGCGTTTCGGCGCAGATGGGATTGCGATGGTCGATCATTCTGGTCTGGGCGGGGCTTCGCGCATGTCGCCCGCTGATCTGGTTCGGGCGCTGGTGGCGGCGGGGCAGTCCGAGACGTTGCGGCCATTGCTGCGGTCTTTTACCCTGGCCGACAAGAATGGGCGGCCGGTCAAGGATCATCCGATCAAGGTGGATGCCAAGACCGGAACGCTGAATTTCGTGTCTGGTCTGGGCGGCTATCTGACCACCGCTGGCGGCACCGATATGGCCTTTGCCATTTTCACCGCAGATGTCGCGCATCGTGCCACCATCCCGCGGGCGCATCGGGAACGGCCCGAGGGTGCGCGCGGCTGGAACAACCGCTCGCGCAAGCTGCAGCGTGCCTTGATCGAGCGCTGGGGTTCGCTTTACGGCAGTTAGACGGTGTGGCGCGCGCGGGCACCGCGTTCGATGGCGGCGGCGTGCAGGCGATCGACATTCAGCTCATACCGGATTTCTTCCAGCAGGCGCAGCTCGGTCTCGGCCAGCGAGCCATCGGCTGCGGCCACGTCGCAGGCCAGCGCATAGGCGGTTTCGTTCAGGCGTTCGGGCAGGTTGTCGCGGACCAGGCCAAAGAGGGCATCCAGCCCGTCCTCTTGTTCGAACAGGTCAAACACGACCTGCGAGATGCGGCGGGTGCGGTCGATGTCGTAATCCGCGAAGACCGGCAGCATGTTGACGGCGGCTTCGATCTTGACCAGCTCGGCTGTACGGATGGTCTCGTCGGAGGCCGACACCGCTACCATGATCGCCACGAGGCAATCCTGCGGAGACATCGGGTGTGGAGCTTGCTCGGGCATGGGGTCGTCCTGAATGATAGGTCTTTGCGCGCACGATAGGTGGGGCAGAGGACAGGTTCAACCGCTAGTTTGGCGCGCTGGCGGGCCTGTCAGCCCGGTACTCCGGCATTGCGGAAAAGCGATTGAACGCGTGTGCGTCGGTCTTCGGTTTCAATGAGTTTCAGAAAGTTCCAGCCAGACAGCGTGAATTGGGGAAACCGGGCCAGCAGGGCGTCTATGGTCGCCTGGGCTTTTTCGTGCTGACCGGTTGCGTGATAGGACGAAGCAGCCCAGCAAAAAGCCGGCGGGCCAACGGGTCCACCGCGCGCGACGTTTTTTTCATGCGCCGAAAGTGCCGCATGGTAGTTGCCGGCCATGAAATTGGCATGTGCAATGACATTGAGGTAGGGGCCGTTTACGAAATTCGGGCTCAGGCGATAGGCTGTTTCGGCGGCCTGAATCGCTGCATCGTCATTCCCGCGCATCCCGTTGATGACGCCATTGATCACATGCGCATCGGCGTCATTGGGGAGGAGCGTCAAACCTTGTTCGCCCGCCCGTATGGCTTCGTCGAAACGTCTTTGTGCAAGAAGCGCAACGGCAAGCACCGTGTGTGACCAACCAAATGACGGATCGAGCGAGATGGCCTCATGCGCCAGCGCTTCGGCACGGGCGCCAAGCGCATTCGGATCGCTGTGACCCCAGAGCGCCCCAAAACCAATGATCCAGGACAAACCCGCATATCCGCCTGCAAAGTCCGGGGCCATCTTCACGACCTGATCAAACAGATCCTTGGCAGCGGCAAGTCGCGCGGGGATTGGCGGGTAGGGGGTGGATTTGGCCTGCACAAACAGCTCATAGGCTTCGATGTTGGTGGTGTGCACAGTGGTCAGGGTCTTTGCTTCAGTACTGGTGAGTTTGACTGACAGGGTCGAGGCAACTTCGTTGCAGACCTTGTCTTGCAATTCGAACACTTCCGAGAGCGACCCATCGTAGCGATCCGCCCATTTGTGCCCACCGGTTTTTGCATCGATGAGCTGAACATTGATCCGCACACGTTCACCCAGCTTTCGCACACTGCCTTCGACGACATTTGCGACACCAAGGCGGCGAGCAATTGTGGGGATGTCGACGGCTTGCCCCTTGAACGCAAAGGTCGAGTTGCGGGCGACGACGAAAAGGCCCGAGATTTTCGACAAATCGGTGATCAGGTCTTCGGTCAGGCCGTCGGCGAAATAGTCTTGTTCATCATCGCTCGACATATTGTCGAAAGGCAGGACCGCGACCGAGGGCAAATCAGGCAGGCTTGGATCCGGCTCGACCGGTGCCGATACCGCGCCATGTTCCCAGTGCCAGACCTGAACCGGGTGCGCGATGTTCTTGAGGTCGTGCTTACCTCCGTCAGCCCAGCCTATTTCAAGTTTGTTGTACACCTGCTTGTATGCCTCATCCGAGAGGCAGATCCCTCCGGGATGCGCCAACGGCTCGATCCGGGCTGCGACGTTTACCCCGTCACCGAATATGTCGTCTTCGTCAAAAACAATGTCACCGAGGTGAATACCGATACGCATTGTCAAATGCGGATTTCCGGAAGCCGGGTGAGCTGTTTCCGCCAGGTTGTTCTGTATCTCGAGCGATGCCTGCACGCTTGCGACAACGGATGAAAACTCGATCAGAAATCCGTCGCCCATGGTCTTGACGATGCGCCCTCCATGTCTCTCTACAACTGGTTCGAGCAGATCGGTTTTGAGAAGTCGCACCGCATCTATCGTTCCGGCCTCGTCCGCGGCCATCATACGAGAGTAGCCGACGACATCGGCAGCCACAATTGATGCAAGTTTCCTTTGGTATTCGTGCGACATTCGCTCGAGCCTAGCCGCGGTGCCGCCTATTACCTAGAAAAATTTGGCCCGAGGCCATGGCGGGCGGTGTAAAATCACCACCCTTTATTGACTCATACTGCACCTGCACAATAACAGGGGCCGGTCTGGGCGCATGGGGTGTCTGGCACGTTTCCCGATGGAGTATCGAAATGTCTGACCTGCGTGAAACCGCGATGACGTCCAAGGCGTGGCCGTTTGAAGAGGCGCGGCGGTTGCTCAAACGGTATAAGCAGGGTGCTCCGGAGAAGGGATATGTGCTGTTTGAAACGGGCTATGGCCCCTCGGGCCTGCCGCATATCGGCACCTTTGGCGAGGTGGCGCGGACAACGATGGTCAAGCGCGCGTTTGAGGCGCTGTCGGATATCCCCACCAAGCTGATCTGTTTCTCGGACGATCTGGACGGGATGCGGAAAGTGCCGAGCAATGTGCCGAACCCCGAAGCGCTGCAGGACTATCTGCAATGTCCGCTGACCTCGGTACCCGATCCGTTTGGCACGCATGACAGCTTTGGTGAACATAACAACGCGATGCTGCGCCGGTTCCTCGATACCTTCGGGTTCGAGTATGAGTTTTATTCGGCGCGAGAGTTTTATCGCTCGGGCCAGTTCGACGAGATCCTCAAGCGCGCCGTCGAGAGATATGACGACGTGATGGCCATCATGCTGAAAAGCCTGCGGGAAGAACGTCAGCAGACCTATTCGATCTTCCTGCCGATCCATCCCGAGACCGGGCGGGTTCTGTACGTGCCGATGAAGAAGGTTTGCGCCGAGACCTACACTGTCACTTTCGATGACGAGGATGGCAAGGAATGGACGCTGCCCGTCACTGGCGGCAATGTGAAGCTGCAGTGGAAGCCGGATTTCGGCGCGCGCTGGGCTGCGCTGGGCGTTGACTTCGAGATGTATGGCAAGGAACACGCCACCAACGAAAAAATCTATGACGCGATCTGCCGAGCCTTGGGCGGTCGTGCGCCGGAGCATTTCAGCTATGAACTGTTTCTGGATGAGAACGGCCAAAAGATTTCGAAATCGTCCGGCAATGGTGTGTCGATCGACGAATGGCTGACCTATGCGCCGACCGAGTCGCTTGCGTATTTCATGTATCAAAAGCCCAAGACCGCGAAGCGGATGCATTTTGATGTGATCCCGAAGGCCTATGATGAATATCATCAGCAGTTGCGAGCCTATCCGGGACAAGACCTGAAGGCTCAGCTGAACAATCCCGTCTGGCATATCCATGGTGGCGACGTTCCGGAATCCACGCTGATGGTGCCGTTTGCGATGCTGTTGAATCTGGCGTCCGTGTCTGGCGCCGAGGACAAGGAGGCGCTGTGGGGCTTTATCCGCCGTTATGCGCCTGAGGCCACTGCCGAGACCCACCCCGATCTGGATCAGGCGGCAGGTTTTGCGGTGCGCTATTTCAACGATTTCGTCAAACCGACGCGCCAGCATCGTGCCCCGACGGATCAGGAGCGAGAGGCGCTGGAAGCATTGAAGGCGGCATTGGAAGCCTATGACGGGCCGATGGAGGACGAGGCGCTGCAATCGGTGGTCTATTCCATCGGGCGTGAGCGGTTCGATCCCATGCGGGGCTGGTTCACGGCGCTGTATGAGGTGTTGCTGGGGGCGAGCCAAGGCCCTCGGTTCGGTGGATTCATCGCGCTATATGGATTGGACGAGACCATAGAACTCATTGACCGGGCACTGAACAACGAGCTTACGGTGGATCAAGATCCGGAATACGACTCACCCTCACCCGGGATGGGCATTTGATCCACCATCCGAGACTTGTGTTTGCGGGTCTGATTTGACCTGATCCCGCGCGGGGCTACCCTTGCGTCAGGAGGTGGCCCCATGCGTCGACTGTTGCTTGCTGTATCCCTGAGTGCCGGACTGGCCTCGGGCGCGTTTGCGCAAAATGCTGAGATAGAGGCAAATATCTCGGCGCAGATACAGGCCTTCAAGGCGGATGATTTTGCCACCGCCTTCACCTTTGCCAGCCCCAATATCCAGCGCCTGTTCGGTACGCCCGAAAATTTCGGCGTCATGGTGCGGCGTGGTTATCCGATGGTCTGGCGGCCTGCGGATGTGCGGTTTCTGGAACTGCGCCAACAGGGCGGAGCCTTGTGGCAGAAGGTGATGGTGGTGGATGGGGATGGCCGCGTACATATCCTTGACTACCAGATGATCCGGCAGGGCAACGGCTGGAAGATCAATGGCGTGCAGCTGCTGGGCAATTCCGATCCGGCGGCGTGATGCAACACCACCGTCACGGTGAGATGAGCCGCAGTTAACCCCTTTTCGATACTCAGACCTTCGCGCTCGGGATGTGCCTCGGGCTCATTGGGTTTTGGCGCGCGGCTGGCGCGATCGGGAAAGGGATTTTTCATGAACAAGGCAATCACCGACGGTATCGTATTCATGCCACCCGCCTTTGCAGAGGGCCTGGGCGTCTGGTCGAGCGGCGACGGCACGCCGGGTTCGGCGACCTACGAGGGTTCGGGCACCGGAGTGTTTGTGCCCGCGGATGCGGATTTTGCCGGTTGTCTGGAGATCTACAAGACCGCGGCCACGCAGCAACTGCGCTATATGGGGCAGACCCAGCTGTTGCCGGGCTGCTATCTGCAGATCAAGGCGCGGGTCAAGGCGATCAGCGGGCCCTTGCCCGAGGTGCGGATCGCAGGCTGGGCCGGGGGTGCGGGCGATGTGCATGTGACCGGTCTGGTCGAGCAGGGCCCGGCGACGCAGCTGACAGGCTATGGGACTGTGCATGAGATCACCGCCATCGTGGGTACCGGTCAGCGTCCGGGTGTGGACATGCCCTGGGGTCCGGCGGCTCTGTATGGTCATTTCGGTCTCAACATCGACGGCACAAACGGTGCCGTGGTGCGGGTTGATGACCTTGAGATTGTCGATATCACAAGCGCCTTCCTGCGTGACATGATCGGCGTGGTCGATGTGCGCGATTTTGGCGCTGTGGGCGACGGGTCCACCGATGACTCGGCGGCGTTCGAAGCGGCGGATCAGGCGGCGGGAGGGCGTAAGGTTTACGTGCCGCAGGGGACGTTCCTGCTGGACCAGAACACCAGCATGGGATCCGAGATCGAGTTCGATGGCACGGTGACAATGCCCGATGACAAGATGCTGCTGTTGACCCGGAATTTCGATCTGCCCACCTACATCTCGGCATTTGGGGATGAAGCGCTGGCCTTCAAGAAGGCCTTTCAGGCACTGCTGAACAGTTCGGACCATGAATCGCTGGATCTGGGCGGACGCAAGATCGCGGTGTCCGAACCGATCGACATGGCGGCGGCGGTCCCCAACCGCACCGGCTATGCCACTCGCCGCGTGGTGCGCAACGGTCAGTTCGACGTCAAGAGCAGCACCGCGTGGGATACCGAGAGTTTCGACTCGGTCGCAACCTATGATCCGAGCGATTCCCGCAAACTCTCCAACGTGGCCAATATCGCCAACATCCCCGTGGGTTCGCTGGTGACCGGCAGCGGTGTCGGGCGTGAGATCTACGTCCGGTCCAAGGATGACAGCGCGGGTGAGATCACGCTGAATGCACCGATCTATGATGCGGCGGGGACCCAGAACTTTACCTTTACCGCATTCAAATACCTTCTGGATTTCAGCGGATTCTCGGCCTTGCAGAAATTCAACATGGAAGGGATCGAGTTTCAGTGCAACGGCCGCTGCAGCGCCATCCGGCTGTCGCCCGGAGGCAATACCTTTGTGCTGAAAGACTGCTTTGTCAGCCGTCCCAAGGATCGCGGCATCACCTCGATCGGGCAGGGATGTCAGGGGATGCTGATCGACGGCTGCCAGTTCCTGTCGACCGAAGAAAGCCTGGACGTGGCCGACCGCAGCTCAATCGCGCTGAACGCCAACGCCAACGACGTCAAGCTGCGCCACAACAGGGCCTCACGGTTCCACCATTTTGCGGTGCTGGGTGGCGACAACAATCTGGTGCTGGGCAACCATTTCTTTCAGGGCGATAGCGTGCCCAACGGGATACGCAATGCGGGGCTGGTGCTGATTGGGGGCTACAACAGTTCTGCCGTGGCCGAGAACTATGTCGACAATTGTTTCATCGAATGGACCAACGAGCGGGATTCGGACCCGGACTTCAGCTCGGGCTATTCCTTCAGCGCGCTGAGCGTCACCGACAACATATTCTACGCCAGCAACGTCGCGCCCTGGTTCAGCTATTTCGTGATCCGCCCCTACGGGTCTGGGCATTTTCTGAACGGGTTGACGGTGACCGGGAACAAGTTCCGCGTCAGCAATGTGGATATCGACCGGGCCGAGCGTGTCGATACCAGTTTTGCCAATCTCGACCCCGAGCGGCATACGAATGTCAGCTTTGAGAACAACACTTTCCACGGGATCGACACGCCCTGTTCCAACCCGTTGCGGGTGCGCCATTCGCAAAGCTCGCATTCGTCGGCCTGGACGATCAGCTCGCAGGGGCGGTTGCCATTTGGGGGCCGGGCGCGCGGGTGTGATGCGGTGGTTGCGATCGGGTCGCTGAGGACGGTGCTGAATTCGGTGCGCTATGCGGCGCCCTATGTCGAGCTGAAGCAGGGATCGAGCCGGAACAACATCCGCCTGCGCTGGTCCGAGGGGCTAAAGGGGTCGGTCTCGGCGATCATGCGGATGGACACTTGAGGGTGCAGCCCGCATCCTAATAATCAAGCCACAGGGCGATTTTGAACCCGGTGTGGTCGCGGGCCGAATTCCGTTCGGCCCCGACAATCCAGCTGGTTTTGCCGGTTTTCGGGCGGTAGATCAGCGAGGGCCGGGCGCTCCAATACCAGGGGCGGCCCGGTGTGTACGAGGTTTCGATCTGCAACAGCGGATCCAGTCGCCGGCCTGACGACAGGCCTGCGGTAAAATCCAGTTTGCGGATCAACGCCTCATGCGTGCGATATTCCAGAGCGGCATCGAGAGCGATCCATCCCGCGCCCAAACCGGTGTTGATGCCTTTGCCGTATGACAGAGTCGTCTTGTACATCGCCCAGGCGCCATATTGCCGGTGATGGGCCCCAACACCGAACTCGGCCGCCATGCGCCCGGCCGATCCAAAATCGGCCACGGGTATGCGCGCGAAGATCAGGGCGTGGCCGTAGAGATCCTGATGCTCTTCGGCATCCACACCCAGCGTGAGGTTTGGCTTCATCCCCCATTCCGAGTAAATCGCGGCCTTGTATTTATAGACCCCGTCATCCTCCGGGAACGCGGTGACCGAGGCCGCCGTGAATCCAGAGCCCGTGTTGCGCAGCCACGCCCCGGCCCAGCCCGGGCTGCACAGCACCAGAGACAGCAAGGATATGAGAACCAGACGGATCATGTGCGCAGCATCTGCGGACATGGTTAACGGATCGTTAGCTTCCTGTTCATATCCTGGAAAGAACTTCCCTAAAGTGGGGATTTTGAACAAGAAAAGGGTGGCGTTTTCAAAAGCTGTGATAGGCTTGGGTCAACCAAGAGGAGGATCCACATGCCGCAGATTTCCAAGAGCAACAGCTATCAGACCGTCATCACCACGTTCGAGATGACCCCCGGAACCTGTCAGGACCTTCTGGAGGCGCTGACAGATGCCTATTCCGCCTTCATCTCGAAACAACCCGGATTCATCTCGGCCGGGCTGCATGTGAATGACGCGCAGACGCGGATCGCCAATTACTCGCAATGGGAACGGCGCGAGGATTTCCTGTCGATGCTGCGCACCCCGGAGATGCGTGAGCGCAACCGCCGGGTGAACGAGCTGTGCAAGAGTTTTGAGCCCGTCATGTATGATGTGGCCGAAACCTTTGGCGATACCTGACCTGCATCAAGGCGACCGGACCCATTTGCAGCCAAGCTGTTCACGCAACCACGGAGGCGTACCATGTATCACAACATTCTTGTTCCGATTTCCTTTGATGCCGAACGCGATACCTCGGCATCTTTGAAGCTGGCGCAGATATTGGCCACGCCCGAAGCGCAGGTGACCTTGCTGCACGTGGTCGAGCATATCCCGGACTATGCGATCTCTTACATGCCGGCGGAGTATCTGTCGGAGGCCCGCAAGGCCATTCAGGCGGAACTGGACGCGTTGGCGGCCAAAGTGCCCAATGCACAGGGACTTGTGATCGAGGGGCATTCCGGGCGCACGATTCTGGACTGGGCCGAAGTGAACAAGCCGGACCTGATCATCATGGCGTCACACCGCCCGGGGATGCAGGATCTGCTGTTGGGATCGACCGCGACTCATGTGGTGCGTCATGCGAGCTGCGCGGTGCATGTGGTCCGCTGAGGTTTTCGGTTTTTTTGATCCGGGGCCAATGTGGCCATGGCTTTGCCACATACAGGGTGTATCAGGCCTGACATGACAACCGGGAAACCGACCGAAGAAGTTGACCTGCACCCACGCCTGATCAGACGGCAGAAGCGGGCAGATGCCTTGCGCAGGCATGCGCTGTCCCCGGTTCGAATCCTTCTGATGGTGCTGGCCCTGCCGCTGACCACCGGCATGATCGCAATCGGCGTCTATCTGCGCGTGACCGATTTTGAGCGGCACGAGGCCGTGATCCATCTGGTGGCGCTGGCCGGGTGCGATGCGGCGCAGAAGATCGGCGCCGGTCCGTTCCGCGCGGGTGAGGCGGGATATCACAAACGCAACGATCCCGACGGGGACGGGGTGGCCTGCGGGTCCTTTGCCGCGGGCCCGGTTCAGAGCCAACCCCGGCAGGCTCAGCCGTCCAGAACGCGCACCGTGGGCACGGCAAAATTTGTGAAACCCTGAGGGTGGCCGGCTTCTTGAAATGATCTCGGGGCCGCTTTCTTATGAGGGCGGCAGTCACGTGCTACCGCCGGACACTGCGAAGTTGACGTGAGACGCCTGGATCGGGACAGGCGCCGCCGCATTCATGCGGTTTCATCTCATCCCTCTGCGTAACGCTTCAACCGATCCTCCAGAGTGCCGCTATGCAGCTCGAACATATGGTTGTCGTAATCGTAGAAATAGATCGAGTGGCCCTCACCCTGAACGCGCGACCGGCTCTCGCGGATTTCGAGGCCGAGCGACCGGATACGCTGCAGCCTGTCCTCATATTCATCCGCGCCCATTTTGAACGCGACATGGTTGTAGGTCTTGTCGCTTAACGGATCGCCCTCCATCGTTGCGACCCAGACGCCGCCGATGTCGAAGAACCGTTCCTTCGACACCGAAAAGGTCCGCTCTCCGCTGTCATAGATCTTCTTCGCATCAAGAACCGTGGTCAGCATCCTCTCCATCTTGTCGAGATCACGAACGATGAATGTCATGTGGCTCAGGCCTTCGATCACGGCGCACCTCACTGATATGGTTTGCTCAGAGAGTAGCAAAACGACGGTCAGTGTCAGTAGCGTCCTTGGTCTGCAGGAATGCTGGCCGTGCTTCGGAATGGCTGATCTGCAATCCGTCTCTGGATGATGAGTTGACATTCGTTTTGTCAGATAGGTCAATGCCTCAGTTCAACAGTGACCGGATCCCTCCGCCATGTCTCCAAACGTGAAAGGTGCGCTGCTGATGATGGGCAGCATGGCGGGCTTTACCGTGAACGACACGCTGGTCAAAGTCGCGCTGCAGGATCTGCCGCTGTTTCAGCTGGTGGCGATCCGGGGGGTGGTGGCGACACTTCTGGTCTATCTTCTGGCACGCCATCTGGGGGCATTGCATCTGCGATTTCCGTCTCATGACAGATGGTTGATTGCGCTGCGCAGCCTCAGTGAACTGTGTGCGACCTTCTTCTTCCTGACCGCGTTGAAACACATGCCTTTGGCCAATGTAACTGCGGTGCTGCAGGCACTGCCGTTGACCGTCACACTGGGCGCTGCGCTATTTTTTGGTGAGCACATAGGTTGGCGGCGGATTCTGGCGATTGGTCTGGGGTTTGCGGGGATGGTGTTGATTGTCCGACCCGGCCCGGACGGGTTCAGCCTGTATGCGGTCTATGCCTTGGTCGCCGTGGCCTCGGTGACGTTGCGCGATCTGGTCACGCGGCGCATGTCGGCAGAGGTGCCTTCGATGGTCGTGACACTTGCCACATCCCTGTCGATCACCGTGACAGCGGCCGTTGTATCGATGTTCGAGGGGTGGGTGCCGGTTCCTCCGGTCGCAGGGCTGCTGACGGTTTCGGCGGCGATCTTTGTTCTGACGGGCTATCTTTTCAGCGTCATGGTCATGCGCGTGGGTGAGGTCGGATTTGTGGCTCCGTTCCGCTATTCCAGCCTGATCTGGGCACTGGCGCTGGGGTGGCTGGTGTTCGGAGACTGGCCCGATGCGATCACGATGCTGGGCGCCGCGCTGGTTGCGGGCGCGGGGCTGTTCACCCTGTTCCGCGAGAGATCGGATCAGACGGCCGCGTGAACCCGCCGCACGGTGGCCTGATCAATCGCGTATCTGGCGATGAACTCTCCTTCAAGCTCTGGCGTCAACGGCGCAAGCTCATCCTTGTTGTTGCGGGCACGTTTCGAGTCGTTGAATTGATTGAAGGACCGCACCCACATCGGAGCGTCGGAATAGCTGATGACCGGCATGAACCTCCCGATCCTGTGGTGCGTAAAATTCATGATCGAGTGGGTGCAGCCCCCGGCAACATACATGCCCAGGCCTACTCCCAGCAGAGGTTTGTATACTTCAGAGGCGCGAATGCCCTCCGGTCCAAACCGGGCTAAGAAGCCGTTGCTGTAGTCGATCCCGACCATCCGGTTGCGTGCCATCAACCCTGCACCGTCCTGCGCCGCGCCGCGCAGCCGTTCGACGAAATCCACCGAAACCGCATCGTCGTCATCATGCCGAAACTGGATGCAGGGCTGATCCGGCTTGGTGCGTGCCGCGTTCAGGACCGCTTTCATGACCTGCCGGGGATTGGCTTGTGTGTCCGCAGGTTTCTGAATGATCCGAACCTGCCTGATCCCTGCGGTCAGATCGCGCAGCCTGTCCTGGGCTGGTTTCGGCAGGCACTCCCCGATCACGATGAGGAGCTCGAAATCCTCATCGGTCTGTTCGCGAAAACAGGGCAGGGTCGTGGCCTCGAACAGGCGAAAGCGTTCTTCCAGGCGGGCAGGGCCGTAGAGGTAACGACGGCGTTCTTCGACGGTTTCATGTTCGATCTGAAATCCCCCAAGGGCGGGATAGGAAAAGCGGCACAGGCCGATGACTTGCATGGTTCACCCGTCGAAAATGGCTCGGCCAGACTATGCCCCCGCGCATTGTTGCCTGCAACGGCTCAGACGGCTGGCAAAAGGCGGGAAGGACTGGTAAATAAGCTTTTGCCCGCCAGTAGGGTGCTGATCCCCGAGCGCTGTTGACACGCGTGCCGACTCCCCCTATTACGCGCCCATCTCGGTACCGGGGGCCGCCCCATAACCGATTTCAGTAATGAACTGGTCAAGACCCGGACAATTTTGCCGTTCGCGTCCTCTGATAACCAACCGCGACGTTCACCTCGGAATGGGAACGCTCGCGGATTTTGCGCTTGTGGACGCATGAGTGCAGCGAATTTAACCGCACGCAACGCGCGTGCATGTCATGTGTGTTGCAAAACGGGGAAGAAACCGGAATGCCAACTATTCAACAGCTGATCCGCAAGCCGCGGCAGCCGAAAGTAAAACGCTCGAAGTCCATGCATCTGGAGCAGTGCCCGCAGAAACGCGGCGTCTGCACACGTGTATACACCACCACACCTAAGAAGCCGAACTCGGCGATGCGTAAGGTTGCCAAGGTGCGCCTGACCAACGGGTTCGAGGTGATCTCGTACATCCCCGGTGAAAGCCACAACCTGCAGGAACACTCGGTTGTTCTGATCCGTGGCGGCCGTGTGAAAGACCTTCCCGGTGTGCGTTACCACATCCTGCGCGGTGTTCTGGATACTCAGGGCGTCAAAGACCGTAAGCAACGCCGTTCGAAATACGGCGCGAAGCGTCCCAAGTAAGAAGGAGAGGCTGATATGTCACGTCGTCACGCCGCCGAAAAACGCGAAGTCCTGCCTGACGCCAAATTTGGCGACAAGGTACTGACCAAATTCATGAACAACCTGATGATCGACGGCAAGAAGTCGGTCGCAGAGCGCATCGTTTACAACGCCTTTGACCGCGTTGAGAACAAGGTAAAGCGCGCGCCTGTCGAAGTGTTCCACGAAGCGCTCGACAACATTAAACCGTCGGTCGAGGTTCGCTCGCGCCGGGTTGGTGGTGCCACCTATCAGGTTCCGGTCGAAGTGCGCCCCGAGCGCCGCGAAGCACTGGCCATCCGCTGGCTGATCACCGCTGCGCGCGGCCGCAACGAAAACACCATGGAAGAACGCCTCGCCGGCGAGCTGCTGGACGCTGTACAGTCCCGCGGTACCGCCGTGAAGAAGCGTGAAGACACCCACAAGATGGCCGAGGCGAACAAAGCCTTCAGCCATTATCGTTGGTAATCCGAGAGGCTTAGACCAATGGCACGCGAATATCCGCTAGAACTGTACCGTAACTTCGGTATCATGGCGCACATCGACGCAGGTAAGACCACCTGCTCGGAGCGTATCCTGTATTACACTGGCAAATCCCACAACATCGGTGAGGTGCACGATGGTGCAGCCACCATGGACTGGATGGAGCAGGAGCAGGAACGCGGCATCACCATCACTTCGGCTGCGACCACCACTTTCTGGGAGCGCACCGAGGACGGTCAGACCGCCGATACCCCCAAGCACCGCCTGAACATCATCGACACCCCCGGCCACGTTGACTTCACCATTGAAGTTGAACGCTCGCTGGCGGTTCTCGACGGTGCGGTTGCGGTGCTTGACGCCAACGCTGGCGTTGAACCCCAGACCGAAACCGTGTGGCGTCAGGCTGACCGCTACAAGGTTCCGCGCATTGTGTTTGTCAACAAGATGGACAAGATCGGCGCGGACTTCTTCAACTGTGTCCGCATGATCGAAGACCGCACCGGCGCACGCGCTGTACCGGTTGGTATTCCGATCGGTGCCGAGAGCGAGCTGGAAGGCTTGATCGACCTGATCACCATGGAAGAATGGCTGTGGCAAGGTGAAGATCTGGGCGCCTCCTGGATCAAGGTACCGGTGCGCGACAGCCTGAAAGACATGGCTGAAGAATGGCGTGGCAAGTTGGTCGAAGCTGCCGTCGAAGAAGACGACGACGCAATGGAAGCCTATCTCGAAGGTGAAGAGCCCGACGTGGCGACCCTGCGCAAACTGCTGCGCAAAGGTACGTTGGCAATGAACTTTGTGCCTGTTCTTGGTGGATCTGCGTTCAAGAACAAAGGTGTGCAACCGCTGCTGAACGCCGTAATCGACTTCCTCCCCAGCCCGCTGGACGTTGTCGACTACATGGGTTTTGCGCCCGGCGACGAAACTGAAGAACGCAACATCGCGCGTCGTGCAGACGACAACATGCCGTTCTCGGGTCTGGCGTTCAAAATCATGAACGACCCCTTCGTTGGTTCGCTGACCTTCACCCGGATCTACTCGGGCACCATGAACAAAGGCGACTCGATCCTGAACTCGACCAAAGGCAAAAAAGAGCGCATCGGTCGTATGATGATGATGCACTCGAACAACCGGGAAGAGATCGAAGAAGCGTTTGCAGGCGACATCATCGCGCTGGCGGGTCTGAAAGACACCACCACCGGTGATACTCTGTCCGATGCCAAGGAACCGGTGGTTCTGGAAACCATGACCTTCCCCGATCCGGTGATCGAGATCGCGGTTGAGCCCAAAACCAAGGGCGACCAAGAGAAGATGTCCCAGGGTCTGGCCCGTCTGGCCGCCGAAGACCCGTCCTTCCGCGTGGAAACCGACCTGGAATCGGGTCAGACCATCATGAAGGGCATGGGCGAACTTCACCTGGACATCCTGGTTGACCGTCTGAAGCGCGAGTTCAAGGTTGAGGCGAATATCGGTGCGCCGCAGGTGGCCTATCGTGAGACCATCTCGATGCCGGTCGAGCACACCTACACCCACAAGAAACAGTCGGGTGGTTCGGGTCAGTTCGCGGAAGTCAAGCTGGAGATCCAGCCGACCGAGGCAGGCGAAGGCTATTCGTTCGAAAGCCGCATCGTTGGTGGTGCCGTTCCGAAGGAATACATCCCCGGCGTTGAAAAAGGCATCAACTCGGTCATGGATAGCGGCCCGCTGGCTGGCTTCCCCGTGATCGACTTCAAGGTTGCCCTGCTGGACGGTAAGTTCCACGACGTTGACTCGAGCGTTCTGGCGTTCGAAATCGCATCGCGGATGTGTATGCGTGAAGGCATGCGCAAAGCGGGTGCGAAGCTCCTGGAACCGATCATGAAGGTCGAAGTGATCACCCCGGAAGAATATACCGGCGGTATCATCGGCGACCTGACCTCGCGTCGTGGCCAGGTGTCTGGTCAGGAACCGCGCGGCAACGCAATCGCGATCGACGCGTTCGTTCCGCTGGCGAACATGTTCGGCTACATCAACACTCTGCGTTCGATGTCGTCGGGCCGTGCCCAGTTCACCATGCAGTTCGACCACTACGATCCGGTTCCGCAGAACATCTCGGACGAGATCCAGGCAAAATACGCATAAGGCAGTGGGCCGGGCTGAAGCCCGGCCTACCGCACACCCGTAGGCCGGGCTTCAGCCCGGCACCCGCAAATTAAGGAGGCCATCATGGCAAAGGAAAAGTTTGAGCGTACAAAACCGCACGTCAACATCGGCACGATTGGCCACGTTGACCATGGTAAAACCACGCTGACCGCAGCAATCACCAAGTATTTTGGTGACTTCAAAGCGTATG
>JAUHYC010000062.1 GCA_030426685.1 Alphaproteobacteria bacterium
GTGCTTTGACGCGCTGGCCGATTTCTCATCACTGAAGAAAGACATCGTCGCCGGGCTCGACATTATGATCGTTCGGGAACTGACCTCGGGCGTCTATTTCGGAGAGCCGCGTGGCATCTTCGAAGAAGGCAACGAGCGTGTGGGCATCAACACCCAGCGTTACACCGAATCCGAGATCGAACGCGCTGCGCGCTCGGCTTTTGAGCTGGCAATGCGCCGGAACAAGAAGCTGTGCTCGATGGAAAAGGCCAACGTGATGGAGGCCGGTATACTGTGGCGCGAGGTCGTGGACCGGGTAGCCCAGGAATATCCCGAGGTCGAAGTGACCCATATGTATGCCGACAACGGCGCGATGCAGTTGGTGCGTGCGCCAAAGCAGTTCGACGTGATCGTCACTGACAACCTGTTCGGCGACATCCTGTCAGACTGTGCCGCAATGCTGACCGGTAGCCTCGGCATGCTGCCCTCGGCCTCTTTGGGTGCACCGATGGCAAATGGCCGTCCCAAGGCGATGTACGAACCCGTTCATGGTTCTGCCCCGGATATCGCGGGTCAGGGCAAGGCCAACCCGATCGCCTGTATCCTCAGCTTTGCCATGGCACTGCGGTACAGCTTCGATCAGGGTGAAGAAGCGGATCGTCTTGAGGCCGCAATTGAACAGGTCCTGGCCGATGGCGTGCGCACTGGCGACCTGCTGGCCGACGAAGGGGTCGTGCCGGTTTCAACCAGCGAAATGGGCGATGCGATTGTCGCCGCCCTGAACGAAAGCGCTCAATGAAGTCGCGGGGCGGCGTTCTGCGCGCCGCCCGATACCCATGCGGGTATCAATTGCCAAAGATATCATTCAACAACTGATTCACAGCACGCTCAAACCCGCCCTGCTTGCGGCGTGGTTGGCGTTTTGGTTGCGCGACCTGCACTGGAGGTTCCGGCGCCATCATCGGCAATGGCGTGGGCGTCATCCCCTCGGTCACGCGCAGCATCGTCTCTTTCCAGATTTCTGCAGGAAGCCCCCCGCCCGTCACCCCTGACAGCGGTGTATTGTCATCATAGCCCATCCAAACACCCGTCACGTAGTCGGCGGTAAAGCCGATAAACCATGCATCACGCGCGGCCTGGGTGGTGCCGGTCTTGCCCGCGACCTGCCAGCCGGGCAGTTTCGCACGTCCGCCGGTTCCTTCGGAAACCACGCGCTCCATCATCCAGGTCAATTGCCGGGCGGCGCTTTCGTTGATCACCCGTTCACCGATCCCGGTGGTGGTCACCATGACCGGATCGCTTTCGCCCAGCAGTTTCAGCTCGGTCAGGCCGTAGGGCTCCACTGCCGAACCGCCATTCAGAATACCGGCGTAAGCCCCCGTCATTTCGATCAGGGTGCTTTCCGACGCACCCAGCGCCAGGGCGGGACCTTGCGCCAGATCGCTGGTGATGCCAAAGCCGCTGGCAACGGTACGGACATTTTCCAGACCGGATATATCCGCCACCTTCACCGCAGGGATGTTCAGCGAGTTTTTCAGCGCATCCGCCAGCGTGACCCGGCCATAGTATTTATGGGTGTAGTTCTTGGGGCACCACTGCCCGGAACCGGGAATGTTCCAGCAGGTAGGTTCATCCATCACCGTATCCAACGGCGAATAGCCCAGTTCCAGTGCCGTGGCATAGACAAACGGCTTGAACGACGATCCCGTCTGCCGCAGCGCCTGCGTCGCCCGGTTGAACGCGCCTGACACTCGGGTCTTGCGTCCGCCCACCATCGCGCGCACCGCACCGTCCGCCGACATCACGACAATGGCAGCCTGCGCTTTGGAGCCTTCGCGCACCTTCTCCTGAAAGATGAATTGCAACGCCTCTTCTGCCGACTTCTGAAGGCGCTGATCCAGTGTGGTGCGGATCACAACGTCTTCGGTGGTGTTGCGGGTGAAGAACTCTGGCCCGCTGGCCATGACCCAATCGGCGAAATAACCACCCGCACGCGCCGCAGCAGCTTCGGACAATTCCGCAGGGCGGCTGCGGGCCTCGCTGGCCTGCGCCGGGGTCAGATAGCCCTGATCCTCCATCAATCCGACCACCAGACGTGCTCGATCCTGAGAGCGTTGCAGGTTGTTGGTGGGCGCGTACCGGGTCGGAGCCACCAGAAGCCCCGCCAGCATCGCGGCCTCGGCCGGGCTGACCTCAGCGGCAGAAATCCCGAAATAGCGTTGGCTGGCGGCCTCGAAGCCCCGCGCACCCGCGCCAAGGAAGGCGCGGTTCAGATAGATCGTCAGAATCTCATCCTTGGAGTATTTGACCTCCATAGCGATGGCATAGACCGCCTCTTTCGCTTTGCGCCAGAGCGAGCCCTGACGGCAGTCGGATTCATAAGCGGCCTCGGATTCCCATTCGCTGGGCTCATAGGGCACGCCCAGACACAGTAGCTTGGCCGTTTGCTGGGTGATCGTAGACCCGCCATGGCCGGACAACGGGCCACGCCCCTCGCTGAGGTTGATGCGCACCGCGCTGGCGACGCCGCGTGGACTGACACCGAAATGACGGTAGAACCGCTTGTCCTCGGTGGCTACAACCGCGTTCCTGAGATGGGGTGACACCGTATCCGCCGTGATCACCCCACCGAACTGATCGCCGCGCCAGGCAAAGACCTTGCCGTTGCGATCCAACAAGGTGACCGACCCGCGTGCGCGACCATCCAGCAGCGCGTCGACCTCCGGCAAGCTGGAGTAAACGACGCCCACCGCCAGTGCCAGCAGCAGCCCGACCACCGCGCCGACACGCCAGGTGATCCCCCAGAACAGGCGCCAGATCCAGCGGAACAGGCGACGGAAAATCCCACCACCTTTACCACCCGAACTGCGGCGCGCCTTCTTGCGCGCCGTTTTGCGTGTAGCCGTCTTGCGCGCGGTTGATTTCTTGCCCGCTGGCTTAGCAGACCGCTTGCTCGCCGCGGGCTTGCGGCCCTTGGACGGATATCTTTTGTCCGCGACTAGTGTCGGCTTGCGGCGCTTGGACTCAGTCATGCTCAAACTCTGCCCGATTGTACTTTTGGCGCACCATACCTTGCTGGCGCCGCCATGTAGAGGTGTGAAATTCCGGTAGTTCCCCCTCCCATACCCGCCTACTTGTTAAGCATATCGCAGAATTTGTGCAAAAAATGTGCAATTTTGCCTCATCCGCTCCCTCCTGCCCCTTCGGAATCGTTCCCTGCGCCCGACTTCGCGGTTTTTCTGCAGGTGCAAAATATCGACCCAGCCGAAGTAACAGAGGGGAAAGACGTGAAACTGATCATTGCGACAATCAAGCCGTTCAAGCTGGAGGAGGTGCGCGAGGCACTGACCGAAGCGGGTGTGCGCGGCATGATGGTGACCGAGATCAAGGGCTTCGGCTCACAATCCGGTCACACGGAAATTTATCGCGGCGCGGAATATGCCGTGAATTTTGTGCCCAAGATCAAGCTTGAGATCGTGGTGCCCGCCTCCATGGCTGACCAGATCATTGAAACCATCACCACAACCGCCAAGACCGGCAAGATCGGTGACGGCAAGATTTTCGTCCTCGATGTCGAGCAGGCGCTGCGCGTGCGGACCGGGGATACGAATGAAGACGCGCTGTAAGCGTCGCCACTTACTATGATTCGAGGACTGACAATGAACCTGACGAAATCTCTCATCCCTGCTGCCGCGTTTGTCGCGCTGCCGCAAATGGGCGTTGCGCAAGAAGCCGCCGCTGGCGAGACCGCGCAGCATACGCAATATATCCTGACCTCGCTGCTGTTTCTGGTTGGCGGGTTCCTGGTGTTCTGGATGGCCGCCGGCTTTGCCATGCTCGAGGCCGGCCTGGTGCGTTCAAAGAACGTCGCCATGCAGCTGATCAAGAACATGGGTTTGTTTTCCTTTGCCGCCATCATGTACTGGCTGGTCGGCTTCAATCTGATGTATCCGGGCGATGGCTGGACCATCACCGGCGTTCTGGGCGCCTTCTCGCCCACTTCGCTGGAACCCGTTGGGTTGGACGGCGTCGAGACCGATCTGTCTTACGCCTCGGTCGGGTCGGATTTCTTCTTCCAACTGATGTTCTGCGCCACGACCGCGTCGATTGTGTCGGGCACCATGGCCGAGCGTGTCAAATTGTGGCCGTTCTTTGCCTTCGTGATTGTCCTGACCGGCATCATCTACCCTATCGAAGCCTCCTGGCAGTGGGGCGGCGGCTGGTTGTCCGAGATGGGCTTCAGCGACTTCGCAGGCTCGACTCTGGTTCACGCCGCAGGTGGGTTCGCAGCGCTGGCCGGTGCCATCGTGCTGGGCCCGCGTGTCGGCAAGTACAACAAAGACGGCAAGGTTGTTCCGATCCCCGGTTCGAATCTGGCGCTGGCCACTTTGGGCACGTTCATCCTGTGGCTGGGCTGGTTCGGCTTCAATGGTGGTTCGCAACTGGCCATGGGCACGATCGGTGACATGGCCGATATCAGCCGCATCTTCGCCAATACCAACATGGCCGCCGCGGCCGGTGCCGTTGCCGCGTTGATCCTCACGCAGGTTATGTATGGCAAGGTCGACCTGACCATGGTCCTGAACGGCGCGCTGGCCGGTCTGGTGTCGATCACCGCAGAACCGCTGGCCCCGTCACTGTTCCAGGCTCTGATCATCGGTGCCATCGGTGGTGTGATCGTGGTGCTGACCGTGCCGATGCTGGACCGGATGAAGATCGACGACGTGGTTGGTGCGATCCCGGTTCACCTGATCGCGGGTTTCTGGGGCACCTTCATCGTGGCCTGGACTAATGGGGATGCGTCCTTCGTGACCCAGATCATCGGCTTTGCAGCCATCGGCATCTTCGTCTTCGTGGTCAGCTATATCCTGTTCTCGATCCTCAAGGCGACCGTTGGCCTGCGGGTTGGCGAAGAAGAAGAGATCAACGGCCTCGACATGGGCGAGCTGGGGATGGAAGCCTATCCCGAATTCTCCAAGGGGTAATCCATATCCGCTCACAAGACAAAAAAACCCGGGCACTCGTGCCCGGGTTTTTTCGTTACCGCTTTAGAGATCAGACGCCAACGTCGACAATCGCCTTTGCCAGTATCGGCACGGTCGTTGCGTTCAAACCCGCAATGTTCAGGCGGCTGTCGCCGACCATGTAGATACCGTGATCGGCGCGCAACTTCTCGACCAGCTCAGGATCCGCACCCAGTCGCGAGAACATACCACGGTGCTGTGCAATAAAACCGAACCGGTCCGAACCGGTCAGGCGTTGCAGTTCATCGGCCAGTTGCTGACGCAGGCCCAGCATCGACAGGCGGACTTCTTCCAACTCGGCGGCCCAATCGGCGCGCAGCGCGTCATCTGTCAGGATGGTCGTCACCACCCGCGCGCCGTGATCCGGTGGGAAGGAATAGTTCTGGCGATTCAGGAAGGCCAGCGTACCTTGGTTCAGCGCCGTCTGACCCGCGTCGGCACTGACGGCGATCAGAAGGCCGGTACGCTCACGATATACACCGAAGTTCTTCGAGCAGGACGCCGCGATCAGGCATTCCTTCACCGAGGAAGCCACCAGGCGAACCGCTTGCGCGTCTTCCTCAAGACCATCGCCAAAGCCCTGATAGGCGATGTCGATCATCGCCACGAGGCCGCGCTCATTGATCAGGTTCACGACTTCCTGCCACTGCACCAAGTTCAGGTTGGCCCCGGTTGGGTTGTGGCAGCAGCCGTGCAGCAGCACGACGTCGCCCGCATTGGCGGTCTTCAGATCTTCGATCATGCCATCGAAATCGACACTGCGGGTTTCCCCGTCGAAATAGCGGTAGGGGACGGCTTCCATCCCGAGATAGCCGAGGATTGACAGGTGGTTGGGCCAGGTCGGGTTCGACACGAACACACGCGCGGACGGGTTGGCCATGCGGATCATCTCAAAGGCCTGACGGCAGGCTCCGGTTCCACCCGGTGTTGCCACGGCAGCGATGTTTTCACGCGGGACCGAGTTGCCCAGGATCAGACCGATCATCGCATCCGCATAGGCCGGATCGCCCGCGAGGCCGGTATAGGCCTTGGTTTCCTGCTCTTCCACGAGGCGCTGCTCGGCAACTTTAACGGCGCGCATCACGGGGGTCACGCCCTCGGCATTCTTGTAGACCCCTACACCCAGATCGATTTTCTGATCGCGCGGGTCGTCGCGATACATCTGCATCAGCATCAGGATTTTATCCGCAGGCTGCGGTTTGAGGAATTCGAACATCAGGTCTCTCCGGTTGCGACGGGCAGGGTCGGGAAGGCACCCCATTCAGCCCAGGAGCCGTCATAAAGCGAGTGGTCTTTCTTGCCCATGCGTTCAAGCGCAAGGCTGAGGATGGCAGCGGTCACACCCGATCCGCAGGACGTGATCACGGGTTTCGACAGATCGACGCCCGCGGCTTCGAATATCGCGCGACACTCCTCAGGCGACTTCATAGTGCCATTCTTGTTCAGCAGATTGCCAAACGGCACACTACGCGATCCCGGAATATGCCCCGAGCGCATGCCTTCGCGCGGTTCGGGCTCGGTTCCTGCGAACCGACCGGCAGATCGGGCATCGACGATCTCATGATCAGCCAGCTTGGTGGCGGCGGAGACTTGCGTAACGTCGCGCACAAGGTGGTTCTGCACGCGCACCGTCATGTGCCGGTCGCGGATCACCGGGGGAAGATCCTCAATCTCGCGGCCTTCGGCCTGCCATTTCGGCATGCCGCCGTCCAGCACGGCGACGTTGTCCTGACCCATCAACCGGAACAGCCACCAAACGCGTGCCGCTGACATGAGACCGGCACCGTCATAGACCACCACCTGATGCCCATCGCCCACCCCCATCGCCCGCAGGCGGGACATGAATTTTTCAACCGGGGGCGCCATGTGCGGCAGGTCCGATCGGTGGTCGGAAATCTCATCGATATCAAAAAAGCGCGCACCGGGAATGTGACCGGCGTCATATTCAGCCTTGGCATCGCGATCTTGCGCGGGCAGATACCACGACCCGTCCAGAATCCGCAGATCCGGGTCCTTGATATGAGCGGCAAGCCATTCGGTAGAAACCAGGGTTTTTGGATCGTCCTGCATCAAACCTCTCCCTATCGCGCAAGAATTTCCCTATACGCGCTCGGATATGGGTTCAAGGCTGGATAGGCTTATTCTGACCTGCTGCGCAGCCTGAAGTGCTGAAATATCCCGATAATGCTGATGATGATCCAAAACCCCTCGATCAGCATTGATGCCAGATTGAAATTCTGCAGCAACGAATAGACGATCAGGACGGATCCCAGCAGGTTGACCAGCGGAAATGCCAGATCGTCCGAATTCATCAACCGCATCTGTGTCGCGAAATACGCGGCGACTACGATCAGCGCCCCAAATGAACCGACGGCATCCACGATGGTCAGGTTGTTGAAAAACGCGCTCATGATGAGAGTTTGCCCTGCTCAAAAAACTCGGCGTGCTGCGCATAGTGGTGCATATTCAGAAACGCGGCCCCTTGCGCACCGGCACGATAGCCATGGGGCATATCCGCTGCAAAGCGTAATCCCTGTCCGGCCTGCAACGGCACCCACTCCTGATCACGCAGAATTTCGAGCGCTCCGGCGAGCACGAATACTTCCTCGGTCACGCCCGCCGCATGGGCCGGTGACTCGTGACTCTGGTTTGGCGTCAGGTTGACGTGAAAGGTCTCGGCCCCCAATGCGGGATCGAAGGGAAAGACAATCTTGACCTCGATGCTGCCGGGGAAAGTCACGGTCTGGAATACGGACGGATCCCCTAAGGCCGTGTCGATCAGCGCGCTCAGGGGCAGTTGAAACCCCTTGGCGATTTTCCACAAAGTTGCGATGGTCGGGCTGGATTCCCCACGTTCGATCTGGCCCAACATCGCTTTGCTGACACCGGTCATCTCGGCGACTTTCGACAGGCTCAACCCCGAGGCCGCGCGCACATCCCTTAGTTTTAGTGTAATGTCGTCCGGTGCCATATCATCATCTTTCGAATCCTCTTGTGCGTTATAGCGCACATATGATACGTGCGCTATAACGCACGAACCTCAAGACATGCAACCCGAGGCAATAGGGAAACAGCATCATGCCATTGTACCGATCCAGAACCTCCACCCACGGCCGCAATATGGCGGGCGCCCGCGGCCTGTGGCGCGCAACCGGTATGGGCGATGATGATTTCGGCAAGCCGATCATCGCCATTGTAAACTCCTTCACCCAATTTGTGCCGGGTCACGTGCATCTGAAGGACCTCGGCCAGATGGTTGCACGCGAAGTTGAAGCCGCAGGTGGCGTCGCAAAGGAATTCAATACCATCGCGGTGGATGACGGTATCGCCATGGGTCACGACGGGATGCTCTACTCGCTGCCCTCGCGTGAAGTTATTGCGGATTCGGTCGAATATATGGTCAACGCGCATTGCGCGGATGCCATGGTCTGTATCTCGAACTGCGACAAGATCACGCCTGGCATGCTGATGGCGGCGATGCGCCTGAATATCCCGGCGATCTTTGTCTCGGGCGGGCCGATGGAGGCGGGCAAGATCGATATCGCCGATCTGGACGCCAAGAAGATCGACCTTGTGGATGCGATGGTCGCCGCCGCCGATGACCGGTTCACCGATGAGCAGGTGCAACATATCGAAGAGAATGCCTGCCCCACTTGTGGGTCGTGCTCGGGCATGTTCACGGCAAACTCGATGAACTGTCTGGCCGAGGCGCTGGGTCTTGCACTGCCGGGCAATGGCTCGACCCTCGCCACTCATGCGGACCGGAAAGAGCTGTTCCTGGAAGCCGGTCGCCGCATCGTCGAGATCACCAAGCGCCACTACGATCTGGACGAAAAGGGCTTCCTGCCGCGCGAGATCGCCACCTTTGAGGCGTTCGAGAACGCCATGAGTCTCGACATCGCCATGGGCGGTTCGACCAACACCGTTCTGCACCTTCTGGCCATTGCGCATGAAGGTGAGGTTCACTTTACCATGTCCGACATGGATCGTCTGAGCCGTCAGGTACCATGCCTCTGCAAGGTCGCGCCAAACACCGAAAACGTGCATATGGAAGACGTCCACCGCGCCGGAGGGATTTTCTCGATCCTCGGTGAACTTAGCCGCGCAGGGCTGCTGCATGAAGATTGCCACACGGTGCATTCAGGGACGATGGGCGAGGCGATTGCCAATTGGGACATCAAGGTCGCCAATAATCCCAAGGCGCAGGACCTGTTCAAAGCAGCCCCTGGCGGCGTACGCACCACTCAGGCCTTCAGCCAATCGAACCGGTACAGGGAACTGGACACCGACCGCAAAGGCGGTGTGATCCGCTCAAAAGAGCACGCATTCAGCCAGGATGGCGGCCTTGCGGTCCTGTTCGGCAATATCGCCCGCGAAGGCTGTATCGTGAAAACGGCTGGTGTGGATGAGCACATTCTGACCTTCACCGGCACCGCCTATGTCTGTGAAAGCCAGGACCAGGCCGTCAACGACATCCTGACCGGTAAGGTCAAGGAAGGAGACGTGGTGGTGATCCGCTATGAAGGTCCGCGTGGCGGGCCGGGAATGCAGGAGATGCTGTACCCAACCTCGTACCTCAAATCCAAAGGTCTGGGCAAAGCCTGCGCCTTGCTGACCGATGGCAGATTCTCAGGCGGCACTTCTGGTCTGTCTATCGGCCATGTCTCGCCCGAAGCCGCAGAAGGGGGTGAGATCGGGCTGGTCAAGACCGGCGATACAATCGAGATCGATATCCCCAACCGGACCATTCATCTGGCCGTGTCTGACGAGGAACTGGCAGCCCGTCGCGAGGAACAGGACGAGAAAGGTTGGCTGCCCGCCGCGCCGCGCAAACGCAAAGTATCCACGGCGCTTAAGGCCTATGCCAAACTGACAACCAGTGCCGCCAAGGGTGCTGTGCGGCAGGTCTGAGGCGACACAACCGGGGATACTCCCGCGCCCGAACCGCCCCATCGGCTCCACCGATGCCACGGTCGGACTTGGGCCCGGCGCCGCGCTATGCGCGGCGCCGGGCCCAAGCAGAGGAAATGTTTCGCAAGAAACAGTGACGTCGGGCGGGAGCATCCGCCCCTTGATCAGTCACCCAATTTGGCGTGAATCTCATCCAGATCGATCTCTGCAACCGGCATCTTGTTTGCCGGGTTCTCAAAATCGTATTTGAACAGTTCAAAATCCCGTTTGTAGATTTCATAAACCAGATGCATCGACAGATCGTCGAAATAATCCTCGACCGGATGCGCGCGCTTGGGTCCATGGCCTTCGGATTCATTGAATCGCGGAATCTCGGACAAGGTTACAGGGTGTGCGGTTTCGAGGTGATCCAGAACGCCCTGCATCCCGTCATTGAACTTTTCAGTCCAGAATATGTGGTCATAGCGACCACCATTCGCGATCAAAGTCGCCACATGGCCGGACATGGCCGACCAGTGGATATCCGGGTCCATCGGACGCCGCCAGCGGATGGTGTCACGCGCGAACAGAAGGAACCGGCGAAAACTGGCGATCTGGTCAAACTCACCTTTGCCGTCCTCGCCACCAACCTCGATGCCGTAATTATACATCAGTGTCGGAACCAAATTGCCCCGGTAGCGTTTGCCATTGCGCTGGATGCCGCAGATCTTGTCGAAGAATGAACTGAGGATACGGGTGTAAGGATTGCGCACACAGGTGAACGTATAGGACCCGTGCGATTGCACATTTCGGGTGATTGGGTCCTGGCTCGCGTCGAAGGCCCATTTGTGCATCCCGCCCTTGGCATCATGAATGTCACCGTCAAAGAACTGACCGTGATCCGAGTAATACATGATCTGACCAATGGTCGAGCAGGCACATTTCGGAACAACACGGTACACCATGCTCTGACTCTCGGTCATCCATGTCCCTGGAAACCCCATCTGCCGCGCCTCCTTTGCCGGGTCTCAGGCCGATCCCCCGGTTTATTGGGTCAAAGAACCAAAAATATTCTGTTTATTCAATCGCCCATCCTCAGTATCACGGTTGGAAACGAGCAGAAATGGAAATTGCGAAGCACTGATGGCAAAGATCGCCTATATTTTGTTGTGCCACAAAGACCCCGACGCGATTATCGCGCAGGCCGGGCAGCTGACAGCGGCGGGCGACTGTATGGCGATCCATTTCGACGCCAGCGCCAGTGCAGCGGATTATTCGCAGATTCGCCAAGCTCTTGCGGGGAACCCCAACGTCGCCTTCGCCAAGAAGCGGATCAGGTGCGGCTGGGGTGAGTGGTCCCTTGTGCAGGCCACGCTGAACGCATTGCAGGCGGCGGTGGATCAGTTCCCCAAGGCAACGCATTTCTACATCCTGTCGGGTGATTGCATGGCGATCAAAACGGCGGAATACGCCCACCGCTTTCTTGATGAAAACGACATGGATTTCATCGAAAGCTACGACTTCTTCGAAAGCAACTGGATCAAGACCGGCATGAAAGAAGACCGGCTGATCTACCGTCACTACTTCAACGAGCGTACGCAGCCGCGTTGGTTCTATGGTGCCTACGAAATACAGAAGCGCTTTGGGCTGACACGCGAGATTCCGGCTGATCTGCAGGTCATGATCGGTAGCCAGTGGTGGTGCCTGCGCCGCCAGACGGTTGAAAGGATTCTGGACTTCCTGCGCCAGCGCCAGGATGTGATCCGGTTCTTTTCGACCACTTGGATACCGGATGAGACGTTCTTTCAAACCCTCGTCAGGCACCTGATCCCGAAACAGGAAATCGACAACCGCACGCTGACATTCCTGATGTTTTCCGACTACGGGATGCCTGTAACATTCTACAACGATCACTATGATATGCTGCTGGGTCAGGACTATTTGTTCGCCCGCAAGATCAGCCCGGAGGCACATGAGCTGAAACAGCGGCTGGGACAGCTCTACGCCAGCGAGGGGGACACGTTCGACATTTCGGACGAAGGGCGCAATCTGTACCATTTCCTGACCAGTCGGGGGCGGGTCGGGCGACGGTTTACCCAGCGGTTCTGGGAGGTCGGGAATACTCTGGGTTCTGAGCGCGAGCTGCTTCTGATCGTCTGCAAAAAATGGCACGTGGCCAAGCGGTTGGTCGATCAGATCGCATCCGAAACCAACACACCTTGCATCGAATACATATTTGATGAGCAGGAGACGCCCTTGCCCGATCTTGGCGGCATCGAAACCACTTTGAAAAAACGTACCCGCCACCGGCGGGCAGTTGTACGGATGCTGTTCGAGCATTTTGGAGAGGATCGCCTGGTCTTGTGTCTCGATCCGGCCAATTTGGATGTCATTCAGGACTTTTGCGCCGATCAGGCCAATACGCGTATTCTGGAAATCGAGTGCGATTATTCCGACGACTATCTGAAAGGTCATGCCCAACGCGTTGGGCTGGCCGGGCAGAACAGCTCGGATGATTCCATTGCGCGGCTGCTACCGACCCTGCGCAATGCGCTGGGTTACGAATCCGAGCAGATCAGAGGCACCCGGAATGGCGGCTTATATCATCTGCGCGAAACTGCGGAGCGCGCAGAGAACGAAGTTGCCATCGCCAAGTTTCTCGACCTTGGAGCTGAGCAGGCGCGCGCAGTGATGAAACTGGATTACTTGTTCGCAGATTAGGTCCGGCGCCGCACGATACGCCGCCGGAGGTCATGTTTAGATGTCGAATTTGACACCCTGCGCCAGCGGCAGTTCGGCGGAATAATTCACCGTATTGGTCTGACGGCGCATATAGGCCTTCCACGCGTCCGAGCCGCTTTCACGCCCGCCGCCGGTTTCCTTTTCGCCACCAAATGCCCCGCCGATCTCGGCACCTGAGGGGCCGATATTGACGTTGGCGATACCGCAATCCGAGCCGGCCGCAGTCAGGAATTGCTCCGCCTCGCGCATGTTCAGCGTGAACACGCAGGATGAAAGGCCCTGCGGTACTTCGTTCTGGATCTCAATCGCCTCGTCGAAATCGTCATAACCCATGACATAGAGGATTGGGGCGAAGGTCTCGGTCTTTACCGTTGCGCTCTGGTCGGGCATTTCGACGATGGCGGGTTCCATGTAGACACCACCCGGCACCCCCTCAGTCACGCGATTGCCACCAAACACGGTACCACCTTCGGCCTTTGCAGCCTCAAGCGCTGCGGCCATGGCGTTGCCCGAAGCCTCATCCACCAGCGGCCCGACCAGCGTGCCTTCGGTCAGCGGATTGCCGATGGGCAGACCAGCATAGGCCTTTTTCAGACGCGCAACCAATTCTTCGCGGATCGAGTTATGCACAATCAACCGACGCAGAGTGGTGCAGCGTTGACCCGCCGTTCCAACGGCCGAAAACACAATCGCACGCACCGCCATTTCCAGATCGGCCGAGGGACCAACGATCATTGCGTTATTGCCGCCAAGCTCCAGAATACATTTGCCAAAGCGCTGCGCCACGATGGGTGCAACCGCGCGACCCATCCGGGTGGACCCCGTGGCCGAGATCACCGGTACGTCCTCGCTGGCGACCAGCGCCTCACCCAGTGCCGCGCCCCCTATCAGCGTCTGCAACAGGCCATCGGGTGCATCGCCGAACCGAGTCAGCGCGCGTTCAAAGATCTTCTGACAGGCCATCGCGGTCAGGGGCGTTTTTTCCGAAGGTTTCCAGATCACCGGATCGCCGCAAACCAGTGCCAGCGCTGCGTTCCAGGACCAGACCGCCACGGGGAAGTTGAAGGCCGATATCACACCCACCGGCCCCGCTGGATGCCAGGTTTCCATCATTCGGTGGCCGGGCCGCTCCGAGGCGATGGTCAAGCCATAAAGCTGGCGCGACAAGCCCACGGCGAAATCGCAGATATCGATCATCTCCTGCACTTCGCCCAGACCTTCCGAGGTAATTTTGCCCGCCTCCCAGCTCACCAGCGCGCCCAGATCGTCCTTGGCGGCGCGCAGTTCCTCGCCCAGCAAGCGGATCAGTTCACCGCGTTGGGGCGCGGGCACCACGCGCCAGGCTTTGAAGGCCGACCGCGCATGGGCAAAAATGGCATCCATCTCGGCCACGGGCGTTTCATGTACGTCTGCCAACACGCTCCCATCGATCGGTGAGGTTACACGCAGTGTGCCACCGGTCAGGTCAGCCTCTGTCAGATCCAGTTTCGCCAATGTCGCTTCTGCAGTCATCACAACGTCTTTCATATCTCAGGCCGCCTTATTCTGTTCGGTGACGTCACCGGCACGATAGAGCCGGCCAAATTCGGTGTTCAGAAAATCCGCGAGCTCCACCTGCTCCTGCCGGACAAACCCTTTCGTGGGCAGAACACCCGTCCGCATCAAATCGACAACACCCAGCACCCCGGCGGCGGTGGTGATCTGGATCGCGCTCCACACCTGTCCGTCGATGGTTCGGGCAAAGGATTTGTTGATCAGGGACTTCTCTCGCAGCGTGCCATCTACCAGGCCCCGGGCTGTGCAATAGACCAACACCACATCCTGATCGGTGCGTGGCAAGGCGGTCTCGAAAATCTCTTTCAACAGATCGCGACGACGCTCCAGGCCCAGATCGTTCAGCAGCAAGCGCAGAATATCCCGGTGCCCTGGGTACCGGATCGAGCGGTAGGATACCGCACGCGCCTTGCCGTCCAGCGTTTCGGGCAAAGTGCCCAGACCACCCGACGTGTTGAAACATTCATATTCCACGCCATCATGGCCGATCAGTTCATAGTCTTCGAGCGGTGCGGTTTTCGTCCTTTTCCCGTTCACGATGGCATCGCATGGGTTGCAATATTCGTTGATCAGCCCGTCGGTCGACCAGGTGAGATTATATTTCAGAGCGTTGGTTGGATAGAGCGGCAGAGCGCCAACACGCATATGCAGACTGTCGATTTCATCAAACTCGGCAGCCAAAGCGGCACCGGCAATGCCGACAAAGCCGGGGGCTAGGCCGCATTGCGGCATGAACGCTGTATTGCTGTCTTTCGCCAGCTCTCTGACTGCGTTGGTCGCCGCCACATCCTCGGTCAGGTCGAAGTAATGCGCTCCGGCGGTCTTGGCGGCACTCGCAATCGCCGGTGTGAGGAAAAAAGGCGCCGCCGAGATGACGGCGTCAAACCCGGCGAGACCTTGTTCAAGCCCCTTCGTGTCTGTCGCGTCTATCTGTCGGGTGGAAATGCCCAGCTTCTTGAAGGCAGACAAAGCTGCCAGATCGTGATCTGCAACAGTCACCGAATAGTGCGCCGAGGATTTCAGCAGGGTCGCAATCATCTGACCGATCTTCCCTGCCCCAATTACACAAACATTCCAGCTCAAAGCGCGCCTCCATACTTTGTTTCTTATGAGTATGGCGTGCAGCCTGTCCTGCGCGCAGGGGTAATCTTGACGAAACCTTCGTCATTTTCGTCATTATGCCGGTATAGCCGCCATATCGTCGACCTCATGCTCAGTTAGAAGGCAAACAGGCTCAGAACGTAATCAGGCTTGTCGAGCATAAGTAGTCACCTAATGCACCTGACAAACCTGCAACGAAAGCTCCTCCGAAAATACCAGCCGCAACGGGAACACTCGCGAGCGCTCCCGCCACCAAAGCACCGGTGGAAACTGTAGCCAGTAGAACTCATGAGTCCCCCACCATGTCGCGGAAGTCGTAGGTGCCATCTAACGATTTCTTTGCGACACTGGCACCTGTTCCAGCGAATGGACCAATAACCCTCCTATAAGGCGCATATTCTTGCAAAACCCTGTCCGCAGTTTCGCTGCCATACGACCAGCTAAGTTCGCGACTTGCCTGCGCAAGATTACTTTCGCCAATTCCCATGACTAACCTCTGAGTAAGATCATTTAAGTGTGGAGTTATTTGTTGGTCGACTGCCGCTTATGCTTGATGAATTCACAAATCATCAAAACCAGTGCTAATGGTATTAATACAAAAACGCAGAAGTCAGCATATCCAGACCAGCCGGTCGAATAGTAGGCATCCGGATACATGAACTTCCACGCCACGGCTGGGCTTATGCAGATCAGCACTTTCAAAGGGCCTGCGTTAAACAAACAAAACTCTATGATCAATTTGACCAACTTCCCCACTAGTGTGCCCCTTTGATCGGCGGTGCATATTTCCAGTTCGATTCCTCTATAAGGATGGAACAATTCTATCTTATGTCATGGAACATTATTCTTCGGGTCTTTTGACCACAGTTCAAAGACTCAAGCTCCATATGATCCTGCCGAGGTTTGATCGTTAAGCAATTGATCCGGTGGACTGTTTGTAGATCGAACGGGTTGTTTGGATTTTGGTTGCGGGGAGAGGATTTGAACCTGCGGCCTTGAGGTTATGATCCTGCCGAGGTGAAGAGGTTAAGCGATTGATCCGGGGGATCAATTGCAGTCTGAACGGGCTGCGGGGAGATTTTCCGACCTGGTTGCGGGAGTAGGA
>JAUHYC010000063.1 GCA_030426685.1 Alphaproteobacteria bacterium
AATCGGTAGACAGTTCACGCGGCCATCGTCGCACCCGCCGAAATGCAACGTGACCGAGCCGTCCTCTGCCGCTTCGGCTGTGTAGCCGTTATAGCTGTTTACGCCCAGATCATTGGCTTCCAGAAAACCGTCACCGTTATAGACAGTCACCGACCAGAACGCCCGAACCGGCACATCCTTGACCGTTACCGCATGTGGTGTCTCGCCGTCATTCTGCTCGACCGCGTCCAACATGTAGATCGCGGCCTCAGGCGGAAGACCGCCCCAGCCCGAGAACGCGCCGACCAGAAACTGAACCGGATCAATATCGTCTTTGGTTCTGCCAAAGGCCCGTGCTGTATCGGTGCCCAGCAAGGATAAGTCATTTATTGCCTGACGCGCGGTGGCAAGCTGTTCGGTGTTCCAGTTGGGCGCATCAAACGGGCCCGTTCCACCGCCGCTGACGATAATTCCATCCTGTGCCGCTTGCGCGGCGGCAATATCATCCGGGTCGGTCACATCGACGAATGTGCGAAACGCGATGAAACCAAATGGTGTGCCTAGGTCTTCTTCGGTGATCTGGTAAGTGCCGGGTTCTGCCTCCGCGTACATGAAGTGATCCTGATTGATGACATGCATCGAGATATAGCGGCCATCCGCCTCGGGGAGCGTCACTTCGACGGGTTTGCTCAAATCCAGCAAGATGCCGGAGTAGAGCGTGTCCTGATTCATGCGGATAACCGGCTGGTTGTCCGGTGTGGTGGCTTCGCGCATATGCCCTAACTCGCCAACAGCGAGGCCGAGATTGGCCATGTTGGTGCGAAACATGTGATCTGTCTCGGCACGCACAAGCGTGTCGACGGTCACATCGACCATGTCTTCGGCCCAAACGCCTGTCGGGAGTGTAAGCGCGACTGTCAGAAGAAGCTTTTTCATCGTAAGCATCCTGTTGTTCAGTTTGCGGGTTCTACGGAGGGGAAGACCCAGCTTCCGTCGATGACCTCTGGGCCCGGCTGATAAAGGCGCACGGCATAGTTCCAGCCATCCATGATCGGGAGACAGTTCACGCGTCCGTCGTAGCAACCGCCGAAATGCACGGTCACACTGCCATCATCATTCTTGGTGCCAGAGACCGAATTGACCACATACGAGTCGAGGGAATTGAGTTCAAAAAACCCGTCTGCATTATAGAGGCTCACGGACCAGAACGCGTTCACTGGCACATCCGCTGGGACCTGGATTTTGTATTCTCCAAGCGGCAGGCCAGGCTCGATATTGAGGTAAAAGGCCTCGTCTTCGGGCAGTCCACCAAAGCCGACTGCTGTGCCAAGGAAATGGCGTAATGGGTCTATATGATCTGCCGTACCAAAAGTCCGGGCGCTGTCTGTGGCGAACCTGCCCAGCTCAACCGCTGCTTGGCGCAGGGCCTCAAAGCTATCCACGTCGTAATTGGGCATCTCGAAGGGCGTCGCGGAGGCGGCATCAATGGTGAAACCGTCCTGAATTGCATTAACCGTCGCAACATCCTTGGGGCTCTCGGCATCCACCAGTATTCTCATGAAAACAAGTACGTAAGGGGTATGGAATGTATCCATGTCAAGCTGGAACACACCGCCACCGTCGAACACTTCATTGATAAAATGATCTTGATTGACCACCATCGTCGTCATGTATCGGTCGCCCACATCGGGCAGAGTCAAGGTTGCGCCTTTGCTGATATCAATTACCGCAACGCTGTAGAGCGTGTCGCGGTTCATCCGAATGGTGGGCTGATTGTCGATGGGGGTGGGTTCTTTGAAATGAAAGAACTGATTTACGCCTCCGGCCAGGCCATAGTACGTCTTCAGTTCGTTGTCTGTAGCAGCCCGAACAAAGTTGTTTATGGTAATGGGCACTTCGTATGTCTCTGCAAGTGCATCGACCGTGGTATCAAAGCTCTGAGCGGTCGCTGTGCTTCCAATCAGGACAGCTAAAGCAGCAAGTTTCCAGTGTTTGTGCGTGAGATTCATAGTTTGCCCGCTCCACTAGCCAATTACAGAAATGCATTGCTTGATAGTCCCGGCACCTGATCAAAAGCGCACTCTCGCGCCTCTCATTTTGTTGTTCTTGAAATGCTACAATCGGAGCCTTGGCCATCTCTCTCCAACAAACCACTAAGTTCGAATGTATGCCCTGACAGATTGGAGCGACCGCCTCCGAAAACTGGTCTAAAATGACAGGTAGCGATAGCACTTTGGCCAACAACTAGAGGCTCTCTATTAAAATTGACCCGGCGGCGGGCCTATCGTTCATGCAGTGGTGCCAGTTTGCTAGACTGCTCTCTGCAGTTGGCGTGGTTTAATTCCATTGAGCCTCTGCGAGCGGGCACCTGACTTTTTCATTCAAAAAAGTGTCTTCGGCTTTGACGCAGGTCAGGGACACAGAGCCGCGCTGGTCTATGCTTGACGTGCCCGGCCTTTCAATTGCGGTGTCTTAAGGGAGTTATGATGACAGGGCAGGACGCGCATGCTCGACACAGAACACCACCGCTTACACGCGGGCGGGTCATCGTCCCGCTTTTGCTTGCGTTTCAAGAATCCGGTCAATCTGTAGAAAGTCTCCTTGCGGAATTCGATCTATCCTTCACGGAGTTGAGCGCTCCGAGTTGTTTCATTCCGCACGACACTGTCTATGCCGTGTTTGAAGCCGTCGCACAAAAGACATCCCCAGACTTTCTAGCACTTGTTGGTCAAACTTCAGATCCGACGATTGCATCCCCATTCGGACAGGCCTTTCGCGTCGCAAAATCGCTGGCTGATTTCATTGCCAGGTTCTGCGTTCATGCGGGAAACAACACAAATGCGGTCACCATGACACTTGATGTCTCTGGCGAGTTCGCCGTGCTGTCCGCCAAACGCAGATTCACGCCATGCTGTTCGCCCGCCTATATGGATGCGTTTCAGATCAGCCGATGGGCTACGTTGCTGCATGAAACCGCAGGTCAGCGTTGGGAGGCGAATAAGGTTCTTGTGCGGTTGAACCGTCCTGATCTGCTCCCGTCTTACTTTTACGGTATCCGGGCGGTAGGCGCGGGCACAGACGGGTATTCCATCCGCTTCCCAAGTGCCTGGCTTTTGTTTGAACTGGTTAACCGAACTGCGACCGATTACGTGTCGACCACTCAGGACGACAAAAACCCTGTGCCTACAGACTTGTTGAGTTCGATCCAAAGCGTTGCCAATTCAATGGTCGGACGCACGGACTTGTCGGTTACAACACTCTCCAAAGCATGCGGTTTTCGAGGCGCGGTTCTCAACCGACGGCTTGCTGCCTATGGAACATCACTGTCTCGCATCGTCATCGAAGCCAAATGTGACCAGGCAAAATACTTGCTTTCCAAGTCTGAATTGTCGATGGGCGATATCGCTGCTCAGTTGGGGTATTCTGACGCTACCGCAATGACACGGGCCTTCAAGAAATGGACGGGTCAGACACCGTCGGAGTTTCGCACCCGTGAAATGAATAGCCTTAAGGCACCTGTTCCGATACTCGACCCGGTCGAATGCGATTGTGAAACGTAACAGGAATACGACGCGGCTCACCTTTTTGCCGCGCTTCAATCTTGGGATCAAAAAAGGGGAGCAGATCGTGGAATTCACACAGGTAAGGAGTATCGTGTGCAGCTTTCTAGTTGCGCCGACTACGCTGCTCTACGGATCTCCAGCAGTGGCTCAGGACTCTGGCTGGAGCTTTTACGGCAGCTTCTACATCTATGGCGCAGATACCGAGACAACCATTGGCCCCTTAGAGTCGGAACTGAGCTTCAGCGACGCACTTGATAATCTAGACCTCGCCTTTATGGGCACGGTTGAGGCGCGACACGGTCGATGGTCACTGATCGCAGACTACATGCGCACAGATCTGACATTTAAAGGCGACACCCCTGGCCCGGTGTTCAGCGGCGCAGAAACCAGCCTGAAGACACAGTTCTTCAGCGGGTATGCGGCGTACACGGTCTATCAGGACCAAGCTCTGGACGTCGATCTCGGGGGTGGGTTTCGTTGGTTTGATACCAGCAGCACAATCACTCTGGTCGGTGGCCCCAGCCCGGCACCAAGTGCAAGAACAAGTGACGATTGGATCGACCCCCTGATTGCAGCTCGCCTCCGGTATCAGATCAATGACCGCTGGTCAGCAATTGCCCTGGCTGACTACGGCGGATTTCGCTCAAATCGCGAAACGGCGCAATTTGTAGCTACGGTGGAGTATGCCATCACTCCAAAGTGGAATTTGCGCGCAGGTTATCGCTACATCATGGTCGACAAAGGTGAAGGTGACAGCAGGTTCAAGCTCTCACAATCCGGACCCGTGTTGGGTGTGACCTACAGCTTCTGAGTAAGGGCACCATGCGAAAAGCGGCTATGCCTAACACAAACAGGTTTGAAGTAGCGAAGTTGCGTCAAGGCGCGAGCAGCGGTACCGACAGGCTTGGGACAGACAATTGTAGCCGGATGCGAACAGACGGACAAAGGCAATTGAGGAAAGGAACGACGAGGCAACTGACTACCAGGGCTTTGCCTGCGGCAACCGTGTGTTCGTTCTGTGTCCTCGCTGCCTGCGGGCCAAATGTCTACGACGAAATTGAACTGATGCCCTCCCCAACGGTCTATGCCGAGGCTGCTTTTGACCCTTACAAGGGCATCACGGCAGACAACTTTGTGCAGCGTTCGCAGCTATTCTACGCCACAGATCGGCTGCCCGCGGTTCCCGGTGACCCACAAGCCTATTACAACAATGAGCGCGGTCACATTCTGCGCACCGGCGTTGCCGATGTGCAAAGCAACCCCCCACTGGCAACGTTGGAAAAGCTTCGCCACGTTACCATGACGCGCGACCGCGCTAAAGACTACACGCTCAGCTTATCTGATGTACAAGAGATTGGTGTCATGCCGTTCAGCGTTACACGCTACATGAACGATCCACCTTCGCGACAGGAGATGAATGCAGCCGGTCTTCGGTTTGCCCAACGGCTTGACGATCACCTTGCAGCCTCTCGCAACAAAGACATTTTCATCTATATCCATGGCTACAATGTCGATTTTGACTACTCGACCCTTGTTTCCAAAGAGTTGCAGCACTTTCTGGGCTATCAGGGCGCTTTCATCAGCTACAACTGGCCCGCTACACCCAATCGCTTGGCGTATTTTCGGGATCAGGAATCTGCATTGGCGACGCGCCGCAATTTGCGGTCTCTTGTCGAATACTTGTCGGCAAACACCAACGCCCGGCGCATTCACCTTATAGGATACAGCGCTGGGTCGAGGCTAGCATTTGAAGCCGCCTATCAGATTGCTTTGCGGCCTGAACCAAAGCCACGGCTGGGACGGCTGATCTTGATCAGCAGCGATCTTGATCGAAGCTACTTTTTGCAATCGATTGAAGACGGCCTTCTGGATGCCGTCACAGATGTGACACTCTATCAATCGCAGACTGATTCAGCGCTGGCGATGTCACGGTTGGTCTTCGGTCGCGACCGTCTGGGTCAGGTTTCCGATGAAGCAATAAATGGGTCTCTGTTTCAGCGCCGACTTTCTGAGATGAAAACCCTACATATCATCGACGTGACCGAGGCCGAAGCGGCCGATACAGGAAACGGGCATTGGTATTTCCGATCTTCGCCATGGGCCAGCAGTGACCTGTTCATTTCTCTGCTTACAGACCGAGATCCTCAAGCGCGCGGGCTTGTGCGTGCTCCGGGCGAAGCTGTCTGGAGTTTTCCACCGAACTATCCGCAGACACTAAAACGGTATCGAAATGGCAGCTAATACTGGGATTCCAACGGATGAGAACCATTTGAACCAGATTTTGATTATGTTCTATGAGCCTGACAACGCACCTAGAGTGCCAGCGCAAAGCTGACGTTCGAGCAACGCGCAGCATCGGTTTAAGTGGGCTCGTCCCAGACCTCGGAGCAGATGCAACATAAGCCCCTACCCTGTTTTCCGCGACATACTCAACGGCCCAAAGGAGACATCCATCTTCCCTGTCAGCGCCACAGTGCGGCTTCACCAGACCCGCCATTCGCTGCAGCTGCAGAATCTAGTTGTAGGCGAACCTGGCATTCGACGAATTTGTGTGATCGATTTTTTAGTAAACGCGTCGGCTAGAGAGGCATCATCCTCGAAATGCGTCCTGATAACGGGAACAAACAGGCCTGAAGCGAGTGGTAAATGTCGGGCTTGCCATCAAAGATAGATGTCACAATCTCTCCGGTCTCATCCACAGCAGGAAACCAGCCGCCGTATTTATGGTCCACAAGCGTTTCATTCGCATAAGTCCAAAGCTTCCGGTACCAGATCTCGTCTTCAGGCTTCCGATCTATCGCGATCAAAGCAGCGACCGCACTGATTGCTTCGGTGACCGGCCACCAAAACCGGGAGCCGTTGGCAACCTGGCCATCAAAGTCCAGCGTGTAGGCCATCCCGCCGCCGGGAAGCCAGGCATCGTTCAATGCCTGTTCAATCAAGCGGCGTGCTGTGTCTGGAGCACCGGAATTTGGTCGACCTAACAGATCCCAGTGCTGAAGCTGAAGCCGACCCAGCTCAAATGAATGGCCCGGTGTCGTTCCGGCAGGCCTGAACATCGGGTTGCCAGTATAGTCACGATCAACCTGCCAGTCAGACGAGTAATGCTCAGGCAGACGCCAGTTTTCACCAGGTGCGATTTTGCCAATGAAAAAACCCAGAATACGACCGGCGCGGGTGAGGTAGATTTCGTCCCCTGTCGCCTCATACGCCGCAAGCAATGCTTCGACACCATGCATGTTTGCGTTCATTCCACGATAGGTGGAAAAAGGTGTCCAATCCCTATTCCACTCGTCGCAAAATAATCCCGCGTCTTCCTCCCAGAAATGCTGATCCAAGACCTCGCGAACATCCGCCATCAGGCGGTCTGCATCCGGGTGGCCCGCCAGTTTCGCGCTTGCACAGGCAAGGAGCACAAAGACATGCCCGTAGGCAAGCTTGCGATCATCCTTGATCTTATCTCCCTCCAGCGCCCAGAGATATCCGCCATGGTCGCGATCTCTGTGGTGGCTCTCAAGATACACCATACCGTGATCAATGATCTGCTCAGCACCCTGAAAACCTGACAGATGCCCTAATGCATAGGAATGGATCAGGCGGGTCGTCGTGTGCAATTCCTGAAGCTCACCAGGCAGTGGGCAGCCATTATGACCAAGAATGAAAAACCCAGGCCCGTTTCGGCAACTCGCGCTGAAGAACTCAAGTTGCCGCATAGCCTGATCCATCAACCAGTTACGGTGATTGGAGGTCTCAAGCCAAAACCCCGGCTCGGATTGCTCGCCGGGAGGCTGGGGTTGGTCTTTGATCATCTAATTATCCCGCGAGAGGTGTAATGTAGCGTGCACCGCGCCCCGGCAACAACGCTCGGGCTGCATGCAGAATTGCGTTCGCGTCGATTCCATGCAGATGATAGGTGTCTTCTACTGTTGCAGCCTGTCCAAAATGTTCCACCCCAAGGGATTTAGTGCGGTGACCATGCACACCGCCAAGCCAGCTGAGGCCCGCCGGATGGCCATCGGCAATAGTGACCAATCCAGCGTCTCGCGGCACCTTGGCGAACAGTTGTTCGATATGTGAAAGCGCTGTTCCATCGCCTCGTTGTCGGGCGCGCTCTGCTGCCTGCCATCCAGCGTTCAGCCGATCTGCGGATGTCACAGCCAATACAGCAACGTCGCGAACGTCTTCAGATAGTAGTCCTGCGGCCTGAACAGCCGCCGGCGCGACAACACCTGTGTAGGCCAGCACGACTGCACTTGTTGCTGTTGGGGGTCTCATCCAGTACCCACCAGCGATTATGTCCTGCACGAGGTCATCGGTCATTTCGCGCCCGATCTGTTCCTGCGGAACCGTGGACAAGCGCAAATACACAGATCCACCCTTTTCATCACGCAGCCAGTTTTGTTCAGGCTGAGGTACCGCGCCATCCCGTTGCATATATTTGAACCCCCAACGCATGATCACGTTCAACTCGTCCGCATAGGCAGGCTCAAACGTTGCAAGCCCGTCCTGAGCCATACCGATTAGAGGTGTCGAAATGGATTGGTGTGCTCCGCCCTCGTGGCTAAGCGATACGCCAGAGGGGGTTGCTGCAAGCATGAACCGCGCATCCTGATAACAAGCATAGTTCAGCGCATCGAGCCCGCGGCATATGAAGGGATCATAAACCGTTCCGACCGGGAACAACCGCTCACCAAACAAAGAATGAGACAGCCCAAGTGCGCCCAGAAACGTGAACAGGTTGTTCTCAGCGATACCAAGTTCGATATGCCGCCCGTCCGTAAGTCGGCGCCACTTTTGCGTCGAAGGGATTTCCTGATCGCGAAACACATCACTTTGCTCAGCTTTTGCAAACAGGCCCGTCTTGTTGATCCAGGGCCCCAGATTGGTCGAGACCGAGACATCAGGTGACGTGGTGACAATCCGTTCCGCAAGCGCGGGAGCCTCACTGGCGATGGCCGACAAAATCTGCCCAAACGCTTCCTGAGAGGAGGCAATTTTTTTGATCCTTGGCAGGGCCTCCTCATCAACCCTGATCGGGGTAGCAGTATGGTGGCGACGCCCCTTGGCGTTAAAAGGGACACTGTTCAGAAACGCCTGAACGTCCTCTTGGTCAACAGTCATGCCAGCAAAGCGATCCCACTCGCGGCCCGCATCTATGCCCAGATTGTCACGCAAGCTTTCAATCTGCGCGGTGGTCATGATCCCGGCGTGATTGTCCTTATGTCCAGCAAGGGGCAACCCGTGACCTTTCACCGTGTAACAGATGAAACAAACCGGGCGATCGTGATCGATGGCCTTCATCGTCTCGGACATCAGTGCAGCATCGTGCCCGGCCAGATTACCCATTAACTGCGCCAGCGCGTCATCATCATGATCCGCGACCAGAGCCAACGCTTCATTGTTGCCGGTGAAGTCCTGCTCCAACTGAGCGCGCCATGCGGCACCGCCTTTGAATGTCAGAGCTGAATAAAGCGCGTTTTCACAGCGATCGATCCAATCGCGCAAATACGCACCGCCGGGACGCTTGAATGCGGCTTGCATCAGCGAGCCGTATTTCAGTTCGATCACCTCCCACCCGCAGGCGAGGAATATGTCGCGGAACCGCGCATTCAGACCTTCGGTGACGACGCCATCAAGCGACTGCCGGTTATAGTCAATGACCCACCAGCAATTGCGCAAGTCATGCTTGGCGCCTTCCAGAAGCGCCTCATAGATATTGCCTTCGTCCAGCTCAGCATCGCCAACCAACGCGATCATTCGGCCTTTCGGCTGGTTGAGCCAACCGTGACCGACCAGATAGTCCTGGGTCAGGCTGGCGAACGCCGTCATCGCAACACCCATCCCAACAGACCCGGTCGAGAAGTCGACATCATCCATGTCCTTGGTGCGCGATGGATAGGGTTGTGCGCCTCCGAGGCCGCGGAAATCCTGCAACTGCTGCAGGCTCTGGTTTCCAAGAAGATACTGGATCGCATGGAACACCGGGCTCGCGTGCGGTTTGACTGCAACGCGATCCTCGGGGCGCAGCACATCGAAATAAAGCGCGTTCAGTATCGCATTCATCGAGGCAGATGAAGCCTGATGGCCACCCACCTTAATCCTACCTTTGGCGCGAATGTTGTTGGCATTGTGGATCATCCACGATGACAGCCAGAGCGTCTTTTTCTCAAGCGCTGCCCGAATTTCAATTTCGTTTGTCATCTCAGGCGACCCTTCGCAACGCTGTGCCATCCTTGGCAAACAGATGCGCGTTTTCTGTCTGAATACGCAACCCAAGCCGTTCGCCAGACTTCACGGGGATATTGCCATGCTTGCGCACCATCATTGATCCGATGCCCTTGACGTTGACATAGATGTTCGTGTCCGAGCCCAGATGTTCAACAACATCAGCCACGGCCGAAAGATCACCGGAGCCATTGTCCACGACATCAATATGCTCTGGTCTTACCCCCAGCTCTTTCGCCTGTGCGGTAAGAGGTTGATCAGGAAGCTCGATTTCGGCTCCATTTCCTGCGGTTACACCGGTAGCGGTTCCAACGACGGGCACGACATTCATGGTGGGTGAGCCGATGAACTGCGCAACAAACTTGTTGGCTGGACGTTCGTAAAGTTCCAATGGACTGCCGACCTGTTGGATATCACCACCGTTCAGAACAACGATCCGGTCTGCCAGTGTCAAAGCCTCAACCTGATCATGGGTCACGTAGATCATGGTTGCGCTGAGTTTTTGATGCAGCCGCGCAATCTCCAACCGCATCTCGACACGTAGTGCCGCGTCGAGATTTGACAGAGGCTCGTCGAACAGGAAGGCCTGCGGATCACGGATGATGGCTCTGCCCATGGCGACCCGCTGACGTTGACCGCCCGAAAGGGCCTTGGGCAAGCGATCCGTCAGGTTGGATAGGCCCAAGGTTTCCGCTGCCTGGGCGACCCTTGATTTGCGCTCCGCCACCGGATCTTTGCGGATTTCCATCGAAAAACCCATATTCCGCGCGACATCCATATGCGGATAAAGAGCATAGGATTGGAACACCATCGCGATGTCCCGATCCCTTGGTCTTACATCGTTCATACGCTCGCCATCGATCAGGAAGTCGCCGCTTGATATCGGCTCAAGACCAGCAACCATGCGCAACAGAGTGGATTTGCCGCAGCCCGATGGACCCACCAGAACGATGAACTCACCATCCTGTATCTCAAGGTCGATGTTGCGCAGGACCTCCACGGACCCATATTTTTTTGCGACGTCACGAAGTTCGATGCGTGCCATGATCTGGCCTCCTATCCTTTAACCGCGCCGGACGTGAGGCCCTGCACGAGATAGCGTTGAATGAAGATGAAGAAGAGACAGCTTGGGATCAGCGCCAGCACACCGGCCGCCATCATTTGCCCCCAATCGACCGAGAACTTGGAAACAAACGTCAGCAAACCAACCGGGAAGGTCATTGCGTCGTTCTTCGAAATCAGCATCAGCGCAAACAGCAACTCTGACCATGCTGCGGTAAAAACAAATCCTAACGTCGCCCCGAGACCAGGCAATGTCAGCGGGAACACCACTTTGCGCAACGCCTGAAACCGCGAACAACCATCCATCATCGCCGCGTCTTCCAGATCTTTGGGAATACCGTCAAAGAAGGACTGCATCAGGAATGTTGCAAAGGGGATGTTGAATGCAGTGTAGACAACGATCAGGCTTGTCAGCGAATTCAACAGTCCGAGGTCCGCGACGATCTTGTAGATCGGTGCAATGATCATCAGCAGCGGGAACATCTGGGTGACCAGCATCAATGCAATGATGATCCGTTTGCCCGCAAATACGAAGCGTGAAAAGGCATAGCCCGCCCCGGCTGCGAACAGAGTGGTAAAAAAGGCTGCCCCCAGTGACACCACCAGAGAATTCCGAAAATAGGCCACAAAGTCGGTTTGAAATATGACCGTCGTGAAATTCGAGAAAGTGACTTCACTTGGAAACAGCCGGGTGCCTTCCGAATAGATCAGAGCATCTGGCGTCAATCCGATCTTGAGCAACCAATAAAGTGGGAACAGCGCAAAAATCAGATAGAACGCAAGCGCCGCGTATTTTCCCACGATCAATGCGGGGTTGGGTTTTTTGACGGCTGACATGGCCAACTCCTCAAATCTTGACCAGCTTCTTGCGAAGCCAGAGTAGGATGACAGCGTAGATCAGCAGGATCACCAGAAGTGCCACGGCAATGGTCGACGCGTAGCCAAAATCCAGTTTGCGGAAGGCCCTGGTGAAGATGTAGGTCGACAGAATTTGTGTCGAATTTGCAGGCCCGCCACCGGTCATCACGTAGATCAGATCAGCAAAGTTGGCGATCCAGATCGTCCGGAGCATCACGGTGATCGCGATCATCGGAGCAAGGAATGGCAAGGTAATCTTGGTGAACGTCTGCCATGGGGTCGCACCATCCACTTCTGCAGCCTCATAGAGCTCACCGGGTATCGACTGCAACGCCGCCAGCAGCGTGATGGCAAAGAACGGCACACCGAACCAGATATTCGCAGTGATCGGTCCCCACATCGCAAGTTTGGGATCACCAAGGATGTTGTAAGGCTCTGACAGAATGCCGAGTGCTGCCAGCCAATGCGGCAATGGACCGATGACGGGGTTGAAAAGCCACGCCCATGTCAGCGCGGACAGAAAGGTCGGGACGGCCCAGGGCAGAAAAACAAGGGCCTGAAAGAGTTTCTTTCCGAAGAATTGAGTGTTCAGAAGCATGGCAAGGCCGAGGCCAAGCAGAAACTGGAACGTTATCGACCAGAAGGTCCAGAACAGTGTGTTCTCCATTGCGATCCAGAACTTACGGTCGCTCCAGAGATCGACGTAGTTTTCAAACCCGATCCAGCCAGAGGCAAAAGGCTTCAACAGCTCGATGGATTGGAACGAGTAGGAGATCCCGATGATCAGCGGGATCATGATCACCGCACCGATCAGAAGGATTGCCGGCGACAGATAAAAGAACGGCTCGACCATGTATTGCAGGTAAAGCGAGCGTCGTGCCCGGGTTTCCCCGGGCCTGACAGTTTTTTGAACGCGAGCAATCACTGGCTTGCCTTCCACTTGGCGTGCTCGTCAGTTAGGAACTCAGCCCACTCATCCGCGACGTCCTGAGCGCTGCGCTGTCCCAGCAAGGCTTCCTGGCTGGTTTCCAGCAGAAGCGTGCTTCCAAAATAACCCCACTGCTCAAGGTTGGTTGGCATTGTGGTCGGCACATATTGCTCACCATTCAGTTCCTCGAACCAGCCTTTGAACTGCTCGGTCTGGAAATGCGGATCCTGATCGGCGCCTTTGTGGATCGGAATAACGCCTACCCGTTTGGCCCATGTGGCATTGGCCTGTGGCGAGGACAAGGCCGCGACCAGATCAAAGGCTTCTTCTTCGTGTTCGGTCGCATTGAAAATCGACCAGCCTGCAAAACCAATGGTCGGGAAAGCTTTGCCCGAGGGTCCAACCGGCATCGGAATGACCGCAAAATCTTCTGCAGGCATCCGCTCGGCAATGGCGATCAGCGCGTCAGGGTCCTGATCAAGGAATGCACAGGTGCCGGAGTAGAAACCAGCCACGATTTCGTTGAAACCCCAGCTGACGCTGTCCTTGGGTGCATATCCGTTCTGATACATGTCGATCATGAACTGGATGCCTTCGACCGAGCCAGGCTCATTGATGCGGCTGACGCCATCTTCTGTGAAGAAATCGTTGGTGCCGTTCATGGCTGCGGCGAACATGATCCAGCCATTGGTGCCGCCGGGACCACCGCGCAAACAATACCCGTATTTGCCGTCAAGTTCTGAAACCGCAGCCGAAGCTGCCATGAACTCTTCCATCGTTGTCGGAGGGGTGTCGACACCCGCTTCGGCCAGCAGTTTCTTGTTGTAGAACATCGCCCGCAGGTAGAAGCCGTACGGGATCATATAAAGATCACCAGCCTGGCTGCCCATTGCGACGGTCTTGTCGGTCAGCGTTGCCCCATGGTCCCATCCAGCCACATGGTCTTTGAGGCTGACCAGCTGGTCGGATCCGGCATAGAGCGCCTGCCACGTGTCGGGCATTTCAACAACATCCGGTATGTCACCACCCGCCACCATTGTGGCCAGCTTTTCAAATGCGTTGCCCCAGGGGAGCGATACAATCTCAACCGTGACGTCAGGATTGTTGGCCTCAAACTCATCGACGATCCCCTGAAGCACCTCAGTACGCTCGGGGCTTGTGATCACCTCAACCAGTTTCAGTGTGGTTTCGGCATACGAGGCCGATCCCATCAGCGCGGCAGCAGCTGTCAGTCCTGCTAGTAGTTTTTTCATGTTTTCCTCCTGTTGGTTTTAATTTCTGCTTGGGGTCGAATTTTTTTAATCGGTGCTTTTTGCGAGTGCTGATGTGAAATCGGCCCAGAGATCGTCGGCTGACTCGAGCCCAAGATTCAGGCGCACAAGATTGGGCGAGACGCCAAACTTCTGCATCGAGTTTTGTTCACCGGCTTGAGCAAGTCCGACACGCGCCGGCAGGATCAGGCTTTCGAAGCCACCCCAGCTCACACCGAGGCGGAATAGACTCAAAGCATCGGAAAATTTTGCGATGTCGACGCTGTCATCAAACTCGATCGACATAAGCCCAGACCGCCCCGATAACCCTGGAACGTCGTTAGCGCCGGGTGAATTAATCCGTCGAACTTGTGGAATAGTGGCCAGACGATCAACGAACATGTTGGCCGCCGCCTGATGCTGCATCATGCGCGCATGCAAAGTACGCAGGCCTCGCGTCAGCAGGAACGCCTCAAAGGGCGCCAGTTTCGCGCCGAGCAAAGGAAGGGTCAGATCACGGATGCGAGCGATATGGTCCAGGGAGGCGACCACCACGCCCGCAACCGTGTCCGAGTGCCCCGAGATGTATTTCGAGGCTGAGTGGATGACGATGTCGATGCCCAGTGTGAGGGGGCGTTGGAATACCGGGCTTGCCCAGGAATTATCGATCATCGTCAAAACATTGTGACGTTTGGCATGTTCAGCGACACGACGCAGATCCATGGCTTCAAAGACGACCGATCCAGGGCTTTCCAGATAAGCCAGTGTCACATTCGCAAGCAGATCCGGATCATTCTCAAAACGTTCCGGCGCATAGTATTCAATATGGACCCCGAGCGGGCGCAACATGCGTTCCAGAAACCGGAAAGTATCCGGATAGACATGCTCGACACAGGCGATCCGGTCTCCGGGTTTGACAAATGCCAATAGTGTTGAGGAAATGGCTGCCATCCCGGAAGCAAAACCGACCGCGGCTTCGCCTTGCTCGGCTTGAGCCACGAGCTCTTCAAACGCTGCAACGGTTGGGTTTTCCACGCGGGTGTAGATTGCAGAATCCGATCGGCCTGCCATCCTGTCTTCGAAACTTTGATAGCTATCGAAGGTAAACAGTGAGGTTTGGACGATCGGAGGTGTCACTGCCCCATCAGAGTCGGGCAGTACCGCTGCTAGCAGGGTCGCGATGTCTCTATGATCAGACATTCTGGCCCTCCATGATCTGGCGAATTTCTGCTTCGACCATGTCCATGATTTCACCGACTATCCGCCCGGCTTCGTCGGCATTACCCGAGACAACCGCCTCGGCAAGTTTTGTGTGAATTGGGATTGTCGCCTGACCCAGATGCGGCTGACCGAACGGCGCTTCGTAAACCTCATTGAAGCCTTGCTGGATCTGACGGATCAATTGCCCGAACAGAGGGTTCCCACAAGCGTCGTGCAGTGATGAATGGAACCGGTAGTCAGCCTGACGCCAGTCTTCACCAGCGGCATGAGTGGCTATGAGCTCGGCAACACGGGCAGTAATCAACAGTCCTTGCGCCTCAGTGCAATTCAGTGCCGCCATCCTTGCCGCTTCGATTTCCAAGGGCCTGCGTACTGCGTGGGTTCGCAATAGGCTCTCCGCTTCAAGCTTCAGTGTCAGTGGAAGGTGAATTGCATTGGCCGATACCTCAGCCGCCAACCGTGTCCCGGCTTTTTTGTTGCGAACGATGATGCCCATGTTCTGCCAACTCGTCAGGGCCTCGCGGACTTTTGCCCTACCAATTCCAAGGCGGCGTGCGATTTCAATTTCGGGAGGCAGACGGTCGCCAATTCTTAGGCCTTCCGCGTCAATCATCGCAGAAAGAGCACCCAGAACATCTCGACTGGTGCTGCCGGAGGGCAGCTCCTTAAGCGAGTTACCCGCGTCATCGCTCTGTTTCTGGGGTGGCAAATTTTCTGTCACGTGCGGTGGCTCCGAATCAAGTTAATTACAACAATACAATTAATGTCCGACAAAATATACAATAATGTCGGACATTATTACACCACGGCGATCTACGGGTATTGCTTGGATCAGAACTGAGACAGAATGCCCCTTATTGCAGGCTGCTGTCATTTTGCGGCCGACGGTGTGTAAAAACTCCGGCTCACGAGCTCAATCGTCGCGCTCGTTTTTGGCGCCTGTGCAAAAACTCTCTCAGTAGCGCGAGGGAGTGAACGTAGAGAGTGTTTTCGGCTTATTTCACCAGACCGCCAGAGTTTTCACACAGCCGGCCCATTCCGGACATTAATCGCATAGTCATTTTGCTGCGGCGCGGCCCGCCAAACC
>JAUHYC010000064.1 GCA_030426685.1 Alphaproteobacteria bacterium
AGCGCGAGGGAGTGAACGTAGAGAGTGTTTTCGGCTTATTTCACCAGACCGCCAGAGTTTTCACACAGCCGGCCCATTCCGGACATTAATCGCATAGTCATTTTGCTGCGGCGCGGCCCGCCAAACCAGCCGTTCGCAGCACGAGCGATAACAGCAGCTAAATTAACTCACAGATAGCAGACAAACCTGCATTTCGCGGCGACCGGACGAATGACTGTTTATCGCTTTGCAATCGATTTTTGGGTCCAGAACAAATTAGATTTCATGCGTAGCAATGATCGCATCGGCGATCTCACCAATACTGGTTTGCGAGTTCTGAGATTTCTCCCTCAATCGTCTATAGGCTTCCTGTTCGTCGATGCCGCGTGTTTCCGACAAGATGGTGACCGCTTGCTCGACCTTGCGTCGTGACTTCAAACTATCGTCCAGTGATTTGATACGCGTCTTGAGTGTTGCTTCATGACGTGAACGGCCCATGGCCGTCGTGAGGGCCGCAAGCACCCCGAAAGGCCTTATAGGCTTAGAAATGACACCGTGAACATTGAGACGTTCCAACTCGCCGAGAATTTCCGGTGTTTCGAACGTAATGATGGCAATCTTGGTCACGCTGTCTGCCGCTGACATCCAAGATGCTCGATTTGGGTCCCTGTCCTGGCCCAGCAAGAATAAAGCCGCATCTGTATGGTCAGGCAGGGTTTCAGGGGAAGGCCAGATCATCTCAACCTGGCATCCAATGCGTTTCAGATGGGCGACAAAAGCCTCGCGGTCACTGTCATCGGGGTGTATGACGAGAATTCGCATGCGCCGGAGTCGGCGCAATAGCGTTTGGTTTTGAAACGAACCGCTCAAGAAAACACCTTCGCGTCGATTGCCCGATCATATGTCACCAGATACGGGTCAGGCGCGACCACCTTCGGGCCGCTCCAGACGATTTCGAAACTGCCATCTGTGCGCGACCGGCCAACATGGGGTCGAAGCGTGAAGTGGTTGGTTTCCATGTCGATAAAGAGATCGCCACCAGGTGCTTTGAACACAGAGCCCGAGAGCGCATTCAGGAGGCTCGCTGTGTCTGATTTTCCGCAGAGCTTCGCTGCATTGGCATAAAACTGAACAAGGGCGTAGCTTACCTCGCTATAGACACTTGGCGCGGCCGTATCTCCGTACTTCGTCGCAAATTTCTCTGTAAACGCGATGTTCTGGGGCGTCTCGATGGATGCAAAATACGAGGCCACCGAAAGATGGCCAGCACGAGCGGTCTCCGGCACCTTCAAGAGTTCTGCTTCTGTGGTGGTTAGAGACGCAATGGGGATGTTCTTCTTCCGCAACTCGGTTTCGGAATAGAGACCATAGAGCGCCACGCTGTCTTCACCAACGACGGTCGACAGGATGACGTCAGTTTTCTCCGCATCGCAAAGCTGAAGCACTTTAAGAACATCGCCTTCCTCCGGTGCGAAAGGCAAATAGTGCTCCGTGACCACCTCACCGCCGCTTTCCGACAAGAACTCCTTAACGATGCGGTTGATTTCTCTTGCATAGAGCGTGTCTGAGCCAATCAGGGCGATACGTTGCCCATGGTTCTTGAAGACGTATTCCAGCAGGGCAGGAACCACCTGATTGGGGGCCGCGCCGCCATAGATCACGTTCGGGGAGTATTCGAACCCTTCGTAGACTGATGGATAGAATAGAATACCATCAAATCGCTCGATCAGAGGCAGGACGGCTTTCCGACTGGTCGATAGACAACACCCAAAGATGGTTTTGACACCGAAATTGACCAGCAAATCCGTGGCCATCTCGGCATAGGCGCGATCATCGCCATCTGGGTTCATCAAGATCGGTTCGATGGGAAGTCCATGAATTCCGCCAGTGGCATTGAGTTCTTCACAAGCAAGAAGGACGCCATTGATATGCGCGGTTTCTGTTACAGCCATTTTTCCGGTTTGGGAAAACAGCACACCCACCTTAATCGAAGTATCCTTCATGCGTTATCTCTGCTTTCTGATCGACCTATCGATTATTCTCGCGACGGCGAGTAATGCTTCATCTTGTCCAGGCCGACCCATAAGCATCATACCAATGGGTAAGCCTTTACTCGACGTGCCGACAGGGATCGTTATACATGGAAAACCAGCCAAATTTCCAATCCAACAGAACCAGGTCATGCTGTCCTGTGTGGTCACTTTGCGCTTCCCAAATTCTTGCCAGTCTTCACCGTGTGCAGGTGCAGGCACCGGTAAAGTTGGGAGAACCAAGGCATCCCAACCTTTCAGATCTCTTGTCAGATGCTGAACAAGGCGGGCACGAATTTTCTGCGCTTCGAGAAGTTCGACGCCTGAGAGCTGGGTACCAGCCTCAAGGTGTGCTCGTATGACCGAACTATAGCCTTCAGCATTCTCGGCCAAGAGCTGGCTGTGATATGCAGAAGCCTCGCAATGTAGAATAGCTTCCCAAGCCGCGAAATACTGATCGACATCTCCCAGTGAAGCCTGGCCGACTTTGGCATCACTCCGCCTGAGCGCGTCATTGATAACAAAGTTGACTTCAGAAGAACGCTCTAGACCCGGTCCACTAAGGTTGATGAGATGCACCGGTTTTGCATCTGGAACAGTCTTGAATGCCTCAGCATGCGCTGTTGAGCTATCTTTGGCATCGGCGCCAAGAAAATAGGGAAGAAGATGAACGATGTCTTGGAGCTCCGTGGCCATCGGGCCCGGTGCATCTAAAGACCAGCTTAGCGGTAGTACCCCGTGTCGCGAGGCACGCCCGTAGCTCGGCTTGAACCCATAGATGCCACATGCAGATGAAGGAATTCTTACTGACCCGCCGGTATCGCTGCCCAGGGCCGCGCTGACGATGCCAGCCGCAACGGCGGCACCTGAACCTCCGCTGCTGCCGCCAGTGATATGGTCATGATTATGAGGGTTTCTGGTGGCTCCGATATTTGAGGTTGTATTGGTCGCGCCATATGCCCATTCATGCATATTGGTCTTGCCAAAGATCGTCGCACCGGCATCCCGGAGATTGCCCACGACAGTTGCATCAATCCCTTTTGGTTCTAGTGGTGCCGCATTGGAACAGGCTGTCGTTGGGTAGTCACGCGTGAGGTAGTTGTCTTTTACGGCGATCGGGATGCCGTCGATTGGGCTGAGTGGATCTCCTCTCTGGCGTCGTAAGGTTGCCGCTTTGGCCTGAGTCATGACGATGTTTTCATCAATTGCGACAAATGCGTTTAAGTCGGCTAGTGCATTCGCGCGCTCAAGGGCCTTCTCTGCCAGGGAGAGGGGCGTCTGTTGGCCCTCAGCCAAAGCGGCAATCTGATCCGTAAGGCTTTCATTGATGTCTGACATTTTGAGCCTCCGGATCGAACGTGTGGCCTGGTTCGGCGAACTGATCGTTCTCTGCCCGGTTTAGGCCTGCTCGGATGCGTTTCAGCGTTGCTGAAATGCGTTTCTGTTGATCTTCTGTGAGTTGCTTTGCCATGTCAGACTCCGAGCAATTCTTGCTGAAGTTCCTTGTCGGCGCGTAGACTGTCACGGTCGGTTTCCATATGGATCGCGCCCTTTTCCATGACGTAGGCTCTTTCAGAAATAGAAAGGCAGAAATCCAGATTCTGCTCAGCAACCAGCATGGCGATCTCCCGGTCCGCGTTAATACGCTTCAGAACTCCGGCCATTTCGTCGATGATCGAGGGCTGCACCCCTTCGGTTGGCTCATCCAGCAGAAGAATCTTTGGACGGATCGCCAAAGCTCGCGCCAATGCCAGCACCTGTTGTTGCCCTCCCGAGAGTCCCCCGGCCAAATCGGCTGCCTTTGGACGCAGGAGCGGAAAGTCTTCCAGCATTTCTTCCACAGTTTTCTTCGCGTCAAACCCGTTCGAAGCTGCGGCAACCGCGATGTTCTCTGTCACTGACATGCGTGGAAAGACGAAGCGGCCTTGCGGAACGTAGCCAAGTCCAAGCCGTGCTCGTTTCGCTGGAGAGGGTGGAGCCATTTCTCCATCGATCTCGACGTAACCGGATGTGGCACGAATGAGCCCGGTCGCATAACGCATCAGGGTGGACTTGCCGACGCCGTTGCGCCCCAAAAGAGCAACGATCTCGCCTGCTTTCACCTCCAGTGAAACGTCCCGAATGATAGTGGTTTTGCCGTAGCCACCAGTGGCGTTTGTCACTTTAAACATGCTCGCCCCTCCCCAGGTAGATGTCGAGGACCGCATCATTTGCTCTGAGCGTGTCTATGTCCCCTTCGGCAAAGAGATTGCCTTGGTGCAGTACGGTCACGTGCCCTTCGAGGGTGCGGACGAATTCCATATCGTGTTCGACGACGACGACGGTTGTGTGCTTTGCCAGTGTCCTGACTAGCAACGAAAGTTCGCGTGTCTCTTCGTTCGTCATACCAGCCGCTGGTTCATCCAACAGCACCACGCGTGGGGCGAGACACAAAACCATGCCGATATCCAGCCACTGCTGTTGCCCGTGAGACAGAGCCGACGCCTGAACCGCTTTCTGCGCCTCCATGCCCAGCATGTTAAGAATGCGTGTCGCCGTCTCATCCGCGGCAGCCCGATCCTTGGTGCGAGCGAAGGCTGCAATCCAGAGGTTCTCAAAAACCGTGTTTTCTCCAAAGACCTGCGGTTTTTGGTTTTTGACACCCATACCTTTGTGAACGCGGTCGAAGATCTGCGCCCTGGTAATGTCATCATTATCTAGAAGGATTGTTCCACCCTCGGGTCGGTAAATACCGACACAGGTTTTTAAGAAGGAGCTCTTTCCTGCGCCATTGGGTCCGATGAGCGAGTAAGGTTTGCCTGGCTTGAATTCACGCGACACCTTGTTGACCGGAATTACGCCACCAAAACTCTTGAAGGCTTCGTCCGTGGAAAGGTTTTTGGCAGGACCGGCCTGCTCGGCCGCTTCGGACAGAATTTGATCCAGCACTTCCGTATCGATCTTTACAGCGCCTGCATCACGTGCCGCATCGTTCGGATCAGGAAGATACCGCTTCCAAAGATTGTCCAAAGCCCCGAGAAAGCCGTTGTGAAGAAACATCACAAGCAAGATCAGCACGGCACCTAAGATCAACGTGGTCTGCCCACCGGCTGCGCCTCCGCCAAGCCAAAATGAGAGTGCACCGATAATCAGCGCGCCCAAAAACGGCCCGGCCAGCGTTCCCAATCCGCCAACCAGCACATAGATCGGGACAAGCAAAGCCTCTTGCACTGAAAATATCGAGGGATTCAGGTAATTCGCCCAGAGTGCAAACAGAGCACCGGCAAGACCAGCAACGGCACCTGAATACGCAAAGTTCAGCACCTGAAACTTGCGAATATCGTAGCCGAGCAGTTCTGTCTTCTCGATGTCGATGCGAATGCAATCAACGATCTTGCCAAAGTTGCTGCGCATCAGCCAACGTGTGAAGAAGTAGACGACGGCGCTAATAAAAACGACGCAGGCAAACGCCGCGTTTGGCTTGAGCTTTTTTGCCTCCTCGCCAACTCCCAGGATGATTCCGGGGATGTTGGACAAACCGTTGTCACCCCCAATGACGGCCGCGCCGATGTCAATCTTAAACGTCTGTGTGACCGACCAAAGCAAGAGCGTGAAAGTGTAGGAAAGGATCGTGCTTTGAAGCTCCCCCATACGCGAGAAGAAGATCAGGTAACCAAGCGCTGCGGCAATAAGTGCGCCAAAGACAGCAGCGGATGGCAGCGCCCAAAGTAAAGACAGACCCAGCGATGGAGCGAAATTAATCGCGATCACGGCGCCGAGGTAGCCACCCAACCCGTAGAAGGCAGTCTGTGCCAGGCTTAGGAAGCCGCCTCGACCCCAAATGACATCAAGGCTGAGGCCCAGCAGGCCAAAGATCACCCAAGAGGTGGCCACGAAGGCGAGATAGGGATCAAGCGCGCCGGAAAAAGCCAGGGCAGCGCCAGCTACGATGAGCGGGAAAATCAGTCCGGCATTACTGTGAAGTTTTTCAAACATTTTAGGCGCCCCTTACAATTTGCGACGCCAATTGGCGGAAATACCCAAGGGGTAGAGCCAAAGCAGAAGGGCGGTCATGAGGAAGAAAAAGACATCGCCGACCACGGATGTCATGAAGCTGGCAGTAACAGATGCACCACCGCCTAGGCCGAGCGCTGTGATTGCACTACCAGTCAGGGCCACGGGCCCAGCCACTACGACCGTCAGGAAACCCTTTACAGCAAAGAACAAACCCATGGACGGTGTAGCAGGGATGATCGGCAACAGGATCGCGCCGGCAAATCCGGCCAAACCGCAACCGATGGCAAACGTCATCGTGTTCACACGGGAAGAGTCGATCCCGATCGCTTGGGCCATCTGCGGCTCTTGGATCGAGGCCCGCGCCTTCATGCCGTAGACGGTGTGCGTCATCAGGAAATAGACGAAGGCCAGCATGACTGCCGCGACGAAGATCATCGCTATGGGATAGAACGCAAGGCTGTAGTCACCGATCTGGAAGTTCCATTGCGGCATACCGATGCCGGGCGACACGGTACCAAAGATAAGAACTGCGGCCTGGTTGAACACCATGCCCAGCCCCCAAGTGGCTAGCATCGTATCGAATATCCGTCCGTAGAGTTTACGGATGATAAGCAACTCGACAGTTGCGCCAATCAGCATTGTCATGGCAACCGCGAAAGGTATGGCCAAAGGATAGGGCAAGCCAATCTGAGTTGCCGTCAGAGCCGAATAGGCACCAACCATAAGAAATTCACCATGCGCGAGGTTGATAACACCCATGAGGCCGTAGACGACGGCCAAGCCAAGTGTTGCAATCAACAGAATTGACGCGCTGGATAATGACGACAGCAGAACCGTCGCTAGGAAATCGAGTTCCATAGCATCCTCCCAGAGGTGATGCGCCCCACGCCGGGGCGCATCGACAATTGTATTGGTTAACCTTCGGGCGTGAAGTGCTCAGCCGCATCGGGATTGTCGATGAGGTTGCAGACTTCGTTCTCGTAGGTCGGTTCGGAATCTTCGAAGGTTGCGATGATCTCAAAGCCGTTGTTGGCATCGCCACGAGCAATGTAAATGTCCTGACGCAGGTGATGCGACCCAGGCTCAAGCGTCACAGTGCCGTTCGGAGCTTCGAACGTCAGGCCGCTTTCCAGTGCAGCAATCACCTCGTCCGCGTCGGTCGTGCCAGCCTTGTTTGCGGCTGCGGCCCAGAGGTGAACCGCATTCCAGACATCGACCGCGCCAGCAACAACCGGCGTATCGGTCCCGTAGGCTTCTTCCCAGGCGGCCAGGAATTCAGCGTTGGCATCGCTCTCAACCGAAGGGAAGTAGCCCATGGCAGAAACGAGACCCTCACCAGCTTGAGGCGAGACCACGACTTGCTGGTTACCTGAGCCGTAGTTGGTGGAAACAACGCCGATGCTGTCCTTCAGACCTGCCGCGGCGAACTGTTCAAGAAAACCGGTCTGTGCTGCGCCAACAGGCAGAGCGACGACAAGGTCAGGATTGGACGCCTGAATTTTCTGAATGGTCGGTGCGTAGTCTGTTACGGACAGCGCCAGATAGTCCTCGCCCACGACCTCAGCGCCCAGCTGCTTGGCATACTCGTGGACCCAGTGACCGGAGATGGTGCCGAAGTTGTAGTCGGGGGCCATGATGTAGATACGGGGACCGTAGTTCTCGACCGCCCATTCCATCAAAACGCTAAGTTGCTGAGAGGCAGAAGAACCTGTCACGAAGGTCTGCTTGTCACACGCGCCGCCTTCATAGAGCGAGGAATAGAAATAGGGGATATTTGCCTCGCGGAAGATCGGACGGATCGCCTCACGGGAAGAACTTGTCAAACCCGCGAACATCGCCGCGATGCCATCTCTCAGAACCGCCGTTTGCGCGAATTGCGTATACTTCGAAAGTTCGGACTGAGCATCGTAGCCGACGACCACGACCTCTTCTCCGTTGACGCCACCCGCTGCGTTGACACTTGCAATCGCCAGATCAAGTGCATTGTCCTGCTGAATGCCGTAGATGTTCAGGCCACCTGTAAGGTCAAAGATCGCTCCGACCTTAACCTCGGCCAAAGCGGCAGTAGAAGTCAGCGTCATAGCGGACACAAGGCTGACTGTGCCTAGAAGATTTTTCATAAGAGTAAGCTCCCTGATATGAGTCAGTCTGAACGCTGATCAATGCGAGAAGCTTGGTGTTAGGAATCAAAAAGCGACCCAAATGGGCGTCAACGTCCAGCCGAGTCGCTTGGTGATTTTATGTGCATCGTCGCACGGTCATTAGCAAAACGTTCAAGGTTGCCATTGTCAAGAGTTTCCTAATCGGAAGCGTTCGCACCCAAAAATACAGGCAGATTTCATGACTACAGGGTCGCAAAGAATCGAATCATCACTCAAGAAGTGGACGTTCGTTTCCTTCGCAGCATCCGTAGCTTTGGGCTCATTCCGGTCCTCAGTGACGTTGCAGCACAGGACCCTACCCCGCCGTCAGCTGATCGCCCAGACGGCCCTGAGCGGACCTTTGGCTAGGAAGTCTTCGCTGCCTTGCGGCGTTCCCCAAACCGGACATTGGAACCCCATTAGCGTCTTATTGCTGTAGGGCTCCGATGAGCGTGCGAGCAAGCGCCTCCTCAAGAGCGGGAACAAGATCAGTGCTATCGTCCGCGACGCCGACGTCGCTATTGATCTGGAACGCAATTGTGAGGTCATGGTCTGCATAATACCTCAGACTGGACACGTAGCCGGGAATCCAGCCGCCGTGACCGTAAACCGGACCGCGCGGGGTGTCCTGATAGATCGCGACGCCAGCGCCGTAAAACACACCCGGGGCATCCGGGTGGACCGCCACCCCGTCCAGCAGAGCGTGCAAATAACCCATGTCCATCGCGGCCCCAGAATACAGCGTATGACCCCATCGAGCGAGGTCCGCTGAGGTGGACGCAAATCCGCCCCCTGTCCATTCGACTACGGGATTCCACGTCAATCGACCGTCGCTATCCATCGTACGCGGCGCGAGGCCAAAGGGGTTGTCGGCTACGGTGTATCCCACGGCAAGGCCTTCGAGGCCTGTAGTGTCCGATGGAACCGTAGCCGTGAGGCCAGACGGCAAAAGCAGGCGTTCTGCGGCAAGCTCGAACACATTTGCGTCCGTCGCAGCCTCCATGACCAAGCCCAACAGGATGTAGCCGGTGTCGGTGTAGCTCCATGCTGTCCCAGCCTCAAAGAGCGCAGGCTCGTCCAACACAAAGAAGACCAGGTCGAGCGGATCAAATGTGTCCAGGCGTCCCATCGCGATCAACTCGGTCGCAATTCCGTCCATGTGAACATGGTCCGGCAGCCCCGACGTGTGGGTGAGAAGATGACCAACCGTTATGTCATCCGCGTTCGGCACTCGATCAAACCAAGGCTCGTCGCGGAGATAGTCTGATATAAGGTCGGATCGATTGATCAGCCCATCTGCCTCAAGTGACAGAACGAGAGCGCCCCAGATGGTTTTTCCGATACTGGCAGCCAGCATCCGGGTTTCTGGGGTCATCGGGATAGCCGCTTCGACATCCGAGTGGCCCACCGCAAAACTGCGAACGTCTCCGTCAGAGAAGATAAATGCGATCGTTGCACCTGGGAATCCGTAGGCTTCATGAAAGGTTTCCAACAGTGCCTGCACGTCGGCCTCTGGGTCAGATGAGCCAGCACTCGTGGCTTGGACATTCACCAAGAGGTATGCAGAAATAACCGCAAACGCACGAAAGAGCGATTTCATTGTCCTACCCTCCCGTCTCCAGGAATGACCTCGGTTACCGAGCCGGTCCGCGACAGCATGGTCTCGCGGTTCCACCAGACAACCGCAACCGCCACGGCGAGGAGAATCCCCGTGTCGTAGGGCTGCGCGTCCGGCCAGATCGGAAGAATCAACTGCCAGTGGAACAGCATCGGCCAGAGCAGGCTGCCACGGCTCGAGTTGAAGATTGGTGTCACGAGGACCGCCAGCGTGATGTTCCCGATGAGGAACGGAAAGAAGTTCCACCCGGCGAATACAGTGCCGGACAGGAAGAACGCCGGAAGGTGCCAGATGCCCCAGATCGTCCCTATGATCATGCCCGCCCAAAGCGGTGCCATATGGCGTTGAAGGATGGGCTGTGCCACCCCGCGCCAGCCAAACTCTTCAATCGGGCCTAAAAAGAGCATCATGAAGGTAATACTGATCATTGCGGCGACGCCTTCCGGCGGAATGGGCGCAAGAAGCGGACCCGACTTGAGCGAAGACCCGATCAAGAAAACGACGGGGATGCCGATCAGGATGAAAGCCACCCAGAGCGAGGACAATCGCCAAAGGAAAAGCCGTGAGAGAAAGGCTTTGAGGCCCACGACACCGCCAAAGGTGAGCACAAGCAAAAAGGCCGAGATAGCCGGAGCCCACGTCGCGAGAAAGAAGAACGGGTGCGATCCGCTGATCTCCCCAAACGTCGATGACGACCAGTCTGGTGCAACAATGTACATTCCGACGAGGCCCCAAGTGATGGCGAACGTCAAAAGAAAGAAACCTATCAGAGCGTAGGATGGGACCGTAGCGGCCCGTGTTGGTGCAGAGATGTCTGCCATGGGAAAATCCCCCAAAGGTTGAGATGCGCTTCCCTGCTCATGCCTCTACTCCACGGCCCGAATTGGGTTCATGAAGTCAAAGCTTCCCGGCGTAGAGCCGAGTGCTTTTTCTATGATTGTCTGCATCACCAAGCGGCGTGTGCGGAGTTCGGCTTCACTGAATCCGAACATGCCGCCGTCCGTCAGGAACTGAGCGCCGGTGAAAAGAAACTGGATGGTCTCCAAGGGCCTCTCGACCTCAAAGACGCCTTCGCCGATCCCTTGCTCTACGATCTGTGCAAGGATTGGCGAGAGTTGGAGAACGGTCTGAATGTTGGTGAGTTCGTGCAGTTCCCTGTTCTCAGGAAGATGCAGCATCTCCGCCACTTCTAGGCTGTCGTCGTCGCCGATATGACTATTGCCGAGGAGCGCCGCCATCTTCTGCATCGCAGATAGCGATGGGTCATCTGCAACGCTGCTCGCCATCTCAACGATCTGGCTGAGCGTCTTGTCGACAATGGCTTCGAGAATGTCCGGCTTCGACTTGAAGTAGTAGTAGAAGGTCCCCTTCGCGACCCCGATCTCTCGGATGATCATCTCCACTGAGCACTTCGCGTAGCCATGCTTTCGAAACAGCCGACCTGCTGTTTCGACGATCTCCGCGCGCCTTTCTTCGGGGGCTTTGACGATCCGTGCCAAGGTGAGTCTCCGTTTCGTGCTTCTCATACTGACTGACCGTCAGTCAGTCAAGTTGACGAATGTCTCGAAAGACATTCCGATGCAGAGCCGGCACCTAAGGGACCATCTAGATTCTGTGATATCGTTGATCAGCAACACTGGGTTGCCGCTGGGAAGGGCATGGTGGATCGGAGGATCAACCATGGAAACTACACCAAATCTACCAGCCATTCGTGCGCTTCGCCCAGCATGGAACAAAGGGCGTATCGTCGGCCAAAAGCGACCGCTAAAGCCAAAGCATGTCTGGGCGATCAGAGTCCGACTTGAACTAGCCGAGAACCACCGTGATCTTGCTCTGTTCAACATGGCGATCGACAGCAAGCTGCGCGGGTGCGATCTCGTGAAGATGAAAGTCGTCGATGTGATGGCATCGGGGCAGATCAAGGAACGGGCATCGGTGTTACAAAGCAAAACGCAGAAACCGGTGCGCTTCGAGATATCCGAAGGGACGCGCGCTTCCGTTGAGAAATGGATGGAGGATGAGCTAATGGTCGGTTCAGAATACTTGTGGCCAGGTCGCTTTCATGAGCGACTTCATATCTCGACCCGCCAGTATGCGCGGATCGTTCGGGACTGGGTGACGTCGATTGGGCTAGAAGCGAGCGCATATGGCACGCACTCAATGCGACGGACAAAGGTAACACAGATCTACAAGAAGACTGGGAACCTTCGCGCCGTCCAGCTCTTACTCGGGCACACCAAAATGGATAGCACGGTCCGCTACCTCGGTGTTGAGTTGGAAGATGCCCTGGCGATTGCAGAAGCTATTGAAATCTGACCGATAGGGCCGCTTTCAGAGGCGGCCCATAGCTGCCGTTGGCCGGTGGGTGCCGATGCTGCAATGCGGCCCACCATTCCGGACGCTCGCTGCACGTACTCGGCCTGGATGGTGGCCAAGGTCTCAAGAGCGGGACAAAGTGAACTTTTGTTGTGGCTGCACAAACGGCTGCTATTGATCTTCTCGGCAAGCCCCTTCGAGTAGCCGGATCAACAGTTCTTCTCCATTGGAACCATCGCGTAGACCCTGGTAAGCGGAAAGTGCAATTGGCGAAAGCATGGGAAGTTTCATCTCATCCGCAGCCGGGATCAAGGGTGGCACTATTGTGCGGGAGGGCATGACTGTTAAGGCCAATCCAGCCTGCACAAGAGACCTGACACCTACGGGATGCGGGCTTAGATGGGACACGCGCCCTCTTAACTCTGCCATATCCAGAGCCCTTAGTGCATAGCGCCTCAAGTCGCGACCATCGGTAAGGAACGCCAAGGGGATCGGAGCGTTCTCAGGCAATTCGAAACAGGGTGAAGAAACCCAGCTCAACCCCATCGAATGGACAAATCTGCGTTGCCTGTGACGGCCCTGATCCATCATGAAGGCCACGTCAATCTCGCCCTCCTCAAGCCGTTGCAAAAGCCGATCGCTGCGGTCGCATTGAATCTGAATCTGAACGTCCGGCCTTTGAGAAGAAAACGCTCTGAGGACTTCAACAACGATGGACATGGCCAGAGTGACAGTTGTACCGAGTCGAAGGATCTGACGTGCATTTGCCGTCTGCACGGTTTCAACAGCTTCTTCGGATAGCGACAGGATACGGCGTGCATAGACGAGAAACGCCTCTCCTTCTGGGGTCAAGCACATATTCTGCCCGCGACCACGCGATACCAGCCTCTGGCCCAGTGTCGCCTCCAGCTTCTTGATCTGCGCGCTGATGGCGGATTGCACCGTGTGCCGCTTTTCGGCGACTGCGGTGAAGCTGAGTTCGTCGGCCACCATGACAAAACTTTGCAAGGCGCTTAGGTCAAATGAAATCTTCATTTGCGATTTATAAAGCCTAATTAAATCATTTCCAAGATTTTTTTCGGTGAGGTAGTCCATTAATCGAGACCACCACTCTTGGGAAGACATGGATCATACACTCGCATTTTATTGCGTCGCGGCAATTTCAGTTCTGCTTACAGGGCTTTCGAAAAGCGGGTTCGGAGGAGGCTTGGGGGTCATGGCTGTTCCGATGATGTCACTCTTTGTAACACCACAATTCGCGGCCGCAGTGATGATGCCAATCTTGCTGGCGATGGACGTCCTTATTGTCTGGCGCTATCGCCAAACATGGGACCGAAGGATTATCTTAACTCTGCTTCCCGCCGCATTGATCGGCCTTGTCATCGGAAGCATGACATTCCAACATGTGGAGGCAGACACCGTTCGGCTTCTCATCGGGCTGCTTGCCGCCTTCTTTGTCGTGCAGTTCTTCATCTCCCAGCTAAATCGAAGCCGTACCGGGACGACCCCGACGCCAATCGTTTGGGGACTGGGCATGCTTTCAGGGTTTTCCAGTTTCATCGCCCACGCCGGCGGCCCGCCCGTAAAAGGGTACTTGCTTCGGCAAAGGCTGGAGAAATCATGGTTTGTAGGGACAAATACGATTTTCTTCTTTTCTCTGAACTTCCTGAAGACACTCGCCTACGGCGCCACCGGCACTCTCTCTTCCGCCAGTCTTCAGTCAAGTGCGGCCCTTGCCCCGTTTCTCTTTGTCGGAGTCGCTTTGGGAATGCGCCTGCACAGTTTCGTTGACCAGACAATCTTCGTGAGAGCGGTTTACGGCTTCCTAACCCTAACGGCGGCCAAGCTATTGTTTGATGGTGGATCAGCGCTCTTCTTGTAGACGTGCAATGTGGAAGCGGACCTTCGTTTTAACCGCAGCATCGGTCACAATGGGCTTATTTCGTTGAAAAACTCTGGCTTGATCGAGTTGTAAGTCGCTGATTCAATTCTGCCAACAAACGGGAGGATCAGCCATGATGGGACCAAGGCAGGAGGCTCAGGCATTGCTGTTTTATGAGTTCTCGCTTGAGGATCATGTCCCGCAAGATCACTTGCTGCGGTCGATTGATCGGTTTGTTGATCTGACGAGCATTCGCGCGCATTTGGCAAATTTCTACAGCCACACCGGTCGGCTATCTGTCGACCCGGAACTGCTGATACGCATGCTTCTGGTGGGATACTGCTTCGGCATTCGGTCAGAACGTCGGCTGTGCGAAGAAGTGCATTTGAACCTGGCGTATCGCTGGTTCTGCCGTCTCGACCTGACTGACCGCGTGCCGGATCATTCGACGTTTTCCAAGAACCGGCATGGTCGGTTTCGCGAGAGTGAACTGCTGCGGCACCTGTTCGAGACGACTGTGGCGCGCTGCATCGCGGAAGGTCTGGTGAGCGGCCAGCGCCTGGCAATTGATGCAAGCCTGATCGAGGCGGATGCCAACAAACAGAATTCAACACCGAAGGAAGATTGGGACGCGACGAGTATCGATCCGACCGATGCCCCTCGCGCCGTTCGCGAGTATCTCGACACGTTAGATGAAGCCGCATTCGGTGCCGCCAGCGACGTGCAACCAAAGTTCACCTCTCATTCTGATCCGGCCAGCCAGTGGACGGCGGCACGTAAAGGCCCTGCGTTCTTTAGCTATTCCGACAATTATCTGATCGACACGGATCATGGGGTTATCGTCGATGTGGAGGCGACCCGCTCGATCCGGCAAGCCGAGGTCGGATCAACGAAGACGATGTTGAACCGCGTGAAGGCAAAGTTTGATCTTAATCCTGAACGGCTGATCGCCGACACGGCTTATGGCACCGGGCCACTTCTGGGCTGGCTGGTTGACCGCGAGATCGCACCGCACATTCCTGTCTTTGATAAATCAGGGCGCAACGACGGTACCTGGACGCGCGCCGACTTCGAATGGGATGCCGAGAACGATCAATTCATCTGCCCGGAAGGCCACGCGCTCAAGCAGTTCCGCCGCAACTACTCCGATCCAAACCGAGGTCCGACCGGCAAAGGCACAGCCCGCTATCGCGCGCTGAAGGAAGTCTGCCAGGCTTGCCCATCGAAAGCCAAATGCTGTCCGAATACCGATGCACGCAAAATCACCCGCGAAGAACACGAAGATGCCCGTCAGGTTGCCCGCGATATTGCGAAGACCCGCCAGTACGAGATCTCGATGAAGCTCCGAAAGAAGGTCGAGATGCTGTTTGCCCACCTCAAACGCATCCTCGGGCTGGGACGGCTCCGATTACGCGGACCATGCGGTGCAAATGACGAATTCCTCCTCGCCGCCACCGCCCAGAACCTCCGCAAGCTGGCAAAGATCTTTCCCGCACCGCAGCAAACGCGCAAAGCCTGACCAGAAAGGCGCTCGCGTCGCATTCACACGCCCACTTTCTGCGCCAGCAACACGTCGTTTTTCAACAGAATCGGCTCTGAGCCGTCATTCGCTACGCGATGGGAACCAACTCCGTGAGAACGGCACTCCCGGCCCA
>JAUHYC010000065.1 GCA_030426685.1 Alphaproteobacteria bacterium
AGCCGCGGTGAGGCCACAATCTCGGCCAGAGGGCTTGAGGGCGGGGGGCTCTATTCGCTGACTCCAGCGTTGCGCGAAGGTGGCGCGCTGTTCGTCGATCTGGTGCCGGATATCACGGTCGAGACATTGCAGGCGCGCCTATCGGCGAAGAAACCGAAAGCGACCCTCTCGCACTGGCTTAAGAACGGCCTGCGCCTGTCGCCCCAGAAGGTTGCCCTGTTTCATGAGATGACCAAGGGCACCCAGCTGGCGCCGTCAGACTGGATCGCCACACTGAAACGCCTGCCTGTTCGGCACGCTGGCCTGCGCCCCATGGATGAGGCGATCTCGACCGCTGGAGGGATCGCACGCAGCGCATTGGATGGCGGCCTGATGCTGAATGCATTGCCGGGGGTGTTCTGCGCCGGAGAGATGCTGGATTGGGAAGCTCCAACCGGAGGGTATCTGCTGACCGCATGTCTGGCGACAGGTCGGAGGGCCGGACGGTCGGCTGCTGCGTGGCTGGAAACGCGGTCAGCCTGATCGCGCCAGCATCGCCAACCGGATCATCGCGCGTTCCACCAGCGCCATCGCAGGTGCAGTCTGGCCTGCTGAGCGCAGGGACAGGTCAGTATCGGTCAGCACCGTCAATGCGGTTTGCAATTTAGGCGCCCCCCAGCCCTGCGCCTGCCGCAGGATGCGGTCACGTCGCTTGCCATAGACCGGCGGGCGCAGTTTGCCGATTCCCTGCGCCGCACCTCCAGGATCAGAAGCACAGGCGTAAAGCGTCCGGAAATGCCGTGTCGCCCCGATGCATAATGAAACCCCGGTGGTGCCCTGCGCCTGCAATCGTCTGATCAGCGGGCCGATCTCACCCGAGCGGCCTTCGGCAACCACGTTCAGCACATCATCCAGCGCTGCCTCGGTCGACCGGGGTGCACAGGCTTCGATGTCGTCGATCGTCAGTTCGCTCGTGTCAGATCGCTTATAAAGCGCAAGTTTTTCTATGGTTTGAGTGAAGTCACCGGGGCTAAGACTCAGCGCCAGTTCGCTCAGCGCCGACATGGAATCACGGGGAATCTTCTGCAATCCGGCCTGGGCCAGAATCCGCTCGACCTCGGCGCGCGAGGGTGGGTCATCATAGATGCCAACCGCATAGGTGGCCGGATGTGCCTCGAAAGCTTTGCGGATTTTCGAGCTTGGCTTGAGCTGGCCTGCGGTAACGACGATCTGAGCATCACCGGGCGCCCAATCCTCAAGTCCTGCAATGATCGACGGTGCGGCGGTTTCGGTGGCGTCTTCCACAAATACCGCGCGCGGACCGGGAAAAAAGCCGACTGCTTTGACCGCATCGAGCAGCAAGGCCGGATCACCGCGCAGATCGCCACCCGCAATTCGGGTCAGGCGCATTTCTTCTTCTGCGCCGGGACCCAACAGCGCCGCCAGAACCTGTTGCCGCTTCAATGCAACACGCATTGCATCGGCCCCGTATATCAGCAACCCAGCATTGTCCGCGTCTGGCTTGGCGAAATAGCCTTCGGCCTCGCGCGGGCTCAGCTTCATGTGGACAAGCCCGGCGTGGCGTAAAGGCGGGTCACGATCTGATCCGAGAGAATCACCATCAGCCGCTCTTTCGCGTCGCGCTCATCCGCCAGCGTCGACACGGTAGAGCCCGCCGCCGAGTATCCGACAAATTCGGTCACTGTGCCGGAGGCCAGAACCTGACCCGTGCTGTTGGATTTCAGCGCATAGGTGGCGCGACCGTCGATTGTATAACGGTCAGTCTCGTTGGACGTTGAAATCGCGGCTGAGCGCGTGACTGTTGAGACCTTCACATCCAGCGCATATGCGCTGCCAGAGGTGGCGCTGCGGCCCAGCTTGCGCTCAAGGCTCTGGACCAGCAGGAAACTGTCAACGCTGCTGGGGGCAGACACCTCGACATTCCCATCCAGCGCCGCACCCGCGCCACCGGGTGCATAGACCGGTTCAAACCCGCAGGCGGCCAGCGCCAGCGGCAACAGCAACATTGTTCTGCGGTTAAACGACGACATTCACGATCCGGCCCGGAACTACGATCACTTTCTTCGGTGCGGCGCCATCCAGCGCCTTTTGCACAGCTTCGGTGCTGAGTGCGATTTTTTCAACCTCGTCCTTGGCCAAATCCTTGGCCACGCTGATTTCCGCACGACGCTTGCCATTGATCTGGATCGGCAGGGTCACCGTGTCATCGACCAGCATCGTCTCATCCGCAACCGGCCAGGGAGCTACGGCCACAAGGCCTTCGCCGCCCTGATGGGCCCAGATATCTTCCGCCAGATGCGGTGTCATCGGTGACATCAGCTGTGCCAGCGTCTTGATGGCCTGCTTCTGGGCTGCAGCGCCAGCCTTGGATTTCGCCAGCGTATTGGTAAATGCATAGAGCTTTGCAATGGCGGCGTTGAAGCCAAAGCTTTCAACACCCAATGTGACATCGCGGATGGTTTTGTGCATCTCACGCAAAAGCGCCTCATCGCCTTCACCCGTGGCGTTCGGGTCCATGGCGCCGATCTTGTCGCAGAGATTCCACACACGATTGAGGTGTTTATATGCGGCCTCGGCACCGGACGCGGTCCATTCCACGTCGCGCTCGGGTGGTGAATCGGACAGCACGAACCAGCGTGCGGTGTCGGCGCCAAAGGCCGAGATGATGTTGACCGGATCAACCACATTCTTCTTGGATTTCGACATCTTGGCCGAAGGGATGACTTTCACAGGTTCCCCGGTAGACTTCAAGAACACGCCATCGTCTCGGCGCTCGACGTCTTCGGGATACTGATAGACCCTAACGGGTTCTTTTAGTGAGTCTATCTCTGAGATTTTTTCAACTTCACTCATCCGACCCGGTCTTGTCGTATAGTAGATCTCGTGCGTGACCATGCCTTGGGTGAACAGCGCATCGAACGGCTCGATGGCTTTTTTCGGCAGATGGCCGGTGATGTTCATCGCCCGCGCAAAGAAACGTGAATAGAGCAGGTGCAGAATTGCGTGCTCAATCCCGCCGATATACTGGTCGACATTCATCCAGTATTCGGCCTCGGCCAGATCGGTGGGCGTTTCAGCGCGTGGGGCGGTGAAACGGGCGAAATACCAAGACGAATCGACGAACGTGTCCATCGTGTCGGTTTCGCGCTTGGCCGGGGCGCCGCAGTTCGGGCAGGCACAGTCGCGCCAAGTCGGGTGGCGGTCCAGCGGGTTGCCCGGTTTGTCAAAGGTGACATCGTCGGGCAGGCGAACCGGCAGGTTTTCCTTTTTCTCGGGCACCACGCCGCAGGCATCACAATGCACAACGGGAATCGGGCAGCCCCAATAGCGCTGGCGGCTGAGGCCCCAGTCGCGCAGGCGGTATTTGGTGACACCTTCGCCCCAGCCCGCCTTTTCGGCAAAATCGACCGTGGCGTCAATCGCCTCATCGCCAGTGGCCTCGGTCAGGCCTGCGAAATGGTTTACCCAGCGGACTTTCTCAGTTTTTGGCGGTACGAAGGCGATCTTGTCGACCGGCGTATCGTCATCCAGCGCAAAGAACGTGTCGACCACAGGCAGGCCGTATTTGCGGCAGAAATCCAGGTCGCGCTGGTCATGCGCCGGGCAGGCAAAAATGGCGCCGGTGCCGTAGTCCATCAGGATGAAGTTGGCAATCCAGACCGGCAGTTCCCAGTTCGGGTCCAGCGGATGTTTGACACGGATGCCAGTGTCATAGCCCAGCTTCTCCGCCGTCTCTATCGCCTCTTCGGTGGTGCCACCCTTGCGGCATTCAGCAACAAATTCAGCAACTTCCGGATTTTCGGCCTCAAGTTGCTTGGCAATCGGGTGGTCCGGCGAAATACCAACGAAAGACGCACCCAGCAGCGTGTCGGGGCGAGTCGTGTAGACGGTGATCGGCGCACCGCCATCGGTACGTTCAAAGCCAAATTGCAGGCCGCGCGACTTGCCGATCCAGTTCTCCTGCATCAGCCGCACCTTGGCGGGCCAGTTCTCCAGAGTATCGAGCGCGTCCAGCAATTCCTCGGAATAATCGCTGATCTTGAAGAACCACTGCGTCAACTCACGCCGTTCCACCAAAGCGCCCGAGCGCCAGCCGCGCCCGTTTTCCACCTGTTCATTGGCCAGAACCGTCATATCGACCGGGTCCCAGTTCACGACAGCGTTCTTGCGGTAGACCAACCCGGCCTCGAGCATATCGAGGAACAGCGCCTGCTGCTGGCCATAGTATTCCGGGTCGCAGGTCGCGAATTCTCGGGACCAGTCGATGGACAGACCCAGCGGTTTCATCTGCCCGCGCATGTCGGCGATATTGCCATAGGTCCAGTCCTTGGGGTGGCCGCCGATGGCCATGGCCGCGTTTTCCGCTGGCATCCCGAAGGCGTCCCACCCCATCGGGTGCAGCACGTTATGACCGGTCGCCAGCTTGTGCCGCGCGATCACGTCGCCCATCGTATAGTTGCGAACATGTCCCATATGGATTCGGCCAGACGGGTAGGGGAACATCTCAAGCACGTAGTATTTCGGCTTGCCCGCCTTGTGGTTGGCTGTGAAGATTCCGGCCTTGTGCCAGGCCTCCTGCCATTTTGCTTCGATTTCAGTGGCCGAGTAGCGCGACATCGTACGGTCCTTCGTGAATGAAAACGCCGGGTAGGAACCCGGCGTGGTCATAATGTGAATTTCAGCGGGTTGCTAGAACTTGTTATCCGCGATGCGTAGCTGACGCGCCCGGGACAGGATTGCGTCCTCGACCGCGCGATTCGTAGCGGCGCTCACGGGCGCGCCGCCTTTCGACTGCAGGGAGACCGACAAAGATCGCGCCGCCAGCGCAGGATCACTGATGTGCACCGTTGCGCGGTATGACCGACCACCACCAGGAGGGGTGCCGTATCCTGTCACAATTACACCGGTAAATGGATCAACCTCTTGCACCGGCAGGAAATTCAATACGTCCAGCGATGCGGCCCAAAGATAGCGGTTTACTTGTGTTACCTGCTCTGAGGTGTTGGGGCCGAACACATCCCAGATCGAAGATCGATTCGGATCATTCAGTTCGCGCTCTTCAGACGAGCTGCCATCAGCGGTAAGCACACGCGCATCGCCCGGTGGCGGTTTTCCACCGCAGGCCGAGACGGTGGCGGTCACCAAGATCAAACCCAGAATCGTAAGCAGGCGCATCGTCGGAAGGTCCTGTATCACTTGTTTTGCACTGTCGAGAGATACTCCTAGACAAGGACCCGTGCAGCAACAAGCCTATTCTTTACATATGGACGTCAGCGATGCGTGTAATCCGGCTGGATTTCGACTGTGGCATCCTTGCACCAATTCAGGCCGAATGACGGCGGGAGGTTTAAGCCAAGCTTGCGCAATGGGGGCAAAAAAAGCGAAACGGTGTCCGTGCTGAGACGCGTGCCTTGCATGTGTCGAGTAGAAAAAACTCTGAAACCGAGGGAAACAAGATGAAAAAAGTTCTCTTCGCATCGACCGCTCTGATCGCAACCGCAAGTGTTGCAGCGGCCGACGTTAAGTTCAGCGGCTACGGCCGCTTTGGTATTGGCTACCTGGAAGACCGCACCGGTACCGTAGACGCCGTAACCGGTGGTAGCGCATCCGGCGTTGACACCGACAGCACCATCCTGATCTCGCGCTTCCGTCTGAACATCGACGGCACCGCAGAAACCGATGGTGGCGTTGAGCTGTCGGCTCGTGTTCGTCTGCAGGCTGACGAAAACGCCGGCAACGGTGAAGCAGGTTCCGCACAGCTGAGCGGCGCGCGCTTCTCGGCGATCTACGGTGGTCTGCGTGTTGACGCGGGCAACGTTTCGGGCGCCTTCGACAACCTGGCAAACTACTACGGTAACGAGCCCGGCCTGGAATTCTTCATCGGTCAGTACGCTGCCGTTGACTATGACTTCCTGGCCTTCTCGTCGACCGGTTCGGGTTCGAACGCTGTGTTCTTCCAGTATGCAGTTGGCGACTTCGCCTTCGGCGCGTCGTACGACCAGGCAACATTTGCTGAGACCAGTGCTGCTGGCGCGGACACTGACGATGGCGACCGCTGGGACATCAGCGCGACCTACACCTTCGGCAACATCACTGCCGCTCTGGCCTATGGTCAGACCGACAGACCGTTTGGTGGCGAAAAAGACACTCTGACCGTCCTGACCCTGGGTGGTGACTTCGGTGATCTGAACGCGACCCTGTTCGTTGCTGACGATGACGTTGCAAATGACGACCTGAACGGCACTGCCTACGGTCTGTCGCTGGCCTACAACGTTGGCGCAGCAACCACCATCACCGCAGCTTACGGTGACGGTAGCGCAGACGATGATACCCAGCAGTACGGCATTGGCTTCATCTACGACCTGGGTGGCGGCGCATCGCTGAAAGGCGGCGTAGGCAACACCAAAGCAGGCGACGGTGACAGCCGCGTACGCGCAGACTTCGGTGTCAACTTCAACTTCTAAGTTGATTTGAACCGCAAGGTTTAAGGGCAGGTCTTCGGACCTGCCCTTTTCTTTTGTGTCCACATGGTGTTTTCCTGCGGCAAACGCGAGAATGTGAGGCCCCATGTCGTTGCAAGAAATCACCGACCGTATTGCCAAAGCCGAAGCCACAGCCGGGCGTGCCGCGGGGTCGGTTCATTTGATCGCCGTATCGAAAGTGCAGCCCGATCAGCGTGTCGAAGCTGTCCTTGCCCAAGGGCACCGGTGTTTTGGTGAGAACCGGGTACAGGAAGCAGCGGGCAAATGGCCTGGCTTCAAGGATCGGTATCCGGATGTACAACTCCACCTGATCGGCCCGCTGCAAACCAACAAGGCTCGGCAGGCGATGGAGCATTTTGATGCGATCCATTCGATCGATCGTCCAAAACTTGCAAAAACGCTGGCCCGACTGGCGCAGGAAATCGGGGCCTGCCCGGAACTGTTCGTTCAGGTCAACACCGGTGAAGAAGAGCAAAAGGCCGGCATTCTACCCATGGATGCCGACGGATTCATCGCTGAATGCCGTGCTCTGGATCTGCCGGTGCGCGGGCTGATGTGTTTGCCGCCGGTTGATGAGGAGCCGGCACTGCATTTTGCGCTGCTGGCGAAGATCGCGGAACGCAATGGCTTGGATGGGTTGTCCATGGGTATGAGCGGTGACTTTGAAACGGCCATCGCGCTGGGGGCGACACATGTGCGGGTCGGGTCCGCCATTTTCGGAGAGCGGGTCAAACCCGGGGAATGATGACCCGCGTGCCTTGATCAACCCGGCGGGCAATCCAGTGCAGATGATCCCGGCGAAAGGCGATGCAACCTTCGGTCGGGTAGCCAGGGCGGCGCCATTGGTGCAGGAAGATAGCAGAGCCGCAACCGGGAACCGCGTTGGGCCAGTTCCAATCCGTGAGCAGCACCAGATCGTAAAGCGGATCGGCACGGCGCAATTTTTCATGGCCATAGCCGTAAGGCGCGCGAACGAGGTGGTTATAGGCGTCGTCCTGACTGTCATCCGACCAAAGATCCCCGGGTCCGATCATGCGCGCCCAGGCGCTGGGGCGGGCCAGGCGGTCAGCACGATACAGCATTCCGACAATGCGGTGGGTGCCAATCGGTGTTGCGCCATCCCCTTCGCGCTTCGAAACGCTCAACCCGCCCTTGCCGATGGAACAGGGGAACACACGGCCCAGAAACCTGATCCCATTTGGCGTCAGGACCAGATCATCCGGTGTCACAGAAGATGTCCTGATTTTGCGGCCTTGGTGGCCAGATAGCCGCGATTGTGGGGGGTCTCGCCAACTTTCAGTGGGACACGTTCGGTCACGGCGATTCCCGTCCGCTCCATCATCGCGATCTTTGCCGGATTGTTGGTCAGCAGACGCACCGAACTGAAGCCCAGTGATTTCAGTATATCCGAACCCAGCCTGAAATCCCGCTCGTCATCTTCAAAGCCAAGCCGGTGATTGGCTTCGACAGTGTCGAACCCCTGATCCTGCAGAAAATAGGCTCGCATCTTGTTGGCCAGACCGATTCCGCGCCCTTCCTGATTCAGATAGAGCAGAACACCCGCACCCTCGGCACCCATCTGGGCCAGCGCGCCGCGCAGTTGCGGGCCGCAGTCGCATTTGAGGCTGCCCATTAGGTCGCCGGTGAAACAGGCCGAGTGAAGCCGGGCGAGAACGGGCTTGTCCCGGTCTGGGCGACCGATTTCAACGGCATAATGTTCTTCCCCGCCATCTTCGGGGCGGAAAACATGCAGGCGACCGGCCTCGGACACCTCCATCGGCAGACGTGCCGCGACTACGGGATGCAGCGCACTCCGGTCGGCCAGATGCGGTGCTGCGCGGGTATGGTCGATGCAGGTGAGGTTATGATTGGCGGCGAAAGCCGGGCCATTGTCGATCGGGGCCACAATGGCAGCAGGCAGCAGGCGCGCGGACTTGGCAAGAGCAATGGCGATGCGGTGCAGATTGGCATTGCCGTGCCGCTGTGTCATCAGCGGGCCCTTCATCGGCGCATTCAGGTCATCCGACGGGTCGGCCACCGCCTGAACCCAGTTAAGGTCTGCATCGGCCGGAATTGAAACCCGTGCCAGATCGCCGTCATAAGCCCGCGCTTTCAATGTCTCGGCGCGCCGGACGGTAATGGCCACGACCGGTTCACCACCCAAACCCCGCAGATCGGCCAGCTTCTGCGGGCTGAGCGTTTCAGAGGCCAGCGCCAGAACACTGTATCCGCTGTCATCGGACAAGATGACTGGCACACCCATGCGCAGATCAGCGCGTGCCCGCGCCAGCAATTCGGTGATGTCGGGAATAAGACTCATTTGCGTTCGCCTGTAACGATCAGCCCCTTTCCTAGCCTGATCACCACAGAATGTGAAACAATTCCTGCACATCGGACACGAGGGCGTGAGACGATTGCAGCAATCCTTGCTGATTGCATTTTCCGCACGCAAGTGATGGAAAAGGCTTAGGAGGACCGGACATGGCTCAGCTCAAAAAAATCCTGCTTGTGGATGATGACGAGGACCTGCGCGAAGCGCTTAGCGAGCAACTTGTGATGACCGAAGACTTCGATGTGTTCGAAGCATCAGACGGTGCATCCGCGATGGAGCGCGCGCGTGAGGCGATCTATGATCTGGTCATTCTGGATGTTGGCCTGCCCGATACCGATGGGCGCGAACTGTGCCGATTGATGCGAAAACAAGGTGTCAAAAGCCCAATCCTGATGCTGACTGGCCATGACAGCGATGCCGACACGATCCTTGGCCTGGATGCGGGTGCCAATGACTATGTTCCCAAGCCGTTCAAGTTCCCGGTGCTTCTGGCGCGCATCCGTGCCCAGCTGCGCCAGCATGAACAATCCGAGGATGCGGTCTTTGTTCTGGGCCCCTACACATTCAAGCCAGCTATGAAGATGCTGATGACAGAGGATGATCGCAAGATCCGCCTCACCGAGAAAGAGACGAACATTCTCAAGTTCCTTTACCGCTCAACCGACGGTGTGGTTGCCCGCGACGTTCTGCTGCATGAGGTCTGGGGTTACAATGCCGGCGTGACCACGCATACGCTGGAAACCCACATCTATCGCCTGCGGCAGAAAATTGAGCCGGATCCCTCTAATGCGCGCCTTTTGGTCACAGAATCGGGCGGATATCGTTTGGTGTCGTGATCCGAGGTGGATTGACTTGGATCAAAGTGATACCCTTGAGGCATCTTTAGTTTACTCCCAACCCGCGCATGTCCGGGTTATGACATGCACCTCCCTGTTGGACTGCCGGGCCTTATGGCCCGGCTTTTTTTCGTGGTTAGTTGGGGTTAGATGGCGGCTATGAACCTAATCTGGACATTGACTAGCGGCTATGCCCACTGTGAATCATGTCGCTGACGGAAGACCTGAAGAAAATTCTAGAAACTGCCCTGCCAACCGATCCCAGCTTTCGGCGGATCGAAAAGGCCGCGATAGACAGCTGCATTAGTGACTGCCGGCGATACGCTTTGGAGGGCTTCATTGAAGCCTTTCTGTTGTCCGGCATGCGCCTGTTGGCACTTCCCGGCAATGGACACACACGGTTGATCCCGAATGATGCGATCTCGGTACTACCGCTGAGGTTCGTGAGCGTGGGGCGTTCAGTGCACCTCATTGGGGCGGCACCAGGCGTAACTGCACCGCGAGGAGAGCTGATAGCAGTCAACGGTACAGCCTTGAGCGAGATCGAAGCCACTGCGGAGAAGTTTCTGGCGGGAACGCGCCAAAGGAAACGGGTCATCGGGCCGATTCTTCTGGCTTGGCCGTACGCATTGGCACATTTGGGTTTTTCGTCAAACGACCGTACGACCGAGTATCGTCTGCAGGACGCGAATGGACAGATAACCAATCTGAAAGTAGCAAATGAACGTACTGTTCCTGGAGCGACGCTCTACCCGAAAAACGAGCACGGCAAGGCTGATCCGGCGTGGGAACCCGAGACTTTTGTGGAGATAAAGGACTGGCAAGAGCTTGGGCTTTCAATTCTGCTGCCAAGTTTCTTTGATCCAAGCGAAGTTGCGCTGTCTAACGCCATCTCAGATGCAGCGGACCGCGTGGGCGCCTGCTCAAACAAAACACTCTTAATTGATGTTCGCGGCAACACCGGTGGCGACTTTCTCCTAACGATGCCCTTGATCGACGCGATCTCGCAAAGCGCAAGTAAGCAGGTTGTTGTGCTCGTCGATAAATTCACGTTTTCCGCAGCGATAGTGTTTGTAGCCATACTTAAACATCGTTTGGGAAATAGGCTCAAACTCATCGGGGAAGAAATGGGCGACGGGTTGATGTTCTTCGCCGAGGGCGGGTTGCTCGATCTGCCGACTAGCGGAGCGGTCGTTCGATACTCATCAGCCTTTCATGACTGGAAGAATGGAACGTCTGACGCATCCACACCGCCCGAGATCACGCGGCAAATCGTACCCGCAGGAGCGCTGAATTTGGATCGGGAATGGGTCGTAAGACCTACTGGTGAGGATACACAAGGCGCGTTCTATCAACGAGTTCTCAAAGGCGTGAGCGAATAGGCGAACGGCAACAAAGTCCGCATAGCAACCTTCCAGTGAGCTTTTCCCATGGCACCTCGTCCCCCACCACGCTAACCTCCGCCCAACCGCGACAGAGGAATCCCCCCATGCCCTTCACCCTTGCCACTTGGAACATCAACTCGGTTCGTCTGCGCGAGCCTATTGTGCTGAAATTGCTGAAAGAAGAAGCACCGGATGTTCTATGCCTGCAGGAATGTAAGTCCCCGGTCGACAAGATCCCGACCGAGGGATTTGCCGAACTGGGTTACACTCACATGATCGCGCGCGGGCAGAAGGGGTATAATGGCGTCGCTATCCTGTCGCGCCTGCCGATGGAAGAGGTTGGTGACAAGGACTTCGCGGGCCTCGGCCATGCGCGCCACATTGCGGGTCGGCTGGAGAACGGAGTAGCGATCCACAATTTCTACGTCCCGGCGGGCGGCGATGTGCCGGATCGTGAGGTGAATGAGAAATTCGGTCAGAAACTGGATTACCTCACGGAAATGCGCGACTGGTTCCATGCGGAAAAACCGATAAAATCCATTCTGGTCGGGGATCTGAACATCGCCCCGCGTGAGGATGATGTGTGGTCACACAAACAATTGCTCAAAGTCGTCTCGCATACTCCCATCGAAGTTGAGACGCTCGCGGAAACGCAGGATGCAGGGGATTGGGTCGACATCACCCGGCAGGATATTCCCGAGGGTCAACTTTATAGCTGGTGGTCCTACCGGGCGCGTGACTGGGACGCGGCGGATAAGGGTCGGCGGCTGGACCATGTCTGGGCCACACCGGATATCTCAAACGCGGGTCATTCCAGCCGCATATTGCGCGCGGCGCGGGGGTGGGAAAAACCCAGCGATCACGCACCGGTATTTGCGGCATTCGATGTTTGACCGGGCAGCAAAAAACACAACTCAGCCCTTGGTTTCCGCGCCGCGCGACTGCATATAGGGCGCAAATCAGTACCAGAGAGTGAATGCCATGGACCTTCTGAACGGCGCAGCCAGCCCCGAAGCCACTGACCTGATCAAGGACGGGACCGAGGCCACTTTCATGGCCGATGTGGTCGAAGCCTCGCAAGAGATGCCGATCATCGTCGATTTCTGGGCGCCCTGGTGTGGCCCCTGTAAAACCCTGGGTCCGGCGCTGGAAGAGGCCGTGACTGCCGCCAAGGGTGCGGTCAAAATGGTCAAGATCAACGTGGATGAGGCCCAGATGATCGCTGGGCAACTGCGCATCCAGTCGATTCCAACTGTATATGCCTTTTACAAAGGTCAGCCCGTGGATGGGTTTCAGGGGGCTCTGCCGGGGTCCGAGATCAAGGCCTTCATCGACCGTGTGATCGAAGCCGCGGGGGGCGAAAGCCCCGGTGGACAGCTGGACGATGCGGTGCAGGCGGCCGAAGAGATGCTGAACGAAGGCGCAGCCGTAGACGCGGCACAGACCTTTGCCGCGATTCTGGGTGAAGACGCGAACCATGCGGCGGCCTACGGCGGATTGGTGCGTGCGCATATCGCGCTGGGCGATCTGGATCAGGCCGAAGCGATCTTGAACGGCGCCCCGGCTGAAATTTCGACCGCGCCCGAGGTGGAAGCAGCCCACGCACAGTTGGAACTGGCCAAACAAGCGGCAGATGCGGGGCCCGTAGGTGAACTCACCGCAGCGGTTGAAGCCGATCCCGACAATCATCAGGCTCGGTTTGATCTGGCACAGGCATTACACGCCAATGGCGATGTTGAAGAGGCTGTGGCGCAATTGCTGGAACTGTTCCGCCGTGATCGTGAGTGGAACGAGGGTGCTGCGAAGACTCAGTTGTTTACCATCTTCGATGCGCTCAAGCCCAATGATCCCATCGTGCTGAACGGCCGACGCAAGCTCAGCTCAATGATATTTGCCTAAATCACGATCAGAACTACACTCGGGTACATGATGCATCCCGCCGATCTGCCGGAAACGGTATCTGTTTTTCCTTTGCCTGGGGCGTTGTTGCTGCCCCGGTCGCGCCTGCCGCTGCACATTTTTGAGCCGCGCTACCTTCAGATGCTGGATGACGCGCTGAAAACGCAAGAGCGGATGATCGGGATGGTGCAACCGAACACCTGCCAGGGTGATGACTCAAAACTGCATCAGATTGGATGCGCCGGGCGTGTGACGCAGTTTTCAGAAACCGAAGACGGCCGCTATCTGATTACGCTTACCGGCATCTCGCGGTTCCGGGTCAAGGCCGAGTTGGACAGTTTTACCCCATATCGGCGCGTTTCAGTATCCTGGGGCGGGTTTGATCGTGATCTCGGCAAGGCCGAAGTGGATGATAATTTCGACCGAAACAGATTTCTGAAACTGCTCGAACGGTTCTTCTCATCGCGTCAGTTGTCAACCGATTGGGATACCATGAAGGGTGCCGATGACGAGCTGCTGGTCAATTCCCTGTCCATGATGTTGGAGTTTGACCCCGAGGATAAGCAAGCGTTGCTCGAGGCCCCCTGCCTGCGAACCCGGCGCGAAACTTTGGTGACACTGATTGAATTCGCCATGCGCGGCGGATCGAACGAGGAAAAACTGCAATGAGCGAATCCGAACATTCCTTTGACCGCCACATGCTTGAGGCGTTGATCTGTCCGCAGACCCACACGACCCTGCACTATGATGCGGAGCAGCAGGAGCTTGTATCCAAAGCCGCCGGGCTTGCCTTTCCGATCCGCAATGGCATCCCGGTGATGCTGGTCGATGAGGCGCGCATGCTGGACTAGATTGGTCGGCCCTGCAGGAGTTTGGGCAGATCCCCGGTTAGCCCGGCAGCTTCGCGCACGAAGCCCCGGCGCAGACCGGGGATTGATCCAACGATGCCCATACCAATAACGCGCCCGATCCGCAGCAGCGGATTGTCGTTCGAAAACAATTTGTTGAACATATCTGTCGCCATCGCCAGCGCGGCCGTGTCAAACCTCCGCCATTCCTGATAGCGCTCCAATACCAGCGGAGATCCGATATCCTCACCACGGCGTCCGGCCAGCGTCAGCACCTCGGCCAGCGCACCCACATCGCGCAGACCGGCATTCAGGCCTTGCCCGGCGATCGGGTGCATACCGTGGGCCGCGTCGCCGACCAACGCGAGCCGATCCGAGATGAAGGAATTGGCGATGGTGAGGTTCAGCGGGTAGGTGAACCGATCGCCCTGCAGGCGGATCTCGCCCAGAAAATCGCCAAACCGGGGGCGCAGGACCTGCAGGTATTCGGCTTCGGGCAGAGCATTGATCCGGTTGGCGGCCTCGGTGCGCTCGCTCCAGACGATCGAGCTGCGATTGCCGGTCAGTGGCAGGATCGCCAAAGGTCCGGGCGGCATGAAGAACTGATGCGCGATGCCGTGATGCGGCAGGTCGTGTTCGATGGCGCAGACCAGCGCGGTCTGGCCGTAATCCCAACCGGTTCGCTTGATCCCTGCCCGCGTGGCCGTTGTGCTGTGGCGACCGTCGCACCCGACCAGCATGCCGCCTTGCAAAACCGTACCGTCATTCAGCGTCAGTTCAACGCCGGTTGAGTCGGTGGTTTGGGACACCACTGTTTTACCGCTGACTTCTGTGATGCCAGCCTCTGTTGCCATCGCTTCAAGAAAGGCCCGGCGCAGGTGGCGGTCTTCGACCATATAGCCCATTGGGCCTTCTTCGATCTCGGCGTGGTCGAAATGCATGAAAAACGGAGACGGACCGGCACCCGCATGGCCATCCGTGACCTTGATTTCCAGCATGGGCTGGGCGTGATCGGCCACCCGCGCCCACACCCCAATCGCATCCAATAG
>JAUHYC010000066.1 GCA_030426685.1 Alphaproteobacteria bacterium
ATGTCGGTAACCACAGCCGACCCGGACCCAATCGTGAGAGTGACAGAGCCCGTGTCGGTAATCGTGTTGTCTTCATCAAGCGAAAAGACGACCGGGAAATCTTCCGCTGTCGAAATCACCTCAGCCGCGAGCTGTCCTGCCGAAAGTGCAACGCCACTGGCCAGAGCCAGAGTTGGCGCGATGCTTGCCACCTGCCCTTTCCACCTGACCAGACGACCGCCACGCACTGCTCGCGTGCGCTTTGCTGCGCATCTATCCATGTTCCGATACCCCTAAACAATCAATTCGTTAACACATTGTTTAGATTTCTACCCGTGGTCGAAGTGTGGCGCAATCAGGACAATGGCCCGAGCCTGCTTGGCGATCGTCATATTGCACATTGACCACACTGGCGCCCTATTGTTTCCAGGGCGGCGCCAATGAATCCGTGCGCTGACCCACAACACGTGCTGGACAGTAAAGCCGGGCAGAATTACCGTAGCGGCAAAGCAATCCAGCAGGAGTTTCAAGTGATGTCCAAGATGCTCGCACTCGCGGCAAGTTCGGTACTGTTACTGTCAACGGCAGCCTTTGCTGAGGGGTCCTGTGCCGCTGGCAAAACTCTGACGGACGGTAAATTCACCATCGCCACTGGCAACCCGGCCTATTACCCCTGGGTGCTCGACGACGCACCGGAAAGTGGTGAAGGGTTCGAGGCCGCGGTCGCCTACGCCGTGGCCGAGGAGATGGGATTTGCGGCAGATGACGTGGTATGGGTCAGATCCTCTTTCGATGAGGCCATCCAGCCCGGCGCCAAGGAATTTGATGTCAACATGCAGCAATACTCCATCACGCCCGAGCGGGATCAGGTCGTGGATTTCTCGGCCCCCTACTACACCGCTCCGATGGCGGTTCTGGTCAGCCCGAACGCGACCGGAACGGCCCCGACGCTCGAGGCTCTGAAAGGTCTGCAATGGGGCGCGGTCGGGTCGACCACGGCGGTTCCCAAACTATCCAGCATCATCCAGCCGGACAACGATCCGCTGCTCTATGGCGACAACGCGGACGTCAATGCCGCGATGAGCGCGAACCAGATCGACGCGGCCCTGTTTGACCTGCCCACCGCCCTGTTCCTGAGCGCGGTGATGATCGAAGGCTCAAAAGTCATCGGCCAGTTCCCGGCGGATGAAAGCGACAACCCCGATCAGTTTGGAATGCTGATGGAAGAAGGCAACCCCCTGAAATCTTGCATCGATGAGGCGCTGGCGGCGCTGACAGACAGCGGCAAGCTGGCCGAGATCGAGGCCAAGTGGCTGCAGGATTCAACAGGCGTTCCCCTGATCAAGTAACATGAATAATCGCAAGGCGGCCGGGATGACCCGCCGCGAACGTTATGAGGCGCAGCAGCGCCGCCGGTCACTGGTGATCGCGGCGACAAGCACGATCACCGTTCTTGCGGCGATCTATTTTCTGGTGCCCCTCGCGCCGGGATGGGCCAAGGTTCAGCAGAGTTTTTTCAACGGCGAGACACTGATCAAGACCTTCCCGAAGCTGCTCGAGGCGTTTCGGATCAACGTGATGATCTTTGCGTGGTCCGCCCCGGCCATTGCCATCCTGGGCCTGCTGATTGCGCTGGCGCGGGATGCCAAATCACCGGCGCTGTTCCCGCTGCGCATCTTCGGCGCCGCGTTCACCGATATCTTTCGCGGCGTGCCCGTTATCCTGACGGTCTATCTGATCGGGTTCGGCATTCCGGGTCTGGGTCTGCCCCGCCCGTGGAATTCGCCCTATATCTGGGGCACGCTGGCGCTGGTTCTGACCTACTCGGCCTATGTTGCCGAAATCTTCCGCTCGGGCATCGACAGCGTGCACCACAGCCAGCGCGCCGCGGCCCTGTCCCTGGGCCTGTCCGAGCGGCAGGTGATGCGTGATGTGGTTCTGCCGCAGGCGATCCGCAATGTCGTTCCCTCGCAAATGAACATGCTGATCGCGCTGCAAAAAGATGTTTCGCTGCTCAGTTTCATTGGCCCGGTTGAGATTTTCCGTCAGGCTGGGGTGTTCAAATCCCTGCTGGCCAATTTCACACCTTATGTGGGGGCCGCGATCATCTTTCTGATCGTGACCGTGCCAGCCACACGCTATGCCGATCACTTGATGGCCCGCCAGATGCGGGAGAGGCGCTGATGCCCAAACTGGAACTGAATGGCGTGGTCAAACGGTTTGGCGAGCGCACGGTGTGCGACGGCATCAGCCTGACCGTGGAAGAGGGGCAGATGGTCTGCCTGATCGGCGCATCGGGGTCCGGGAAATCCACCCTGCTGCGCTGCATCAACCTGCTGGAGCCCATTGAGGACGGGGCGATCTATCTGGATGGCGAGGATATCTCGATCCCCGGTCTCAACCTGCAATCCGTGCGCGCGCGGATCGGGATCGTGTTTCAAAGCTTCAACCTCTTCCCTCACATGACCGCGCTTGAAAACGTTATGCTCGCCCCACGCCGGGTGCGCGGGCTGACCCGTGCCGAGTTGCAACCGGAGGTCGAGACGCTGTTTGCCCGCTTCGGACTGGCCGATCGGATGCACAACTATCCCGACCAACTCTCGGGCGGCCAGCAACAACGGGTTGCCATCGTCCGCGCGTTGGCAATGCGGCCCGAGGTCATGCTGTTCGATGAGATCACCTCGGCCCTTGATCCGCAGCTTGTCGGCGAAGTGCTGGATGTTCTGCTGATGTTGAAGAGGCAGGGCATGACGATGGTGATGGCCACCCATGAAATGGGCTTTGCCCGCGAGGCGGCGGATAAAGTGTGTTTCCTCGACGGCGGGCGCATCATCGAAGAAGGTGCACCCGAGGTATTGTTCGACCATCCGGCCCAACCCGCAACTCAGGCGTTTCTGGCCCGGGCGCTGAAATAGTAGCTTGCTGGCACGCGCATAAGAAAAAGGGCCGTCCCACATGGGACGACCCTTTCATTCACTGTCTCTCGAAAGAGGATCAGGCGGTCAGAGCGGCCTGAGCTTTGGCGACGATCGCGCCGAACGCTTCCGGTTCGTGCACGGCCAGGTCGGCCAGAACTTTGCGGTCCACTTCGATACCGGCCAGGTTCAGGCCGTTGATGAAGCGGGAATATGTCAGTGCTTCGTCATGCGAACGAACAGCAGCGTTGATGCGCTGGATCCACAGCGCGCGGAAGTTGCGCTTGCGGTTCTTGCGGTCGCGGGTTGCGTACTGGTTGGCCTTGTCGACGGCCTGACGGGCAACCTTGAAGGTGCTCTTGCGGCGGCCGTAGTAACCTTTGGCGGCCTTGATGACCTTCTTGTGACGGGCGTGAGTTACGGTTCCACCTTTAACGCGGGACATCTCTTAATCTCCTCTTAGCGGTCGTAGGGCATGTAGCCCTTGACGATCTTGGCGTCGGGGGCGGACAGGGTGGTGTTGCCACGGGCGTCGCGGATGAATTTCTTGGTCCGCTTGATCATGCCGTGCCGTTTGCCGGCCTGGCCAGCAAGGACCTTACCGGTCGCAGTCACCTTAAAGCGCTTTTTGGCGCTCGACTTGGTCTTCATCTTAGGCATTTCCGTCTCCTTTTTCGGGTTCGGTTTCAGACGCGACTCGGCATGCCATCTCGGCCGGTCACGCGATCAGAAGCGCCGTTTACGCAAGTTCGCCTATGCTGACAAGGGGGTTTGGACCAGAATCTGCGCTTTTTACAGCCCGGTCAGGCACCGGGGCGATATTGATCGCCCCGGTGGAAGGGTTCAGTGGCTGAATTTACGGATTTCGCCGCTCTTCAGACGCTCGGAGTAGGACGCCAGCTCCTGACGCACCACTTTCATCAGGAAGTAGAGCGCAAAGACGTTCACAACCGCCATCGCAAAGATCGCCGCATCCGAGAAGTCGATGACCGGGCCGAGATTGGCCGCCGCCCCGATGACAACGAAGATGCAGAAAATGACCTTGAACACCAGTTCCTTGGTGTGGCCCTCACCGAACAGATAGGTCCAGGCCTTGAGGCCGTAATAGGACCAGCTGATCATAGTCGAGAAGGCAAACAGGATCACCGCAATCGCCAGGATATAGGGGAACCAGCTGAACGCGCTGCCAAACGCGGCAGAGGTCAGGCTGACACCCGAGTTTCCGTCAACGGTGGCAATCGCCGTACCTGTTTCATTCAGCATGTAGTTGCCGGTTTGGGGGTCGATAATCATCTGCTGTGTGATGATGATGACCAGCGCGGTCATGGTGCAGATCACTACAGTATCGATGAACGGCTCGAGCAGCGACACAAAACCCTCGGTGATCGGCTCTTTGGTCCGAACCGCCGAGTGCGCGATAGCCGCAGAACCCACGCCTGCTTCGTTCGAGAACGCAGCACGTTTGAAGCCCTGGATCAGTGCTCCGACCATGCCACCAGCAACACCCAGACCCGTGAAGGCACCGGCGAAGATCTGGCCAAAGGCCCAGCCGATCATGTCCGCATTCATCAGGATGATGACCAGCGCCGTCAGCACATACATGACACCCATGAACGGGACGACCTTTTCCGTCACCCGTGCAATAGATTTCAGGCCGCCGACAATGACCATAAACACAACGACCGCAAAGACCAGGCCGGTAATCCAGCCGGGATAGTCACCTACGATACCCGCGATCTGCTGGTGCGCCTGATTGGCCTGGAACATGTTGCCCCCGCCAAGTGCACCAAGGATACAGAAGATTGAGAACAGGACCGCGAGAATTTTGCCGCCCGGCAGACCCAGCTCGGTGAATCCTTTCGACATATAGTACATCGGACCACCTGAAACGGTGCCATCTTCGTATTCGTTGCGATACTTCACGCCCAGCGTACATTCGGTGAATTTCGACGCCATACCCAGAAGGCCCGCCAGGATCATCCAGAAGGTTGCGCCCGGTCCGCCGATGCCGACGGCAACAGCAACACCTGCGATATTCCCCAGACCGACCGTACCGGAAAGCGCCGTGGCCAGAGCCTGAAAATGGCTGACCTCGCCTGCATCATTGGGGTCGGAATAGTCACCTTTGACAAGGCTGATTGCGTGGCTGAAAAACCGCATCTGCACAAAAGCGAAATAGAGCGTGAAGACCGATGCCGCGACCACCAGCCACATGACGATCCAAGGAAAGCTGGTTCCTGGCAGCGGAGCGAAGATGAAACTGACGAACGGTCCGGTCAGATTAGCGAAAGTCTGGTTGATCTTCTCGTCCAGCCCCGGGGCTTCCTGCGCAAGGGCGGGATTAGCGGTGATGGCCGCAGCCGTCGCCGCGCCAAGTTGTTTGAGCATTCTCATTCTTGTCCCTCCCTTCAGTTCACGACCGTGACCGGCACATCGGCATGCATCACCAGATTCTGGGTCGAGCTACCGAACAGGCGTTTCTTGATCCCGTCCGCCGAGGACCGGCCCACGACGATCTGCGAACCACCTTCTTCCACCGTGATCGCATTCAGCGTTTCGGCCACATCGCCGTGACGGACAATGCCTTGAGCCTTGAATCCGGCGGCTTTCAGCGCGTCCACCGCGGGGGTGACGATGCGTGACGTGGCCAGGTCGAGCTCTTCCTCGCGCCGTTTGTGACGCAAGGCATTTTCTTCGGGTGTCTGAAAGGTGTAAGGGGACCATTCAATGACGTAGACCACCAGCAACTCGCATGTCCCGATCAGCTTGGCCTGTTCTTTGGCAAAGGCGATCGCGCGCTCCCCGGTTTCTGTCCCGTCCAGTCCGATGACAATTTTCGTTGTCATGTCGTTCCTCCGTTATTGTTGATTGGGCCGGGGCCCGTGCCCCCGGCAGGGCAGCCGGAACCTGGAACTCATTGCGATGACCGCCCTGGGTTGAGTATTAGGAAAAATCACTAGGAATTGGAGATTTTTTTGGTCTATTTACAGCAAAAAATGTCGTATTGCGTTAAATAAACAGGTAAATTGCCTAATGGACAGAAATTTGGATAAGATCGATCAGCGCATTCTACAAGAGCTCGAAGCCAATGGGCGCCTTCCCATAGTTGAGTTGGCAGCCCGCGTAAATCTGACCAACACCCCCTGTTCGGAGCGGGTAAAGCGGCTTGAAAAGAACGGATTTATAACCGGATACAGCGCGGTGATCGACAAAGAGAGGCTGGGGCTGGCACAGCTGACCGTGGTGCAGGTCTCGCTGGCCGCAACGGCGGATCAATCGCTCGACACGTTCAACGAAGCGGTGCGAGAGATCGCCGAGATTGAAACCTGCCTGATGGTGGCGGGTTCATTCGACTATATGCTCACGGTCCGAACGCGTGACATTGCGCATTTCCGCTCGGTTCTGGGGGACAAGATCAACAAGTTGCCCGGCATTCACCAGACCAGTTCCTACACGGTGATGGAGATCGTCAAACAACCCGCCGGCGTCAAGGGCACCCGTTTCTGAACCCGCATCACCCGGGATCGGTGTTATAGATCAACCGCTCATCGCAAGGCGCGATCCGCAGAATGTTGGTGGTGCCCGGCACGTTGAACGGCACACCAGCGGTGACCACGATCTGGTCCGTTTCCGTGGCAAAGCCCCCTGCCCGCGCGGCGCGTGCTGCGCTGACGACAGCACCTTTGAAACGTTCCAACTCGGGCGTCATGACGCAGTGGCAGCCCCAGCTCAGGCACAGACGGCGGGCGGTGCCGGTGGCCGGTGTCATCGCAATGATCGGGACGCCGGGACGTTCGCGCGCGGTCAACAGGGCGGTTGTGCCGCTTTGGGTGAAGCAGCAGATGGCCTTGATGTCCGTTTTCTCAGCAATCTCACGCGCGGCGGCGACAATACCGTCAGCAATGGTTGTGCCCTGTGCTGTCCGCGATGCGGTGATGATCTGGGTGTAGGTGGGATCGGCCTCGACCTCTATGGCGACCTTGTTCATGGTCTGCACCGCCTCGATCGGGTAGGCGCCAGCCGCCGATTCCGCGCTGAGCATGATGGCATCCGTTCCTTCATAGATGGCGGTGGCCACGTCGGAAACCTCGGCGCGCGTGGGCATCGGGCTTTCGATCATGCTTTCCAGCATCTGCGTCGCCACGATTACAGGCTTTGCAGCGCCCCGGCATCTGCGAACCAGACGCTTCTGGATCGGTGGAACCGCAGATACCGGAAGTTCGACCCCAAGATCGCCGCGCGCGACCATGATTCCGTCCGAGGCGTCGAGGATATCGTCAAACGCCTCGACAGCTGCGGGCTTTTCGATCTTCGATAGAATCGAGGCACGGCCATCGGCCAGCGCGCGCGCCTCAAACACGTCCTTGGCGCGCTGCACAAAACTGAGCGCCAACCAGTCCACCCCCAGTTGGCAGACAAATTCCAGATCATCGCGATCCTTGCTCGAAAGCGCCGCCAGCGGCAGCACAACGTCCGGCACGTTGACGCCTTTGCGGTTCGAGATGGTACCCCCGACCTCAACCGTGCAATGGGCAAAGTCCTGGCCGCAATCCTTTACGATCAGGCGGATCTTGCCGTCATTGACCAGCAGGCGCGCGCCGGGTTCGAGGGCTGCGAAAATTTCGGGGTGCGGCAGGCAGACACGGCCCAGGTCACCCGGCGCCGGATCAAGGTCCAGCCGGAACGAGGCACCCTCTTCCAGCTCTTCCGCGTCATTGGCAAATACGCCGACGCGCAGCTTGGGGCCCTGAAGGTCGGCCAGAATGGCAATCGGCCTGTCGAGGTCCTTTTCCACTTGCCGGATGATCCGGTGCCGTTCGCGGATCTCATCATGGCTGCCATGACTCATGTTCAGACGGAACACATCCGCCCCGGCCTCATGCAGGGCGCGAATGGTGTCATAGTCATTTGACGCCGGACCCAGCGTCGCCACGATTTTCACATTTCTCAGGCGTCGCATTGGTGGGTTCTCCTCAAGTGCCTTATGTTACCGCAAACAGTGCTCAAGCTGCTTATTGCGCAATTCCCTTTCCGAGGCAACTGTCCTACACCTGCGACAAACAAGATGACAGGCTTATGACATACTCTCCGTTTTTCGTACACGGCGCGGATCGCCCTTCGCGCTGGCTGATTACCTGCGATCACGCGACCAACATGGTCCCGCCCGATATCAACGGCGGCGACCTTGGTTTGCCGCGCGAGGATATGGAACGTCACATCGCCTATGACGTTGGCGCTTATGAAGTGTCGAAGCATCTGGGTGAGATTCTGAATGCACCGGTGATCGCGGCCAATTTCTCGCGCCTGGTGATCGACCCGAACCGGGGTGAGGATGATCCGACGCTGGTGATGAAGCTCTATGACGGGTCGATCATACCCGGCAATCGCAACGCCGACATGGCCGAGCGCGAACGGCGGTTGGCGATGTGCTATCGCCCCTATCACGAAGCCCTTGCTGAACTGGCGGCACTGCCCCATGCGGTGATTGTCTCGATGCATTCCTTTACCCGACAGTTGCGTGGCCGCGCGCCGCGCCCCTGGCATATCGGCGTGCTGCACACCCCCGACGAACGCTTTTCGCGCCCGCTGATCAACCGGCTGGAGGCCGAAGGGGATTTGTGCGTCGGAGTGAATGAGCCCTATACCGGCGTTCTGCCTGGTGATGCGATCGACCGGCATTGCACCGCATTTGGCCGCCCGAACGCCCTGATCGAGGTGCGCAACGACCTGATCGCCGATCACCACGGGCAGCGCGCCTGGGCCGAGCGACTGGCCGTGATCCTGCAGGACGCCCTGACTGAGAGCGATCTGTGACACAGGGTCACCTCAGGCCGAATTCAAACCCCAAATTATTGTGAGCCTATTGGTCAATCCCCATATAGCGAGGGAAAGGAAACGACCATGACTCAGGCATTCCTGACCGCCGTCTTCGGCTGGATGACGGTGCTTAACTTCGCTGTGCTGCTGTTCAGCACTTTGATGATTGTCGCTCTGCAGGATTGGATCGCGGGCATACACGGCAGAATGTTCCAGATGGAACAGGCCGAGGTGAAACGAGCCTATTTCAGGTATCTTGCGAACTACAAGCTCCTGACAATCATCTTCTGCCTGATGCCGTGGCTGGCGCTGAAGCTGGCTTAGCATCCGAAACCTACTCTATGAGGGGCCTTCCTGTTCATTGTAACAGGGCCCACGGATTGCTAGGTCAGGCTCAGGATGTACGCAATTACTCGGAGCCCGACAATGGACCAGCAGACCGAAATCGAACTTCAGGCCGCCGCTTTTCGCCGTTTGCAGAAACACCTGATGGAAGACCGCACCGACGTTCAGAATATCGACATGATGAATCTGGCCGGGTTCTGCCGCAACTGCCTGTCGCGGTGGTATCAGGAAGCGGCCAATGAAAAGGGTATCGAAATGGGCAAGGACGAGGCGCGCGAGATTTTCTATGGCATGACCATGGATGAGTGGAAAGCCAACTATCAGACCGATGCCAGCGCCGAGAAACAGGCCGCCTTCAAGGTCGCGTTTGAAGAGAATGTAAGCAAGAAGGGCTGAGGCCCCACCGGCCCTACAAATCATTGACGTGGCACATCAGTATCCCTAAGTATTCCAAGAAAGAGTACTTTACTCCCCTTCTGGATAACGCGGGATACTGATGACCCAGGACCACCACATCGCCCGCCCTGACGAGGCCGCACAAATCGCGAGCCTTCTGAACCCGGACCCTCTGGTCGGTGAAAGCGCTGGGCTATTCCTGGCCGCCCCGCGCCGGACCGGCAAAAGCACCTTCCTGCGTCGGGATCTGGCCCCTCTGCTGGAACGTCAGGGCAAATACGTAATCTATGTCGATCTCTGGGCAGATCGCAGCAGCGATCCCGGGGCCCTGATCACCGCACGGTTGGCCCGCGCCCTTGAAGACTGCGACAATCTGATCGCCAAGCTGCGCCGCAAAATCCCGTTCTCTTCAATCGGTGCCCTCGGGTTCAGCGTGAACCTGAAGACCGCCGGGGCATGGGAGGGCACCATCCCCGACGCCCTGATGCTGCTCTGCGAAGCGACCGGCAAAGACATTGTTCTGATCATCGACGAAGCCCAACAGAGCCTGTCCAGCGAGGCGGGCAGAAACGCGATGTACGCGCTGAAAGCGGCGCGTGACGCGGTGAACCAGTCTGGGGGTGAAACGCGGCTCTATCTGATCATGACAGGATCGCATCGCGATAAGCTGGCCGCGCTGATCCACAACCAGCAGGCCCCGTTCTTCGGCGCGCGCGTGCGCGACTTCCCCAGGCTTGGACAACGCTATACCGGCGCGCTGACCGAGCGGATCAACACCCGGCTGGCCGAAGATGCGCAGGTGACGCCCGAGACCATGGATAGGGTGTTCGAAGATCTGGGCCGGCGTCCCGAAATCCTGAACGATTGCCTGCGCGATCTGATTCTGGAAACCGCCCCTGGTGATGAGGCGTTGCGCGTGATCGCGGAGCGCAAGAAAGTACAGATGCGCGAGGCTCTGCTGGCCGAAATCGGTACACTAACCGATCTCCAGCAAGCCATTCTGCGCAAGATGGCGGTCGACCGCATCAACTTTACGCCGTTCACCGATGACACACGGCAGGCCTTGGCGGGCAATCGCAAGCCTTACAGCAAGGGCGGCATCCAAAAGGCGCTGGATGTGTTGCGCGACAAAGGGCTGGTTTGGCGGCCCAGCTTTGGCACCTACGTGCTTGAAAATGCCGATCTGGCGCAGGCGCTGCGCGAAGAGGCCCGGGCGTGACCCTCAAACCGGTCAGACTGCCGCTTTCAGGCTCTCTTCGAGATAAATCTCACGCAGACGTCTGGCGATAGGACCCGGCGTGCCTTCACCGAGGGTCTCCCCATCAATCTCAACCACGGGCATCACGAAGGTCGAGGCTGATGTGACAAAGGCCTCATCCGCCGCTTTCGCCTCTTCAATGGTGAACAGGCGTTCTTCGACGATCATCTGCGCCTCGGCGGCCATTCGCAGTACTGCCTTGCGGGTGATCCCGTGCAGGATGTCATTCGAAAGCGGCCGGGTGACGATTTTGCCGTCCTTTACGAAATAGGCGTTGTTCGAAGTGCCCTCGGTCACATAGCCGTCTTCCGTCATCCACGCGTCATCAGCCCCGGCTTTCTTGGCCATCATCTTGCCCAGTGACGGATAGAGCAACTGCGTCGTCTTGATATCGCGGCGCCCCCAGCGGATGTCATCGATGGAGATGACGCGGATCCCCTTTTGCGCTGCCGGGCTGTTGGCCAGTCCGGGCTTGTCCTGGGTGAACAGCACCAACGTCGGCTTGGTGTCATCCGAGGGGAACACGAAATCGCGGTCGCCATCGCTACCGCGTGTGACCTGCAAGTAGACCATACCCTCGTCAATGTCGTTGAGCTCCACCAGCTTGCGATGAATCTCCAGCAATTCGTCCTTGCTGCAGGGGGCGGCCATGTCCAGCTCATCCAGCGAGCGTTTCAGACGCACCGCATGGCCGTCGAAATCGATCAGCTTGCCGCCCAGGACGCTGGTCACCTCATAAACGGCATCCGCCATCAGAAAACCCCGGTCAAAGATCGAAATCTTGGCTTCGGTTTCAGCCAGGTATTCGCCATTCACGTAAACGGTGCGGGTCATGTGTTGTCCTTCCTGTCGCAGGGCTTTGCCCCCAACCGGGCACAGATCAACCCCAAAGCGCGGCTTCGGGTGGGTGTACTCCGGCGTCATCAAAAATCAGCGGTCTGTCGCGGTCTTCGGCCAATAGAAGCGGCCCGTCAAGGTCTGTCATCATCGCACCCTGCGCCAGCAGTGTCGCAGGGGCCATCGCCAGAGAGCTGCCAACCATACAGCCGATCATCACGCGGTACCCCTGCGCCAGCGCGGCCGCGCGCAACTCCAGCGCCTCGGTCAACCCGCCGGTCTTGTCCAGTTTGATATTGACCACGTCATATTTGCCCCTCAGGGCAGGCAGGCTGGCACGGTCATGGCAGGATTCGTCGGCGCAAACCGGTACCGGCCGATCCATTCCGATCAGGGCCGCGTCATCACCCGCGGGCAGCGGCTGCTCGACCAGCGCCACGCCCAGCCGCACCAGATGCGGCGCCAGATCTGAGTAGACCTCCGCGCTCCAGCCTTCATTTGCATCCACAATGATCCGCGCTTCCGGCGCGCCCGCGCGCACGGCCTCAAGCCGGGGCATATCGTCCGGCGTGCCCAGCTTGATCTTCAGCAATGGCCGATGAGCATTTTGGGCGGCCTGCGTCTGCATCGCCTCGGGCGTATCCAGAGACAAGGTATAGGCCGTGATCTCGGGGTGCGGCGCAGGCAATCCGGCCAGTTCCCAAGCCCTCTTCCCGGCGCGTTTCGCCTCCAAATCCCAGAGCGCGCAGTCCACTGCGTTGCGTGCGGCCCCTGCAGGCAGCAACTCCATCAGCGACGATCGTGTGAAGTCTTCGGGCAACCCGGCAATCTCGGCTTCGACCGACCCCAACGTCTCGCCATAGCGGGCATAAGGCACACATTCGCCCCAGCCATGGTGATCGCCATCCGTGATCCGGACCGTCAGCACCTGTGCCTCGGTCCGCGAACCGCGCGAAATGGTAAATACCTGCGCCAGCCGAAACACATCGCGAGTAACCTCAATTTGCACGCGCCCGCTCCTTCATCTTTTTCCAAATACTCCCGCCGGAGGCGGACAACACCGCCCCCGCGCGCGCCCTTCAGATCATATCGCGGCCAGCGCGTCGACCAGCTTACCCGAACCAAAGCGGAACGGGTCGGTTGCGGGCAGGTCCATATCAGCTTCGATCTTCGCCAGATAGGCCAACGCGTCGGCCTCGCTCATGTGCTGCGTGTTGACCGAGACCCCAACGACCTGACACGCAGGGTTGGCGACCCGCGCCAATGCCAGCGCGGTATCGCGCAATTCTTCCAGCGTCGGCAGCGTATATGTCGGCAGGCCTCGCATATGCTCACGGGTGGGTTCGTGGCTGAGGATGAGGGCGTCCGGCTGACCGCCATGGATCAGCGCCATGGTGACACCCGAGTAAGAGACATGAAACAACGAGCCCTGCCCCTCGATCAGGTCCCAGTGATCGGCGTCATTGTCGGGCGTCAGCCATTCAACCGAACCCGCCATAAAATCCGCAACCACAGCATCCAGCGGCACACCGTCACCGGTGATCAGGATGCCGGTCTGACCCGTGGCGCGGAAAGTGGATTTCATCCCGCGCTTGCGCATCTCGGCATCCATCGCCATCGCGGTATACATCTTACCGACCGAGCAATCGGTGCCAACCGCCAGACACCGCTTGCCCGTGCGCTTGATCCCATTCGCAATCGGATAATCGACTTCGGGGATCCGCACATCATGCAGCTTGCGCCCGGTGGCTTCGGCCACGGCAACCAGATCGGGTTCATCCCGCAGAAGGTTATGCAAGCCCGAGGCCAGATCAAAACCCTCTTCCAGCGCCATCACCAGAACCTTCTTCCACTCCTGGCTGATCACGCCGCCGCGGTTGGCCACACCAATGACCAGCGTCTTGGCCCCAGCTTCACGCGCCTCGACCAAATCCATGTCCTTGAGGCCAAGATCCGCCTTGCAGCCGTCCATCCGGAACTGACCCACGGCGTTTTCGGGCCGCCAATCCTTGATCCCGACTGCGACCTTTGCCGCCAGTTGGTCGGGCGCGTCTCCTAAAAACAACAGGTATGGTGTCTCGATCATCGCGCAGCACTCCTTTGATTTCGACCCAAGCTAGAGAACCGGTTTGACGAGCGTTTCTCAAATTTGTTCTCTACCTCAAGATATCACGCAAGAATCTTGCGGTTGCAGACCCACACTCGCAAAAATCTTCGAAGTTCTAAAACTGATCAAACTTTAAGCACTTGCATTTGGAGGCTCTGCGGACCTTGCTGCACGCGCATTGCCGCATCTGCACAATCCCTCTTGCGTGGTCGTGCGCAATTTAATATCTCATCACGGCAAGTGAACGCAATTTCATTACTCACACGAGGTCCAGATGAGTTTCCGCATCCAGCCTGCCGCCCCGGCGCGACCCAATCGCTGCCAGTTGTTCGGCCCCGGCTCTAATACCAAATTGTTTCCGAAAATGGCGGCATCGGCTGCGGATGTGATCAATCTGGATCTTGAGGATTCGGTGGCCCC